>NZ_JAHHUY010000027.1:0-37717 GCF_019144085.1 Clostridium tyrobutyricum
ATAGAAATTGACAATGATATATCTTCTGGTAAAAATAATGGAGTTTCACAAATAGCAAAGATTATTCTGCTATTGAAAAGATTGGATAGTGCAGCAGAGACATATCTTGTTCTTGCAGCTGATACATACGATTTAAGCTCTA
The DNA here is from genome assembly GCF_019144085.1 of Clostridium tyrobutyricum. Classification (GTDB taxonomy): domain Bacteria; phylum Bacillota; class Clostridia; order Clostridiales; family Clostridiaceae; genus Clostridium_B; species Clostridium_B tyrobutyricum_A. The sequence goes on from NZ_JAHHUY010000027.1 coordinate 143, forward strand.
GAAATACTTTAGTGTATAATTATTTAAGGTCCTTAAGATATACAGGTTATGCATGGCTATTAACACTAGGACCAAATGATCTAGGCTTTATAGAATACTTGAAGCAAGGTGAAAGTGATCTTGTAAATGAAATAACACCATATATTCAAAATGATAATACATTAACAGCATATATACACAATAAGGGAACTGACTTGCCGCATTTATCTGCAACAACACTAGGATATAATAGATTAGTATTAGATCATATTGTTCCAGATTTTTGGACAGGTTGGGGAGGTGATGTAGCAACTGCAATGGCAGATTTAACAGACTTAAAAAATAAGCCGGAAAATGTAAATAGATCATTAGATGAATTAGCAGTTGAGATCATTGGAAGTACTTCATATAGTTGCTCGAGAATGGATATCGAAAATGATATAGATGCCATATACCTTGCTGAAAAAATTAAGGATAATAAAGTTGGAAATTTGATTGATGAGTATTTTTCAACTGTAGATGGATTAGTTAGAAGAAATATATTATTAAACAATTTGGGACTTACTGGTATTACTATACATCAATTAAATAGTAAAATTTATGATATTATGACCGGTGATGATGGATTTAGAAAAAAAATAGGTGGATCTTCTTTATTAAGCCTTGCAACAACAAAAGAAGGAATTAAGCCGACTAGTGAAATAGAACAGGCAACTACATTAGCTTTTTCTAAATATATATTGAACACTTTGTAATTATAAATAATAAACATCAGTATAGGTCAACTTACTGATGTTTATTATTTTTTTTAGAAATAAAGTAATTAAACAAAGTAGACATACAAATAAACAGTATAGGCCATATAATAACTATAGAATCTCTTTCGGTAATTATATCTAAAAAAGATGTATATCTAAAATTTGTGTTAATATAGTTGAAATATATGTATGGCATAAAAATCAGTGTAGGTGCTAAAATAAGAATTAATATATTATAAATTTTTTTACTTAATTTATTCTTATAAAAACAATATAAAATAAATGTAACAAATGTTAAACTAACACAAAAGTATTTATCTTTTACATTGGTGCTAATATATAATAATATTACCAATACATGTATAGATATACTGAATAAACATAGTATTATAGTAATAGTTCTTAAAATTTGATTAATTATTCGCATAACAATACCTCCATTAATAAGCATTAACCACTTCTTTAATCTGTAGATTATAATAGATTTTAAGTTAGATATATTCAAGATTAGCCTTATCTGTATTTATCAATCAAGAAGTCTTTTTATTATTGATTTTACTGAATAAAAATAATAGTATTCCTATTTTATACCATAAATTAAATTGTTTGCAAGTTCTATTATTTCTCAAAATAAAATCATAAATTAGCAGGATTTACAGTAACGGTGTTGAATAATATAATAGGTGTATTATGGAGGTCTACTGACATGTTCGATAATAATGATAATAATATAGTAATTAAAGGAAATAGAGATGGAATAAACATAATTATAAATATGAATAAGTTTAGAGATTTTGATGATATGGTTGAAACTTTAAATAGGAGGCTTTCACCGGGAAAAACTTTTTATAAAGGATGCACCCTTAAAATAACTACTGATTTTAAATACATAACTGATAGACAATATAGAAAGCTTAAAGATATTTTATTCGAAGAATTTTTGATAAAGGATTGTATATTTGAAGACAGAGAGGAAAAATCCACCAAAATATTTTCAGGGATTTATGAAGGGCGGACTAAATTTGTACGAAGGACAGTTAGAAGTGGACAGGTTGTAAATTATTCTGGTAATATAGTTATAATTGGTGATGTGAATTCCGGATCTGAAATATATGCAGGAGGTAATATAATTGTCTTTGGTGCACTCAGGGGTTTTGCCCATGCTGGATTTAGCGGCAACTCCAAGGCAATAGTTGCTTCATTTTATCTTGAACCTGAAATGCTTCAAATTGCAAACGTGGTAACCAGGTCACCAGAAGACAGTATAAAGCCAAGATATCCTGAAGTAGCACGAATTAGAGGTAATACAATAATTGTTGAGCCTTATTTACCTAACAAATTTATATAATGGAGGTTTTTTTATGGGAGAATCAATTGTAGTCACATCAGGTAAAGGAGGAGTTGGTAAAACTACTACTACAGCTAATATAGGAACGGGATTAGCTGGACTGAATAAAAGTGTGGTTTTAGTTGATGGAGATACGGGACTTAGAAATTTAGATGTTCTTATGGGACTGGAAAACAGAATTGTATTTACACTTATAGACGTAATAGAGGAAAAATGCAAATTAAAGCAGGCACTTATAAAAGACAAAAGATTTGCTAATTTATATCTTTTGCCTACAGCACAGACAAGAGATAAAGAAGATGTAAATAGTGAGGATATGTTTAATCTAATATCCCAATTAAAGAGAGAGTTTGATTATGTTATAATTGATTGTCCTGCAGGAATTGAACAGGGATTTGAAAATGCAATTGTAGGAGCGGACAGAGCATTAATTGTAGTCAATCCTGAAGTTACATCTGTAAGAGATTCAGATAGAGTAATAGGAAAATTGGATTCCAAGGGGCTTGAAAATCATCAACTTATAGTAAATAGAATAAATTATGAAATGACTAAAAATGGACAAATGCTTGATGTAAATGATATATTGGACAGCCTTGCCATAGAATTAATAGGTGTAGTACCTGATGACAGGGAAATAACAGTATCAACAAATAAAGGGGAACCTGTAGTTTTAGATAACAAATCAGTATCTGGACATGCATTTAGAAATATAGCAAAGAGGATAACCGGCGAGAATGTACCATTTATGGATTTAAGTGCAGGTCAGCAGGGATTCCTTTCATCTATTAAAAAATTATTTGGTATTAAATAGGAGGTAATTTGATGGACTTATTTAAGATCTTTTCAAAAAAGCCTTCTAAAGAGGTGGCAAAGGAAAGATTAAGATTAATACTTATACATGATAGATCCAATATGTCCCCTGATTTATTGGAAAATATAAAAGAGGATATTCTAAAAGTATTGTCAAAATATATAGAAATTGATTGTGGAGATGTAGAAGTGAAGATGACAAGTGCTGAAGAAGATGTAGGAGAAGGATCTCCAGCATTGGTTGCAAGCATACCCATCAAAAAAGTAAAGCACAAAAATTAGCTATGTATAAATTTGTACATAGCTTTTTAATAACTATATGGTATAATTTATATAGTTATAATGGAGGTAGATAAAATGCTTGAAAAATTGGCTATTGACAGAAGACTTTTAAGAGAACTTGACTTTACAATAATTATAACGGTGTTGATTATTGCTGTATTTGGAGTTTTGAATATATATAGTGCTACCCGTATGACATCAGGATTTAGTTATTTGAAAAGTCAGCTTATATGGATAATAGGTGGAATTATATTGACATATATTATATTGGTTGTTGATTATAAGATAATAGAAAATTATTCTAGTATAATATATTGGTTTGGAGTATTTTTACTTGTCCTAAATTGCATCCCGGGTATTAAATCTACGGTTAACGGAGCTGCATCATGGATAAAATTAGGATCTATTTCCTTTCAACCATCTGAGATTGCCAAAATAGGAATTATTGTAATGTTGGCAAAACAGCTGGATGATATGGATGGAAATATAAACAATATTAGAAATTTTTTAAAATTGACAATTTATGCATTGATACCTATGGCTCTTATAGTAAAACAGCCTGATTTGGGAATGACAATGGTCTGCTTTTTTACTGTATTTGGCATATATTTTGTGTCAGGACTTAATTTGAAAAGTATAGGTATAGCTGTTGCAGCTGTTGCAGGAATAGTAACTATAGCGTGGAAATCTTCACTTATAGAAAAATATCAGAAGATGAGAGTGCTGGCATTGTTTAGTCCGGAGAAATATGCTAAAAGTTACTCACTTCAGCTTCTGCAATCTCAAATAGGAATAGGATCTGGAGGAGTGCTTGGAAAGGGATTTCTAAAGGGAACTCAAATTTCAGGAGGCTATGTTCCATTTGCATCTACTGATTTTATATTCTCTGTAGTAGGAGAGGAATGGGGATTCTTGGGAGCTGGAGTACTCATATTGTTTTATGCCATTGTACTATATAGAATTATAACTATATCACGGGAGTCCAAGGATATATTTGGGTCAGTAGTATGTGTTGGAATGGTATCTACAATGTTGTTTTCAATACTGCAGAACATAGGAATGACCATAGGGCTGTTTCCTATAACAGGAATCACACTGCCTTTTATGAGTTATGGAGGAAGTTCTCTTTTAAGTGCATTTATTGGCCTAGCTCTCGTATTAAATATAGGAATGAGAAGAAAAAAGATTAATTTTTAAATCAAGGGGGAAGATCAATGAGAATTGCTTTTATAGCACATGACAAAAAGAAAGATGATATAGTGGATTTTGTAAGAAGATACAAGGATGTTTTTAAAGAACATGAATTGTTTGGTACAGGAACTACTGGAAAGCTTATAAGTGAAATTACAGGATTGGAAGTGCATAGATTCCTTTCAGGACCTTTAGGAGGAGATCAGCAAATAGGAGGAAGAGTTGCTCAAGGTGATATAGATCTTGTATTTTTTATGAGAGATCCACTTACAGCCCAACCTCATGAACCTGATATATCTGCACTACTTAGAATATGTGATGTGCATAGTGTACCTCTGGCTACCAATCTTGCAGCTGCAGAAGTATTTGTCAAAGTTCTTGGAATGCATGTAAACAATAAATAGTAATCGTATAATGAGAGAAATCAGTATAAGATTTATGCTGGTTTCTCTTATTTTTATGCTGCTGTTTATCATAATTTACAAGTATTTTAAATATATATAGGTTATGTATAATGATATAGAAGGGTGATAAGTTTTGGGATATTACAATTCACAATACGAAGATTATTACAATCAGTTAAAAGGAAAAGCTAAATATATTCCACATTACAATAAAACTAATAATAGCAATAATAAATTTAATATAGGAAAGTTTATTACGAAGAGGATTATAAGGGATTTAACGGGGGTTTTGATTTTATCTGTTATTGTAGTGGGATGCAGGTTTATATCAACTCCTGGAACTAAAGCTGTATATAGTTATTCTAAAAAAGTTATAAATGAAACCTATGATTATAATAGTATAAAAAATCGGATAAAAAACATTTCGTTTAAAGATATACAAGATGAGACCAAGAATGTAATCAATAGAGTGCAAATTAATTTGCCGAATTAGAATGTTTGTGAGACAGATTTCTTGATAAAAATAAGCAGATATTTTATTCCATATGTAATATTTTTAATTATCATAGGCTATAGAGAACAAATTCTTTATACATTTATAGTGGTTTTTTGTCATGAACTAATACACTATATATTTGCAAGACATTATAATATTTCCGGATTTGATATAGAATTTATAGCTGTTGGAACAGTTATAAAACTAAAGGATTTAGACGAAGCCACCCCAAAAGAGGATATTGCAATTTCAGCTTGTGCACCTCTGGCAAATTTAGCTTTTTCACTAATATTTTATACTATTTATTCAAAGTCAGGCATGCATGTATTTTATACATTTAGCTGTATAAATTTAGCTATAGGAATATTTAATTTAATACCTGCTTTTCCTTTGGATGGAGGTAGAATATTTAGAAGTATTCTAAATCTTAAAACCAATTATAGAAAAGCTAATAAAATTATGATTAGAGTGAGCATTATTATAGGTATTATATTAATGCTTATTTATGTAATAAGTTTTTTAAAGAAGTATAGTGTATTTAATGTAGGAATCATAGGACTGTTCATAGTCATGTCCTCTCTTAAAGAAAATGAAAGGATAGCATATATAATTATGGGAGATATATTTAAGAAAAAATATAAATTTATAAAAAGAGGTTATATAGAGAATAGGCACCTATCCATACATTACAAACAGAATTTGTTAACGGCTATGAGTATGTTTGATAAAAATAAGTACAATGTATTTATGGTATTAAACGATTCAATGAAGGTTATGGACATAGTGTATGAAGAAGAAATAGTAGATGCACTCAAGATATATGGTAACATTACTTTAGAGGAATTTTTGAAGAATAATAGTGTTTAAAAAAAATTATTCTTATGTTAGAATATAGAAATGTACTTAAGAGGAGGATTTTTAATGAACAGAATTTCTGATGATATATTATTTAAAGTAGAGAAGCCTGCCAGATATATTGGGGGGGAACTGAACTGCTTTATAAAAGATAAAAATAATATAGATGTAAGATTTGCGTTTTGTTTTCCAGATGTATATGAAGTAGGAATGTCTCATCTTGGAATGAAAATACTTTATTACATTTTGAATAAAAGAGAAGATACGTATTGTGAAAGAGTCTTTACACCTTGGCCTGATCTTGAAAATTTAATGAGAGAAAAGGAAATATTGTTGTACGCTCTTGAAAGCAAAGATCCCATTAAGGATTTTGATTTCATAGGATTTACACTTCAATATGAAATGAGCTATACAAACATACTAAATATGCTTGATTTGGCGGGGGTACCTATAAGGGCTTCCGAAAGAAGTGAAGATGATCCTTTAGTAATATGTGGAGGACCATGTGCATATAATCCTGAGCCGTTGTATGATATAGCAGATTTGTTTTCTCTTGGTGAAGGAGAAGAGCAACTTCAGGAGATAATAGAAGTTTATAAAGAATATAAGGGAGATAAAAAGAAATTTTTAAGAGAGGCATCTCATATAGAGGGAGTATATGTACCATCACTTTATACTGTGGATTACAATAATGATGGTACAATAAAAAAGTTTAGTCCCATATATGAAGATGTCCCTTCTAAAGTAAAAAAGACAATAATAAAGGATTTAAACAAAGTTGATTATCCTGATAAGCTTATAGTACCATATACTGATATAGTTCATGACAGGATAATGCTTGAAACATTTAGAGGATGTACAAGAGGCTGTAGATTTTGTCAGGCAGGTATAATATATAGACCAGTTAGAGAAAAAACAACTGATAAACTTTTAGATCAGGCAGATAGTATTATAGAAAATACAGGTTATTCGGAAGTTTCCCTTACGTCCTTGAGTATATGTGATTACTCTGATTTAAAAAATCTAGTACACTCATTTATGCTGAAATATGGAGGGGATAAAGTTGGTCTATCACTACCATCTCTTAGGGTAGACTCTTTTTCTGTAGGCCTTATAAATGAAATACAGAAAGTAAGAAAAACAGGACTGACTTTTGCACCAGAAGCAGGAAGTCAGAGAATGCGTGATGTCATAAATAAGGGAGTTACTGAAAAGAATCTTATGGACTCAGTAAAAAGTGCATTTGAATCAGGATGGTCTACTATAAAATTATACTTCATGATAGGACTTCCTTATGAGACTATGGATGATATAATCGGGATTTCTGATTTAGCAGAAAAAGTTGTAGATCAGTACTTTTCAGTACCAAAGGAAAAGAGAAAAAAAGGATTAAAAGTAACTGTAAGTACGTCTATATTTGTTCCAAAACCATTTACTTCTTTTCAGTGGTCACCACAAATAAAAATGGAAGATGTTAGAGAGGAAATACAGGTACTTAGAAAATCCATTAAAAGAAAGCAGATAACCTATAACTGGCATGAAAGTCCTGTAAGTTATTTGGAGGCCGTATTTGCAAGAGGAGATAGAAGACTTTGCGATATATTGGTGGAAGCTTTTAAAATGGGTGCCAAGCTGGATGGATGGTCAGAGTATTTCAATTTTGATGTATGGACTTTAGCATTTGAAAAATGTGGAGTTGATGGTGATTTCTATGCCTATAGACAGAGAGACTATGATGAAATTTTACCTTGGGATTTTATAGACGTAGGAGTAAATAAAGAGTATTTAATAAGAGAAAATGAAAGAGCCAAATTATCTGAAGTAACTCCAGATTGTAGATTGGTATGCGAAAATTGTGGAGTAAATATTAACCTGGATGGGAAGTGTTTTAATGGTTCGGTATTTAATAAAATTCAGCAAGGATAGCAGTATAAAATTTATTGGCCATTTGGATCTTATGAGAACAATACAGAGAATGATGAGAAGATCAAAACTTCCAGTAGAGTATTCAAAAGGTTTTAATCCACATATAAATATGTCAATTGCTCAGCCGCTTTCAGTAGGTGTATATTCTTGCGGGGATTATATGGATGTTTGTTTTGAAAAGGAAGTTTGTGAAAATCATATAAAAGAAAAATTAAATGAAAGTGCACCTGCAGGAGTAAAGATATTTAAGGCAGACAAAATAAATGATATTCCAAATAAGAAAACATTTAAATCAATGGCTGAAGTTTATGCTGCAAAGTATATTATAAAAATAAAGTATTCAAATCCTTTAAATGCTTTATCCAATATGGAGGAATTATTAAAAGAAGATCAGTGGAATACATTAAAAAAGAGCAAGCGAGGAAAAGTAGAAGCAAATATAAAAAAATTTATAAAGAGCATAAATTATAAATTAAAAGATAATGTACTTGTAATAGATACAGTAATAAGTTGTGGAAGCAGGGAAAACCTGTCTGCAGAACTTTTGGGACAATATATTCAAGAGAGAACAGAAGGATCTGACAAAGATGCTTTTATAGACATAATGAGAGAAGAAATGTATGGAAAGATTGATAATAAATTAATTACACTTGATAAACTAGTGGCGTTTAACTGAATAGAAGGTGTGAAATTTTGAAAAAGATATTTATAGATAGAAATGAGAAATTTTTGAGGATTGCATTTAGAGAACAGGATATACTTAAAGAATTATTTTTTCAACAAAATGGTCAGCCATACCCAGGTGAAGTGTATAAAGGTATAGTAAAAAACATAGTTCCTGCTATAAAATCTGTTTTTATAGATATAGGTGAAAATAAAAATGTATATATGTATCTTGATAATAGATTGAAAAATTCAAAGTTGAAAAAAGGACAGGAAATTCTTGTTCAGGTTATAAAAGAGGATCTTGGGAACAAAGGTGCACGTGTATCAAATTGTATAAATATACCCGGGAAATACTGTGTTTTAAATAACACTGGTAAAGGTATTGAGTTTTCAAAAAAAATAATTGATAATGAATTCAAGAAAAATATTATACATAATTTACGCATACCGGATGGTATGGGGATAATGATTAGGACATTAGGTCATGAAGTTTCTTTAGAGACTATAAAAATAGAATTTGATAGCCTTTATGAAATCTATAAAAAAATAATTATAAAGAATGAATACTCTTTAAAACAAGGGCTGATTTTTTCAGGTGATGGAATGATTGGAAAAACATTGAAAGATAAATTACAGGATGATAATTTTATGATATATGTTGACAATGAAGATGATTATGAAAAAATAAAGGTACATTTAGAACAATATAACTATAATATAAATAATATTGAATTTTATTCAGGCAATAGAAATATATTTGATTACTATAATATAGAAAATGAAATACTATCCCTTAGAAATAAAAGGGTTTATCTAAAATGCGGTGGATACATAGTTATAGATAAGACTGAAGCAATGTATGTTATAGATGTAAATTCAGGAAAGAATGTAAAGGGAAGTTCTATGGAGCATACTGTGTTTATTACAAATCTACAGGCTGCACAAGAGATTGTAACACAGATAAGATTAAGAAATCTAAGTGGAATCATTTTAATAGATTTTATAGATATGGATAAGCAAGAAAACAAATTGCAAATTTTAGAATTACTGAGAAAAGGATTTTTTGATGACAAAAATAAAACTCTAGTATATCAATTTACAGAGCTTAATCTAGTACAAATTGCTAGAAAAAGATTTGGAAGATCTATATATGACAGTATAGAGGAAAAGTGTAAATGCTGTAGGGGAAGTGGAAGTAGAATCAAGTTTTCCTATATAAGTATGTTAATAAAAAGTGAGATAGGAAGAATAAATGAGGAAGGCATTATACAGAATATTCATATTGAAATTGGAAATACTTATAAAGGAGACGTTGAAAAAAGCACTCAATATTTTTTGAACAGTATAGGATCAAAACATAAAAATATATATTTGACATATTCAGATACTGAATATTTTAAAGTGGAGCCCCTTGTATTTTCAAATCAAATTGATGAATTTAAAAAATTTAAATTAAATAAATAGATGGAGTTTTCTAAGCTTTACAAAGAAAGTTATGTATGCTACAATACCATGTGTAGACCGCTCGAATTAGGTTTGATAAATTGTATACTTAAATATACATACCTTTTAGGCGAGACTGGATTGAGGAGGTGTTTTAATGTACGCAGTTTTAGTTACTGGAGGAAAACAATATAAGGTTTCAGAAGGAGACGTTATATATGTTGAAAAGATCAATGCTGATGTGGATTCAACAGTTGAAATTGACAATGTACTTGCAGTAAGCAAGGAAGATGGCAAATTAGTTGTTGGAAAGTCTGAATTGGAAAGTGCTAAAGTAAGTGCCAAGGTTTTAGCTCAAGGAAAGAATAAAAAGATAGTTGTATTCAAGTACAAGAGAAAGATAGACTATAGAAAGAAACAGGGACATAGACAGCCATATACTAAATTACAGATAGAAAAAATTGATGCCTAGATATGATTAAGGTGGAATTTGAAAAAAGGTCCTTTAAATTGATATCAGTTAAATTAAAGGGTCATGCAGATTCAGTAGATGATGGATATGATCTTGTATGTTGTGCTGTTTCTGTCTTATCGCAGAGTATATTGATTGGATTGACAGAAGTACTTAAATTTAATGTGAAATATTCTATAGATGATGGATTCCTAAGTTTTTCATTAAAGGGTATGTCAGCATTACATATTGAAAAGTGTCAGGTACTTATGGAAACTATGTTGCTTGGCTTAAAAAAAATAGAATTTAATTATGATAAATATATAAGTATAAGTGTAAAGGAGGTGTAGTTGTATGTTCACAATGGATCTTCAATTATTTGCCCATAAAAAAGGAATGGGTAGTACAAAAAATGGTAGAGATAGTGAATCCAAGAGACTTGGGGCTAAATCTGCAGATGGAGAATTTGTTTTAGCTGGAAACATATTAGTTAGACAGAGAGGAACAAAAATTCATCCAGGAAATAATGTTGGTAGAGGTTCTGATGATACTCTTTTTGCTAAAGTAGACGGAATAGTTAAATTTGAAAGAGTAGGAAGAGATAGAAAAAGAGCTAGTGTGTATCCTTTACCTGAGGAAGAATTAGTAGTTGAATAATACTGCATAGGACACCCTTATAGGGTGTCTTTTTTAAAATAATAACATATTTGAATTAGAAGGAAGTGATAAAATGTTTGTAGATACTGCTAGAATATTTGTAAAATCAGGAGATGGAGGAGATGGAGCCATATCCTTTAGAAGAGAAAAATATGTTCCTCTGGGTGGACCGGATGGAGGAGACGGAGGAGACGGAGGAGACATAATATTGGTAGCTGATGCCAACAGTACTACTCTCTTGGATTTTACTTACAAGAGAAAGTATAAAGCTGAGAGAGGTACAAATGGTGCTGGATCAAAATGTTTTGGTAAAAAGGGAAAAGATCTTTATATAAAAGTCCCAATGGGTACTGTAGTTAGAGATGTAAATACCAATAAAATAATGGTGGATTTATCTCATCCTGGCGATAAATATACAGTAGCAAAAGGTGGCAAAGGTGGAAAGGGAAATGTTAGATTTACTACTCCTACAAGGCAGGCACCTGAATTTGCCGAACCTGGAATGCCAGGAGAAGAACAATATATTTCCCTTGAACTTAAAGTGTTGGCTGATGTGGGACTTATTGGATTCCCTAATGTAGGCAAATCAACATTGCTTTCAGTAGTTACCAAGGCAACTCCCAAAATTGCTAATTATCATTTTACAACATTAAATCCTAATTTAGGAGTAGTTGATGTTCCTGGAATAAATAGTTTTGTAATAGCTGATATACCAGGTATAATAGAGGGAGCTTCAACAGGAACTGGACTTGGACTTAAATTTTTAAGACATATTGAAAGAACAAGAATTTTAATACATGTTGTAGACATATCTCAAATAGAAGGCAGAGATGCTTTTTCGGATTTCATTAAAATTAATGAGGAATTAAAAAAATATGATGTTAAGTTATGGGATAGACCTCAGATAATTGCTGCCAATAAAGCTGATATGCTTTACGATGAAACCGTGTTTGAAGAATTTAAGAACAAGTTGGCAGAATTGGGATATGACAAAGTATTTAAAATATCTGCAGCTACGAAACAGGGATTGAATGAATTGATGAAGGAAGCTGCTAGAATGCTTAGCAATATACCTGTTAAGGATATGGAGATAGATGAAGCGGATAGATTTGTACCTGAAGAAAAGAGATTTACCTATACTGTACGAAAAGAAGAAACTACTTATATAGTTGAAGGTAGTTTTGTAGATAGACTTCTTGCCAGTGTTAATGTAAATGACTATAATGAGTTGAGATATTTTTATAAAGTATTAAAAAATAAGGGAGTTATGGCAGAACTTATAAATATGGGAATAAAAGACGGAGATATTATAAGATTAAATGATTTTGAATTTGAATATCTTCTATAATATATGTGGAGAGAGAAATATATGATTAAAAAGGCTATTTTTGGTGGAACATTTGATCCTATACATAATGGGCACATACATATAGCTTATGAGGCATTGTATGCTCTTAAATTGGATGAAGTAATATTTGTACCATCAGGTACACCGCCTCATAAATTAGGAAATAAAATAACTGATTCTTCTATTAGATTTGATATGGTTGGGAAGGCTATACAAGAGGAAAGAAAATTTTTGGTAAGCGATTATGAAATAAAGAAGAAAAATTTAAGTTACACATATGATACTTTAAAGCACTTCAATAAAGTAGAAAATGGTATTGAATGGTATTTTTTAACAGGAATGGATTGTCTAATGCAGGTGGAAGAATGGAATAATCCAAAGGGAATATTTGAATTGAGTAATTTTATAGTATTTAATAGACCTGGCTTCAATATGGAAAACATAAAACAACAAAAGAAGAAAATTGAAAACAAATATGCAGCGAAAATTATATTTTTGGATGCACCTCTTTTAGACATATCCTCAACTAATATAAGACAGAATATTAAAATGGGAAGAAATATAAGTTATCTTTTACCAGAAAGTGTTTATGATATAATAAAAAAGTATGAACTTTATAAATAGAATATTTTATGTTGGAGTGATGATAAAAATGTGGGATGAGGAACAGATAGAACAATATTTGAAGGCTAATCTTAAACCAAAGAGATATCAGCATAGCCTGGGTGTTAGGGATACAGCCGGCAAGCTGGCTAATAGATATGGAGCAGATGAAAAAAAAGCTAGATTAGCAGGCCTTATTCACGATTGTGCAAAGTGTATGTCAGATAGTGACTTGATATCCATTGCAAATGAAAATGGAATTAATATAGATGAAGTTTTAGAAGAAACCCCTAATCTTCTTCATGGAGCAGTAGCTTGTGTGATTGCAAAAGATAAGATGGGGATAAATGATAGCGATATATTAAGTGCTGTAACTTATCATACTACAGGAAAACCTAATATGACTATTCTTGAAAAGATAATTTATTTGGCAGATTACATTGAACCTATGCGAGATTTTCCTGGAGTTGATGATATACGACAGGAGGCAGGAAAAAGTCTGGATAAGGCATTGTTACATTCATTCAACAGTACAATAAGACATGTGCTAAATAAAGGCCAGCTTCTGCACTTAAATACTATAAAAGGTAGAAATTTTTTAATTTCTCAATATAAATAAATGGAGGGTTTTTATGACAAAAGAAATAGTAAGTACTAAAAAAGCACCAGCTGCAGTAGGACCATATTCACAGGCTGTTAAGGCTTGTAATCTTTTATTTGTTTCAGGACAAATACCATTGGATCCAAAAACAGGTGCACTTGTTTCAGGAGATGTTCAAAAAGCTGCTGAAAGATCTCTTGAAAATATAGGAGCAATTTTAGAAGAAGCAGGTACTTCATTTGATAATGTTGTTAAAACTACAGTATTTGTAAAAGATATAGGTGATTTTGCAAAAGTAAATGAAGTTTATGCAAGATATTTCAAAAAAGACATGCCTGCAAGATCTTGTGTAGAAGTAAAACTTCCCAAAGATGCTCTTGTAGAGATAGAAGTAATAGCATTATTAAAATAATTTTATAGTTGATTTTATATGTTAGTTTGCAGTATATACTGCAGACTAACAAAATATAGGAGAATAAAATGGAACATAAAAATAAGTTGCTATTTAATATAAATGAAGATGAACAGGGCTTAAAATTAAGAGAGTATCTTAGAAAAAATCAAAGACTATCTGGAAGACTTATAAAAAGTGCTGCTTTAGATGGAAGGATAGAAGTTAATAATAAAAGAGTAAAGCTTAATTATATAATAAAATCTAAAGATAGGGTATCTGTGGACATATGTAAGAAGGAAACTCAAAACATTGATCCAGAAAAGATGGATTTGGATGTTGCATATGAAGATGATGATATAATAGTAGTAAACAAGAGGCCTGGAATGGTTGTACATCCTACCAAGTGTTATCAAAGTGGAACTCTTGCCAATGGATTGATATATCATTTTAGGCAAAATGGTGAGCAGTGTATAGTTAGGTTGGTCAGTAGACTTGATATGGATACTTCAGGGCTTGTAATAGTAGGCAAAAATCAATTTTCACATATGGCTCTTGCAAGAGATATGAGGGAAGAAGATTTTGAAAAAAGCTATATTGCAGTAGTTCATAATACAATGATAGATAAAAAGGGAGTTATAAATCTTCCTATATATAAACCTGAGGGAATGGGAATAAAGAGAATAATAGACGAACGAGGGCAGAAGAGTATAACTCACTACAGTGTACTTAAAAGTTTAAGTTTGGGAGATGTTGTCAAACTGACTTTAGAAACAGGTAGAACCCATCAAATCAGAGTACATTTAAGCAATATAGGATATCCAATCTATGGAGATACATTATATTGTGAAGAAGATGATTCCAAGTATATAACCAGGCAGGCACTTCATGCATATAGACTTAGATTTCCTCATCCTAGAACAGGTAATATATTGGAAATTGAAACTGAATTACCTAAGGATATGAAAGAATTAATAGAAAAGATAAGCTAAAAACTTTGATTCATTATAAGTTTTTAGCTTATCTTTTTAATTATGTTCTCTTCTTCATTAAAAATATAGTTCCACCTACAAATATAATAGCCATTCCTATGATAGAATAAATTATATTTATATTTAATGTCTTATCTAATTTTTCGCTTAATAAATTTTTAGATTCATGGGTTATTCCACTTGCAAGCTTAATAGTTCCAATGTTTTTTCCGTTTAGCAATACATCGGCATTTTCTATAAAATCGCCTTTATTAAAGGATTTTAAATTTAAATTGGTATTTTTTAAAACAACTTTAGGGCTTGATGTTGCATCTACTGGCTTTGTATAGTAAAAATCAGATTCAGCTTTTAATGGTACGAATAGTTTACCATTTTTATATGTTGTTACTAGATCTCCTTTGGAATATAATTTTTCAAGTTCGAAATTATTGAATCCATAGTTAAATAAAGCTATTGAATCAGGAAAGAATGTTTTATTCTTGTCATGGACTAAAGATACAATCAATTTGTGATCTCCTCTTACGGCTGACGCTACATAAGAATGAAGGGATTGAATTGTATAACCTGTTTTACCACCAATTGCTCCTTCATAATAATAATGAGATGTTTTCTGAACTAATCTATTTTCATTCCAAACAGTTCTTGAAGCTTTTGATTTATTGGTTGGTTTAATTGTATATGAAAGCGTAGTGGCTATTTTTGAATATTCAGGATTTGCAGATAATTTTTCCATTATAAGAGCAAGATCTTTTGCAGATGTCTTATGATCTTTGTTAAATAAACCACTTGGATTTACAAAGTGAGTATGATTTGCACCTAATTCTAAAGCACGGTCATTCATCATATCTACAAATTTGCTCATTGATCCATTACCTACGTACTCTGCTAGAGTCTCTGCACAATCATTATCAGAAGCAAGTAGTAATCCATATAATAAGTCTCTTACCGTTAATTTTTCACCTTCAATTAATCCAACTCTAGTTCCATCAACATTAGGCGGATTTTTACCAACTGTTACTTCACTGTTTAAATCTGTGTTTTCAAATACCAGAAGTGCAGTCATTATTTTAGTAGTAGAAGCTGGCGGATATGCGGAATCAGGATTTTTTGAATACAGAATTTCACCAGTTGTAGCATCCAATAAAATCGCACTGTCTGCTGAAACTGAAGGAGGCTTTGGTGAAGCATAAACTTTATATTGGGTGCTATAACTAACAAGCAATAATAGTAATATTGTTAATGTAATTAATTTTTTCATGTTTCCTCCTAAAATAGTCAAATAAATTTAAAATTTAGATTTATATTGATTATTTATTAAGTCTTATTTATAATATTATACCAAAAAAATATAATATATGCTAAATAATTTTAAATAATTGTCAATAATATAAATAATTAGTACAATTATACATTGTAAATCAAAGTAATAAATAATGCAACATTATATTATAAGGGAGGTAAATTATGAATATAATTTACAAAATCAATAGATTTATTGCTAAATGCAATGAGAGCAATTATAAAAAGAAAATAATTGGATCATGTATAATTTTAATACTATTTATTATTTTCTTAATTGTAGGATATACTAACTCAAAATCTGCTAATGTGTCAAATAATGAGGGTATATTTAAACAAGAAGAGGTTAAAAATCAAAAAACTCAAGATAATAAAAATTATGGTACTATAACTGTATATATA
Source organism: Clostridium tyrobutyricum (assembly GCF_019144085.1). GTDB lineage: Bacteria > Bacillota > Clostridia > Clostridiales > Clostridiaceae > Clostridium_B > Clostridium_B tyrobutyricum_A. The sequence goes on from NZ_JAHHUY010000027.1 coordinate 17,045, forward strand.
AATGGTCAAGTTAAAAATGCTGGGGTGTATGAACTTAAGAATGATAGCAGAGTGGAAGATTTGGTTAAAATATCAGGGGGTTTCAAAGATAATGCTGATACATACAGCTTAAATTTGGCAAAGAAGCTAAAGGATGAGGATTATATACATGTAGATGAAATAAAAAAAGATAGTGACGGTGAAAAGAATTCTAATAAAGATGAAAAATCCGGCTTAAATGATAATGGAACAGTAAATATAAATAAGGCATCAAAGGAAGAATTAAAGAGTATACCTGGAGTGGGAGATGTAACGGCAGAAAATATAATAGAATATAGAGAACAAAATGGAGACTTTTCTTCTATAGAGGATATAAAAAATGTAAATAGAATAGGAGATAAAACATTTGAAAAGTTGAAAGATAAAATTGATGTAAGATGAGAAAATCATTAGTAAAATATTTATAAAGTATTATAATTAATTTATAAAGTTGCAATAATTGAATACGATATTTAATAAGTAATGTATTATTGTGTCCTTTTTATATGGGAGGTAAATTATATGGTTGAATGGTATGGTCAATCTTGGAGTCAAATTATAAAAAAATTAGACAGTAATAGTTATTATGGACTCTATGAGGAACAAATTGAACCTCATAGAAAAAAATATGGTAAAAATGAAATATTGATTCCGGAAACTAAAAGCTTTTTTTCTCTCATTATAATCCAATTAAAAGAGCCGTGGGTTTTATATCTTCTGCTATCTATAGCATTGTCTATATATTTTAAATTATTTTGGGAAATAATTGTAATTATAGCTATATTTTTGGGAAATATAATATGTATAGCCTTACAACAATATAAAGATCAGAAAGATATCAAGGAACTAAAGAAAATGAATATGGGAAATGCAAGGATTATAAGATCAGGAAGAACAATTAGAATTCCTTTAGAAGAACTTGTAGTAGGAGATATAGTAATAATTGCTTCAGGGGAGTCTGTACCTGCCGACATAAGAATAATTGAAGCAAATGATCTAAAGGTAAATGAATGTTCTGTTACAGGAGAGAAAGTTTTATCTGACAAATATTCACCTAAAATAGAAGATAAGGAGATATCTTTGTCAGATATGAAGAATATTCTTTTCAAGTCTTCAATAGTTGCTGACGGGGATGCTACTGGAGTTGTAATAGCTGTTGGTATGAAAACACAAATAGCTGATATAGTAAGATCTTTTTTAGAACAGAAGCAAAATAAAAATTTTTTTAAATCTATTACAAGCAGTATATTAAATATGTACATAAGATTTTTATTTATAGGAATTTTTATTTCTAATTTTTTAACATATAATTGGAATAAAAATATTTATCAGCTGATAAAACAGTTTGCCATTGTTTCAGTTAGTTCATTTCCTATAGGCTTTGTTATAATAATATATCTTATAAATAATATATTTTTAAAGAATATTGAAAAAAGCAATAATGTAAATTTTAAAGATTTGTCCAGTATTGAAAAATTTTCGAAAGTAACTGTCATATGTGCAGATAAAGTAGGTGGATTTTCAAAAAAAAGGATGGATTTAAGCAAGGTATATGGAAATGATGGATTTATTGATATTGATGGAGAAACACTTAAGGAAGATGGTGTTAGTGAAAATTTATATAGAATGTTGGATATAGGCCTTTTATGTAATGATACACAATTGGTCAATGGAGAAATTGAAAATTCAAAAGATGATTTAACTGAAATAGCCCTTGTCAAATTTGCACAGCAAAACGGAATTTATAAAAGGAAGATTGAAAGAGACCATAGAAGAATATTTCAGATTTCATTTGATACTGATAGGCGAATTATGACTTCTGTCAATAAAATGGACAAGAACTATAGAGCGAGTGTAAAGGGAGCGGTTGATTCAATATTGGACAGATGTACTCATATAATGAAAAATGGAGTTGAGCTTGAAATAACTGAAGATGATATAAATGATATACGTACTGCAGATATAAGTATGTCTAATGATTCACTAAATGTAGTAGGATTTGCATATAGAAATTTTAATTATGAACCAAGTCTTAAAGAGAATATAGAGAGTAATCTTGTATTTGTAGGACTGATAGGATTTGACAATAAATTAAAAGATTTTGCAGAAGATTATGTAAAGAAGTCTGATGAATTATCTATAAATCCAATTATAATTACGGAAGATAGTAAGTTGACTGCGTTTGCAGTAGGTAAGAAACTTGGTATTGTATCAAGACTTCAACAGATAATATCTGGAGTTGAAATAGACAATATGGATGAAGAAGAGTTTAATCGTGTAGGAGAAAAAATAAATATATTTTCAAGAATTAGTTCAAAAAATAAAGTAGAAATTATTAAGGCATTAAAAAATTATGGATATACTACAGCTATAACAGGTTGGAAATTAACTGATGTTCCAGCACTTAAAATATCTGATATAGGGATAACTAACAGCGGAAGCAATATCGTAAAAAGATTAAGTGATGTATTTATTAAAGATATTGATTTTATGAATCTTTTGAAATTAATAGAAAGCTGTAGAAAGATAATGTCTGAAATGAGAAAAATTTTGACTTATTTGGCTAGTTGTAGTTTTGGTATAGTTGCTTTTTTAATTATAAATACAATTTTGGGGACTATGAAAATAAATACGGATTTATTTTTAAAGTCTTCTGTATTCAATATTTTCACTATGATTTTATCAACATTGGCACTTATGTACCAACATGATGAAGAAAGCTCAGAATATATAAGTTATTCTATAAATAAAGATATCATAAAGAGTAAAATTCCTTTTATATGTTCAAGGGGAGCTCTTATGGCTGTGTCGGCAATTATATCTTTTAAAATTTCTGAATTTCTAGGAAGCAAATTTTCATTGCAGGTTCCATTTCTAGTTTTGAATTTTTGTGCTGTATTTTTTGTGTATAGTTTTTCGAATAATACTTTATTTAAAAATAAATTACCTAATATTATAGTAGGTATAAATTTTATATTTCAAATATGCATAATTTTATTATGGACAAAATTTAATATAATGTTTGAGAGTTTGTATTGGATAATTGTATTTGTATTTGCAGCTATTTGGTTTGCATTGAGTTTAGTGAATAAATTTGATAAAAAAGACTATTATATGGAATAGCCTATGTTTATATATTAATTATTTGGTCAATACTTATAGTCAAAGAGGTGTGGCCAATGAAAAGACCATTGATATTTTATGCTATTTCTACAGCAGTAGGTTGCTTATGTGCCATGGAAATTTTAGAAAATTCCATTATCATATGTTCAACTATTGCTGTATTGTTTTTTATAATATATTTTACTACATTAGATAGGAAATTTTTTATTATAAATGCTGTTTTTTTCTCTTTGGCGGCCTTTAGTTTTTTGAATTATTTTAATTTTAATCCTGGATCCCATATAGATAGAATCAAATTATTGAACAAAAAGAATTATTATTTTATAGGAAGTATAAATGGTAGAAAGATAATAATAAATGGAAATATAGATAAATTAACAGAAGGATCAAGTATAGAAGCGTATGGGTCTTTTAAAAAAGATATAAATTTTACAAGAGGTATTATAGGAAATTATAAATTAAATAAATATAAATTATTGAAAAAAGATATAATGTACTATTCTTATTCATATAAAGAACTCATACATAATAAATTTAAAGATATAATTGGTGAGGACAGAACGGCTCTTATAATGGGTATATGTTATGGAGACGTCCAATATCTTACTCAAGATCAAAATCAGGAATTTCAAAAACTGGGAGTTATACATGCTGTTAGTGTATCAGGTTTCCATATGGCAATTATATATCAAGCTATAGAAGGAATATTTGGATTTAATATAGCTGTTCTATTTTCAATAATCTATGTGTTTTTTACGGGTATGTCTGCCGCTACCATGAGATCTTTTATAATGATTCTCATATATAAATTAGCCAAAATATTTTTTAAAGAATACGATGGATTATCCTCTCTAAGTTTATCTGCAATTATACTAATTATGGCAAAACCATATTATATAGTAGATATAGGATTTGGATTATCGTTTTTAGCAACTTTAGGTATACTCGTGTATTATAAAAAACTTTCAAGAATTCTATACATGATACCTAAAAAATTAAATGAAAGCATAAGTTTAACATTATCATCTCAAGTATTTTCACTTCCGTATGTTGCGTTTACAATTCAAAATTTCAGTTATGGATTTATACTGGGAAATCTATTTTTGCTACCAATGTATTCTATACTTGTAGTACTAGGAAATATAGCACTTGTTGTTTCTTTTTTCAAACCCATATTTAACATAATTGCAAAGTTGATCAATGTAGTACTTGCGGCATCAGAAGGTGGAAGTTCAATAGTACTTAAATTAACTCCGGAAATAGTGTATTTAAATTATGAACAAGGTATTATAATGTTACTGATTTATATTAGTTTTAAACTGTATAAAAGTGGATACAAGAAAGTAAAATATCTTCCTGCAGCACTTTTCATATTTATTGTACTTCAAAATTATAGTATTATAACCAAGGTGACTTTTCTAAATTTTCAAAGTGGTGAAGCTGTTATATTGATCAGCAGAAATCAAAAAATTATGATATGTAATTATGATTCCTATAATGGTAAATGGATAGTCAATATAAAAAAATATATGAATATAGATAAGATTATAACTAATCCAAGGGAAAATTATAAATATACATTGAATAAAAATAGCTTTTTAAGTGTAAATTCAAGCCGAGAAAGTAATAGTCTTATAATTAAATTTCACATAAATAATAAAGAAAAATTCAGTTTTATATTAAATGGAGAAAGAGAATATAAAGTTTCAAAAGCCAATGAAAATTCATTAATTTGTATACCAAAAGTAAAAACTAATAATTTGTCTAAATATGAAGATCCTCTAGATAAAAGTATTACATATGGTATAATATTTAACAGATTGATTCCAATTAAAATGAGTGAAAAAAGGTGATAATATGATAGACTTATTTACGTTTAAGGAAGATTTAAAAAAAAAGGATTTTAAGAACTGCTACATATTTTGTGGATTGGATGAAAATATTATTCAGGAATGTGTAAAGCTTATAGTAGATAGAACTATTAATCCTAATTTTTTAGAGTTAAATTATATAAAGTTTGATGGAAATTCAATGGATAGTTTTCAGCCTGTTATAAATGCTTGTCAGACGCTTCCATTTATGAACGATAAAAAAGTGGTGCTTGTATATAGAGCTGCTTTTATTGGCAGCAATTTGCAAAATAAGAGCAAGCTGTCTGAAGAAAAAGAATTTAATTATATACATAATTATATAAAGAAAATTCCAGAACACTGTATACTTATAATGTACGATGTTTTTAAAAGTAAAAGGGATAAGATAAGTAAGAGAATATATAAGTTCGACAAAGATGCCTGTGTGGTCAGAATAGATAAATTAAAGGGTAGGCAACTTGAAAATAGAGTGGAGCAGATATTCAATGAAAAAAACAAAGAAATAAAAAAATTTGAGTTAAGATTATTTTGCAGTGTTATGGAAGATAATAATTTTAGTGTAATAAAAAATGAGGTGGAAAAACTCTGCTGTTATACTTATGGAAGAGAGATAACCAAAGATGATATAAAAAAATTATTTTTAAAAACAAGTGATGACGATATATTTGATCTTGTAAATCCAATATCGAATAAAAAGATAAAAGAGTCATTGATTGTTTTAGATGAACTTATATATAAGGGAGTAAATATAAATTATATTTTGACTATGATAGAGAGACAGTTTAATCTTCTATTTAAGATGAAAAAGGCTATTGAAGACAAAAAGGATAAAAAATATATAATGAATATGCTTAGAATGAGATCGGACTATGCTTACAGTATAATGATGAGCCAAAGCAAAAAATTCACATTAAAACAACTCAAACATGCTATAGATCTTTGTATAAATTCAGAACAAAAAATTAAAAGTTCTACAGTAGATCAGAAAACTGAAATAGAACTTCTAATAATAAATACAATTGCAGGATAAATAAATAACCGGTAGATACCGGTTTATTTATTAAGCAGATAAATTATCCAATCTTGCTGCCAATCTAGATTTTTTTCTTGCTGCTTTGTTTTTATGTATGATACCTTTTGATACAGCCTTATCTAAAGATCTAGCAGATGCAAGATAAGCAACTTTAGCTTCTTCCGCATTATTATTTTCAACAGCAGTTAAAAACTTCTTTATAGTAGTTTTTAATGAAGATCTTATGATCTTGTTTCTAAGAGTCTTAGTTTCTATAACTTTGATTCTCTTTTTTGCTGATTTAATATTTGCCATGTAATTCACCCCCTTATAATTTTATAAAGTCCTATTAGCTCTGGGGAATACTAATAAACTTCGTATATTTAACAAATGCTATTATAGCATTAAAAATAACTTCATTCAAGTATAAATTTTAAGTGCAAACAAAATATGAATAAACATTAAGAAAAAACAAACAATATTATCATAAATAGAATTTTTATATTTGGAGTGATTAATTTGTTAAATACGAGAACAGATCTAGCTTTGGAGGCAAAGGAAATATATGAAAATGAAAGTGGAAAAGATATAGCTGGAGTTAAGATAAATGAAAGTTTAAAAGATAATATAAAGATAACCAATGTGAAAGTAACTGAAGATATAGGCGAAAAGATGATGGGTAAGCCAAAGGGATCATACATAACTATTGATATTCCCAAACTTGCACACTATGATGGAGAATTGAGAGATACATTGAGCAAAGTTATGGGAGATGAATTAAAAAAAATAATTAATTCTATTGGAAATGATTTAAACAACAGTATGACTGCATTGGTTGTAGGACTTGGAAATTGGAATATAACTCCTGATTCTTTGGGACCCAAGGTTATATCCAGGTTAATGGTTACAAGGCATTTGAAACAGTTGATACCAGATAAGATAGATGAGAGAATAAGACCGGTTTGTGCAGTTGCACCAGGAGTACTTGGACTTACAGGTATCGAAAGCAGTGAGATTATAAAGGGAATTGTAGATAAGATTAAACCAAATATAATAATATGTATAGATGCATTGGCTTCCAGAAAAATGGATAGAGTCAATTCCACCATACAAATAAGCAATACTGGAATATCTCCTGGATCGGGAGTTGCAAACAGAAGAATGGAATTGAGTATAAAGACTCTAGGAATACCTGTAATTGCAATAGGCGTACCTACAGTGGTAGATGCTGCTACAATGGCCAATGATACTATAGATTGTGTGGTAAATGAGTTAATATCCAAATCCAAAACTGGCGGTGAATTTTACAGTATGCTGAAGTCAATGGATATGGAAGAGAAGAGAAAGTTAATACTTGAAATTTTAAACAACTCTGAAAATATAATGGTAACACCTAAAGATGTTGATGTTGTAATAGAGTCAGTATCCAAAATACTTGCATCCGGAATAAATATGGCTCTTCAACCGGAACTCAATTTGGAAGAGATAAATACTTTTTTAGAATAAATACTAAATGACAAGTGAATAAAATTTGTAAATAAGTCCATCCTTAATAATAGAAAATAGTAGAAATTTTAAAATATTTCTTATTGTGAGGGTGGTTTTTTATGAGAAGGAGAGCATTTAAATCTGTAACTATATTTTGTATAATATTGGTTGCTTTAGGAATAATCATTGTAAATAATAGTATGCCTAAATTTATTAAAGATAAGTCTGATTTTAGTATAGATTGTAATTTGAATCCATTTAACTTTACTATTAATACTAAAAATTATTCCATAGATTTTGGAAGATGGAATTTGTATAATTTTAAAAATATTTCATTTCAATTTACTGAAAATGTTTGTAAGGGAGTAAAGGATAAAACAGATGATGTAGTTGATGGAATGGATAAAACATTTAGACAAATCAAATCAAATATAGTACATTGATTAATTCTCTTTTAACTGAATATTTCTTATGTTATAATTTAGTATAGTTATTATAGATTTTTAAACATGAAAGATTTGCAGAAAGTGCAAATCTTTTAAATTGTCTATTGGTTATGGAGGAGAATATATGCAGAGCGAAAGGCAAAAATATATAAGAAATTTTTCTATAGTTGCTCACATAGATCATGGTAAATCTACCCTTGCAGATAGGTTGATCGAAAAGACTGGTACTCTTACTGAAAGGGAAATGGATTCCCAAGTACTTGATAATATGGACCTTGAAAGAGAAAGAGGCATAACTATAAAATCACAGGCTGTAAGGTTGGTGTACAAAAAATCAGAAGATGAAGAGTATATATTGAATCTTATAGATACTCCCGGACATGTAGATTTTAACTATGAAGTTTCTAGAAGTCTAGCTGCTTGTGAGGGGGCTATACTGGTTGTAGATGCTACACAGGGTATACAGGCACAGACACTTGCAAATTGCTATCTGGCACTGGATCATGATCTGGAAATTGTTCCTGTAATAAATAAAATAGATCTTCCAAGTGCAAGACCTGATGAAATAAAAAAAGAGATAGAAGATGTTATTGGAATAGAGGCACAGGATGCACCTCTTGTTTCTGCAAAAACAGGACTTAATATAGAAGATGTTCTAGAAGCTGTAGTAGAAAAGATACCGGCTCCTGAGGGAGACGAAAATGCTCCACTTAAAGCTCTTATATTTGACTCGAACTATGATAGTTATAGGGGAGTTGTTTGTCATATAAGAGTAAAGGATGGTTCTATAAAACCTGGGATGCAGATAAAATTGATGGCTACAGACAAATCATATGAAGTAATTGAGACAGGGATATTTGCTCCAAATTTTTTGCCCAATGATGGTTTGAAGGCAGGCGAAGTAGGATATTTTACGGCTTCTATAAAGAATGTAAGAGATGCTAGAGTTGGAGATACTGTTACTGAAGCAAAGAGAATGGCGAAAGAAGCTCTTGAAGGTTATAGACCTGCCGTACCTATGGTATTTAGTGGTATATATCCTGTAGATGGAGCAAAATATGGAGAATTAAAAGAAGCTCTTGAAAAACTTCAGGTAAATGACGCAGCACTTTCTTTTGAACCGGAAACATCTATAGCACTTGGATTCGGTTTTAGATGTGGCTTCCTTGGACTTTTACATATGGATGTAATTCAGGAAAGAATAGAGCGAGAATTTAATCTGGATATTATAATTACAGCTCCTTCAGTTATATATAAAATCATGAAAACAGATGGAAACATAGTAGAACTTACCAATCCTACCAATATGCCGGAATTAACTGAAATAAAGTATATGGAGGAGCCTGTAGTAAGAGCTTCTATAATAACACCTTCAGATTATGTAGGCGCTGTAATGAAGCTGGCACAGAGCAGAAGAGGGACTTTTAATGATATGCAGTATATTGAAACTACAAGAGTCTCTCTCAATTATGATATACCACTCAATGAGATAATATATGATTTTTTTGATGCATTGAAATCAAGAACCAGAGGCTATGCTTCCTTTGATTATGAGTTAAAAGGATATAGTGCAGCTAAATTGGTTAAATTGGATGTACTTTTAAACAGCGAAATAGTAGATGCACTTTCTATGATAGTACCAGAAGAAAGGGCTTATGAAAGAGGAAGGCATATAGCTGAAAAATTGAAGGATATAATACCAAGGCAATTATTTGAAATACCTATTCAGGCGGCTGTTGGAGGAAAGATAATAGCAAGAGAGACGGTTAAGGCTATGAGGAAAGATGTTTTGGCAAAATGTTATGGAGGAGATATATCCAGAAAGAAGAAATTACTTGAAAAGCAAAAAGAAGGAAAGAAGAGAATGAGGCAGGTAGGATCGGTGGAAATACCTCAAGAGGCATTTATGACAATTTTAAAGACAGAGGATTAATTATGAATAGTTTAAAAAATAATCTTTCATTGTATATACACATTCCGTTTTGTGTCAGCAAATGTCTGTATTGTGATTTTAATTCTTATAGTGGTATGGAAAATTTAATGATTAAGTATGGTAAAGCCCTTCAAAATGATATAAATAGTGCTGGATATGATAAAATAGGAACAGTGTTTATAGGAGGGGGGACTCCTACTTATCTACCTTTGGATGTATGGAAAAATATATATGATTCAATTTTAAAATTGAATTTAGTAAGTGATATAGAGTTTACAGTTGAGGGAAATCCAGGAACTTTTTCAGAGGAAAAATTAAGTTTTTTGAAGCATATGGGAGTTAATAGATTGAGTATTGGACTACAATCATGGCAGAATGAAATTCTTAAAAGCTTGGGCAGAATACATACTCTAGATCAATTTTTAGAAAGTTACAAACTTGCTAGAAAATTAAAATTTTCAAATATAAACATAGATATTATGTTTGGACTTCCTAATCAATCAATGCTGGATTGGCAGGAGACTTTAAAAAATGTGATTCAATTAAATCCGGAGCATGTATCGTGTTACAGTCTTATAATAGAAAAAAATACAGCATTTTACAACATGTATAGAGCAGGAAGCCTAGATCTTCCACAAGAAGATCTAGAAAGGCAAATGTATGAATTCGCAGTGGATTTTCTTGAGTATAATGGATATGTACAATATGAAATTTCAAATTTTTCAAAGCCTGGTTTTCAATGCAAACATAATTTGAACTATTGGAATTTGGGAGAATACATAGGAGTTGGTGCAGGTGCCCATTCCTATGTTCAAGGATATAGGTATAAAAAAATTGAGCATATAAGAGAATATATAGAGGAATCAGATAATAACAATTTTTCAAAACTGGATTTCCATAAAAATTCTATAGAAGATGATATGGAGGAATTCGTGTTTATGGGTCTTAGAAAAAATGAAGGAATATCCATACTCGATTTTAAATCAAGATTTCATAAGGATATATATTCCATATATAAAACTGAAATAGATAAGCATATAAAATATGGTACTCTAATTGGAAATGGTGATAGATTATATTTAAGTAAAAGGGGAATACAAGTATCTAATAGCGTGATGTGTGACTTCATTTTAACTGTGTAAATAAGTTGCATAGATATTAAAAGAAAAATTGAGTATTATTGATTATTATAAATTTAAACTCCAAATATTTTAGAATTTTATTGAATAATTAATATTGCATGAAGTTGACAAAGAAAATCATGAGTGATATTTTTTAATCATAGCAATTAGCACTCAACATTAACGAGTGCTAATAAAGAGGTGATTATATGGAAATGGATCCCAGAAAGATAAAAATACTACAGGCAATAATAGATTCTTATATAAATACAGCAGAGCCTGTAGGATCCAGAACCATTGCCAAAAAGTATAATATGGGCATAAGTTCGGCTACAATAAGAAATGAAATGGCTGATCTAGAGGACATGGGATATTTGGAGCAATTACACAGTTCTTCAGGAAGGAAACCATCAAATAAGGGATATAGGCTTTATGTTGATAAATTGATGGAAATACCTAATCTCAGTGAAAAAGAACTATATATAATAAAAAAACAGATTTTAAACAGTGCCCTTTTTGAAGTGGATAAAATAATAAAACAGGCCACTTTGCTTTTAGCACAACTTACTAAACTTACATGTATAGTTAGAACACCATCTGTAAGCAAGAGTTATATAAAACATCTTCAGCTTGTGAATATAGAATCTAACAGCAATATACTTTTGGTACTTGTTACAGATAGTGGAGTAATAAAAAACAATGTAATAAGAGTTGGAAAAAGTGTGTCTGATACAGTATTGAATAAATTGAGTATTTTGCTTAGTAATAGATTAAGAGGTTTAAATAGTGAACAGATAAATTTAGAAGTAATAAATAATATAAAGATTGATTTAAGAGGATATGAAGACATATTTAACGCTATAATTCCGGCTTTATACGAAAATTTAAAGAGTGTAGACAACTCTGACATTTATTTACAAGGTACTGTTAATATATTCAACTATCCAGAATATAAAGATATTGCAAAAGCTAGAGAATTTTTATCTATGCTTGACAATAAAGAAAAAGTAAGCGAACTTTTAAATGATCCTTCAAATATTTCAGTTAAAATAGGAAATGAAAACTATATTGAAGGAGCAGAAGATTGCAGCGTTATATCAGCAGTTTATAATTTGGGAGATAGGCCTATAGGAAAAATTGGACTTATAGGACCTACAAGGATGCCATACTCCAAAGTTATATCTGTATTGTCAAATGTAGTTAGGGAATTAAATTATATTCTAACTAATATTTATTTTGACGATGAATGATATTTATTATAAAATATTGGATTGGAGGAAATAACTAGTATGTCTAATAAGAATAACAATACTGAGGAAAATGGAAATTTAAAAAAAGATTTGGATGAAACTGAAGCAACTTCAGAGGGTAAAGTATCAGAAGAATATGAAGAATACAATGAAAAGGAAAGTAATGAAAGGAAAAATAAGGATTCAGACAATGTTGAAGATATTTCAGATGCAAAATCAGTTAAAAATATAAAAAAAGAGAATAGCAAATTAAAAGATGAAAATGAAAAACTTAAAAATGAATTGGATACATTAAAGGATAGGCTAGCTAGAACATCTGCAGAATATGATAATTTTAGAAAAAGGACAGCTAAAGAAAAGGAAAACATCTATACAGAGTCCTGTGAAGATATACTTAAAGATATACTTCCAGTACTTGATAATTTAGAGCGAGCAATTGCAGTAGAGGGAAATAAAGATGATCTTAAAAAAGGCGTAGAGATGACAATGAAGCAATTTAATGATGCACTAAAAAAATTAGATGTAGAAGAAATTCCTGCGGATGGAGAATTTGACCCTCATATGCACAATGCAGTTATGCATATAGAAGATGATAGTTATGACAAGAATTTCATAGCAGAAGTATTTCAGAAAGGATATAAAAGAGGAGATAAAGTATTAAGATACAGCATGGTTAAAGTGGCAAATTGATTCTAATTATATAAATATTTAATAAATTTTGGAGACAGATAAATTTAGGAGGTAATTAACAATGTCAAAAGTAATAGGTATTGATTTAGGTACAACAAATTCTTGTGTAGCAGTTATGGAAGGTGGAGATCCTGTAGTTATAGCCAATTCAGAAGGCGCAAGAACAACTCCATCTGTAGTTTCATTCCAGGCAAATGGGGATAGACTTGTAGGTCAGGTAGCAAAAAGACAATCAATAACAAACCCTGATAAGACAATAATATCAATAAAGAGACAAATGGGAACAGATCATAAAGTAGATATAGATGGAAAAAAATATACTCCACAGGAAATATCAGCAATGATACTTCAGAAGATAAAGGCAGATTCTGAAGCTTATTTAGGGGAAACTGTTAATCAGGCTGTTATAACAGTACCAGCATATTTTAATGACAGTCAGAGACAGGCAACTAAGGATGCAGGTAAAATAGCAGGACTTGAAGTACTTAGAATAATAAATGAGCCAACAGCTGCATCACTTGCTTATGGTGTAGATAAGATGGATACGAACCAGAAGATATTTGTATATGATTTAGGTGGTGGTACATTTGATGTATCAATATTGGAACTTGGAGACGGAGTATTTGAAGTTAAGGCTACAAATGGAGATACCCACTTAGGTGGAGATGACTTCGATGAGAAGATAATTGATTATATAGCAGATACTTTTAAGGCTGAAAATGGAATAGACTTGAGAAATGACAAGATGTGTCTTCAGAGATTGAAAGAAGCTGCTGAAAAGGCAAAAATTGAACTTTCTTCATCCACACAGACAAATATAAACTTGCCATTTATAACAGCAGATGCTACTGGCCCTAAACATATAAATATGGATTTAACTAGAGCAAAGTTTAATGAATTAACTCAAGAATTGGTTCAAAGAACTATAGAACCCATGAAAAAGGCATTAGATGATGCAGGTCTTACAATAAGTGATATAAATAAAATTATATTAGTTGGTGGTTCAACAAGAATACCTGCGGTTCAAGAAGCGGTTAAAAACTTTACTGGTAAGGATCCTTCAAAGGGAGTTAATCCAGATGAATGTGTAGCAGTAGGTGCAGCTATTCAGGCAGGAGTTTTAACAGGAGACGTAAAGGACGTTTTACTTCTTGATGTTACACCACTTACTCTTGGAATCGAAACTTTAGGTGGAGTTGCAACTCCATTAATAACTAGAAATACTACAGTACCAACTAAAAAGAGCCAGGTATTCTCAACAGCAGCAGACGGTCAGACTTCTGTTGAAATACATGTAGTTCAAGGTGAAAGACAGATGGCTGCTGATAATAAGACACTTGGAACATTTACACTTTCAGGTATACCTGCAGCTCAAAGAGGAGTTCCTCAAATAGAAGTTACATTTGATATAGATGCCAATGGTATAGTTAATGTATCTGCTAAAGATAAGGGAACTGGAAAAGAAGCAAATATTACAATTACAGCTTCAACTAATTTAAATGATGCAGAAATAGATAATGCTGTAAAAGATGCAGAAAAGTTTGCAGAACAGGATAAAAAGAGAAAAGAATCCATAGAAGTTAAAAATAATGCGGATCAACTCGTATATCAAACAGAAAAGACATTAAAAGATCTTGGAGATAAAGTATCTCCAGATGATAAGAAATCTATAGAAGATAAATTGGAAACTCTTAAAAAGGTTAAAGATGGAGAAGATTTAGAAGCTATAAAGAAAGCTACTGAAGATTTGACTCAAACATTCTATGGAATTACATCTAAAATATATGGACAGCAGGGTCAGGCAGGTCAGGCTGGACCAAATCCTGGAGCTGGTACTCAAGGTGGAGCTGAAAATACGGAGAAAAAAGATGATAATGTAGTTGATGCTGATTACAAAGTAGATGATGATAAATAGTATTTTCTCTTCACGATTGTATAATAAATGTGTATAATAGTAATAGTTAAGGGATGAGTATTACTCTTCCCTTAATATTTTTAGTATAGTTTTCATTAGGTGGTGAAATATAAAAATGGCAAATAAAGATTATTATGAAGTGTTGGGACTTGAAAAAGGTGCAAGTGATGATGAAATAAAAAAAGCTTTTAGAAAATTAGCTTTAAAATACCACCCAGATAGAAATAAGGGCAATAAAGATGCTGAGGAAAAATTTAAAGAAATAAATGAAGCCTATCAGGTTTTATCAGATCCTCAGAAAAAAGCTCAATATGATCAATTCGGTACAGCTGATTTTAATGGGGCTGGTGGAGCACAGGGAGCTGGCTTTGGAGGATTTGACTTTTCAGATCTTGGTGGTTTTGGAGATATATTTGATTCATTTTTTGGAGGCGGATTTTCTCAAGGTGGAAACAGTAGAGGTAGAAATGCTCCTCAAAAAGGTAGGGATCTTGAATATGCTTTAAGTTTGACATTTGAAGAAGCGGTATTTGGTATTAAAAAAGATGTAAGCTTAAGCAGAAATGAGAATTGTGAGCACTGTCATGGTACAGGAGCAAAAGAAGGAACTAAGCCACATACTTGTGATAAGTGTGGAGGAACCGGTCAAATAAGAGTTCAGAGGAGCACACCTCTTGGAAATTTTGTAACTATGACTACTTGTGATAAATGTGGAGGAAAAGGAACTATAATAAAAGATCCATGCCCACATTGTAAAGGAAAAGGAACAGTAAGAAAACATAGAAAGATACAGGTTAATATTCCAGCTGGAGTTGATACAGGCAATATCATTCCTATGAGAGGACAAGGAGAAGCTGGAGTGAATGGAGGACCAGCAGGAGACCTTTATATAAATATAAGAGTTGCATCCAGTTCTAAATTTAAAAGAGAGGAATTTGACATATATATAGATGCCCATATAAGTTTTGGAAAAGCAGTCTTTGGAACTACAATGAAAGTACCAACAATAGATGGTGAAGTAAAATATGACGTTCCTGCAGGAACTCAGTCCGGAACTGTATTTAGGCTTAGAGGTAAAGGCATAAGCAGGGTAAATGGAAGAGGCAGAGGCGATCAATATGTAAATGTCATAGTAGATGTTCCTAAGAATTTAGATGAAAATCAGAAAGAGACTCTAATTGAATTTATGGAAGCTAGTGGAGAAAATGTAACTCCAGAAAAAGATAAGAATTCTTTTATGAACAAAATAAAGCGTGAATTTAATAAAAGAAAATAATTTCACTTAGAAAGTGGTGTATTATGGACAAAAATTGGATAGAACTTTCCATTGCTACAACTAGCAGTGCGGTAGAGGCTATTTCAGGAATATTATACAATACTGGAGTGCAGGGTATTTCTGTTGAGGATCCGGAAGATATTGAATTTAAAAAAAAGCACCCTGGAGATTGGGACTATTTTGATAATAGTCTTTTAAAACAGAAAGATTATGCAATTATAAGAGCCTATTATAAGGAAAATGAAAATTTTCAGGAAAATCTGAATTATATAAAAGAATCTATAAATAATTTACAAAAATTTGATATAGACAAGGGCAAGGGAACAGTTACAGTAAAAACAGTTAAAGAACAGGATTGGGAAAACAATTGGAAGCAGTATTATAAGCCTACTAAAGTTGGAAGCAAAATAGTAGTAGTTCCAATATGGGAAAATTATAAAACAGCAGATGATGAAATACCAGTATATTTGGATCCTGGAATGGCTTTTGGTACCGGTACTCATGAAACTACTAGAATGTGCATCAATATGTTGGAAAACTATGTAGGTAGCAATTCTGTAGTATTTGATATAGGAACTGGTTCAGGCATACTTTCAATATCATCTGCAAAGCTAAATGCAAAGCAGGTAATAGGAGTTGATTTGGATCCTGTAGCTGTAAAATCAGCCAGGGAGAATGTAACTTACAATAATATTTCAAACATAGAAATACTCCATGGAAATCTTATGGATGTTGTTTCTGGAAAAGCTGATATAATAGTTGCCAATATAATAGCAGATATAATAATACCACTATGTGATACTGTTAAGAAATTTTTGAGTTCCGGAGGAGTTTTTATATCTTCCGGTATATTAAAAGAAAGGGAACAGGAAGTAATAGATAAATTGGAAAAATCTGATTTTATTATTGAAAAGATAGATGAAGATGGAGAATGGTCCTGTATAACTGCAAAATATAACAAAGTATAATTTAATTAAAAAGGTTGTTGTGCATGCACAAATTTTTTGTATCAAAAGAAAATATAATGGAAAATACAGCTTATATTTTGGGAGAAGATGTAAAACATATATATAAAGTGCTTAGACTTAAACCTGGCGATAAAGTGAGTATAAATGATTGCTGTGGTGAAGAGTTTTTAGGATTAATAAAAACTATTGATCGAGAACAGGTTCAGGTGGAAATATTAGAAAAATTGGATCTGGACAATGAAAGTAATATAGATGTATATTTGTTTCAGGGTTTCCCAAAATCAAGCAAAATGGATTTAATAGTTCAAAAAGCTACAGAACTTGGTGTAAAGGAGATAACTCCAATTTTTACTGATAGGGTTGTAGTAAAAAACAAGCAGGGGGAATTAAAAAAGGCAGACAGATGGAATAGAATAGTTAAAGAAGCCTGCAAACAGTGTAAGAGGAGTGTAATACCTAAAGTAAATAATCCCATGGAATTTAAAGATATTCAACAATTATTGAAAAATATAGATCTAATTGTAGTGCCATATGAAAATGAACAAAGTATTGGAATAAAAAATTTAGCACAAAATATGGATAAAAATAAAATTAAGAGTATTGGGATAATAATTGGTCCTGAAGGCGGATTTGCTGAGGAAGAGATAAGCACATTAAAAGATGTTGGAGCTAATATAGTTACTCTTGGACCTAGAATACTGAGAACAGAAACTGCGGGACTTGTATGCACATCACTGATTATGTATGAGTTCGGTGATTTAGGAGGTTCAAATTAGTGATGGATTTAACTTTAAATGAAATTGAATTTTTAAATCAGTATAACCGTAAAAAAACTGTAAGTGCATTAACTTTGGGATGCAGAGTTAATCAATATGAAACAGAAGCCATGATAGAAAAATTTATAAAAGAAGGCTATGATTCCGTAAATTTCGATGAATGTGCAGATGTTTATATTATAAACACATGTACTGTGACAAATATGGGTGATAAGAAATCCAGACAGATGATTCATAGGGCTAGAAAAAAAAATAAAGATGCGGTTATTGCAGTAGTTGGATGTTATTCACAGGTATCACCAAAAGAAGTTTCAAGCATAGAAGGCGTTGAAGTAGTTCTAGGAAGCAGAAACAAGGGTGATATTGTATATTGGATAAATCGCTATATAAATGAGAACAAGAAAATTGTAGAAGTAAATAAAATTTTACAAAACAATATGTTTGAAGATTTAAATATTGATAAATATCAACGTAGAACTAGAGCTTTTTTAAAAATACAGGACGGGTGTAATAGATTTTGTTCATACTGTTTGATTCCATTTGCAAGGGGAGCAGTATGCAGCAAAGAACCATATAAGGTTATAGAAGAAGTAAAAAAACTAGCACACAACAATTTCAAAGAAATAATACTTTCAGGAATACATATAGCTTCTTATGGAACTGATTTAAAAGATGGTTGGAATCTTTTGCGACTTTTACAGGAAATAGATCAAATAGAAGGTATCGAAAGATTTAGAATTGGCTCTATTGATCCTCAATTTTTTACGGAAGAAGTTGTAGAAAATATAAAATACATAAAAAAATTATGTCCTCATTTTCATCTTTCACTGCAAAGTGGGTGTGATGAAACGCTAAAAAGAATGAATAGAAGATATACTACAAGTGAATATGAAAATATTTTGAAACAATTGAGAAGTAATATAAAAGATGTGTCCATAACTACGGACATTATAGTTGGTTTCCCAGGTGAAACAGATGAAGAATTCAATGAAACCTACGAATTTTTAAATAGAATTAAACTTTCAAAAATGCATGTATTCAAGTACAGTCCTAGATCTGGAACAAGAGCTGCATCCATGAAAGATCAAATAGATGGCAATGTAAAAGAAGATAGAAGTTCTAAAATTATAAATTTGGATAAAATATTAGAAGAACAGTTTAGAAATAAATTTTTAGGCAATCATATGAATGTATTATATGAAAAAAAATTTAATGATAGCCAAGATTTATATGAAGGCTATACTCCTAATTATATAAAAATTGTGACTAAATGCCATAAAAATATAGAAGGAAGCATAATGAAAACTAAAATTATAGACAGCGAAAATGGATATTTGACAGGTAAGATATTGGAGTAGCATAAAAGTTTTTAAATTTTAGAAGGATATTTATTATAAGTATTGAATACTATTTGTAAGTAATGTTTATTTGATATCCTGATAATAAGGAGGTGAGCATGTGGAAGATTGTATTTTCTGTAAAATAATAAATGGTGAGATATCTTCACAAAAAATATATGAAGATGAACTTGTATTGAGTTTTAAGGATATAAGTCCAGGAGCACCGGTTCATGTTCTTATAATTCCTAAAAAACATATAGAAAGCATTAATGTTCTCGCAGAAGAAGATTCAAAAATTATTGCCCATATATTTCTAATAGCTAAAGATATTGCAAAAAAATTGGGAATAGATGAGCAAGGTTATAGAATTGTTTCAAATACTGGAGAAGATGGAGGACAGACTGTGCCCCATGTACATTTTCATTTATTAGGAGGAAGGTCATTGAATTGGCCACCAGGCTAAAAAATTCAAATTGTTGACAGTATAAAAACATTTGTTGTATAATAATCTATGTGCTATTTGACCTATGTTAACTGCATTTAATTTTTAAAATTAAATTGAGCTAGCGGAGGGAGGGATATAATATGTCAGAAATAAAAGTTGGAGAAAATGAAACTATTGAAAGTGCATTAAGAAGATTTAAAAGAAAATGCGCTAGAGCTGGTGTTCTTTCAGAAGTAAGAAAGAGAGAACATTATGAAAAACCAAGTGTAAAAAGAAAGAAAAAGTCAGAAGCTGCTAGAAAGAGAAAATTTAAATAGAGTTTCTTTTGGAAGAGGGTTATTGTGTAAATGTCTCTTAAAGAAAGATTACAGGAAGATTGGAAGCAAGCTTTAAAGTCTAAGGACAAATTTAAAGCTGGCACCATAAGTATGGCTAGAGCCGCTGTTTTGTTAGTTGAAAAAACTGATAGAAAGCAGCTTGACGATGAACAAATCATAGGTATTTTAGCAAAGGAAGTCAAGCAAAGGCGTGAAGCTGTACTGGAATTTAAAAAGGGAAATAGACAGGATTTAGTTGATAATGCGGAAAATGAGATAAAGATCTTGTTGAGTTACCTTCCTCAGCAGTTAAATGAAGAAGAGATTTCCGAAATTGTTCATCAAGCAGTTAACGAAGTAGGAGCAAATAGTATAAAAGACATGAAAAAGGTTATGGCAATTGTTGTGCCAAAGACAAAAGGCAGAGCAGATGGTAAGCTTGTAAGCCAAATTGTAAAACAATATTTGAATAAATAAAAGGTTGAGTTTACTCAACCTTTTTTGTTAAGTAAAATCTTATATACATGGGATTTTATTTTTTTGTATAAAAATTTAATTCTTATATATGCACCTTTAAGTAATTTATTTTAACTATAATTCATAAGTTAATAAGAGAATAGGAACTCTCTTTCTTTGCTCAAAGGAGTAAGCGACTACAGCGTCTTATGATAATTATAGTAAAAA
>NZ_JAHHUY010000028.1:0-36930 GCF_019144085.1 Clostridium tyrobutyricum
CCATTTATTTACCTCCCAATAAAAGTTTTATTTATTTTTAAAAGTTTTATCTCTTTTTTCGAGAAACGCACCCATACCTTCTTTTTGATCCTCTGTAGCAAAGCATTCCCCAAATACTTCAGATTCGTATGCTGCTCCAGTATCTATATCTGTCTGTATTCCTCTATTTATTGCTTCTTTACATAACTTTACAGCTATTGGTGCATTGTTGACTATTGTATTAGCCAATGCTTTAGCTTCATCCATAAGTACTTCAGGTTCTACTACTTTATTTACAAGTCCTATTCTAAATGCTTCATCCGCTTTTATAATTTTTGCAGTGTATATAAGTTCTTTTGCCATTCCAAGTCCTACTAATCTTGGAAGTCTTTGAGTTCCTCCAAAACCTGGGGTAATACCAAGTCCTGCCTCTGGTTGTCCAAATTTAGCTTTTGATGAAGCTATTCTTATATCACATGCCATGGAAATTTCACAACCACCACCTAATGCAAAGCCATTAACTGCTGCAATAACAGGCTTTTCCAATTTCTCTAATTTTCTAAAAACCTTGTTGCCCAATATTCCAAATTTTCTTCCTGCAATAGCATTGAGACCTTTCATTTCTGATATATCTGCACCAGCTACAAAAGACTTCCCAGCTCCTGTAAGTATTACTGCTAAAACATCCTCATCTTCAGCTACCATATCGATTGCCGAATCAATTTCAACTAGTGTTTCCGAGTTAAGTGCATTAAGTGCCTTAGGTCTATTAATTGTAATTATAGCCATCTTTCCATCTTTCTCAAAAATAACATTTTTAAAACTCATACTAAATCCTCCCCAACTAAATCTTATAATATTTGATATTTTTTATTTATGATATTTTTAACAAAGTATTGTTAATAATATCACAAGTTTAGTAATAATAATCTCCGCTTCAAACTTCAATTATTATTATATACCCTTATACTATCGATTTCAATAATAAATTCAAACAAATATCAATTATATATATATAAACGTATGTTAATTTTTATTTATTCTATATCATTTAATAGACAACTAAGTGTCAATAAGCTATCGCTAAGATGTACATTCTCTACCTTTACATCATTTGGAACTACTAAATCTACAGGAGCAAAATTCCATATTCCTCTTACTCCATTTTTTATCAATATATCACAAACTTTCTGTGCACTATTATTTGGTACACATAGAATACCTATATCTATAGGATTTTGTTTGATATAATCAATTAAATAATCAATATCCTTTATTTCAATATCTTGAATTCTAATACCAACAAGTTTAGGATTTATATCAAATATTACTTTTAATTTAAAACCAAGTTTCTCAAATCTGGTATAATTAGCTAAAGCTTGCCCTATATTGCCCGCACCAATTATAGCTGTTTTGTAAACTTTTGTAAGTCCAAGTATACTTCTTATCTGACTATATAATTCACTTACATTATAACCATATCCCTGTTGTCCAAAATCTCCAAAACAATTTAAATCCTGTCTTATTTGAGAAGCTGTAAAACCAATAGTTTCACTTAACTCCTTAGAAGATATTCTATCTACATCATTTTTCATAAGATCGCCTAAATATCTATGATACTTTGGCAATCTCTTTATAACTGCCATTGATATATTTTTCTTTTTATCCATTACTGCACCTCATATCTATAATAATTTGTCATTGTACATTTTAACTTTGTTTAATTTATACCATATCATTTTACTATACATTCTCTACTTAATAGTATTATTTATAACTATTAAATGTCAATAGCTTATCTCTTTATTTTATATGATTACATGTTTTTTATTCTTATAAATTAATTAATTTAAAATAATACTACAAAAAATTCAGTATAAATAGTAAAATATAATGATTGAGGATGGTGTTTACAATGGTAGTTTTAAGTTGCAAAAATATTCATAAAAGTTATGGAATAGAAACTATATTAGAGAATATAACTTTCAACATAAATGATACTGAAAAAGTAGGATTAATAGGTCCAAACGGAGCCGGTAAATCTACATTATTTAAAATACTTACGGGAAAGATGCAACAAGACGATGGAGAACTTTTTATAGACAAATCAAAGACATTGGGCTATTTAGCTCAACATCTATCATTAAATTCTTCAAATACAATATATGAAGAAATGCTTGTAGTCTTTCAGGATCTAATAAATATAGAAAAAAAATTATCTAAACTTGAAAAATTAATGAATGAACCCTATGATAAAAATAACCAAGAATATCACAATAAGCTTATAAATGATTATACAACATATTCAGAACTTTACACCAATAGAGGTGGGTATGTATATAAAGCAGAAATAAACAGAGTATTAAAAGGTCTTGGATTTGTTGAAAATACTTTCAATAAAAAAATAGAATTGCTAAGTGGCGGTCAAAAGACAAGAGTTGCCCTATGTAAATTGCTTTTAACGAAGCCTGACATACTTTTATTGGATGAACCTACAAATCATCTGGATTTAGATGCTATAGAATGGCTGGAAGATTATATAAAAAATTATAAGGGCACTACAATATTAATATCTCATGATAGATATTTTTTAGACTCCGTAACTTCTATAACTATGGAATTAATAAATGGACATATAAATTTTTACAATGGAAGCTATACAAAGTTTATAGATCTTAAAGAGAAAAATTATAATGTTCAATTAAAAGCTTATAATCTGCAGCAGGCTGAAATAAAGAGGCAAGAAGAAGTAATAGAAAGATATAAATCATTTAATAGGGAGAAAAGTATAAAAGCTGCTGAAAGTCGTCAAAAAATGTTGGATAAAATCATACGACTAGATGCTCCCGACAAACCACCTGAATTGAGGAACGTAGTTTTCGAAACTCAGATAAACAGTGGTAATGATGTTCTACATATAGAGAATTTGAAGAAATCCTTTAATGAAAAAAAGCTTTTTGAAAATATAACTTTTAATATAAATAGAGGTGAAAAAACTGCTTTAATTGGAGAAAATGGGCGAGGAAAAACTACTCTTTTTAGAATAATAATGAATGAAATTTCTAAGGATGATGGTATCTGTGAATTAGGCAAGAATGTAATAATAGGTTATTATGATCAAGAGCAGTCAAACTTGAATAATGATAAAACTGTAATAGATGAAGTATGGGATGACTTTCCAAAATTGACTACAACTCAAATTAGAAATGCTTTAGCAGCTTTTTTATTTACAGGTGATGACGTTTTTAAAACTATTTCATCATTAAGTGGTGGTGAAAAATGTAGAATAAATTTATTAAAATTAATTTTATCAAAATCAAATTTTTTACTTTTAGATGAACCTACAAATCATCTTGATATTATGTCTAGAGAGGCTTTGGAAAAAGCTTTGTTGGAGTATAACGGCACTGTACTTGTAATATCTCATGATAGATATTTCTTAAACAAAGTAGTAAATAAAATCTATGAGTTAAATGAATTTGAAATAAAAGAATATATTGGAAACTACAACTATTACGTAGAAAAGAAGAAAAATCCTCTAAGATTTGAGGAAATTCAGGAAACCACAGGTAAAACCAAAACTCAAATCAAACAGGAGAGAAAAAAGAAAAACGAACTAGAAAAATCCAAAAATAAAGAAAGATTAAAAGTAAAAAATATCGAAGATCAAATATCCGATCTTGAAAATGCTATAACTGAACTTGAAAATAAACTGTGCCTCGAAGAAGTTTATTCGAATCCTGAAGAAAGCGAAAAAATAAACAAACAGCTTTTGGAGTCTAAAGATAAATTAGATGAATTATACAATAAATGGGATACCTACTTATAAGGTCTCCCATTTATTTATTTTCTGTATTTCCCTATTTTTTCTTTCATGGTAATACCACTGGATCTATAATCAATCTTAACTACCGACTCAACTCTCTTTGCACCATTATCCGTACATACTTTCTGTGCATGGGAAACTATCTTTAGAAGTTCATCTAATTCTCCCTCCATAGTAGTTTCCATAGGTCCCACTTCATATTTAACTCCACATGAATCTATATACTCTATAACTTTGTCTACAATCTCATATAATCTTTCTTCCTCAATTACAGGTAAAACTTGAAAACTTACATTTACAACTGGCATAAAATTCTCCTCTCTATATTTTAAAATATTCTTTTAAATTTTTTACATTATTTCTGCTTATAGGTACTTCTGAATTTTCTACATCATCCATCACCAACTTATAAGTTCCATTGAACCATGAATACATTTCTTTTACGTTATTCATATTTACAATATAACTTCTGTGTGCCCTAAAAAAGTCCATTTTTGATTGTATTTGACATAAAGTATATCCTACTTGATATCTTTTAGTTTTAGTCTTTATATAGGTCCTTTCATCTTTAGTATAACAAAAGAATATGTCCTGTACATTTATTAATACTATCTTACCATTTTCCTCGCATGGAATTTTCTTAATTAAATTTTTCTGTACATTTATTTTATCTATTAAGTTATTCAATACTTTGTATGTACTTTGATTGTCCTGAAATCTTTCTCTGAATTTATCAGATAGCCTATTTATTGTAATATTTATTCTCTTTTCATCAAAAGGCTTGAGAATATAATCCAATGCATATAACTTAAATGCCTCTACTGCATATTCCTCATATGCTGTTATAAAAATTATATCAATTTCTTTATTAAATTTTTTTATATCCTTGGCCAGTTCCATTCCATTTTTGAGAGGTATATTTATATCTATAAATACAGCATCAGGTTTATTATTTTTTACAAGTTTCAACCCTAATTCACCATTATGTGCTATATTTTGGACTAATATGTTTTTATATTGTGATAATATATATTTTAATTCCTCTGCTGATGGCATCTCATCTTCAACTATAATACATGTCAGTTTATAATCCATTTAAGATCCGCCCCTTTTACTGGTATATTAAAGCTTATCCTTGTTCCTTTACCTAACAAGCTTTTAATACAGATTCCGTAATTTTCACCATAAAGTAACTTCAACCGTTGATTTACATTTTTAAGTCCTATTCCTTTGGATGAATCCTTCAATATGTTTTTAAGCTTTATATCATCTATTCCAACACCAGTATCTTCAATATAAAACAGTATTTCATCCTTATTGTTTTTGCTAATACATGCATTTAGTATTATACTTCCACCATCTACTTTAGGAAGTATTCCATGCTTTATTGCATTTTCTATAATTGGTTGTAGTACAAACACTGGTATATTTACTTTCATCAAATTCTTCGGTATATCTATTATAAGTGTTAATCTATTACCAAATCGTGCTTTTTCTATAGAAAAATATGACTTTATAAATTCAATTTCATTTTTTAGAGTTGTAAACTCCTGTTTTCTATTCAAAGTTTGTCTAAAATAATTAGAAAGGTCAATTATTAATTCTCTCGACTTTAAAGGATTTGTTCTACAGAGTGATGCAATAGTATTAAGAGCATTGAATAGAAAATGTGGCTCTATTTGTGCACTTAAAGCTACAAATTTAGCTGTAGCGGCCTCTTTTTCCAGTTCATTTATTCTATACTGTTTTTTTGCATTTTTTATTATATTTATAAAAATCATTGTACCAAAAGAATTTATAATTATCATTGGCAAAGCTATAAATTTTACTAGATTTATAGTTTCATAAAATGGTCTTGAAAATATAAGTATTACAATCATCTGAACTATTTCAGCAATAATTGCTCCAATAAAAACCTTTTTAAGATTATAATCATCATCTATTGAATTTTTTCTAATTATGGAACCTATTAATCCTTCAACCACAGTAGCTATTGCACAAGCAAGTGCAGTAAAGCCTCCCAGGAAATATCTATTTATCCCAGCAATCAACCCAACTACAACTCCAACAACAGGACCTCCAATATATCCAGCAATTATAGCTGCTATAGGCCTTGTATTTGCTATGGCGTCATGAAATCCTATACTATGATTAATATTTTTAGTACCTACATTGACTCCAGTATAATTTCCTATAATACCTAATACTCCAAAAAATGCTATTAAAATAAGTTTGTCTGTAAACTTCAGCTCTTCTTTTATTAAACTTTTAGATAGGTGAATCTGATTATAAACATATGCCGATAAAGCAATTAATGACATGCTCTCTAAAAGTTGTATGTAAATCATGTAGCTACCTCCAGTATAATTATATTTTTATTGTTTACTAATTATTAACTATTGTCAAGACAGATTGTGTTGAAATCATTTACCAATTAACCTTGTATTTTTACACTTCATGGATAAATTTTATCACTTCGGCGATTTTTTGTATTAAATTCAGGCAAAAAGTAATAGTATTAATTATGAAAACGATATTATAACTTAAATTTATACAGAGAGGGGTTTTTTATATGAACTCTATAGTACTTGTAATAATAGGTGCTCTTGTATTAATAATAGGGTACAGGCTTTATGGATATTTTATTGCTGCAAAAGTTTTAGTGTTAGATGAAACAAAGCAAGTACCTTCCAAAAAATTTGATGATGGGCATGACTATGTACCCACCAACAAGTGGATATTGCTAGGTCATCACTTTGCTGCAATAGCTGGTGCAGGACCACTTATAGGTCCTGTACTAGCTGCACAATTTGGCTATCTTCCTGGAACACTCTGGATCTTAATAGGCGGCGTACTTGCAGGTGGCGTACATGATATGGTCATCTTATTTGCCTCAGTAAGACAAGATGGACAATCTATAGCTGAGATTGCCAGAAAAAATCTTGGTGAAAGAATGGGACTCATAACTTCAATTTCCGTTATATTTATACTTATAATAACCATGGCAGGCCTTGGACTTCCAATTGTAAATTCACTTTACAACAGTCCTTGGGGAACTTTTACTGTTGGATTTACTATACCTGTGGCCATCTTTGTAGGCATATATCTTAAATTTATAAGACCTGGAAGAGTAGGAGAAGCTACTATAATTGGAATGGCACTTATTCTAATAGGTGTTATAGCAGGACCTTATATTCAGCATACTGCATTGGCTCCTTACCTTACTTTTAATGTAAAACAAATGTCTCTTATACTAGCTGTTTATGGTTTTTGTGCATCAGTTTTGCCTGTATGGCTTTTGTTATTACCTAGAGACTATCTAAGCACATATATGAAGTTGGGTGTTATAGGGCTTCTTGTATTAGGTATAATATTTGTAAGACCTGTACTTCAAATGCCTGCAGTTACCCAGTTTGTACATGGAGGAGGTCCTATAGTACAAGGTAAAGTATTTCCATTTGTATTTATAACTATAGCCTGTGGTGCACTTTCTGGATTTCATTCACTAATTAGTACAGGTACTACTCCTAAACTTATTTCAAATGAAAAAGATATACTTCCCATTGGATTTGGTTCCATGGTAATAGAGTCCTTCATAGCATTAATGGCTTTAATTGCTGCAACTTGTCTTCCCACTGCTGATTATTTTGCTATAAACTCATTACCTGCTGTATTTGACAAATTGGGCATGATACCAAAAGAACTCCCTATGTTGTCACATCTTGTAGGCGAAAATCTGGCAGGAAGACCTGGTGGATCTGTATCACTTGCAGTTGGTATGTCCTATGTATTTTACAAGATACCTATATTGAAAAGTATAATGTCTTATTGGTACCATTTCTGCATAATGTTTGAAGCATTATTCATACTTACAACTATAGATTCCGGTACCAGAATTGGAAGGTATTTGTTTCAGGATTTATTGAGTAAATTCTACAAACCATTTGCAAATAGGAATTCCTGGTTTAATATAATACTTTTCAGTCTTTTGATGTCATTTTCATGGGGATATTTATTGTATACTGGTAACATATCAACTATATGGCCTTTATTTGGTGTTGCAAATCAAAGTCTGGCAGCTATTGCCTTTGCAATAGGTACATCAGTACTTATAAAAATGGGTAAGAAAAAATATATTCCTATTACAATAATACCTATGGTATTTATAAGTGTAGCTACACTTAGTGCATCAGTCATCAATATATACTCAAACTATGTACCAAATCACAAAACTTTGCTAACAATACTTTCTTCTATACTAATAGTAATACTAGTTATTATTCTATTTGAAAGTATTAAACACTGGATCAGTGATTTAAAATCAGGTGACTATAATAAACTAGAAGAGAGTACTACACTTAAATAGTAATATATCCACAATATGAATAATTAATTATTCATATTGTGGATTTTTTATAGTTACTCAAACAAATTGAAAACACTCTTGAACATATCTTTATTCTCTTTTATCTTTTGTTCATTTCCAAGAACACATAAATAATTTTCTTTCATCACATCTGAAATAAGATTAGAATATTCTTCTATATCTTTTACAGTAGTACCTAAAACCTCTTCTCTTTCTTTTTGTGAATCCTTATAAGTTATATTTCTTATATAATTTTCGAAAGCTCTTTGACCAGCAGAGGAAGACGATAATGGATAATCCAGATCCGATATGGTTCCTATTATATATTTATTCATTTGCCTGTCATCAGCTTTAAAGTTTTTAAAAAATTCACCTGCATTATTATATATATTAACTGTTTCTTTTAGATTAGGATCTCTATAAGATGTAAAAAACATATTTCCATTTCTTAAAAATGCTGCGAAGCTTCCATAAGCTCCTCCTTGAACACGAACTTCATTCCACAGATAATCATAGTTCGCTATGGACCTTAGCACTTGTAAACTTCCACTATATGAATATCCTAATTTTATAAAATTAGATGCCTTGGCTACATACTGAACTTTTCCTGAAGTCATAAGCCCTTCATTTTCAGCTTCCAATTTGAAATCATAAGCTCTTCTTTTTAAATTATCTGTAGTAAGATTGTTACATATTTCATTTATACTATTCTTAAATTTATCATAATCTTTACTTTCACAAGTAACTCCTATAATTAAATTATCTTTGTTAAATACCTCAGAAGCTGCTCTAGCAAGGTTATTCAACACTTTCTTGTTATTAACATCAAATCCTTTTTCTATTGCACATATAAATTTATAAAATCCAAGTCCACTTAACAAATCATCATATTTACTTATAGTTGAAAAATAAGATAGTGTATGATTTGCAACTACCATATGTCCTCTATCAAACATACTCATTTCCATTCTTGACTTAGTTTCCTGTATTATTTCCTTTAGTCTCTTGTATTCATCAAATCTAGTTTCATTTATTATCTCATTTACAAGTTCCGCAAGCTTTTCAAGATTACTTGTAAGTACTTTTGACTTAACTAAAAATTTAGGATAGAACTCATCTATACTGCCATTTTTAGAAAAAGATTGAGCAGTAAAATTTATTCCTCCAGTATATATATTTATATCTTTAGAAAGATCTTCATAATCATAATTTTTTGTGCTTATTTTCCCTAGTACAGTACTTAAAAGTGATATATATGGTATTAATTCCTGTTTAATAGAAATTGTATCAAAATATAAATTTACATAGGTAATTCCATTTGTAAATGCTGGATGAAACAATGTTTTTATTCCAAATTCCTCATTTTCAACCAACTCTAATTTTCGTGCATTTTTGTCTATGTCGGATATGGATAAAAGAGGTATTTTTTCTAAATCTTCTTTTTTATCTTCACTCTTTTGTCTGTTTTTCAAATTATGTGTATCTGAAATTATTTTGTTTAACTCTTCTTCATTAAGACTTTCTTTAAAATTATTTAATTTCTCCCTTGCCTTTTTTTCTCTCTTTTCTTCCAATCCTCTTTCAGGCTTAACTAATATGAAAGAACTATGAGTATTTTTTAGTATATATTTAGATATTATACTTTCAAAATAATTATCCTTTAAAGCAGTCTTGATCTTATTTAAATTCTCTTTATAATTTAAATGTATCCATGGTTTTTCGTCGTACAACCAACTGTCCATAGCCTTCATTCCATAAATAAGTCCCTTTGGATATCCCTGGTAGTCTGCTTCCCTCAGTTGGAATTCCTTTATGTTTATAGATGCCTCTATCAACTTTTTATCTATACCTTCATCTACAAGTTTTTTAAGGGTATTTAAAACTACAGTCTTAAATCTCTCTTTTTCATTTTCATTGGAATTTTTAACTACTATACTGAACATAGGCTGAAGCATACTTGCCTCAAAAGAACCAAAAACATCTTTTCCAATGTTTGCATCTATAAGTGCTTTCTTTAATGGTGATGAAGGCGTTTCAAGAAGTAAATATTCAAGAACGTCAAATGCCAGATACAATTCTGAATCCACTGCCTTTCCCACTGCATAATTCAGACTTAAAAATGTCTTATCTTCATCTTTTTCGGCACTTGATATAGGATAATTTATTTTTAGTTCTCTCTGATTTTTAAAAGGTTCTTCTTCTCTAAGTCTTGAATCTATATTTATTTTATTAAATTCATTTAAATATTTTTCATCAAGAAATTTAAGCTTTTCTTCTATATCAATATTTCCATATAAATATATATAGCTATTAGATGGATGATAATATCTACTATGGAAATCAAGAAATTCTTTTCTTGTAAGTTCGGGAATAACTTCAGGGTCTCCTCCCGATTCTACACCATACTGAGTACTAGGATAAAGTGATTCAGATATTTTTCTAAACAGTATGGACTCAGGTGATGAAAACGCACCCTTCATCTCGTTGTATACAACACCCTTATAATTTATTTCACTATCCTTGTTGTCTAATTCATAGTGCCATCCTTCCTGCATCATTATTTCTGGATACTTATATATATTTGGATAAAAAACTGCATCCAGATATACATCCATAAGATTAGTAAAATCTTTGTCATTCATACTTGCAACAGGATACATGGTTTTATCAGGAAATGTAAATGCATTTAAGAAGGTATTCAAAGAGCCCTTTATAAGCTCTACAAAAGGCTCTTTTACTGGAAATTTTCTAGAACCACATAATACTGAATGTTCAAGTATATGAGGAATTCCCTCGCTATTCTCCGGTGGAGTTCTAAAACTTATGGCAAACACCTTATTATCATCATCATTTTTAAGAAAAAATAATCTTGCCCCACTCTTTTCATGCTGAAAAATCATTCCTATTGAGTTTAATTCATTTATACCTTTTTTTTCAATAAATTTAAATCCACTATAAATCTTTCCTATTTCCATTTATCTTCTCCTCTCAATCAAACATTTTCTTGATTAAATATTCTACCAGCTTATTGTTCCATCCAATGAATCAATTTATCATAACAATCTTTTGCTTCCATATATCCTTGTTTATAAAGTTCTTCAAGTTTTTCTTTATTCCTCTCTATTCTTCTAACTTTCATGGTTTGTTTCGGTCTTATTACAAAAACTCTACCTTGTTTTTCAAGACGTTCAATATACTCTACTGTACTATTATATTTTATATAACGATTTTCCATACATCTTATTAGTCCTTTATATTTAGAATATATTCTATTAGCTATGAATTTCATTTTGAAAGGCTTTTTTACATACCCTTTATTTCTTGTTAAAATAATTACATTTTTATTATTGCCATCTTTTATTGATTTTTTAATAGGTATAGGATCTGATATTCCCCCATCCAATAGACTAGTACCTTTATATTTGACAATTGGTGCTACAAAAGGCAAACTACTAGATGCTTTAACTATATCCAATATATCATTGTTATATTTATCCTTCTCAAAATACATAGTTTTACCAGTGTCACAATTTGTAGCTGCAACTATAAATTCTTCCTTGGATTTGTTGAAAGTCTCAGTATCAAACAACTCCAATTTATTAGGTATTTCATCAAATATAAATTCTCCATTGAATATACCTTTTCTGGCAATCCAATTTTTACAGCTTAAATATCTAGGATCATCGATATAATTTATATTTATTTTTTTATTTCTTCCAATTTGTCTGGAAACATATGATATTCCATTACATGCTCCCATTGAAACTCCTATAACATATGGAAAGTATAGATTTTTTTCCATAAAAAAATCCAAGACACCAGTTGTATAGATCCCTCTCATACCACCACCTTCTAAGACCAAACCTACATTTCCCATTTTTTGTCACACTCCTCTAAAATATGAAATTATAAATATTCTAACATAATTTCAATACTTAACACAAATAAAAATAGGATTCAGTCCAGTATATACTATTTACTGGACTGAATCCTATTATGTAAAAAATACTTATTTAAAACTCATTAACAATTGTCCTGACTTAACCTGCTGTTTCTCTTTTACAAATATTCCATCTATAATGCCATCTTCTCCTGCTGTTATATTTGTTTCCATTTTCATAGCTTCTATTACTACAAGACTTTGACCCTCTTTTACGGAATCTCCTGACTTTACAAGTATCTTAACTATATTTCCAGGTATACTTGCTCCTATTTGCTTTTCATCATCAGGATCTGCCATGGTTATACCTTCTTCATAAGAATGTGCAGCTTCCACACTAGCTTTATCTTTTATTCTAACATCTCTTCTATTGCCATCTACTTCAAATACTACATATCTATATCCCTCAGAGTCAACTTTTCCTATCTCTAAAAGTTGAATAATAAGAGTTTTTCCTTCAGCTATATCTATTTCACAAGTTTCTCCTTCACGTAATCCATGAAAGAATATATCACTGCCCATACAGCTAAAGTCTCCATGTTCCTTTAAGTATTTTAGATAATTCTCATATACATCTGGATAAAGTGCATAACTTAATACTTCCTTATTGGAGAACTCCCTCTTATACTTTTTGGAAAGAGATTCATGTATTTTATTAAAATCTTCTGATGGCAATAATTCTCCTGGACGTTTATTCAAAGGTTTTTCACCTTTAAGTATCAATTTCTGTAATTTTTCAGGAAATCCACCTATAGGCTGACCCATCATACCTTTGAAATATGAAACTACGGAATCAGGGAATGTCAAATTTTTTCCCTTTTCATATATATTTTCTTCGTCCAAACCATTCTTAATCATAAATATAGCCATATCCCCAACCATTTTAGATGAAGGAGTTACCTTTACTATATCACCCATCATAATATTTACTCTTCTAAACATTTCCTTTACATCTTCAAAACGATGTCCAAGTCCAAAACTTTCAACTTGAGGTTTCAAATTAGAATATTGACCTCCAGGAATCTCGTACTTGTATATTTCTGCAGTACCAGTTTTAAGTCCAGATTCAAACTGACTGTAAACAGGTCTTACTGCACTCCAATAATCGGATATCTTTTGAAGATTGTCCTGATTGAATTCAGTATCTCTTCCTGTATTTTTAAGAGCTGCAACTACAGAGTTCAATGAAGGCTGACTTGTAAGTCCTGACATACTGCTAAAAGCAACATCTGCTATATCAACTCCCGCATGTGCTGCCATGAGAACTGTAGCTACACCATTTCCTGTAGTATCATGTGTATGCAGATGTATAGGAATTGATATTTCATCTTTAAGTGCCTTTATTAGCTTAACCGCAGCATAAGGTTTTAGAAGAGCAGACATATCTTTTATTCCAAGTATATGAGCTCCAGATTTTTCAAGTTCTTTTGCCATCTTCACATAATAATCCAAAGTATATTTATCTCTATTTGTATCAAGTATATCACCTGTATAACACATACATGCTTCTGCTACTTTACCTTGTTTTAGAACTTCATCTATAGCAACTTCCATACCTTTTATCCAATTCAGTGAATCAAATATTCTAAACACATCAATTCCTGATTGAGCAGATTCTTTTATGAAATTTCTTATTACATTGTCAGGATAGTTTTTATATCCAACAGCATTGGCACCCCTTATCAACATCTGAAAAAGTATGTTTGGAACTCTTTTTCTAAGTTCTTCAAGTCTCTTCCATGGAGATTCTTTTAGGAATCTGTAGGATACATCAAAAGTAGCTCCTCCCCACATTTCCATAGAAAACAAGTCCTTGGCCATGATGGATTCATCTCTTGCTATTTTTATCATATCTTTAGTTCTCATTCTTGTAGCCATAAGAGATTGATGAGCATCTCTCATAGTAGTATCTGTAAGCAATAATTTGCTCTGAGATTTAATCCATTTAACCAAACCTTCTGGTCCCTGTTCATCCAATATCTGTTTTGTACCTCTAAGTTCACCATCAAATTGTATTTTAGGAACTACCGGCACATCAAAATCTCTTTTTTCACCGTGAGTTTCATTTACAACTTTCTCTCCTATGAATTTCAGTATTTTAAGTTCTCGATCCTGCTTGGGAGATATTTCAAACAGTTCAGGGTTCTCAGCTATAAAATTAGTATCGCATATACCCTTTATAAAGCTCTCGTGATTCAGGACATTTACTAAAAAATCAATATTAGTCTTTACTCCAGCAATAACTGTTTCTTTTACAGATCTAGTCGACTTTCTAACAGCATCTTGGAATGTTCTTGACCAAGATATAGTTTTGACAAGAAGGCTATCGTAATATGGGCTTATTACTGCACCTGTATAGCCATTTCCCCCATCCAATCTTATACCAAATCCCGATCCTGTCATATACTTATCAATTCTTCCCGTATCAGGTGCAAAGTTATTTGAAGGATCTTCTGTAGTAATTCTACATTGAATAGCATATCCTCTTGGTTTTATTTCATCTTGAGAGTTAATTCCAATTTCCTTTGAATCAAGTTTGTAGCCTTCTGCTATAAGTATTTGACTTTGTACTATGTCTATTCCCGTTACCATCTCAGTTATAGTGTGTTCAACTTGAATTCTAGGATTCATTTCTATAAAATAGTGATTTCCATGTTTGTCTACCAAGAATTCCAAGGTACCTGCACTTCTATAATTTACCGAACTAGCTATTTTAATCGCATCTTTACATATATCATCTCTAAGCTTTTGTGGAAGGGCAAAAGCTGGTGTAAATTCTATAACTTTTTGGTGTCTTCTCTGTATTGAACAATCCCTTTCATGAAGATGAACTATATTTCCATACTTGTCTCCAAGAATTTGCACTTCTATATGCTTTGGGGCTTCAATATATTTTTCAATAAACATTTCATCTGATCCAAAGGCTTTTAAGGACTCACTTTTGGCATTTCTATATGATTCTAATAGATCTTCTTCTTTTTCTATTATTCTCATACCTCTTCCGCCGCCGCCATCAGCTGCTTTAATCATAACAGGGTATCTACAATACCTAGCAAATTCTATTGCTTCTTCTTCTGATTGTATTGGTTTTTTTACCCCGGGAATTGTTTTAACTCCAGCCTTTTCTGCAAATATTTTGGAAGTTATCTTATCTCCAAGTTTTTGCATCATATTAGCTGTAGGTCCTATAAATTCTATACCTACATCTTCACATTTTTGAGCAAATTCATCATTTTCAGACAAAAAACCGTAACCTGGATGTATGGCATCTACACCTTTTTTCAATGCCAAACTTATTATTTCGTCAATATTTAAATATGCTTCTACAGGCCCCTTGTTCTTACCTATTAAATAAGCTTCATCAGCTTTTGTTCTAAATAAAGATCTTTTATCCTCATCAGAATAAATAGCCACAGTCCTTATTCCTAGTTCCTGACAGGCCCTGAATATTCTTATGGCAATCTCACCTCTGTTTGCCACAAGAACTCTTTTAAATTTTTTTATCAAAGTAGCTCAACCCCCTGTATAAAAAAGTGATAAATTAAAGCAGAAAAAACTCTAATTATCACTTTTCATAAATAATTTGACATAACACTATTATATATAAGTATTAAAATTATTTCAATTGCATTTTTTATTTTTTTTACCTGCAATTATTGCATATATAAAAAGTGCATTATACCTGTTATTTAGTAAATGTTATTATCTATTTTTTGAATTATTTATACTCTTCTAACGCGATAAAGCATTGAAAAATTTGAAATTTTTAAAGTGTCTATCTTTCACCAATTTTCAAATTTGGTACTGCATTTAAGTCCATACCAGCCGTTTTTCCATTCTTATATTCAAAATAAGCAGCACTTCCAATCATGGCTGCATTATCAGTACAAAGTATAAATTCAGGAAAAAGGACATCTATTCCATTTTCATTTCCGGCATCAATTAAACTCTTTCTAAGATAGGTATTGGCAGCTACTCCTCCTGCAACAGCTATCTTATTTACATTTTTTAGTTTACAAGCTTTAATAGAATTATCTACAAGAAAGCTAACTGCTGCTTTTTGAAATGAAGCAGCTATATCCGCCCTATTTACATCTTCTTTTTTCATATCTTTTTGGTTTAAATAATTTAAAACAGCAGATTTCAATCCGCTAAATGAAAAATCCAAGGATTTGTTATCATGAAAATTTGCTCTTGGAAATTTAATGGCATCTTCATCGCCTTCCTTAGCCAATTTGTCTATTTTAGGTCCACCAGGATATCCAAGTCCTATAGCCCTTGCCACTTTGTCATAGGCCTCTCCTGCAGCATCATCTCTCGTCTGCCCCATAACTTCAAAATTTCCATGATCTTTCATATATACAATATAAGTATGTCCACCTGATACTACAAGACACACAAAAGGAGGATTTAAATCCTTATATTGAATAAAATTGGCACTTATATGACCTTCTATATGATTTACTCCAATTAAAGGTTTATTTAATGCATAAGCCAATCCTTTTGCATATTGAAGTCCAACAAGAAGAGCACCTACAAGTCCAGGTCCATATGTAACTCCCACTGCATCTATATCATTTAAATCAAGTTTCGCCTTTTTTAATGCTTCATCTAC
Organism: Clostridium tyrobutyricum; assembly: GCF_019144085.1. Taxonomy (GTDB): domain Bacteria; phylum Bacillota; class Clostridia; order Clostridiales; family Clostridiaceae; genus Clostridium_B; species Clostridium_B tyrobutyricum_A. The sequence continues at coordinate 16,727 of NZ_JAHHUY010000028.1, forward strand.
TACTATACTTATAGCCTCTATATGCTTTCTAGAAGCTATCTCAGGAACAACCCCTCCAAACTTAGTATGTATATCTATTTGTGAATATATTATGTTTGATAGAACTTCCCTTCCATCTACAACTACTGCTGCTGAAGTTTCATCACAACTGCTCTCAATCGCAAGTATTTTTATATTTTTTCCCATGGCCTTTTACCTTTCTTAATTAATCTAATGTATTTATTTTATTATTAGTATTGTTAAAATACAAGTATTCATAAAAAAATCATACTATATATAAACTCATTGATTCTCTTATGTTATAATTATATAAAATATAGATTTCATTGGAGATTTTAAAATGAACAGAACTTATGCAAAAGTAGTAATAGACGGTTCACCTATATCAAAATCAAATTTTAAATTATACAATACAAAAGGGCGAGCCATTTTACCATATAATTCTGGAAAATATCATGATAGATATGCACTTTATGAAGAACAAATTGCATATCAAGCAAGATGTCAAAATCCAGGAATAATACTGTCAGAATCTTTAATAGCAATATTAAAAGTATATTACAAGAGCAGTAAACGCCATCCTGATACAAATAATATAACTAAGAGCATATTTGATGGGATTGAGAAAAGTGGACTTATCGTAAATGACGCCCAGATACGCAGGATAATTATTGAAGAATTTTATGATAAAGACAAGCCTCGTTTTGAATTGGAATTATTCGGAGAGAGCCAGTATTCTATAAATTATAAAATTATAGAAAAACATAACTGTGATTCCCCTTTAACATATTCTCCTCCTTCAAATAAGAAGAATATTTCAAAAATCACTTTGCAAAGTAAGATAAAAAATCCTTGTAAAAAAAGCAATAACTCAAATTCATCTTTAAAATGTGAAGTTTGTGGTAAAACCATATCCACCGATAACCTGATATCTGCAAATAGTGGCAAAACTATAATATGTAAAGATTGTTTTAACAAGCTATTTTAATATTGGAAATTTTATTCAAAAAATTTATCGATTATTTTTTCTGCCATTCTCTTTTCTATATTTGCTTTTACCACCAACATAATAACCATTATAATCAGGCTGTTTATATCTTTTTCATCTTCTTCATTAATGTTGATTTTTTTGCTTTCCTGGCCTCCACTGTCTCCTGAATTTTTAAATTTGCTATCATCAAGACTGATTTTATCTTTAAAATCCCTTATAAATTTATCCACTTCATTTTTCTCTATATCTAAAAAACAGTCATATATATTCTCAAGATCTTTATCATGATTTTCTCCAGAGTTTATAGATTTTACTATAGGTGAAAACAACCTTTGAATATCATTTATAGACAATATCTGCTTTAAATAATATGTAAGTATAATAAATACCATATGCTGCTTTGAATACTTTTTCTTATTAGGAGGCATCAATATACCTGCTTTAGTATAATTATTAATCATGGTCTTAGTAAGTGCGCTATCTTCCTTGTTTCTCTTTAGATATCCTAATTTTTCTTCAACAAAAGTAGTTACCTGATCCATATATAGATCTATATCAGGTATATTATAAAATTTTAATTGTTCAAAGTCTGAAATTTTTTCAAGAATCTTCTTTAATTCTTCTCTATACATTGTTCTATTCCTTTCCAAGACCAATTTAGTTGTTTGTAATAATTATATCATATTTAAATAATGCACAGTGCACAATTCGATTTACGGATTGTGCACTGTGCATTATAAGTTTTTAATCTATTCTATGCTGTTTTAGACTCATTTCCGTCGACTTTATCTATCTTTTTAGTTGCAATTATATCTACACCTGTTCCAAGTATATCTTTTACTACTACATCTCCAATGTTTATTGGAGCTTCAACTACTACATCCTTAAGAGCCTTTATACAATCAAATATCTTTCCTTTTGGAATATCCTTTTCAGTTTTTACTGGTACTACATCTATTTCTCCATTTTTTACATATACAGAAGATGTAACTATTCTAGTAGGGTTTGTGCATTCTTTCTGACCGTATATTTCTCCTCTTTTACAAGTATTTCCTGTAACTTCTATAACTTTATCTCCTTCTAGTTTAACTAGAAGCTGACATCCCATAGGGCAACCTATACAAGTTAATTCTCTATTTTCCATAATAATTATTCCTCCTCTACTTTTATAGTTACTCTTTTACAATCTGGATACTTATCAAACTGAGCCTTCAATAATTTAACTGTTTCCATTTCACCTGGAGTAAGTATTCTCTTTTTATTATGAATTTCTCTATTTTCATCAAAATACACTGATATATAACTATCTTTATATGCCTGACCTACTCTAAATCTTACATCTAAAAATTTTCCTATATTTTTAGGGTTTACATACTTTGGTACTGTATATCTAACTCCATCTGTTGCTACCACTTCTATCTTTTCTCCAACAAATCTCTTTCCTTTTACAAACTCTGCAGCACTCTTTCCTGCATTTATACTTTCCAAAGTTACATTATCAACTAGATCATGTACATGAAGTACATTTCCACAAGCAAATATTCCCTCTATATTTGTTTCAAAACTTTCATCTACCAATGGTCCACCAGTTACATTTGAAAGATCAATATCTGCCTTTCTTGAAAGTTCATTTTCTGGAAGCAATCCAACTGATAAAAGTAGTGTATCACAAGGTATATACTGTTGTGTAGATTTAATTGGTTTCCTGTCTTTACCTACTTCTGCAATAGTTACACCTTCAACTCTATCTTTTCCCTTTATATTTGTAATAGTATGACTTAACTTCAATGGTATTCCAAAGTCATCAAGACATTGAACTATATTTCTCTTAAGTCCACTTGAATATGGCATAAGTTCCACTACAGCTTTTACTTTAGCACCTTCAAGAGTCATTCTTCTTGCCATTATAAGTCCTATATCACCAGAACCCAATATTACAACTTCCTTGCCTGGCATATATCCTTCAACATTTACAAATTTTTGTGCTGCACCTGCAGTATATATTCCGGCACATCTACTTCCAGGTATGTTTATAGCGCCTCTTGGTCTTTCTCTACATCCCATAGCAAGTATAATTGACTTAGCCTGTATTTCGATTATTCCATCTTCCTCATTTACAGCTGTTATCTTTCTATCTTTGTTCAAATCCAATACCATTGTATTTAATTTATATGGTATTTTCATATCTTCAGCTTTATCTATAAATCTCTGAGCATATTCTGGTCCTGTTAATTCTTCCTTAAAAGTATGAAGACCAAATCCATTATGAATACACTGATTTAATATTCCACCTAATTGAGTATCTCTTTCCAATATTAATATATCTTCAATTCCATCTTCTCTAGCTGAAATTGCAGCTGCAAGTCCTGCTGGACCTCCACCGATTATAACTACATCATGATTTTCCATATCCCTAACCTCCAAAATTAAATATTTGCTTTATCTTTGCCAACTAATATATTCGAGTGTTTACCAAATTTTGTTACATCTTCAGGAGATATATGAAGTTCTCTTGCAAGTATTTCAACTACCTTAGGCGCACAAAAACCTGATTGGCATCTTCCCATTCCTGCTCTTGTTCTCTTTTTAACTCCGTCCAAACTTTTAGCACCAAGGGTTCTGTTTATAGAATTTACTATTTCACCTTCTGTTACGGTCTCACATCTGCATATTATCTTTCCATATCTGTCATCCTCAGCTATAAGTTTCTTTCTATCTTCATTTGTCATCTCTCTAAATTTAGGTATTCCTTTTCTTATGGGATTAAACTCGTCATTTTTATTAGGATTTAATTTTTCAACTACAATATCTTTTATTAATTCAGCTATAGATGGAGCACTTGAAAGTCCAGGTGATTCGATACCAGCTGCATTTATAAATCCTTTTGCATCTTCAGCTTCACCAATTATAAAATCTCCTCCAACACTATGAGCTCTCAATCCTGAAAAAGAAGTTATAAGTTGTCTCATTGGAACCTGATTTATACTAAGTCCAGCTTTTTCTATTATGAAATCCATTCCAGTACTAGTAGTTGCCAAATCTTCTTTATCACCCATGTCTTCTGCGTTAGGTCCTATTAAAAGATTTCCATCTACTGTTGGTGTAACAAGCACCCCTTTGCCCATCTTAGTTGGAAGTTGGAATATAGTTCTGGAAACTGTGTTTCCAACTGCTTTATCGAATAGGCAATACTGTCCTTTTCTTGGGATTATATTCATTTTATTTGAACTTACCATATTATTTATTTCATCTGCAAAAACTCCTGCAGCATTTATAACTAATTTACTCTCAACAAAACCCTTGTCTGTTTTAATCTTATAGGTGTCGTTATCCTTTTTTACATCCAGCACTTTTGTATCCAGTTTGAATTCTACTCCGTTATCAGCTGCATTTTCAGCTAAAGCTATAGTCATCTCATAAGGACAGACAATTGCTCCAGTAGGTGCATAAAGTGCTGCTACTACTTTTTCTGATAAATTTGGTTCAATTTCTCTTACTTTATCTCCACTTAATATTTCAAGATTTGGCACACCATTCTTTTCACCCTGCTCTCTTAATTTCTTTAAATTATCCATATCATTTTCATCAAAGCAAAGTACTAAAGAACCTATTCTTTTAAATGGAAAGTCTAATTCCTCAGACAATCTATCAAACATCTTGTTTCCTTTTGCATTCAATTTTCCTTTAAGAGTATCTGGTTTTGCATCGAATCCAGCATGAACTATAGCACTGTTTGCCTTACTTGTCCCATTTGCTACATCCGAATCTGCCTCAATCACACATATATTCAATTTATATCTGGATAATTCTCTTGCAACTATGCTTCCGATAACTCCACTACCTATAATTGTTACATCAAACATTGAATATGCCTCCTCTTAATTTTATAAACAACTGATTTAAATAATAAAAGAGCCAATTTTAAGATACAAAAATACCTCAAAATTGGCTCTCACAACTCTGCCATAATTAATATTCATAATTTAACATTACTTTTTAACTTGCAGTATAAGTGTAGCACATAAAAATTAAATATTCAAGTAAAAGCAAAAATTTTTTTGTAATTTAGAAATTTATATATTATTTTGTCTCTTGCATGCCATAATTACTTGTTTAGCAAGTATAGAAGTTGTAACAGAACCAACTCCTCCAGGTACAGGAGTTATCATACCAACCTTTTCTATACAATTTTCAGTATCAACATCTCCGCATAAAACTCCATTGGTATCTACATTTATTCCAACGTCAATTACAGCTGCTCCTGATTTAATATAGCTTTTGTTTATAATTTTATTTTTTCCAATACACACTACAACAATATCAGCCTGTGAACATATATTATCCATCTTTTGTGTTCTAGAGTGACAAATGGTAACTGTAGCATTTCTATTTAATAAAAGTAGAGAAAGCGGTTTTCCTACTACCATTGACCTTCCAATTACAACCACTCTTTTTCCTTCAATTTTTATCTTATAATAATCCAGAATCTCAATTACAGCAGCAGCAGTACAAGGCGAAAATCCAGAATTATCATCTTCCAGCAATTTAGACATATTTAATGGATTGAAACAATCCACATCTTTATTGGGATCTATCAAATGTTTTATAATATCCTCATCTAATTGTTTTGGCAATGGCCTGAACACCATTATTCCATTTGTAGTACTATCTTCATTTATTTTTTTCAATTCATCTATAAAATTCTGTTGTGATATGTCCTCTGAAAGTTCCCTTATAGCTATTTCTATGCCAATATTATTGCACCTTTTGGTTGCCCCTCTTTCATATGACATATCGCTTCCATTTTTTCCTACCCTAACTATAGTAAGCTTTGGAGTAATATTTTTTCTTTTTAAGTTCTTTACTTCTTCAATCAAATGTGAAGTTACAGCATCTGCTGCTGGTTTCCCTTTAATTAACTGTCCCATAATAAATCTCCTCTGTGTTTTCAATCTGAAAGTCTTTCTACAACTCTATCATAAACTTTCTCTGCAATTTTTACTCCATCTTTTAATAATGGTTCTATTTCCTCTTTAATATTATCTACATAACATCTATTCTTCATAGACTTTACATTTATAATTATATTGAGATAAGCACCTGTAAGTGCAGATTTTAAACATTGAACGCCTACTCCAACATCACTTAGTACGAGAGTAGAACAACTTTCTAATATGGATTGGTGAAGAAGAATAGTTTCGTATGACTTTTTCACAACCTTAATTGGAACACTACAGGCAGATTTCAAACACTTTTCTAAAATTTCTTCTCTTTCATATTTTGCTTCTGCCGTATTATTAGGCAAACCATAAGCTTTTGAAAGTGGTATAAAATTTTCTGCATCCTCATCTACCATATCCAAAAAATTGCTTTTTAATTTTGCTGACTTATTTAACACTGATGTCAGTTTATCTGTATATTGTACATATTTTTTCTTTCCAATAGTTAAATTACAGACCATACTTAATAAAGCCGCTCCCATGGCTCCATCTAAAGCTGCTGCTCCACCACCACCTGGTATAGCACTTTTAGATGAAAGTTCTTCTATAAAATTTCTACATGGAATATCTATAATTTTCATAATTACCTCCAAATTATTTTATAATCTCTAAAATAGTCCGATTATTTTTCCATTATCATCTACATCTATTTTTTCCGCTGCTGGAACTTTAGGAAGTCCTGGCATCTTCATTATGGAACCTGTAACAGCAACTATAAAGCCAGCTCCAGCTGAAATAGAAATTTGTCTTACTGTAATTGTAAAATTCGTTGGTCTTCCAAGCTTTGTCTTGTCATCAGTTAAGGAATATTGAGTTTTTGCTATGCATACTGGAATATTATTGAAACCCAATCTTTCCAAATTTTTAATTTCCTTATCTGCATCTTTTGTAAAATCAACGTCTTTTGCACCATATATTCTTCTTGCAATAGTTTTTATCTTTTCTTTTATAGATAAATCCATGTCATATGCAAATTCAAAATTATTTTCCTCTTCATCTATTATTCTCAGTACTTCTTTTGCGAGCTCTATTCCACCTTCACTACCCTTTTCCCAAACTTCAGATAATTTTACATTTACCCCAAGTTTTTTGCATTCAGATTCTACTAGCTTAATTTCAGATTCTGTATCTGTAGGGAACTTATTTATAGCTACTACTGCAGGAAGTTTAAATACCTTGGTTATATTTTCTACATGTTTTAATAAATTTGGGATACCTGCATTAAGTGCTTCTAAATTTTCTTCTCCAAGCTTTGACTTTTCCACTCCTCCATTATACTTAAGTGCTCTTATAGTAGCTACTATTACTACTGCATCTGGTTTTAATCCTGACATTCTGCATTTTATGTCTATAAACTTCTCTGCTCCAAGATCAGCACCGAATCCTGCTTCTGTAATAGCATAATCTCCAAAGTGTCTTGCCATTTTAGTTGCCATTATAGAGTTACATCCATGAGCAATATTTGCAAAAGGTCCACCATGTATAAATGCAGGAGTACCTTCAAGTGTTTGAACCAAATTTGGCTTTAATGCATCTTTTAAAAGTGCAGCCATGGCACCTTCAGCTTTTAAATCATGTGCTGTTACCGGTTCTCCACTCCTGTTGTATCCTATGATTATTTTTGAAATTCTATCTTTCAAATCCTTTATGTCATTTGCCAGACAGAATATAGCCATTACTTCAGAAGCAACTGTTATGTCAAATCCATCTTCTCGAGGCATTCCATTGACTTTTCCACCTAATCCATCTACAACAAATCTCAATTGTCTGTCATTCATATCCATACATCTTCTCCATGTAATTCTTCTTGGATCTATGTCAAGAGAATTTCCCTGCTGAATATGATTATCTATCATTGCAGCCAATAAATTGTTTGCTGCAGTCAATGCATGTATATCCCCTGTAAAATGTAAATTTATATCCTCCATGGGAACGACCTGTGCATATCCTCCACCTGCCGCTCCTCCTTTGATTCCAAATACCGGTCCCATAGATGGTTCTCTAAGGGCAACTACTGTAGACTTTCCCAATTTTGAAAATGCATCTGCAAGACCTATGGATGTAGTAGTCTTACCTTCCCCTGCTGGTGTTGGATTTATTGCTGTACACAATATCAACTTTCCATTTTTACTTGTAGTCCGTTTTAAAATATTGTAGTCTACTTTAGCTTTATATCTACCATACAGTTCCAAATCATCTTCTGGTATATTTAATTTTTTTGCTATATTAACTATATTTTGGATATCACACTGTTGAGCTATTTCTATGTCAGATTTAAATTTCATTTCATTACCTCCGTAATTATGTATATTAATTGCTAATCTTATGTATATTATAACAAATTTTTATCTTGTTTATTACAAATTTCTATTAAAAATCCACATAATCTATGACTTTAAATAGCCATAATGTTTTGTAAAACATTATGGCCTCATAAGTAACCGTTTTTATTCGGGTATAATCGCAACTAACGTTCCTGCATTTTTTACTACTTTATTAGTTACAGATCCAATCATTCTATCTAATCCGCTTTTAGTAGATCTTGTCATAACTATGATGTCAAATTTATCCAGCTCTGCTTTTTTTAAAATTTTGTCTGCAGCATATCCAAAAGTATGATATTTAGCAATTTTATATCCATGTAATTTTTCTTCTGCTCTGTCTAAAATTTCATTGCTGGCTTTTTCTGAATAATATCTTTGATCCAATTCAATTTTATCATTTTCCAATACTATTTCTATTACATTCATGAGAGTTATATCCACTTCATCTTCCTTAAAGAAGTTTTTCAACCAATCAATAGAATGCATGCTTCGTTCAGTTCCATCTAATGGTACTAAAATTTTTTTCTTATTATTCACTATATAACACATCCCCCGTATATTATTAATCATATAAAGTAAACTTTTACTCTGGAGAAATTATAACTAGTGTTTTAGCATTCTTTACAACTTTGGTAGTTACAGACCCAATCATTCTAGCTATACCCTTTTTAGTAGATTTAGTCATAATTATTATATCTGCTGCATCTTGTTTTGCCTTTCTTAATATTTCATCAGCAGCATAGCCAAAGGCACAGTATTTGTCAACTTCATAACCTTCAAGCTTTTTCAAAGCTGCATCTAAAATATCTTCTGACTCTTTCTGTGCCCTAGTTACAGTATCATTTGATATAACCATGTCATTTGCTATAACTATTTCTGCAACATTCATGAGTGTAACTTTTATTTCCTCTTTTTCAAATAATTTTTTTAACCAATCAATGGAGTGCATGCTTCTATCCGTTCCATCCAATGGTACTAGCACTTTTTTCTTTTCCATAGATAACACACCCTTTAAATAATATTTAAACCCATAGATATTATATTCTATAAAAGATTATTCATTTCCTCTTTTAAACTTGATATTATACTATATTATGATTCCACATTATAATGGCATCTTCCTTATTGTCAATATAATATGCTTTTCTAATTCCCTCTTCTACAAATCCATATTTTTTATAGAGATTTTGTGCTATTGTATTTGATTTTCTTACTTCAAGAGTCATAGATTGAACTCTTTCATTTTTACATATCTCTATAAGGCCTTCTATAATAGAATTTCCTGCTCCTATGCCTCTATATTCAGGATGGACTGCTATGTTTGTTATATGTGCCTCATCTAGTATAATCCACATACCTCCGTAGCCTATAACCCTCTCACATTTTACTGCTGCTATATATTTTGCAAATTTATTCTTGTCGATTTCATGAATAAAAGATTCCCTACTCCATGGAGTAGCAAAAGAAAGCCTGTCTATAGCAAGTACACTATCAATATGTTCCAATTTTAACGGTACTATTTCTATATCATTCATGTTTTCCAATTTTTGCTTTCCTTTCATATTCCCTTTCAGCCTGAGATTTTCTCAAATAAAACGGAGAAAATGTATATAAATTATCACACTTTCCATCTTTTATTAATTTAAGTCCAAGTTCACCCAATGAAGATGACCTTACAATATTCAAATTAGTAGGTGCAAAACCCACTTTTACTTCCATATTATCTAAAATACTCTGCTTGAATATAGTCACAGCATCTCCTACAAAGCATACAGATTGTTTCATGCTATTTAATTTGTTTATTAAATCATCCATAGAAATTATTTGATATTCACTTATTCTTTTAAATTCAAAATTTTGAAATTTATAAAGTGCTGTATAGACATTACCTCTAAGAGCATTTAATATAGGACATATAATTCCAGATGTATATGCTAAATTATATGCTAAAGCATCCAATGAAGATACTGCTGAAAATGGTTTCCCACTGCCCTGACTCAATCCTTTTATAACAGCCGCACCAATTCTAAGTCCTGTAAAAGAACCAGGACCTTTTGATATTACAAATCCATCTAATGAATTTATATCCATATGAATATTTTTTAAAAGACTATCTATTATGGGCATTAATATTACAGAATGCTGTTTTTTATAATTAAAAGTTATTTCACCATATAATTTTTCTTCAGATAAAACTGAACATGTAGCAGATTCTGTTGAAGAATCCAAGCTCAATATTTTCATTTTTTAATTAACTCCTTTATATAATCATATCTATCTCCACAATAATTTATACTTATTTTTCTGAAATTTATACCTTGGGATATATCCTTTTCTATATTTATTTCTATGTGTTCTTCCGGTATAAGCTCTTCTATATAATTGGACCATTCAATAATACTAACAGCATCACTAAAAATGTACTCGTCAAACCCTATAGCTTCTATTTCATCTGGATCATTGACTCTGTACACATCAAAATGGTACAAATTCAGCCTGCCACTATGGTATTCATTTACTATGGAAAATGTCGGACTTGTTATATTGTCTACTATATCGAGCCCTTCTGCAATACCTTTCACAAAGTGAGTCTTTCCAGTACCAAGATCTCCAAGCAAACATATTATATCTCCAGATTTTAAAATTCCCCCTAATTTTTTGCCCAATGAAATGGTATCTTTCATTTCATTTGAAAAAAACTCCATAAACAACACTCCTCAAACATTAAAGTCCATCAAAATCACTAGATGAACTTAATGTATCCTTTAAATTATTCAAAGCATCTTTACATATAAAATTACTATCCGCCATATCATTCATTATAGAAAATGCCCTTTCTCTGCCTAATCCATCTCTATAGGGCCTATCTTCTGTCAATGCCTGATATATATCACATACTCCTAAAATTCTAGATTCCTGAGATAATGTTTCTGCAGTAAGACCTGCAGGATATCCCCGTCCATTTAACTTTTCATGATGATTAGATGCCCAAATGCTTATTTCAGGTATATCTTCTATTCTATCCAAAATTATCTTTGTATAATACACATGTGATTTTATAATTTCGAATTCTTCAGGTGCCAAAGAACCACTTTTATCCAATATACTTAAAGGAATAGCCAATTTACCTATATCATGTAAAAGTCCTGCTATTTTCATTTTTTTACACTTATCACAATCATATCCTACGTATCGTGATACCTCGTAAGATAGCTTGGCTATTCCTTTGGAATGTTTAGCTGTAAATGAACTTTTACTATCTATAATATTGGCAAATATTTCTGCTATTATTTCAAAATTGTCTAAATCTATGTATATATTAAATTTAGGTTTTTCCCTATTCAATATTATGTCCATAAAATCTATATTTTCTAAATCGAACCAAAATATATCCTTAGATGCAATATGTAAAAAAGCTTCTGATATTTTATATGAGAATATACTGCTAGTTTCTCTTTTTACCCAATCAATAATAAAATCCTTTTGTTTAAAAGCAGGCTTATTTTCTTTATATAGAAGTTCTACTAAATCGGCAATTCTAATTATTTGACTCTCAATAGGAATTGAATTGCCATCAAGACCCATGGCCCCACTTCCATCAAAATTTTCATGATGATACAATATTATTTCAGGTATTCTTCTGAATTTAGGAAATGGCTTTATTATATTTGCCCCAACTATACAATGTTTTTCTATAAACTCATCTGCATAATGACTTTCTGTAAGTGTATTGGCTGCACCTATGTCATGGAGCAATGAAACTACATATATTTCTCTTTTTTCTTCCCCACTCAAATTAAGGTAATTTGCAATTTTAAGAGCTATATAAGTGGTTCTCTGAGAATGGTGCATAAATCTATGATTAGAATAATCAACATTGGTTATGTTTTCTATAATTGGCTTTTCACCACTATTTCTAGAACTCATCTGTGCTAAATCTAAAGCTATAGACATAGCTCTTATTATTTTATCCATACTGATCCTCATAAATACCTCTCATAATATATAATTAATTCTAATTTTACCACAATAAAAAGGATTAATAAAAGTCTTTTAGGTAATAAACAGGAATTTTAGGTCAAAAAATATATATTATGCTATTTGCATTGTCAAAGTACATTATGTAAAATATAGTTATTGCTATTATACCTTGAATTATTCCAACAAATGTAGAGGTGAAAAATTTGAAAAGAACTTTGAGTTTACTTGTAATTATTCTCTTAATACTTGTTCTTACAGCATGTAGTAATACATCCAAAAATGTAAATGAAAACAATGCTTCATCAAAAACAGTCATTGACAAGAACATAGATTTGAATATAATTACTACAGATAAACTTTTATATACAATTGTAAAGACAATAGTAAAAGATAGACATACCTTGAATTATATGTTTAAGGATAGAATAAGTGAAATCAATTTTAAATTCACTTATGACAGTTTGAACAACATATCCAAAAAGGATCTATTTATATATGTAGGTTCAGATTTTGAACCATGGATAGATAGTTTTACAGACAAGTTAAATAAAAACAATCTTGGTGTAATAAATTCTTCAAGGGGTGTAAAATTTATATCATATAATAACCCTGTAAAATATGGTGATATAACTATAAATCAAAATCCTTATTATTTTATGGATATTGACAATTATAAAGTAATGCTGGTAAATATAAAAAATGCAGTTGAGGATAAAGACCCTCAGAGTAGATCTTTTTATGAACAAAATTTCTCCGCAGAGTTGAAAAGTTTGCAAACTTATCAAAAGTCACTTAAATCAGCAAATGAAAATTTATCCGACTATGTATTTTTGACTTTAAATGAAGATTTAGCGTATTTTGTAAATTATAATAAATTAAATCTATTGGATACAAATTCATCTTATAATATTCTTCCCTTAGATCCCAATAAAAGAGCTTCTGTGCAGAACAGACTAAGTAAATTACAGGATAAAGTTGTTTTACTATACACTAGTGATTCTGACTTGAAAAATAATTATTCTATAATAAAAAAATATCATATTAAAACTGCCAAAATTATGATGTTTAATGGTAACTACAGTTATGAAGATACTCTTAAATACAATATAAATAGTCTTAAAGGCATATATGAAAAAAAGTGATTTTTAATCTGCTATACAATTTTAATCTTGACGATGAGCCATTTCTGTATTATAATAATCTTCGTCGGTATATATGTGTTAAATACTAATTTAATATAGGGGTATAGCTCAATTGGTAGAGTAGTGGTCTCCAAAACCATTGGTTGTAGGTTCGAAGCCTACTACCCCTGCCATAAATATTGAAATCAAAGAACTTATAAAAATGTAGGTTCTTTTTTATTTTATTTCTCCCTTCAAAGTTTTTAATAGTATAAATATATACCATATTTTGCAATCCACCTGTATGTTTTCAGCACTAATATTCTATGATATAATCTAAAATGTAATAAGAAAAATTTACATGGTTACCTCTTCTTTATCCATGGGTGGATTATTGATGTTTTTTCATCCCAGAGTTCCTCTAGAAACTACCCTATTATAATTTATAATAAATATTTTATAACCTTTCCTGAAAATCATCATTGTCAAATTCACAATATTCAAACTCAGTCTTTTTTGACAGCGTTTTCCTCACAGGACAATTTTTTAATATGTTCAAAACTCTTTTTTTAGTTTTTTCATCGATTTCTCCAACAATATCTACTTTATATTTAAATATAGCTCTATCCTCATTTTCTTTATCCAATTCTACATTGACGGTAACATTTTCATATTTAATATTCTTATATTCCAATATCATCCTTGTTGTAATATTCAAACATGCAGCATAGCCTGCCTCAATAAAATCATGGGGGCTAAAATATTTTCCTTTTCCCCCTTTGTCCTCTGTAACATCTGAATATACTCTTTCCTTACCATTAAATAATTCCGTAATATATTTTTCATCCTTGCTTTTTGAAATAATCATTTGTAAACATCTCCTCATATAATTATATTCAATCAATTATCTGCTTTTCCTTCACTAACTCTGCATATTCCATAGTCAATCTCATAAATTTATCTTTATCATTTGTATCTAGTGAGATTTCAATGGCATTCTTTACTATTTCCAATCTATTTTCTATATATTCTTTATTTGATATCCATCTATATATCTTTGCTATATTATTATTCATACTATATTCTAAAGCCGTATAAGTCATAAAGAAACTTAACCAGTCATTTGATGAATAATATTTAATAAAATTAATACCATATTGTAATTTTTCAATTACATATATATCTGAACTTTGTTTTCTCCACATTATCCATACCTTACTATTATCTTTTAATTTTTTTACATTATCAAATTTAAGTAATTCTCCTCTCATACAACCATCTCCCTAAACTTATTCTTTTTCTTATATTAAATGCATTAGTAAAGTTTTCTGTGATAAAATTTTTGTATTTAATTTGTAATTTAATTTCAATATTCACTTAATTTTGTGGTATACTTTTTATATAGATTTTTTGTTTCATTTTTTATTTTCTCAAAACATTTTATTATTTCATAGAGAATTATCTCATTTTAGAGATATAATATATCAAAAGTTTTAAATATATAGGAGGAAAATAATGAAAATTAAAATATCAGATCAAGAACATATTTTTACTTATGATGATGCTGAAAACATCAATATTAAACAGGATAAGCGCAATGAAAACTATAGTAAAATTTGGGTACTAAGAAAACTTATAAATCCAATTACAAAGAATATAAAGTATATTTTGGAAAGTGAGGAAAATGTACCTATGTATGGTGATACTACAATACATAGACTAGCAGAATTTATTGTTGCAGATGAATCTATTGATTGGAATAGTTTATATGTAGAAGAAAATCTTAAAATTGATACCTGTGAAAACTAAACTTGCAACTTTAGCTGGCTCTGAAAATCAGAGTCCTTTTTTATAATGAATGATAAATTTTATAACTGCCCATACTATTGTTAGTCACTTTTTAACTAATAATAGGAGGTAGATTAATGAACAATACATTTTATTTAAATTTTCCTAAATCAGTTCCTGAACAAGCACAGAGCAAACAACCCGGAATAGAATCTCAAATGAATCCAAAACCAATATTTGAAGATCCAGAATATATAGGTTCTAATAAATTAAAAGACAAGGTAGCTTTAATTTCAGGTGGGGACAGTGGAATAGGAAAATCTGTTGCCATAACTTTTGCCAAGGAAGGCGCAGATCTGGCACTAATATATTATGATGAACAAGATGACGCAGAAGGCACTAAAAAAATCATAGAAAACATTGGAAGGCAGTGTCTCTTAATACCTGGAGATGTTTCAGATGATAATTTCTGTAAAACTTCAGTAAAAATCACACTAGATAAATACAATAAAATAGATATCCTTGTAAATAATGCAGCAGTACAATTTCCTCAAAACAGCATTGAAGATATAACAAATGATCAGCTTGAAAAAACTTTTAAAACAAATATTTTCAGCATGTTCTACATTACAAGAGCAGTTCTACCCCATTTCAATCCGGGATGCTGCATAATAAATACTGCTTCAGTAACTGCTTATAAAGGCAGCAAAGATTTAATTGATTACTCATCTACAAAAGGTGCAATTGTATCTTTTACAAGGTCCTTGGCCTTATCTCTAATAACCAGAAATATAAGAGTAAATGCAGTAGCACCCGGACCAATATGGACACCCCTTATTCCATCTTCCTTCAGCAAACAAAAAGTTGGGGAATTCGGCTCAACTACTCCCATAGGAAGACCTGGTCAGCCGGTTGAACTGTCTCCGGCCTATGTATTTCTTGCATCACCTGAATCATCATATATTACAGGTGAAACAATACATGTAAACGGAGGATACTTTATAGGTAGTTGATTTTCTAAAAAGGAGAGCTGCTTATTTAATTGGCAGCTCTCCTTTTTAATTACTTTACTACTATCTTATTATATTTTTTCTTTCCTCTTCTTATAAGCATGCTTCCATCTTTAAAATCATCTAAAGTAACAAAAGCATTAGTATCCTTTACTTTTTCATCATTTACAGTAAGTCCGCCCTGTTTTATAAGTCTTCTAACTTCACTTTTAGATGGCATTATTCCTGTTTTAACAATAATATCAACTATAGTGCCTTCTATATCATATTTATTTATTTGTATAGTCGGCACATTATCCATATTATTTGCTTCACCTGAAAACAATGCTTCCGCAGCCTTTTTAGCTTTATCTGCTTCTTCACTTCCATGAATCAATTTCGTAACTTCATATGCCAATATTTCTTTAGCTTCATTTATCTTGAAATCTTTAAGTGAACCAAGTCTTTTAACTTCATCCATTGGTATAAAAGTTAATAATGCCAAACATTTTTCCACATCAGCATCATCTACATTTCTCCAGTATTGATAAAAATCATAAGGGCTGGTTTTGTCTTTATCGAGCCATATAGCTCCACCTTCTGTCTTTCCCATCTTTTTGCCATCACTTCTAGTTAAAAGAGTAAATGTCATACCATATGCAGGTTTTTGCTCTTTTCTTCTTATTAGATCAACTCCCGCAAGTATGTTAGACCACTGGTCATCTCCTCCAAGTTCCATAACACAATTATATTTTCTGTTTAATTCAAGAAAATCATAGGCCTGCATTAGCATATAGTTAAACTCGAGAAAAGACAATCCTTTTTCAAGCCTCTTTTTAAAACACTCTGCTGTAAGCATTTTATTTACAGAGAAATTAACTCCTATTTCACGTAAGAAGTCAACATAATTTAGATTTAAAAGCCAATTACCGTTATTTTCCATTACGGCTTTTTTATCATTACTAAAATCTATAAGTCTGGAAAATTGAGCTTTAAAGCATTCTGCATTATGCTGTATTTGTTCTTTGGTAAGCATCTTTCTCATATCAGTTTTCCCGGTTGGATCCCCTACCATGGCAGTTCCTCCGCCTATAAGGGCTATTGGTCTATGTCCCGCTTTTTGCATGTGAGCCATAACCATCATTTGGATAAAATGCCCTATATGAAGACTATCCGCTGTAGGATCAAATCCTATATAAAAAGTTATTTTTTCTTTTCCAAGTAATTCTCTTATTTCTTCTGCATGAGTAGCCTGTTTTATATAACCACGCTCTAACAGAATATCATAAACGTTAGTCAAGTTTTGCTCCACCTTTCAACATATATTGTAATTAATCATAAAATAAAATATTTTATGCAGCAAATTTTTTGTCGATGTAAATATATATTACCATAAGTATTAGTATATAATTAAAGCTATTTTTTATCAACAGTTATGCATTATTTAAATTTATTGATGCCAGGATATATAATTTTAAAGCTATCATTTATCATAGAATTGACAAATTTAACTTTACCCTTATTTTTAAAAGATTTTTTTATACTATTAAATCCATTGCCGGATTTAATAAATCTCCCCTTATTATCCAGAGTTATCAACTTTTCATATATCCACATATTTCTTTTTATATAGTCAAATGACTTCGCATTCTTCTTTCTTATAAGTATGCCGGGGCTTGTAATAACTACACTATTATTATCAATAACAATTTCTATTTCACGAGAAAAATCGGAATAATCTCTATATATTATAACATTCCTTATTCCCTGATTGAGTGCCTCTATAGGATAGTGACTACCAATTATGCTAGATAAAATTTTTTCTGTTTTATCTAGTATATGTATTAAATCTCCTTGAACTACATAAAAGGCATTTTGTAGTTTGTTTACTCTATTAGTTATTTTTATCATATTATGTGGTAAATATATATTATTGGTCTTAGAGAATACCAATAATCCTCCAAGAGTAACCATATATTTGTCACGTTCCTTATCCATAAATATAATCGATGCATCTTCCATAATCTGAGTTCTATTTTTTTCATTAATATATATGCCCTGGATTGTAAAATACTTGTTTACAATTTCTTTATCCAGACATCTTATATCGGTATTAGGTATACCACATAGTTCCGAATTCAATGTAAGATTTTCACTTATTACAGAAATTATTTCCTGCTTTCTCATTGTATCATTAGTGGATCCTCTCCTTATATAAAATGCTCCATTATCCCTCATCTGATAAGGCTTTTGTGAACCATCATATATATTTATAATTGCTATGTCCTTTTTTTTATAATTTATAAACTCTATTGATATTGGCACAGGAGGATCTATTCTGGAACTTACAATTTGTTGAATCTTTTCTTCATTCAGTTCCTCTTTAAGAATACCCGTTATTTTTTTAGTTTTATCTTCTACTCCTACTATCAGATACCCTCTGCCTCCTCTTGAATTAGCTATTGCACATACATCTTTAGCCAATTCCTTTCTTCCAGAATCCACATTCAGATCCATATATTCCTTAAAATCCAGTTTAGAGCCTTCTGATTTTTTCAATAAATTTAGGAATTTCTTTATATCCATAGTAAACATCCTTAATAAATTATCTGTTAGTATTAATTATAACCTTAATATACCTAACATATAAACATATATTTTAAATATTGTTTTTTTATTATCATATGCTATAATAAATTTAGAGTTTATATTTTATAGTAGGTTAAATTTTTTCAAGAGATCAATTTCTCCTTAAATCTTGGGGGCAGTTGTTAAGAATAAATTAACCCTATGATTTAAAGGAGGTTTTTATAATGGCAGATAAAACTATAGTATGTAAAGATTGTGGAAAAGAATTTGTATTCTCAGAAGGTGAGCAAGAATTCTATAAGGAAAAGGGATTTGAAAATGAGCCTGTTCGTTGTCCAGATTGCAGAAGGAAAAGAAAAGCTCAGAGAAATAATTCAAGAATGTAATGAACATAAAAGGAGAGGTTAAACCTCTCCTTTATTTTTATCTATTTCTTATAATATTTGCTTTCTTTAATATTCTTCCCAATATAAGAGCTATGACAGCTCCTGCAATAGATTGAGCTATATTTCCTGGAATTTCAGCGGCAGACAATATAAATGCCTTTGAAAATTGTATATTTGTTACGAAGTGCATAAGCATTACTCCTGCTATATAATAAGCAGCTATCATCCATATGCCCGCAACTATAAATGCAACTATATTATTTAAAAATTTTTCTCCATTATAATGATTCCTATATGCAATTGTTCCTGCTATATATGCCATAATCCCCTTTATAAAAAAAGTAAATGGGGCCCAAATGACATAAGGTGATAACATATCAAATAATGCCATTCCTATAGCAGCTGAAAAAAATGCTTTCTTTTTTCCAAGTAAAATAGCGGATAATAATACCATACTATCACCAAGATGTATAACTCCTTTAAATACAACTCCACTTGGTATATTTATAACAGCTGTAGCTATATATGTCAAAGCGGCCATAAGAGCTATTTGTATCATGTCTTGAACTTTTAGTCTACTCAATTCCAAATTTTTTTGTTCCATAAATTTTCCTCCTTCCCTATCTAATTACATTGATTAATTTATATTATATTTGGATATGTAAAAAATTCAAAATGTATGGGTACAATTTTTAATTTATATAATAACTTAACTAAATAAAGGGAAGAATAGTATTAATAAATACTTGATTGAGGAGGTATTCTCATATGAATCTCTTTAAATGGTTTTTAAGTTTAATATTAATTATAACCCTAATTATATTTGCCTTTAAAATAGGCGGATTATTTATAAACATTGTATTATGTTCTATTTTTACAATATTTGTAGTTGATATACTATTTATAAGGAAAAAATTTTTATAAAATCCATTAATTCAATTTTCGAACTCTATTACTATATACATCTATATTAATTACCTAGATTTCGTACAAATATAAAGCTTATGTTTTCATGTATTTACCTGTTATTATTTT
>NZ_JAHHUY010000029.1:0-36785 GCF_019144085.1 Clostridium tyrobutyricum
CATTAGCATATTTTTTTATGCTAATGCGACAGCCCCTTGTTATAACTGGTGCTCCTAACAGGAGTCAAACCTGTGACCCCTTGATTACGAAACATTAAAAGTATAAATTTATTAAAAAATATAAAATAATATTATATACTGTAAGCATTGATATTATTAAGTTTGTAAACATTTTAGGAAACCTAATGTACTATTAAAAAATATAATTATGCCAACAAAAGTGCCAACATGATAGCAATAATTTTATTTTTTATATCATTTTGTCACTTGGTCAGGAACTTTTTATTGTCAATTAATTTCTATATATAATAGTAGGTAGAAATTTTTTAGATGTTATATTACCTATTAATTTTTTATAAAGATTAATAGGCTTTATCTTATTCTATAAATTATAAAATGAAAAATAATAGCTAATGCCTGAAAAACAAATCCCATTATACAAACACCATACCATCCAAAGCTCTGCCAGAAAAATGTGCCCAAAAAAGAACCTACTGCACCACCAATAAAGTAAGAGAACATAAATACAGTATTGTTACGGCTTCGAGCCTCATTACCTAAAAGTTGTACTCGTGCCTGATTTGATACCTGCCCACATTGATTGCCAAGATCAAGAACAACTACACCTATTATAAGACCAGCAATATGGTAACCAAAAACAAAAAAACATATATAAGCCACAGTAGATAATATTACTCCTATTCCCACAGTGAATCTAGGACTTTTTTTGTCAGCTATCTTTCCAATAAGCGGTGCAGCTAGTGCACCAGCTACTCCTAAAAGCCCAAATAATCCAGTCTCCCTAGCACCCATATTATAAATTGGTGTCTCGAGTAAAAAAATAAGTGAAGTCCAAAATATACTGAATGAACCAAACATAAAAAATCCGTTCACCGCTGATTCACGTAAAGAAACTTGCTTCTTTATTAAATCTGGAATAGATTTTAAAAGTCTTTTATAAAAAGTTTCCCCTGTTGGTTTATCCTTTGGAAAAAGTTTTAAAATAAGAATAAACAATATAACAATAAAAACTGCACCAAAAATATAAACAATCCTCCAATTAAAAATCGAACTTATAATTCCACTGAAAATACGTGAAATTAAAATTCCTATAAGGAGCCCACTCATAACACTTCCTATAACTTTACCCTCCTGATCTTTCGGTGAGAGATGAGCAGCATATGGAATTATAATCTGCGGAACAATGGTTGTAAGGCCTATTGTAAACATAGCTAAAATCATAACAAAGTAGCTTCTTGAAAATGCAGTTGCAATCAAAGATAATGCTACTAAAATCAACATATGTAATATAAGTGAACGCCTTTCAAACATATCACCTAAAGGTACTATAAATAAAAGACCAAGTGCATAACCTAACTGAATAGCCATAGCAGCTATTCCAACTAAATTTTGAGATACTGAAAATGTATTTGCAATTTGGGATTCTAATGGTTGAATATAATACAAATTTGCAACACAAATTCCACATGTAATTTCCATTAACAATATTAATGACTTGCTTAAAAGCAATTTGTTTCCTTTATTATTGTAATTATTCAATAATATTAAAGCCTCCTTTTAGAATTTAACTTAAATAGACCCTCTATATCGTATATGTACTATACACTTATATCAGAGAAAAACTTTTCTTAAAAAAGTTTTTCCAACTTATTTAAGAAACTGTAAATAGTATTAATGTCTCTTTCAGATTTTCCATTTATGCATGATAAAATAATTTTATTAATATTCTCATGATATTTCTTATGTTGACAATAAGCTATCCAGCCCTTTTCCGTCAATGAAATAATAATCTGTGACTTGTTCTTCGAATTCAGTGCTTTTATAACAAGTTTTTTATCCTCCAATCGAATTAATGTTTGTGAAATTGCCCCCTTTGTAACATTTCTTCTACGTGCTATTTCTGATACAGAAAGGTTTTCATTGTTGCCTATAAATTCAATAAGATGGATTTCTGAAAGATGCAATACTGTATCTGTTCCAAAATTTCTTGCTTTTTTATCAGTTTCATTGAAATGATTTATAACATTTAATAATTTTCTTGGTAACCTATCTATATATAATTTGCTATTCATATTATCAATTGTATACATGCTATACTCTATTGTCAATAATAATTAATACCAACACCTATATAACTAGGATAAAAGCTTAATAAGTACTATGCTAACTTTATAAATTATAGACTCTATAAAAGGTTAACTGTATCATAAGATTATTAAGCTTTTTATAGCAGTAACTAAAGCTTAAAGTGGAGAATTATTATAAAAATGCTCTAGCATGACTATATACATTTTATAAAATAATTTAAATAATAAAAGCCTTGGTATAAACCAAGACTTTTATTGAAAAGAGGTCAATTAATGAAGAAAATTTAGAATTTTTGTATACTTTTATTATATATAATGTATTGATAATTGCAATGGATAAAGAATGAACTTTTTATATGTAATGTTAATTTTGAAGTAATAAATTTATAGTGTAAGCGTATATCATTTAATTCTTGAATTTTGTTGAATTCATTTTCAGTGATTATAATTCTATGTATATGTATTAATTTATATTTATCATCTACCCATCTTTTAACCATATTATATAAACTTTTTTGCCACCTTGTAGAATTGAATTCTTCGTAATTATTTTGCATATATATTTCTATTTCTTTACGAATATCTTCTTTATTCATATGCTTTTCATTATAATAATATTTTATTAATAATTGAATAGTTTGAGATGGTTTATTCATATTTATTTCATTATTTTTTATTGCTATTTCAACTTCTTTTTTCTCATTTATTATAATTTTCATTTATTAAACACCTAACACTATTATATCTTATTATTTTACTCTTTACTTTTGGTTCTTGTCATGTTAATGTTTGGGAACTGTGGACACGTTCGGAGGCATAGAACCCTTTGTATTAGAAACAAAGAGTTTTAATGTTTGGTTTACTGTATTGTATCCATCAACATCTACATAAAACAATCTGCTATATCATCAATAACATTTCAGCCCTATTATTTCAATAACATATCTGTCGTGTATTTCTACGCCTGGACATCCTGCCTAATATTTTTGTTAACCCTGTAGGGAGTGTCCTGGATTTCTCCAGCAGTTTTTTAAAGTGTTATTCCTTCTAACCATAATCACATATACCAAAAAAGGGTATAGTAAATAAACCTTGCAAATTCCTATTTTTTGAAATATAATAATGATACTGTGATTTTATATTTCGTTGATAGGTTTTTGCAACGAATATTATGCATATTAAGTTGTAGCCATTCTTTTTATAGGGTGGTTATTTCTTTATAATCAATCTCTCAATTTCATAAATTTTTTATTGTTTGATTGTAATTTTTCTAATGGATTGTAAATATTAAAATCTTGTTGTAGATCATCAGTAAACATATCTACATAATTTTTTACCATATTTATGGAAGAATGGCCTAACATTTTTTGTAACTTGAAAATATCTCCACCATTTACTATCCAATTCTTAGCAAAGGTATGCCTAAACCTGTGTACTCCTGTCCTCATTACTCCACGTTTTTTATTATATTTGGCAATATTGTGTGAAAGTATATCTACTTTTAGATACCCACCATAAGCGTTTATAAATACATAATCTTCTGGCTTTCCTTCCCTATATTGCAAATATTCAATAAGTACTTTTTTTAAAGTATTGGACATAGGAACGATTTGTTGTTTTCTATTTTTTGTCCATGTGTATGTTATAAGTTGATTATCAAAATCTAAATCTTTTATTCTTAAATTTGCAAGTGTTCTTGCTCTGCAACCAGTGGCCATAAAGAAATTAATGCACACCCAATTTCTTTATTCTAGGAAAGTACAATTTTTTATGTTTGGCTTTTTTAATAATAGTTGTAATTCTGCATCTGTATAGGTTTCTATTACTTTTTTATCTACTTTTAAAGAATGGATTTTAAAACTTTCCATATAATCCAGTTTCATGAAATAATAAAGAATGACTCTGAGTGTGATTACTGCAGTATTAATACTCGTTTGATTTTCTTTAGTATTTGTTTTTAAAAATATTATGAATTGTTGAATAGTTTCAGGAGTGATTGTTTTTATTTTTGTTGTTGGTTTAAAAAATTTATACACCACATGACGCATTATAGTTTTATAATGTTTAATTGTAGTTTCTCTTAGATTTTTTGCTCTACAATATAAAATAAATTCTTCAAAACCTTTTTGAAATGTTTTATCTTGTTTAATTTTTGCTAATTCAATTCTTTCTCTTCTCATAAAAAAATCACTCACTTATTTACCATATTTTTTATAGTAAACAAGTGAGTGATTTTCACATTCCAATATTATGAAATGCTTGTAAACCCTCTATATATAACGTTCTGGTGCTCCTAACAGGAGTCGAACCTGCGACCTCTTGATTACGAATCAATTGCTCTACCAGCTGAGCCATAGGAGCAAAATAACATATTCATTGTAATACAAATATAAAACATAATCAAATTTTTTACCTTTTTTTGTATTAACATTTAAAATAGCTTAAATTATGTATTCTATTCTTAAATATTTTAATTATAATAAATTATATATTTAAATCTAATATTACTGTCTATTATCAAGTTTAATCTTCTATTTATAAACTTTGACTTTCTTTGACTTTTGTTATATTATAATAACTGTAATAAGGAATACCTAATAAAACGGTAATAAAAAATATTTATCAGGAGGTAGTTAATATGTTTGATATGGTTCCATTTATAAGAAATAATAATGTAAAAGGTAATGATGCTTTTGGAGGATTCATGGATTCATTTTTCAATAATGATTTCTTCTCACCTCTTAATTTACATGGTTTTGGTAACGGCTTTAAAGCAGATATCAAAGAAACTGATAATTCCTACTTAGTAGAAGCTGACCTTCCTGGAATAAAAAAAGATGCAATAAGTGTAGATTATAATAACAACTATTTAACAATTTCAGCTAAAAGAGAAGATTCCAAGGAAGAAAAAGATGAAAATTTCCTAAGACGTGAAAGAAGTTATGGAGAATTCAGAAGAAGTTTTTATGTTGATGATATAGATAAAAACAGCATTAATGCTTCATTTGAAAATGGTGTATTAAAAATTGATCTTCCTAAATCACAAAATGCCAAAAATAATGACTCAAAAATAGATATAAAATAATTTAAATTTTTCCGACATAAAGCACTATGAAATTTATTCATAGTGCTTTATGTTTTTATATTTACTCTTGATGTACTACATCTAAATTTCCAAACTTACTAAATTGTCCAAGCCATGCCAACTTAACAGTACCAGTTGGACCATTTCTCTGTTTTGCAAGAATACATTCTGCTACATTTTTGTCTTCTGTTTCTTTGTCATAGTATTCATCTCTGTATAAAAACATTACAATATCAGCATCCTGTTCAATAGAACCTGATTCTCTCAAATCAGATAGCATTGGTCTATGATCTGTTCTAGCTTCAGGAGCACGAGACAATTGAGAAAGAGCAATAATTGGACATTGCATTTCTTTTGCAAGTGCTTTAATTGATCGTGATATCTCCGATACTTCTTGTTGCCTATTTTCAGATCCTCTTCCTCCACTCATCAATTGAAGATAGTCTATAATTATTATATCTATCCCATGTTCAATTTTAAGTCTTCTACATTTAGATCTCATTTCCATAATTGATATTCCTGCAGTATCATCTATGAATATATCTGCTGCAGCAAGTGGTCCAGAAGCTCTGGCAATATTTTCCCAATCCTTGTCACTTAAATTTCCTGTTCTAAGATTTAGCATATCTACATGAGCTTCAGAACAAAGTAGCTTATATGCAAGCTGTTCTTTTGACATTTCAAGAGAAAAAACCGCTACCTTTTTTCCCTCTCTTAATGCTGCATATTCTGCTATATTTAATGCAAAAGTAGTTTTACCCATAGATGGTCTTGCTGCTACAAGCACCATATCTCCTTTTTGAAAACCTGATGTCTTGGCATCCAGTTCTCTAAATCCTGATACAACTCCATTAGTTTCACCTTTATTATTGAAAAGCCTTTCTATTTCAAGAAATCCTCTTTCAAGAACAGAATTCATAGGTTCAAAATCTGAGGTATCCCTATCACTTGATAAATCAAATATAGATTTTTCGGCTAAATCTACTACGGACTCCACATTATCCTGACTTTTATAACTTTCCTCTATTATTTTAGTAGAGGATTTAATAAGTTCTCTAAGTGTAGATTTATCTTTTACAATCTTTATATATGATTGTAAATTTGCTGTAGAAATAACTGATCCTCCAAGTTCACTTATATAGGTTATTCCTCCTGCAGATTCTAATTTATCTGTGGATTTCAAGTTTTCAGTAAGGGTTATTATATCAACAGCTGTATCTTTTTGGTACAAAACCAATATAGCCTGAAATATAATTTTATGTGCATCCTTATAAAAATCCTCAGGTTTCAGAACTTCCATTACCTGAGCTATTGATGCCTTATCTATAAGCATTGAACCCATTACGCTCTGTTCTGCCTCTATATTATGAGGCATACTTCTAAGAGGTGTATCCATTAGTCTAATCTCTCCTTAGTTATTCAAAAACAATTTCAACAAGTTCTTCAATATCAGATACAGCTTTTACATCTATATCATCGGTATCTACTGGTACTTCATTTAAATTGTCCGAAGGTACAACTATTAATTTTATTCCTTTCCTTCTTGCACCATAGACTTTCTCAAATATTCCTCCTACAGGCTTTATCTTTCCTCTTAATGATATTTCTCCAGTTACAGCTATATCCTGTCTTAACGGCTTATTTAAAAGTGCACTTATAATACATATTGTTATAGCTGCTCCTGCAGAAGGTCCATCTATTCTTCCTCCCCCTATTGCATTTACATGTATATCATAATTTCCTATATCTTTGTCTGTTATCTTTCTTATTACTGATGCAGCATTGAATACAGAATCTTTTGCCATACTACCAGCAGTATCATTAAATCTTATTATTCCTTTTCCCTTGTCTCTTGCAGGAAATGCGACTGCTTCTATTTCTATAGTTGATCCTATGTATCCACTAACACCAAGTCCGTATATATGTCCTATATCATATTTCTTATCTGATTTTATATCCTCAAAAGGTACAAGTCTTCCTATGGATATAACTTTATTTAAGTCTTCCAAAGATATCTTTACATTTTTAACATCTTCTATATCAGTGTCTGAATCATGATTATATAAAGCATATCCATATGCATCTGATAATATGTTAATAGCCTTTCTTCCTTCAATAGTATATTTACTAATGATTTCAGTAACACCAGACTCAAGTTCTATATTAAGCTTTTCTGCTGCATTCTTTACTATAGTTTGTATATCCTTTACTGTAAGCGGTTCAAAATATACTTGAGTACACCTGGACCTCAAAGCAGGGCTTATTTCACTTTGTTCTTTTGTAGTAGCCCCTATAAGTAGAAAATCTGCTGGTGCACCATTTTCAAAAAGATATTTTACATATTTAGGTGTATTCTCATCATCTGGATCATAATAAGAAGATGAAAATTCAACCCTCTTATCTTCTAATACCTTTAATAGTTTATTTTGAAGCATATCATCTAGTTCTCCTATTTCATCAATAAACAATACACCTCCATGTGCTTCCGTGACAAGTCCAAGTTTAGGCTCAGGTATTCCAGTTTCTGCTAGATCCCTTTTTGTACCCTGATAAATAGGATCATGTACTGAACCTAAAAGTGGATTTGTTATCTCTCTTGGATCCCATCTCAATGTAGTACCATTTACCTCAACAAACTTTGCATCTTTATCAAAAGGAGTATATTTTAATTTTTTAGCCTCCTCAAGAGCGATTCTAGCCGCTGTTGTCTTTCCTACTCCTGGAGGACCATATAATATAATATGCTGAGGATACGGCGATGCTATCTTGGATAGTATTGCTTTAATCGCCCTCTTCTGACCTACAATTTCATTAAAAGAGTGCGGTCTAAGCACATCTTGTATACTTTTACTCAATCTTTTTGAATCCAATACCTCAAGTTCAGCATACTTTTTTAATGTTTTAGCATTTTCAGGGCCCTTACGTTTCTTTATAATGCCCATCCTAATTTCATCCATATACTTAGATTGCTTTTCTATAATGTTTTTTTCAACTTCTCTTTCAATTTTATTTCTAACATACCTTCTACTTAAAAGCTCTGTAATAGATTTATTTGTATCCTCTATCACACCATCTACATTTGAACTGTCAGGTACATTTTTTATTCCATTTCCCTCATTTACAATTACATTTATTGCATATAATTTATCATATATATTATTACTTTTTATATAACTACTAAGTTTATATTTAGAGATTCTAGATTTAACAATTCTTTCACTTATAATTTTAAGCATAATATCATTTAGAGCATCTATTTTATCCTCAAGTGATATATTGCCTTTTTCTATTTCTTTATTTAACCCCTCAATAGATTGTGATTTCACCTATTCTCCTCCTTATTTTTCTTCAATTACCACCTTTATTTTAGTTGATATTTCTGGATAAAGTTTAACTTCAACATCATAGGAACCAACCTTCTTTATATTATCCATAACTACCTTCTTTTTATCTACAGTTATATCAAAGTCCTTTTTTAGTCTATCAGATATATCCTTACCAGTTATAGAACCAAACAATCTTCCATTTTCCCCTGATTTTATATCTATTTTTATTTGTTTTCCCTTTAAACTTTTAGCTATTTTTTGTGCCTCTTCTATTTCCTCTAATTTTTGCTTTCTTTCAGCTTTTTTTTGGTTATTTAATACATGAAGATTTGAATTATTTGCTTCTTTTGCCAGTCCTCTAGGAAGCAGAAAATTTCTAAAATATCCATCTGAAGCATTTACTACCTCTCCTTTTTTTCCTAGAGCTTTTA
The DNA here is from genome assembly GCF_019144085.1 of Clostridium tyrobutyricum. Classification (GTDB taxonomy): domain Bacteria; phylum Bacillota; class Clostridia; order Clostridiales; family Clostridiaceae; genus Clostridium_B; species Clostridium_B tyrobutyricum_A. Next base: position 8,951 of record NZ_JAHHUY010000029.1, read on the forward strand.
CATCTTTTATTAATATAACCTTCATTATTTTTTGTCCTCCTTTATATATACATTAATAGCCTTTTTTAAATCATATACAGTTTTTTCTATGCTGCACGACTCCAATCGTGCCCCTGCTATTGTCATATGTCCACCTCCACCTAAAGACTCAAGTATAAGTTGAACATTTATATTTCCAAGAGACCTTCCACTTATGAATATCTCATCTTTGATTTTAACAAGAACAAATGAAGCTTCAATTCCTGTAATATTTAATAATTCATCTGCAGCTTGTGCAGCTAATACAGTATCCTGTATTTTATCAGGACATACAGCTATTGCAATATCATTATATATTTGGGCTGATCTTATAATTTCAGCTCTATCCAAATATGTTTCTAAATCATAAGAAAAAAACTTTTTTACATCAATAGTTTCTGCTCCCAGCTTTTTTAAAAACGAAGCTGCTTCAAAAGTTCTTATTCCAGTTTTAAAGTAAAAATTTTTTGTATCAACACAAATACCTGCAAGTAATGCATCAGCCTCTATTGTTTTTAATCTAGGTTTATCAACCATATATGGTATCATTTCTGTAACCAATTCAGATGTAGATGATGCATATGGTTCAATATAACTTAGAAGATTATCTTCAATAAAATCTGCAGCTTTTCTATGATGATCTATAATAACTATTCTATCAAACTTTTCAACTAATTTCATGTCCTGAACATAGCTTTTACTGTGAACATCAACAATTATCAATAGACTATTTCTATCTATCTTTTCTTCACACTCTCTACTATGGATAAATACACCCTCATAGTCATTATCCTCTCTTATTTTATTAAATATAGGCTTTATGCTTATATTTACATCGTCTAATATAATATTACATTTCTTTTTCATCGTACTAATTATACTATGAATTCCTACTGCAGAACCAAGACAATCAATATCTGGTTTTTTATGTCCCATTATAAAAATATTACTACTATCATTTATAATATCTAAAAGTGCGTGGGCTATAACCCTTGCTTTTACTTTAGTTCTTTTTTCAACTTCCTTTGTTTTTCCACCATAAAATAAAAGTTTATCACCACTTTTTACTACTGCCTGATCTCCTCCACGACTGAGTGCTAATTCTTTGGCAGATACTGAATAATTCTCATTTTCAAGAGGTGTATCACCGCTGCGCCCTACTCCTATACTAAGAGTTAGCGGATTTTTATTCCCCATATTTATATTTCTAACTGAATCCAATATATCAAATCTTTTTCCCATCTCTATATCTATATCTTTATTTTGTACTGAAAATATATATTTATTGGGTTCATACTTTCTGACCATGGCATTTAACTTCTGTCCATAAATATTTATAGTTCTTTCTAATTCAGCTATTATAAGTGGTCTATCATCTTCTTCAACTGTTCTTATTACATCATCAAAATTATCAACTTCCATTAACATAATGCTGCACTTTTTTTCTTCTATAGAATTTATTGTTTGAACTAATTCTGTAGTATCATAAAAATATAGAAGCAATATCTTATCTTTATCATTTTCAGATGTATCTATCATATTAGTATAGATATTATAATATCTATCTCCTATTTTCATGTTTTTGAATTTAGTATCTCTTCCAGATATAGCCTGTTTTATATTAAATCCTCTTATAACTGTTTTTATGTTCTTTCCCAATATATCCTTTTTATTTAAGTCCTGCAAAAATTTCTGATTATACCAGATAACATCTCCATCGCTTCTTATTATTACCAAAGGAAATGGGAATTTCACAAGAGTGCTCCTCGTAGCAATGTCTAATCTTGATGAAAAATTTTCTATAAATTTTTTCCACTCATTTTTTTTAAATTTAGTATTTCTAATATTATAAATTACAAGAATTCCATATAAAATTATAGATATTACACCAAGTACTATATGTCCATATAAAATTACAATTACTATAAATACTGCAATTATTATCATATATAGTTTATTGTTCTTAATAAAATAATTATCGCCACTTTCCATAAAGTAGGCCTCCTATTATTATTTCTTATCTACTATTCTATATGGATCTAATTTTCTGAAATCTGCTATCATATCTATAATTCCTAAAATAATATAAATTAAATAGGAAAATAAAGTAAATATTAAAATAACAGCAATAAGCTTATTGCCCATATTAAACTTGCGTTTTAGATAATATGCCGCTAGAGATACTCCATCTAATATAAGTACAAATTGAATCATATATTTCCCGAAACTTATAAAATAATATGCTAATTCCATATTTCTTCTATTCATCAATAGTCCTATAATAATAATAACTACAAACACAGTCCCAACTCTGGTACTCATATATATTTCACCAAATGGCTTTGTAATAACATCATAATGTAATTTTTTAAGAACTGAATTTCCTATTAAATAACATATATAAGCCATTAGAAATGAAATAATCACAAATGATGCCGGTATAATTCTCATTATAATTTCTGGTTTAAGATAAGACAGCATACTTTCCATATAACTAATCTGATCTTTAGGTACTCCCATATTATTATACATAGCTATAGATTGTTTAAAAGGTTTTATTATGGAACTATCTATAAATCCATATATTCCTTGATTAGTTATTATATTTATATATACTAATAAATATATAATCATTCCTATGAAAATACTTATGGCTAACAATACAATAGTTGTATTAAACTTCTTTTTATTTTTTACACAATATCCAAACACAAAGCCTGGCAACCCATTTAGAACTATGCCTGATAGCGAAACTACTGGATTATACAATATACCTATAAAGATTGCACTAGCTACAATAGAAACTATAGTAACTTTAAAATTTTGTCTTATAAACAATATTGCTATTGGTATTGGAAGGATAAAATTCGTAAACATTGATAATATAGGCACATATATACATATCAACGTAATTAATATAATAATAGCGGTTATTAAACCTGCTTCTACTATAGATTTTGCATTATAACTCTTATTGGGCATTTTTACCTCCATCATCTTTCTTTAATATGATTGTATAGTTTACTTAAATCCTTTCCATCTTTTTCTATTTGATCATCTTCGATTATACCAAGTTTTAATTTTTTCTTCATTGTTTCATCTACTGCAGTATGGGAATATCCTAATCTTTCTGCCAATATATACAGTATTATTATTGCCCCGGAAATGGAATCAAGGATTGCTTCTTGTGCCACATTGCTGCCTTTTGTAAGCAACTTAAATAAATCCCCTATAGCAACTATAAGATTTGCCTTCAATTCTTCTATTATTTTTACATTATACATAATATTAAAATCTTTTTTTTTCATATGAATCATCCCCTTTTGGCTCTTACTATCATTTTAATTATTTTTAAAGTTTTATGCAACAATGTAGGATTTTTTTACAGATATGTTTATACTTCTAATTTTATCCAATTAATTGTATTTTATTAAAATAAAAAGTCATCAGCACTATATTGCTAATGACTTAATCAAAATGAATATTATATTACTCTGTTGTAAATGGTAATAATGCTATGTTTCTTGCTCTCTTTATTGCATCAGTAAGTTCTCTCTGATGTTTAGCACAATTTCCTGATATTCTTCTTGGAAGTATCTTTCCTCTTTCAGTAACATACTTTCTTAATTTATTTATATCTTTATAATCTATAGATTCAGATTTATCCATGCAAAATGCACAAACTTTTCTTCTTGTTCTTCTCATTCTGCCTGAATTTCTCTTTCCACTATCTCTACCATTTGGCATAATATATCTTCCCTCCTTACCTTATCATTAGAATGGAATATCACCATCATCAACTGGTGTTATATCCTCTCCATAATTATTTTCATCAAAGCTTTGAGTATTTCCAAAATTATTAGATTGAGAATTCATATTATTAGATGATTTTTGAGATTTTTCGCCCCATTCCAAGAATTGGACCTCATCTGCAACAACCTCTGTAACATATCTTCTCGTACCGTCTTTAGCTTCATAACTTCTAGTTTGGATTCTTCCGCTAATTCCTATGAGTTTGCCTTTACTCATATAATTTGCTGTAGACTCAGCTTGTTTTCCCCATACAACTACAGGTATAAAATCAGCTTCTCTCTGTCCATCCTTAGAAAATCTTCTATCAACGGCTATAGTAAAGGTGGTAACTGCTGTACCATTTCCAGGAGTAAATCTCAACTCAGGGTCTTTGGTCAATCTTCCAATTAAAACAACTTTGTTCAATTAAAACACCACCTATTTTTCATTATTTACTATTATGTGCCTTACAACACCATCTGTAATTCTAAATACTCTGTCTAACTCTTTAGGTAATTCAGGATCAGCACTAAAATTTATCAAAGTATAATATCCTTCGTTAACTTTTTTTATTTCATAGGCAAGTTTTCTCTTACCCCAAACATCAACGTTGTCTACTACTCCTCCACCATTTTCTATTACACCTTTAAATTTTTCGATATTAGCTTTACAAGCCTCTTCGTCTAATGACGGATGCAATATAAATATAGTTTCGTATTTTCTCATTAGATTTCACCTCCTCCCCTTGGACTAACGGCTGTAATTTTTACAGCAGGGATTACAAGGTTTTATTTTATCATACTTTGCTATATATATCAATATTAATTTTCGTCTTTATAGTTTTGTTTTATTATTTTCTTTACACTCTTTTCAAATTTGTTTCTGCTAAGCATTACTATCCTTCCACATCCCATACATTTTATTTTTATGTCTGCACCTAGTCTTATAACTTCCCAATTATTACTTCCACATGGATGACCTTTTTTCATCTCTACGATGTCACCAATATAAAAAACTTTTTTCATGTTTTATTTCCCCCTTGTAATCTTTACTTCTTTATATGGTAATTTTATATTATCTTTCTTTAGTGCTTTAATTATTTCATCTCTTAATTTTACTTCTATTTTCCACTGCTGCATAGGTTTAGTCCTGCCTATTATCCTTATTGTTACCACTCCATCTTTTATTTTAGTTATTCCCAAAACACTTGGTCCATCAGTTATTTCTTCATTGTCAGTACCAAACTTCTTACAAAGATCTGACATTTTTGATATAACATTATCAGAATCTTCCTCATAGGAAATATCTATATCAACCAGGATTTTAGAACTTCCCCTGGAATGATTGGTAGTTTCAGTAATAATTCCATTTGGAATTATATGTAGATCTCCATTTAAATCTCTTATTTTAGTAATCCTAAGTTCCAAACTTTCAACAATTCCACTTTTATCTCCTATATCCACATATTCACCTACAGAAAACTGATCTTCAAATAATATAAAGAATCCATTTATTACATCTTTTATGATACTTTGAGCTCCAAAGCCTACAGCTACACCTCCTATGCCAGCAAAAGTAAGCCCTGTAGCTCCAACCTTAGGCATAATAATTGATATTATACCAAATACTCCAAAAAAATAAACACAATATTTTAATACGCTTTTTAATATTGCTCCTACAGTTTTGACCTTTCTATCATCTAGTGAAAATTTAAAGTATTTTTGTTTTTTTATATATCTATTTATAATCATGTTGCCAATTTTTATACTAATATACATGATTATTAGTATAAGTATTATTTTTATAAAACCAGATATGATACTATATATTTTTTCTTCAGATATAGGAAACTTACCTATAGTAATTCCCCCATTATAAGTAGTTATTTTAAAAATAGAAAGTAATTTTTCTTTCATTAAATCTACCTACCTTTAATATCAATTAATTTATATCCTTCTGGATTTCTCAAATATATATTTTTAAAATAAATTTTTTCTTCTTGAATTAAAGACTTAACTTTGTCCAAATTTTTGACATCAAACTTTACACTTATACCACAACTTTTAGTTATTACTACTGGAGTAGGCATAACATCTATGGGTATATTCTTATTTCTTAAAAAAGTTTCTCCTGCTATTGCATCATGAGTATTTTTGAATGTTATTATGTAATATCTATTCATAGTATAATATAGTTTAATTAAACTATATCTCCTTTCCAAAATAATTACTAATATATGGTATACAGAGACAATATATTAGTTTATAATAAATACATATATATAATATTGATACATTTATTATACAATTTATATCAAATATATATAGAGATGTACATTATTCACTATATATTATAATAACATAATTTAATATAATTTCATTACTTAAATACAACTAAAAGATAAAGAAGGGAGTAACTATAGAAAATGGATTCGTTAATAGATAAAGTAAATAAGTTAATCTTATTTTTTATAATATATACAGGTGCATTTATAATATTTTTTGGTACACTTCATTATACGCTTCCATTTGTTTTAGCATTAGTTTGTGCTCTAATACTTAAGAGGCCAACAGTGTATATTTCAAAAAAGTTAAATATAAAACCATCTGCAGCTTCATTAATTACTACTATAACATTTTTCGCCATAATAATTATTGGTCTTGTATTTGGAATTGTTCATTTAACTCAAGAAACGATACAATTCGGCAAAAATACTCAAGCATATATATCCCAAAATTCTAATAATATATTAAATTCATTTTATAAATTACAAAAATACTATAATAATTTAGATCCAAATATAATAAATGCTATAAATAAAAATTTCACAAGTTCTATTACAAAGTTATCAAATATTGCAGTATCTATCTCAGGTAAACTTGTATCCTATATAATAAATCTTGTTGCCACGATACCGTATATAGTAATGGTTATATTATTTACACTTTTATCTACGTATTTTTTTACAAAAGATATGTTAAAAGTAAAAAACAAATTAATAACTATATTACCTAAAAATAAAGCTAATAAATTATTCTCAATTTACACTGAAACAAAAAAAATGCTGTTAACCTATATTATATCTTATATGATAATAATTTCTATTACATTTGTAGAAACCTTAGTAGTATTTATGATATTCAAAATAAAATACGCCTTAATATTAAGTTTAGTATGTGCAATAGCTGATTTACTTCCTATTTTAGGTATTGGTACAATATATATTCCTCTTGCTTTAATTTATTTTTTTATATTCAAAAATTATCTTGTAGCTTTAGGACTTGTTATAGCTTATGTGGTAGTTTCAATAATTCGACAAATAATAGAACCTAAATTGGTATCTTCCTCATTAGGATTAAATCCTGTAGCAGTATTAGCTTCTCTTTTCATAGGATTAAAAGCATATGGAATTATAGGAGTATTATTTTGTATATTTTTAGTCATGTTTTATAACATGTTAAAGAAGGCAGAAATACTCTAAAATTATTAACTTTTATATTAATTATGTATAAGAAACCTTATTATGGTTACAATTTATACCATAGGAGGTTTTTTATATGTCTAAAAAAATAATTATAGATTCTAATAAAAGAAATTCCATAATATCTTTAAGAGATAATTTAAGTGATATACTATATCCATTGATAAAATCAGGGAGAACTATAATAATAGTATGCATTGGAACGGACAGATCCACAGGTGATAGTCTTGGTCCATTAATAGGAGAAAAATTGAAATTTCTAGTTAGAGATCAAGTACATATATATGGAAATTTAAAGACTCCTGTTCACGCAAAAAATCTTGAGGAAATTATTAATAAAATAAATCTAGAATATAAAAGCCCATATATAATAGCTATTGATGCATGCCTGGGTAGTCTACAAAATGTAGGTAAAATAATACTAGAGTCTAAACCACTCCATCCTGGATCTGCAATGAATAAAGCTCTACCATCAATAGGAGATTTGAGTATAACTGGAGTAGTAAATATATCTGGTGTTATGGAATTTATGGTATTACAAAACACAAGATTATTTATAGTAATGCAACTTGCCGATACAATTTCACGAGGAATATATCATGCAATAATAAAAACAGTAGGCGGGAAAAGATCCTCAACTAATAAGCATAAAATTATGGAGAATATGTGATTTCATTTATCACATTGTTATAACTCTTACTATAGAAAATATTATCTATATTTTCTATGCTTTTTCAAGCACCATCAATCATAATATTTTTTTCACATTTAATAGTGTTGCTCATATTCACTTATTTAATCAACCATCCTTCAAATCACAAATAATAGTATCAAAAATATCCTCTTTTTTTCCGAAATTATATTATACCTTTTTTTCAATTCAACATTTATTTGACTTGATTGACTTGATTGACTTGATTGACTTGAAATATAAACTTTTATAAAAAACCTCCTTAAGGATATTATTACCCTAAGGAGATTCTTTATGTATATTATTTGTCAAATTTTTTTATTAATGCATTCTTGTAAAACTTGATTTTCTTCATTAGATAATTCATATCTAGACATACCCTTATCTATAGGCTTAGCATAAGTTGTACTTTCACTTCTACCATATATTCCTGTGATTATAACCCCACTATTATTTCCATCTAAAATTGCTACCGAAAAGCTCAAATCGCTACCAACATCTTCAAATGCCCTATATCTTATAATGGAAATCTTTTGAACACAATTATTATATTTTTGGTTTAATTTTTCAAATTTTTCTTTCATGAAATCAGTTTCCTGTTTTGCTTCATCTATATTATCTAAATATCCTGTAATAAGTTGTTCCAAATTTTTATTGTCTACTCCTCTCATAAGTCGTCTATATTTATTTTCAACTTTGTTTAAAGCTTTAGTTAACACTGCAACTACTATAAATAATATTATAATCAATACAAAAATGGCAACCATAATATAAATTTGAAAATCGCCTATATTTTTTAAAATATATTCCATGTCTTTTCTCCTTTCGTAAAAATGTTTCATGTGAAACATTTTATTGTTTATGCTATGATTTATTTCATTAAAACCTTAAACTTTTAAAATATCTAATATTCTCTGTAAATCATCTGGTGAATAATATTCTATTTCTATCTTTCCCTTATTTTTTTTATCATTTAATATAACTTTAGTACCGAATAATTCTTTCAACTTTTCTTCTATATCAACATAATATGGATTGCTTGTACTTTGTCGGTTTCCTATATTCTTTTTATTATGTTTAATATCCTTAACGAGCTTTTCCACTTGACGTACAGTTAAATCATTTTTTATTATACTTTTAGCAAATTCATATTGTGAATTTTTATCTTCTAAGGTTAAAAGTGTTCTACCATGACCTTCTGTTATTAATCCATTAATTAAATAATCTTGAACTCTACTATCTAAGTTTAATAATCTCATACAATTTGTTATTGCTGTCCTGGATTTACCTATTTTATTTGCCAATTCCTCCTGTTTGAGTTTGAAATCATTAATCAATTTTTTATACGCAATGGCTTCTTCTATTGGATTTAAATCCTGTCTTTGTATATTTTCTATCAAAGAAATTTCAAGTATATCCCTATCTGATAAATTCATTACTATAGCAGGCACTTCTTTTAATCCTGCTAATCTAGCTGCTCTCCATCTTCTTTCCCCTGCAACTATTATATAGTTCTCTGTTTCTCTATTTAATATAAGTGGTTGTATTATGCCATGTTCTTTTATAGATTGAGAAAGTTGTACAATCTTACTCTCATCAAAATTTTTTCTAGGTTGTTCTTCATTAGCACTTATAGAATCTATATTGATTTTTTTAACAATAGTTTCAGTATCACTATTATTTAAAATATCATCAGGTATTAGTGCTCCTAATCCCCTGCCTAGCCCATATTTTTTATTCAAAACATATTTACTGCTGTCTAAAATACGGATAAGATATTATATCCTACAGCAGTACCCCCCTTTCTTTATAATTTTTTGATTTTCTAATTTAAATTTACAAATATTCTATGTACATTAATTAATCAGTTTACATTTTTGTCTCTTTAAAAACTCCTCTGTTAAATTATCATAAGCTTTAGCTCCTCTGCACTTATCATCATAAAGCGCTATAGGTAGTCCAAAGCTTGGTGCCTCAGCTAATCTTATATTACGTGGTATTGTAGTCCTATAAACTTTATCTTTAAAATATTTTTTTACCTCAGATGCTACTTCATTAGATAGTCTTGTCCTTCCATCATACATACTCATAACTACTCCCTCGACATCTAAATCAGGATTTAAAGATTTTTTTACTAGTTGTATAGTATTTACTAGCTGGCCAACTCCCTCTAAAGCGTAAAATTCACATTGTATAGGAATAAGAACACTATTTGAACAGCAAAGTGCATTAATAGTTAGAATACCTAATGAGGGAGGACAATCTATAAACACAAAATCAAAGTCTTTCTTCATACTTTTTATCTTATCTTTTAATATACTTTCTCTATTGTTTACATTAATTAACTCAACTTCTGCTCCAGCTAATTCCATAGTAGATGGAATCATATAAAAATTATCTACTAATTCAGATTTTTTCATTACTTGATCAATATCTGAATCTAAACACAATATGTCATATATAGATTTATCTATACTTGACTTATCAAATCCTAAACCACTTGTAGTATTACCTTGAGGGTCAATATCAATATTTAAAACTTTATATCCTTTAACAGCTAAATAAACACTTAGATTAATACTTGTAGTTGTTTTTCCAACTCCACCTTTTTGATTAAATATAGAAATTATTTTCATAGCATTCACCACCTTTTTATTACTTAATTTTAATTATATATTTTTCTCTACTATAATTAAAGAGTTTTTATTATTAATTTAAAATGAAATAGATTAAATGTTTCACATGAAACATTTAATCTATTTCATTTTCTAAAAAAGGACATTTAAAGTACAATATTTAAATGTCCCTAAATTATATTTTATTTTTTAGGAATTGTTATAGTTATCTGTATTTTATCTTCCATATCTTTAGATGAATATTTGGCTCTTAATCCGTATTTGTCAAATACCTGTTTTACCGTATTTACATATACCCTAGGAGAAAATATTCCCTTTATTTTTTTCTTTTTTTTATTTCCTTTTTTATCAGTTACTCCTTCTAGTTCTTTTTCAATCAATTCTTCTGTTTTCTTTACATTTAAAGATTTTTTCAATATAATATCAAGTATCTTTATTTGAAGTTCAATAGATGGAAGTTTCAATAAAGCTCTTGCATGCCTCTCTGTTAAATTATTTTTAATAATTATTTCTCTTACCTGTTTATCCAGCTTAAGAATTCTAATTTTATTAGCAATAGTCGATTGTTTTTTACCTATAACCTCGGCTAGTTTTTCTTGAGTATATGAATGATCCTTTATCAAATTATAATAAGCTTCTGCTTCTTCCAAAAAATTTAGATTTTCCCTCTGTAAATTTTCAAGTAATGCTATTGCTGCTGATTCTTTATCACTTATATTAACTATTATAACGGGAACTTCCTTAAGTCCTATTTTTTTAGCAGCTCTTAATCTTCTTTCACCTGCTATTAACTCATACTTATCTTCATTCAATTTTCTTACAGATAGTGGTTGAACTATTCCGTAAGATTTTATAGATTGTGCTAACTCATTTAAGCTTTCTTCATCAAAATACTTTCTTGGCTGATATATATTAGGTGAAATTAAATCTACAGATATATAATTAATATTCTTTTGCATAGCTATCCATCCCTCTTACACTTCATATCTTTAACATTTCTCCATTGTAACCTAAAATCCTTCTTATTTTTGTAAATTTCGTACGACAAATTAATACTTTTATTTTAATGGTTTCTTTGAAACAGTTCCAGCTTTTCTAGGATATACTTTTGGTGTACTATTTATCTTTTTAATTATTACTAAATTATGATTTAACTCACTATCTTCTATATCAACTTTAATGATATCTTCTATATGTCCACCTAATATATCAATAGCATGTTTACTCTCATCAATTTCTTGTTTTAAAGAAGGTCCTTTCATAGCTATAAAATATCCTCCTATTTTTACATAGGGCAAGCAAAATTCACTTAATACTGTCAAGTTAGCTACTGCCCTTGAAACTGAAACATCAAATGATTCCCTATATTCATTTTTTCTACAAATATCTTCTGCTCTTCCATGTATAGTTTGAATATTTTCCAAATTCAATTTGTCTATAACTTCATCTAAAAATTTTATTCTTTTGTTTAGAGAATCCAAAAGCAAACCATTCATATCTGGTTTGATTATACCTATTGGTATACCCGGAAAACCCGCTCCGCTCCCAATATCAATAAAATTATGACTATCCTTAATTGGAGAAAATTTAAATACTTTTATACAATCTATAAAATGTTTTTTTATTATTTCATCATCTTCAACTATAGAAGTAAGATTAATTTTTTTATTCCATACTTGAATTAAATTTTTATACTCCAAAAAATCTTTATATTTCTTTCTGTCAAAATCAACTCCTGAATCAAGACAAGCACTTCTCATGATTTCAAAATAATCCATAATTTAATTACTCCTATCTAAATTATTTTGTCTTCTTATCTTTTCCATATAAATCATTAAAACAGATATATCTGCAGGAGAAACTCCTGAAATTCTAGAAGCTTGCCCTATATTCATTGGCTTTACTTTATTTAGCTTTTGAATAGCCTCAATCCTCAATCCCTTTACTTCATCATATCTTATATCACCTGGTATAACTTTATCTTCAATTTTTTTAAATTGTCCTATCTGCTGTAACTGTTTATCAATATATCCCTCATATTTTGAAATGATATTTACTTCCTCTTGAATATCCAAATCCAAATTTGGTCTATCTTTATCTAATGGTTCAACTCTCATATAATCTAATTCAGGTCTTTTTATTATATTATATAAACTTTCTGTTTTCTTTAATTCCGAAGAACCTATTGAAGTTAAAAATTCAATTACTTCTTTCTTAGGTGTAATATTTATCTTTTTAATTCTATCTATTTCATTAAATATTGAATTCTTCCTATTTATAAATCTTTTATATCTTTCTTCTGTAACAAGTCCTATACTATATCCTAACTCTGTTAATCTAAGATCTGCATTGTCCTGCCTAAGTATTAGTCTGTACTCAGCTCTTGATGTCATCATCCTATATGGTTCTTCTGTACCTTTTGTAACTAAATCATCTATTAAAACCCCAATATATGCATCAGATCTTTTTAAAATAAACGGTTCTTTATTTTTTGCTTTAATTGCAGCATTGATTCCTGCAATTAATCCTTGAGCTGCAGCTTCTTCATAACCTGAACTTCCATTTAATTGACCAGCTCCAAACAATCCATCAATATTTTTAAATTCTAATGAAAGTTTAAGTTGAAGTGGATTAATACAATCATATTCAATAGCATAACCAGTTCTTAAAAATTCTACATTTTCGAGTCCTGTTATAGTTTTATACATGGCCAATTGAACATCTTCAGGCATAGATGTAGATGCCCCATCCACATATAACTCGTCTGTATTTTCACCTTCTGGTTCTATAAATATTTGATGTTTTTCTTTATCTGGAAATCTAACTATTTTATCTTCAATTGAAGGACAATATCTTGGCCCCACAGACTTAATAGAACCATTGTAGAGTGGAGATCTATCTATATTTTCCTTTATGACTTTTATCGTATCCTCTGTAGTATAGGTTAAATAACAAGATATTTGCTCTCTATCTAATGACTCTGTCATAAATGAAAATGGAATTATCCTTCTATCACCTTTTTGCTCTATCATTTTAGAAAAATCAACGCTTCTTCTTTTTACTCTAGCAGGAGTACCAGTTTTAAATCTTCTAAGTTCTATATTCAAATTCAATAAACTTTGAGAAAGATCATTAGCCGGCATAAATCCATTTGGTCCTGAACTATAACTAACATCCCCTATAATAACTTTACCTTTCAAATAGGTTCCCGTTGCTAGAACTACACATTTTGATTTAAAGTATGCTCCATTTTTTGTACTTACACCACATACTTTACCTGAAGCATCTGTTTCTATATTAAGTACTTCTAATTGTCTTAAATATAAATTAGACTGTTTTTCCAATACCCTCTTCATTCTTCTAGAATAATTATTTTTATCGGCCTGAGCTCTCAATGAATGTACTGCTGGTCCTTTAGAAGTATTCAACATTCTAGATTGTATAAAAGTATTGTCAATATTTACTCCCATCTCACCTCCAAGTGAATCTATCTCTCTAACCAAGTGCCCTTTTGCCGTTCCACCTACATTAGGATTACATGGCATAAATCCTACGCTATCCAGGTTCATTGTGCATACAAGTGTTTTACATCCCATTCTAGCTGAAGCAAGTCCTGCTTCACATCCAGCATGTCCTGCACCTACTATTATTACATCATAACTTTCTGAAAAGTATTTCATTAAATATACCTACTTTCCTAAACAAAATTTTGAAAATATCTTATGAATTATATCTTCTTCAATGGTATCACCAGTTATTTTTCCAAGACTTGACCAAGCATTTCTAAGATCAATTGATGCAAGATCAATAGCTTGAGTATTATTTAAAGTATTTATAGCTTCTATACAACTATCTTTAGATTTTATTAGAGCCTCTTTATGTCTTGTATTTGTCACCATAAAATTATCTGATTTTATTTCTCCATTAAAAAATAATTTTTTTATACAATCCTTAATATCCTTAATGCCAATTTCTGTCTTTAAGGATGTCTTTACTACAAAATCTAAATTTAAATTCTCTTTTTTAATATGATTTAAGTCTATTTTAGCATTTAAATCACTTTTATTTAATAAAATAATATACTTTTTATCCTTTATGTATTGTATGATTTCTTCATCAAGTTCATCCAACTCATTGCTTGAATCCAACATTAATATGACCAGATTGGCCTCATTAATTTTTTGCTTCGATTTTTCTACTCCTATTTTTTCTACTAAATCTTCTGTATTTCTTATTCCAGCAGTATCAATTATCTTTATTGGAATACCTTCTATATTTATATATTCCTCAATAACATCTCTAGTAGTACCTGGAATATTTGTAACTATAGCCTTATTCTCATGTATAAGTGAATTCAAAAGAGATGATTTGCCTACATTTGGCTTCCCAACTATTACAATATTTAATCCCTCTCTAATTATCTTTCCTTCATCAGAATTCTTTAAAATACCTTCTATATACAATATTATTTTTTTAATCTCAGGAGTAATTTTATCTGATGTAATTTCTTCCAAATCCTCTTCAGGATAATCAACTGTAGCTTCAATACGTGCAATTATATCCAATAGTTCTTCTCTTAATGGATTTACTCTATTTGAAATACTGCCTTCAGCCTGACTAAGTGCCGATTTCATGGAAATTTCAGTTTTGGCACGTATTATATCTATAACTGCTTCAGCCTGGCTTAAATCAATTCTATTATTTAAAAAAGCTCTTTTAGTAAATTCACCGTGTTCTGCAAGTCTTGCTCCACATTTAATTACTTCTTCAAGAATTTTGTTTGTAGTAATAATTCCACCATGACAATTTATTTCAACAATATCTTCAGTTGTGTAACTTTTAGGACCCTTCATAAAACTTACTATAACTTCATCTATCAATTCACCATTTTCTTTTCCCACTATAAAACCATATCTCATAGAGTAGGACTTTATATCCATTAATTCTCTATCATTCTTGCCTCTAAATATATCATTAACTATTTTAAGAGAATTTTCACCTGAAATTCTTATAATAGATATACCAGCTTCTCCTGGAGAAGTTGCAACTGCCGCTATGGTATCAAATTCTTTCATTAGTTTCACTCCATTTCAAAATTTAAATTTAGAGTTTGTTATATTATAAATAAAAAGAAAGCCATTATCAGGCTTTCTTTAAAATAACTACAACTCTTCTAAAGGGTTCCTTACCTTCACTATAAGTACTTACTAAAGAATCATTTTGGAGAGTGGAATGAATTATTCTTCTCTCATAGGGATTCATAGGTTCAAATTTTACAGTTTTACCTGTTCTCTTTACCTTTTCACATACTCTTTTAGCAAGTTTTCTTAATGTTTCTTCCCTCTTACACCTATAATTTTCAGTATCTAACACAACTCTTTTATATTCCATATCATGGTTCTTATTTACTACCAAACTCATAAGATATTGCAGAGAATCTAAAGTTTCACCTCTATATCCTATAAGTATACCCATATCTTCCCCTGATAAATCTACTTTTATTGTATTATCTTGTTCTTTTATTGCAATATCAGCTTTCACATTCATACAATCCAATATATTTTTTAAAAATGCTCTTACATCATCTATGTAAGCTCTTTTTAATTTTACTCTTATTTTAGCTGGTCTACTTCCAATTAAACTAAATAAACCTTTATTGCCTGAATCTAAAACCTCAAATTCAACTCTATCTATATCTACTTTTAATTCTAATAGGGCATTTTTTAAAGCATCATCTACCGTTTTTCCGGTCATTTCTAAAACCTTCATACCGTAATAGCCACCCCCTAAGTTTTAGTTATCAACAACTTTCTTTTCTTCTCTTTTTTGTTCAATTCTTTTTATAATAAAGTTTTGAACAACTTGAATTAAATTACTAACAACCCAATAAAGTACCAATGCGGATTTTAATCTCCAACTTATAAAAACCATAAAAATTCCCATACCTATATTCATCTTACTACTCTGACCAGCTTGAGGATTATCTCCTGATGGCATTATCAACCAACCAGAAAGAAATGTAGTTAAGCCCGATAAAATTGAAAGAACTATGTCTGGCTTTGATAAATCCTTAACCCATAAAAAACTAATTCCATTCAAACCTGTAAGATGATTAAAAACATAATATAAAGCTACAAGTATAGGCCATTGAATTAAAAGTGGAAGACATCCACTAAATGGGCTAGCTCCTTTTTCTTTATAAAGCTTCATCATTTCCTTCTGAGCTTTTTGAGGATCCTTTTTATATTTATCCTGTATTTTCTTTACTTCTGGCTGAATTTTATTCATCACAAGTGAAGATTTAATTTGCTTAATACCTAAAGGAAGTATTATTACCCTAATTATTATAGTCATTAAAATTATGGCTATACCATAAGAAACATTTGGATTAGGAAATACAGAAATTACTCCTCCGTGCAAATAATTAAAGAACTGCACAAAAGCATTATTTAAATATTTCATATTAACCTCCTGATGATTTATTTAACTGGATCATATCCACCCTTACAAAACGGATTACATCTTAATATTCTTTTTATAGACATAATTCCACCTTTTAAAAATCCATATTTCTCAATCGCCTGCAAGGCATATTCTGAACAAGTTGGATAAAATCTACAGCATGATCTCTTCAAAGGTGATATATATTCTCGATAAAATTTTATTAAATATATTAAAATTTTTTTCATTTATATAACCCTGATTTTTTTATCAAATTTTTAATACTACTGCTTATATTACTATAATCCTTATTATTTGAAGCATTTCTAGCTATAAATACTAAGTCATATCCAGTC
Organism: Clostridium tyrobutyricum; assembly: GCF_019144085.1. Lineage (GTDB taxonomy): Bacteria > Bacillota > Clostridia > Clostridiales > Clostridiaceae > Clostridium_B > Clostridium_B tyrobutyricum_A. Next base: position 26,366 of record NZ_JAHHUY010000029.1, read on the forward strand.
TTAAAATTATCACAATTAAGTCTAAAACTTTCTTTAATTAACCTTTTAATTCTATTTCTTATAACACTTTTACCTACTTTTTTACTTACAGATATACCTAATCTATTAAAATTTTTTCTATTTTTATATACATAAAGAACTAACAAATTGTTTGAAAAAGATTTACCTCTTCTGTAAACAGCTCTAAATTCTGCATTTTTTCTCAATCTATAAATCATTGCAATATTGCTCCTCTTTTTTCCCTTCATTGCAGAAAAAGGCCACAAAAGCGGCCTTTATGCTGATAATCTTTTTCTACCTTTTCTTCTTCTTCTCTTAATAACGTTTCTACCAGACAAAGTTCTCATTCTTTTTCTAAAACCATGTTCTCTTTTTCTTTGTTTCTTTTTTGGTTGATATGTCATCCACATAATAATCTAACTACCACTCTAATAATATATAATAAATGTAGTTCATTTATACATTTTTATATTATGTAGTAGTTTGCCTCCCTTCTATACTTTAAATTTCTAGTTTTATTTATAATCAATAAATACCTATAGTTTTTAGATTTATTGAACTCTAAAAATTAAGACATTAAATATTGTACTACTAAACAATATATCTTTATCAATTTTAAAGTTTTACTATTAAATTATATATTCACTATACTACAATGTCAACACTAATTAATAATTTACCTGCAATTCGTAATATGCACTTTATACATTAAATATTCAAGGTTTTTTTATAAATATTAACCTTTGAGTTATCTAAAGCTGCATTCTTTGTTGAAAAATTTTTATTCTACTTCAAAATTACGAATTGAAAAATAATTTACAATATGCCTAAAATTTATAATTAAATAAACTAAATATTTTATATACATGCAATTTACCTACATTTTTGTGGATAACTTCTTGAATCAGCGTTTTTATTTTGATATTATTAATAGAGTATGTGTATAATTTATAAAAATATGGACTTATCCACAGCTGTTGATAAAGTTGTGGATAAAATGTGCAATCCTGATATTATTTTATTATATCTTTACATATTACCTTGTATTCTACTATAATAGACAAGTTAATAAAATTAATTATTACTTGTTTACACTTTTATTTTATTAAATTAAATCAACAAAATTATAAACATGTGAATATTTTTATAAACATATGGAAAGTAATTATAATACTTTGTTTATAACTTTGTTTATATATTGTGAGTTTATTATCTAAGACTGGAGGATATAAAATGAATGCCTATCTTAAAGAATTATGGGATAAAACTTTAAACATTATAAAAGGTGAACTTACAGAAGTAAGTTTTAACACATGGCTTAAAAGTATTACACCCATATCGATAGAAAATAATGTACTAAAATTAAGTGTACCAAATGAACTAACTCGAGGCGTTCTTGATAACAAATATAAGGAATATATTATTAAAGCTTTAAAAATTCTTACTTCTAAAAATTACACAATTGAATTTTCAATATATCAAGAAGAAGCATTTACCTTAGATGAAAAAAATACTCAACATAGACAAGAAAAAATAAATAACGAATCATCAACTCTATTAAATCCAAAGTATACATTTGATTCGTTTGTTGTTGGAAATAGCAATAGATTTGCTCATGCAGCTTCATTAGCTGTAGCAGAATCTCCAGCTAAAGCATATAATCCATTATTTATATATGGTGGTGTAGGTCTTGGTAAAACTCATTTAATGCATGCTATAGGTCATTACATATTAAAAAATAATCCATCATTAAAAGTTGTATATGTTTCATCAGAAAAATTTACAAACGAACTTGTAAATTCTATAAAAGATGATAAAAATGTAGAATTCAGGGATAAATATAGAAATATAGATATATTACTTATAGATGATATACAATTTATAGCTGGAAAAGAACGAACTCAAGAGGAATTTTTTCATACTTTTAATTCATTATATGAAGCAAATAAACAAATTATTCTATCTAGTGATAGACCGCCAAAAGAAATCTCTACATTAGAAGATAGATTGGTTTCTAGATTTGAGTGGGGACTTATAGCAGATATTCAACCTCCAGATTTTGAAACAAGAATTGCCATACTTAAGAAGAAAGCGGATGTAGAAAAACTCAATATTCCAAATGAAGTCATGGTATATATAGCTACAAAAATAAAATCCAATATAAGAGAATTGGAAGGAGCATTAATAAGAATTGTAGCGTTCTCATCACTTACAAATAAAGAGATAAGTGTTGATCTAGCAGTCGAAGCATTAAAAGACATAATTTCCAGTAAACAGTCTAAACAAGTAACAATAGGATTAATTCAAGAAGTAGTAGCTAATTACTACAACCTTCAGCTATCCGATTTCAAATCCGCAAGAAGAACAAGAAATGTAGCTTTTCCAAGACAAATAGCAATGTATCTGAGTAGAAAGTTAACAGATATGTCACTTCCTAAAATAGGCGAAGAATTTGGAGGCCGTGATCACACCACTGTAATTCATGCATATGAAAAAATATCTGGAAATTTAAAGGTAGATGAAAGCCTTCAAAATGCAGTAGGTGAATTAACTAAAAGAATAAATCAAAAATAATTATAAACAACTGTTGATATTTTTATTATAAAACCATGTGGATAAAAATGAATACTAAATTTATATTCTAATTATGTGGATAAAGTCAAATTTTTATTAGTTACTTATCCACAATTATTTTTCTTCTTTTCTACTGCAATATCAACGTTTGCTAATATTATCTACATATCCACAGCCCCTACTACTATTACTATAAAATAATTATCTAATTATCTATCTTATTACAAATAATATTTATACCAAAAGGAGGATACTTTAATGAAGTTTATATGTAATAAATCAAATTTACAAGAAGCTGTTTTTACAGTACAAAAAGCAATAACAGGTAAATCTTCTATGCCGATACTTAACGGTATATTAATAGAAACAAATGGAAATGAATTAATATTAACAGGTTCAGATATAGATTTAAGTATAACTACAAAAATTGAAGCAACTATTTTAGAAGAAGGTTCTGTAATAATAAATGCAAGATTATTTGGAGAAATAATAAGACGATTACCTAATGATGATATAAACATTGAAACTATAGATGATAATACAACTCAAATATTATGTAAAAAATCAAAATTTAATATAATAAACATGAATACAGCTGATTTTCCCGAGCTTCCAAATATCAATGAAAACATGTTATTTTCAATATCGGAAAATATACTTAAAAATATGATAAGGGAAACAATATTTGCAACAGCACAAGATGAAACCAGACCTATACTTACTGGAATTTTATTTGAAATAAAAAATAAAACTATAAATTTAATTGCACTTGATGGATATAGATTAGCTCTTAGATTTGAATCATTAGATAATGATAATGAAATAAATGCAGTAATTCCAGGTAAAACACTAAATGAAGTATCAAAAATTCTTGAAGATCGAGAAGATAATGTTGATATTACATTTACTCCTAATCATATACTTTTCAATTTGGGAAAAACTAAAATAGTATCAAGACTTTTAGAAGGAGAATTTATAAAATATAAATCAATAATTCCTGAAGAATTTAATTTGCAAGTTACTGCTAAAAGGGAAGAACTTTTAAATTGTATTGAGAGGGCATCTCTTATGGCTAAAGACAGTAATACAAATTTAATAAAATTGAATATTGAAGACAATAATATGATTATAACTTCAAATTCTCAATTAGGAATGGTAAAAGAAGAAGTTAATATAATTTTGCAAGGAAGTAATCTACAAATTGCATTTAACTCAAAATATTTAATAGATGTACTTAAAATAATGGATGAAGAAGAAATAATATTAAATTTTTCAAGTAGTGTAAGTCCATGCGTTATAAAAAATAAAGATAAGAATAATTGTACTTACCTTGTTCTTCCAGTTAGACTTTTAAATAATTAAAAAAATAAAAAATGGAGATAATAGAAAATGAAAGAAATAAAAATAAATACAGATATAATAAAACTAGATTCTTTTTTAAAATGGTGTGGTGCAGTTTCACTTGGTTCAGAAGCTAAAATACTTATACAAAATGGATCAGTAAAATTAAATAATAATATAGAAACAAGAAGAAGTAAAAAATTATCAATAGGAGATATAGTTGAATTAAATGGAATACAATATAAGCTTATATAAACTGTAAATATCATTAATTGTGCAATCTCTATATTGTGATATAATTAAAATTAGGTGTTTTGTATGTATATAAAGTATTTACAACTTGTTAATTTTAGAAATTACAAACAATTGTCTATTGAACTAAACAAAAATATAAATGTGTTTATAGGAAATAATGCACAAGGTAAAACCAACATATTGGAAAGTATATATTATTGCAGTATAGGTAAATCATTTAGAACTAATAAAGATAAAGAACTTATAAAATGGGATGGAAAAGAATCATATATAAAAGCTTATATATCAAGAAAGGGCTTGGATAAAACAATAGAAATAAAAGTATTTAAAGAAGGAAAAAAAGGCATAAATATAAATTCTATAAAAGTAAATAAATTATCTGAGTTAATGGGAATTTTTAACGTAGTTATGTTTTCACCTGAGGATTTAAAAATAATAAAAGAATCTCCAATATTCAGAAGAAAATTTTTAGATATGGAATTATGCAAATTAAATAAAAAATATTATTTTAATTTGGTTCAATATAATAAAGTTTTATCTCAAAGAAATATGATACTTAAAAAATGGAATAAGAATAATATTAATATGCTTGGTGTATATGATAATCAATTATCCAAGTATGGAGAGGTACTTATAGATCTTAGAAATAAATATATAAAAGAGCTTAATGTAAAAGGAAAGATTATACATAAAAATATAACTTCAGGAATTGAAAAAATAGAATTTAAATATATAACTTCGATTAAAGATTTAGATAAAATCGGAAAAGAAATATTAGACAATTTAAAAAAAAGTAGAAATAATGATATAGAAAGAGGTAATACATCAATTGGTCCCCATAGAGACGATTTTAATATATATATAAATGGTGTGAATGTCAGAAATTTTGGTTCTCAGGGACAACAGAGAACATCAGTTTTAACTATGAAATTTGCTTCTGTTGAAATAATAAAGGATCAAATAGGAGAATATCCTGTTTTACTTCTTGATGATGTCTTATCTGAGTTGGATAAAAATAGACAGGAGTATATATTAAGTTCTATAAATAAAATTCAAACCCTTATAACTTGTACAGGAATTAACAACATAAAAAAGTATATTGAAAATAAAGCTCAATTATTTGAAGTTACTAATGGAACTATAATTAAAGTTTAATAGATTTGAAAGGAGATTTTTTATGTTTTTACATTTAGGTGAAAATATAGTTGTTCCGATAAAAAATATAATTGGTATATTTGATGTAGAAACTTCGATGTATGGTTCTGATACAACTCAATTTTTAAGAATGGCAGAAGAAGATGGATTTGTGCAGAGAATTACTAAAGATAAACCAAAATCATTTATTATTGCTGAAGTTGATAAAAAGAGCAAGATTTATTTATCGCCAATATCTTCATCAACATTGACTAAAAGATCAGAATCTTTATATTATGAATCTTAAAAGATAGGAGGATAAATATGCCACAAGATACCAAAAAAGTTTATGACGAGAATCAGATACAAGTTTTAGAAGGTTTAGAAGCAGTAAGAAAAAGACCGGGTATGTATATTGGAAGTACCAGTTTAAAGGGACTTCATCATTTGGTATATGAAATAGTTGATAATAGTATAGATGAAGCATTAGCTGGATATTGTACTAAAGTAAAAGTAATTATAAACGAGGATAATTCTATAACTGTATCAGATAATGGAAGAGGAATGCCAGTAGGTATTCATCCTAAAATTAAAAAACCAACAGTTGAAGTAATAATGACTATACTACATGCTGGTGGAAAATTTGGCGGTGGAGGCTACAAAGTATCAGGAGGACTTCATGGAGTTGGTGCTTCAGTAGTAAATGCCTTATCAGAAGATTGTAAAGTTGAAGTTAAAAGAGAAGGACATATATGGAGCCAGGAGTTTAAAAAGGGCAAACCTGTAACTGGTTTGGATATTATAGGTGATACCGATGAACATGGAACAAAAATTTATTTCAAACCTGATTCAGAGATATTTGAGGAAATAGAATTTGATTATGTAACTCTTGCAAATAGAATTAGAGAATTGGCCTTTTTAAACAAAGGCATAAAAATATCCTTAGAAGATAAAAGAAATGATAAAAGTGAGCTCTTTCATTATGAAGGTGGAATAAAGTCTTTTGTTGAGTATCTTAATAGAAATAAGCAGCCAATTCAAAAAGAACCTATATATCTAGAAGGTAAAAGAGAAGACTATTCTTTAGAAATTGCTATTCAATATAATGATGGTTATACCGAAAATATTTTTGCTTTTGCTAATAATATAGATACAGTTGAAGGTGGAACTCATTTAGCAGGATTTAAATCTGCTCTTACCAGGGTATTTAATGATTATGCAAAAAAATATGGTGTATTAAAGGAAAATGATAAGAATTTATCAGGAGAAGATATAAGAGAGGGATTAACGGCTGTTATATCTATAAAACTAACTAATCCTCAATTTGAAGGTCAAACTAAGACTAAACTTGGTAATAGTGAAGTAAGGGGAATAGTCGACAGCATAATGAGTGAGGCTGTAAGTAATTATCTTGAAGAAAATCCTCAAATAGCCAAGACAATATTGGATAAATCATTGATGGCATCACGGGCCAGAGAAGCTGCTAGAAAGGCAAGAGAGATAACAAGACGTAAATCAGTACTTGAAAATACTTCACTTCCAGGAAAACTTGCAGATTGTTCTTCAAAGCATCCTTCTGAATGTGAGATATATCTAGTAGAGGGTGATTCTGCAGGAGGTTCAGCAAAGCAGGGAAGAGATAGAAAATTTCAGGCTATATTACCTCTTCGTGGAAAAATAATGAATGTTGAAAAACAAAGATTGGATAAGATACTTGGCTATGAGGAAATAAGAGCTATGATAACTGCTTTTGGTGGTGGCATAGGGAAAGATTTTGATGTTAGTAAAATAAGATATTACAAGATAATAATAATGACAGATGCAGATGTAGATGGAGCTCATATAAGAACTCTTCTTCTTACCTTTTTCTATAGATACATGAAAGAGTTGGTAGATCAGGGACATATTTATATAGCACAACCTCCACTTTACAAGATAAGCAAAGGAAAGAAAGAAAATTATGCTTACTCTGATGAAGAACTTGAATTTATACTCAAGGAAATGGGTGGAAAAGACAGCAGTATAAATATACAGAGATACAAAGGACTTGGAGAAATGGATTCTATACAACTTTGGGATACTACAATGAATCCGGAAACTAGAACACTCCGTAAAGTAAATGTAGAAGATGCAATGGATGCTGATGAGATATTTACTATACTTATGGGAGATAAAGTAGAGCCTCGTAGAAATTTCATACAGGAAAATGCTAAGAAGGTTGTAAACTTAGATATATAGTAGAGAGGTGTAACATACATGTTTGACGAAGGAAAAATTTTACCCGTAGACATAAGCAATGAAATGAAAAAGTGTTATATAGACTATGCAATGAGTGTAATTGTAGGTCGTGCACTTCCTGATGTACGTGATGGATTAAAACCTGTTCATAGAAGAATATTATATTCTATGTATGAGTTAGGGCTTACTCCAGATAAAGGATATAGAAAATGTGCAAGAATAGTAGGAGATGTTTTAGGTAAATATCATCCTCATGGTGATACAGCAGTTTATGATGCACTTGTTAGAATGGCACAGGATTTCTCAATTAGATATACATTAGTAGATGGACATGGAAATTTTGGTTCTGTAGACGGAGATAGTGCAGCTGCCATGAGGTATACTGAAGCTAAGATGAATAAAATAACTCTTGAAATGCTAAGAGAGATAAATAAAAATACTGTAGATTTTGTACCTAATTTTGATGGAGAAGAAAAGGAACCTTCAGTTTTACCATCAAGATTTCCTAACCTTCTTGTAAATGGATCAGCAGGAATAGCCGTAGGTATGGCTACCAATATTCCTCCACATAATCTTAGAGAAGTTATAAATGGTGTAATTACTATAATAGATAATCCTGATGTAACTATTAGTGAAATTATGAATGATATAAAGGGACCAGATTTCCCTACTGCAGGTATAATAATTGGAACTTCAGGAATCAAAAGTGCATATGAGACTGGTAGAGGAAAGATACTTGTAAGATGTAAAGCTGAAATAGAAGAAGAAAAGGGAAGAGAAAGAATAATAGTAACTGAGCTTCCTTATCAGGTAAATAAATCAAAATTAATAGAAAATATTGCAATTCTTGTAAAAGATAAGAAAATCGAAGGCATATCTGATATAAGAGATGAATCTGATAGAGAAGGTATGAGAATTGTTATAGAATTAAAAAGAGATGCAAATTCAAATGTAATTCTAAATCAATTATATAAACATACTAAAATGCAGGATACATTTGGTATTATAATGCTTGCACTTGTGAACAATGAACCGCATGTATTAAACTTAAAAGAGATATTAACACACTATTTAGAATTTCAAAAACAAGTAATAAGAAGAAGAACTAAATTTGATTTAGATAAAGCTTTAGCACGTGCACATATACTTGAAGGACTAAGAATAGCCTTAGATCGTATAGATGAAGTAATAAATCTTATAAGATCTTCCAAAACTACAGATGAAGCAAGAAATGGATTGATGTCAAATTTTCAACTTTCTGAAAAACAAGCTCAAGCTATTTTGGATATGAGACTTCAAAGACTTACAGGTTTAGAGCGAGAAAAAATTGAAAATGAATATAATGATCTTATGAAAACTATAAATTATTTAAGAGAAATACTTGAAAATGAAGAATTACTTTTAAGTATAATTAAAGATGAATTGAATCAGATAAAAGATAAATATGGTGATGAAAGAAGAACTCAAATACAATTAAGTAATGACGATATAGATATTGAAGATTTGATTCAGGAACAGGAAATAACAATAACACTTACCCATTCTGGATACATAAAAAGGATTGCAGCTGATACTTATTCTTCACAGCGAAGAGGTGGAAGAGGAATACAGGCTATGACTACAAAAGAAGATGATTTTGTAGAACATATGTTTATTACTTCAACTCACAATTATATATTGTTCTTTACTAATAAGGGTAGAGTGTATAAATTAAAGGGATATGAAATTCCTGAAGCTGGTAGAACAGCAAAAGGAACTAATATAGTAAATCTTATACCTATAGATAGAGATGAAAAAATTCAAGCAGTATTAACTTTTAGAGAATTTAAGGAAGATAACTATTTCATAATGGGTACCAAAAAAGGATTAATCAAAAAAACTCAGATAAGCAAATATTCTTCTATAAGGAAAAAAGGATTAAATGCCATAAATTTAAGAGATGAAGATGAGCTTATAGGTGTTAGAATGACTACTGGTAATAGTGAAATTATTGTATTTACGAGAAATGGTTATGCAATAAGATTCAGCGAGAAAGACGTAAGAGCTATGGGTAGAACTGCCTCAGGAGTTAAGGCCATAACATTGAGAAATGATGATATAGCTGTTGGTATGGAGATAATAGATAAAGATGCAGAAGTTTTAGTAATAAGTCAAAATGGTTTTGGAAAGAAAACTCCTATATCTGAATATACCATCCACAAAAGAGGAGGCAAGGGTATTATTACTTATAAGATAAGTGATAAAACAGGTCTTATTGTTGGAGCAAAGATGGTAAAAGACGGAGATGAAATGATGTTGATAAATAGCAGTAATGTAGCTATAAGACTCAATGTTTCAGATATATCAACAACTAGTAGAAATGCGATGGGTGTTACTTTGATGAAGACAGAGGATAAGCAAAAAGTAGTAGCAATTGCAAAAATAAATTGTAGTGATGAAATTCCAAAAGAAGAAGTATAAATAAATTAAGTTTAAAAAATATAATCTGGATTTTTAGTTGAGTTAATATCAGCCATAATCTGGGTTATATTTTTGATATAAATAATTTTTAACTTTATTAAAAATTATATTGACATTAATCTAATAAAATGATATTATATAAAAGTCGCATGGGTTGCGGCAAACAATTAATAAAAAAGTCAATGAAATTAATTGTTGACATTTGATTGATTGTTAGTTATACTATAAAAGTCGTCTGAATAAGATGACAGGAAACAAGAAGATAGAATGATCCTTGAAAATTAAACAGAGTAAAATAAGTAAAAACTTATTTAGAAATAAACCAGCAATTCTTTTGAGCTATGAAAATAGCAAAAGCAGTAATTGAGTAAGGAAACTCCTCAGCAAGAGCTGATGAGTAAGCGACCATCACAAAATC
>NZ_JAHHUY010000002.1:0-181007 GCF_019144085.1 Clostridium tyrobutyricum
TATTATCCACTATTTATTTTTTGGAAACTATTTTATGGAAATTGTTAATATTTCGTTTGTACAAAACTTAGGTAATTATATATTTGATAATTTTTTTCAATTTATTAATATTTTGCAGTATGTACTTAAAATATTACCAGTGTTATAATTTATTTTGTGTATAGGGAGGGTAAGATATTTATGTATAATGTTAGAGAGAGAACTTTATTAAGTAATCTACAGTATATATTTAGTAAAGTTTTAAGCTTGATTTATGAGTATTATTTTGTAATAATAGGAGCATTTTTTCTGAAAAAGGCTATAAGACTCTGCATGTATCCATCAATTAGTCCAACGACTAAAGTATACATGTTTTTATTGGCTTTTATAAGCTTTTCAGCATATGGGGATATTAAAAAGAATGTAAAATTAATTCCTTTTTTATTGTTTTGTATTCCTTTTTTGATTTTCATATTTTTTCTAAACAAATACGGATATACATTGTGGGGAAAAATGCTCAGTTGGGAAATTTCAAAAAAAATAGTAGTAAATTTAAATTCCATATTCAGTAAAATACCTTTTAATGATGGATCTTTTGCCAGAATCTATAAAACCGAAACTCTAACCTGGTATTTCAGGATGGTCTATAACAATGGTTTCGTACTTCCTGTTCTTATAGCAATATATAGATCTGTCATTATAAAAGACTTTAAAAAGATGATACGGTATGGGTTATCTTCACATATTGTGCAAGTATTTTTGATAACACCTTTTTACCTGATTTTTCATCTTCAGGAAGTATGGTTTGTACTAAACCAACCAGATGGTCTAGCGAGACATTTAAGTAAAATGGCTGCCGCAGGAGTGACATTAAATTGTTTTCCATCCATGCATACTTCTATAAATTTTGCCATTCTATTATTAGTTTGGAGAGAAAAGGACAAGCCATTTAAAATTATCATGTCAGTTTTTTGTATAAGTGTGATATTCTCTACACTATACTTGGAAGTACATTGGGTAATAGACGTATTCGCAGGAATGCTATTAGCATTTGTAACAGTAAAATTAGTAGATTTCATACTTGCAAACTCACAAAGGCTTATTCAAAAACCTCTAAATAAATTTTATTATAAGAATACAAAAACTTCTTATATAAATAATTATTATTTAGATGTTACAAAAAAACATTAATATAGAAAATACAGCTGTATTTTCTATATTTGATCTAAAGACTTTTGTTTTGTTTCTACTCCTAATATTAAAATAATTAATGCCACGACTATTAATAGTATATCTAATGAAATAAATACTAATTTCACACTATAATTATTAATAAGCCAAGCTACTCCGTATGGAGTAAAAATTGTAGCAAGTCTGCCTATTGCATTTGAGAAACCAGTTCCTCTAAGCCTTATTTCTGTAGGAAATAGTTCTGGTACATAGACAGCAAGTCCAAGAGTTAATAATATGTATATCATAATTGTAAGGAAAAAGCCTATTACAAGTATTAACCACATAGTTTGCTGAACGGCATAGGCATATCCAAGCACCCCTGCAAGAATCATAAATATAATCAAACACCATTTACGTCCACATCTATCTACAATAAATCCTCCTACCAATGCTCCAAGTGGTGCTCCCACCATCATAATAGTAGTATATCCCAATGACTTTGATACATTTATGCCATTTCTAAGGAATAATGTAGGTGCCCATGTTACAAAAGTATATATAAGAGTATTAATGGCAATAAGAATCATACATCCTACTACTGTTCTTAGAAGTATGTTTCCCTTAAACAGATCAGAGAATCTTGCACTTTTTTTACTCTGTAGCTTAGACTGACTATTCATATCAAGTACTGGTCTTGATATGTGTATACCAGTTTCATCTTCAGCTTTCTTCTCAAACATCTCTATAACTTCTTCGGCTTTTTCTATCATTCCCTTTGATTCATACCATCTTGGAGATTCAGGCATTGTTCTTCTTAAAAACCAAACTATCAATGAAAGTATTCCTACAATTACAAACATCAATCTCCACCCAAGCCTTGGTATTATCAAATATCCAAGTAAAGCTGAAGCTGGAGCAGATACATTAGTTATAAGTGAAAGCATTGAAACCCATTTTCCTCTTGTTTTAGATGGAACAAATTCAGCAAGAAGAGCGTATCCAGTTACAATTTCTGCTCCCAATCCTATTCCCATTATGCCTCTGCAAACTATAAGGAATGTCATATTAGGAGCTACTGCTGCAACTAATGATGCCAGACCAAATATTAGAAGATTTAATTGATAGGCAAATTTACGTCCCATACTATCTCCTACAAATCCCGTAAGCAGTGATCCTATTAATAATCCTATAAAAGTTACTGATATAAATGTGGCATTCAAGTTAATCGTAGACCATCCACTTTTAAGTAAAACTCCTAAAACTCCACCTGACAAATAAACATCAAATCCATCTAGAAATATCCCAAGGCCAATTAGCCACAACATTTTGTAATGAAGCCTGGATATTGGAATATTATCCATTCTTTCAGAAACATAATTAATTTCAGACATAGATATTAAAACCTCCATTTGATAATAAAATAATATTAGTTCATATATATAAAAGCAGACTTTTCGTTGGGGCGAAAAGTCTGCCGCGGTACCACCCAAATTATTGATTATTTAATAATAGACACATAAACAAAGCGGCAATCTTCTCTTGGAGCGAGAAAATTACCGCATTACCATCCAAAATTATCTCTTGATTTAATAACGATTTTCACCGATAATACCTACTTGATTCAGCTTATAACTCAAGAATGAGTTTCAATATACAGCTACTGTGAATTTTCACCAAACTTCACTCTCTTTTAAAGTTTCCATACATTTACTTATTTCCTGTCATAGTCTTTTATTCTATTATAAACATGAAGTTATTATATTACTATTTATATTTTGTGTCAATAATTAAATTATTCTGCTTTAGCTATATCTGAAAGCACCAATCCTTTATTGTGTTCAAGTGCCCAACTAATTGACCATTCATTTTGGAATATCAAAAGATTTCTATCGCTTAGATCCTTAACTTTTTTAGTATCACTAGTTAGAACAAGATCCTCTACGTCATTAGTCCATTCTTCTATCCATCTTATTGCCCTATAAGGCAATCTTTCAACTTTTATATCTACATTATATTCATTTTTCATTCTATATTCCAAAACTTCAAATTGAAGTACACCAACTACTCCAACAATTATTTCCTCAATACCTATATGCAATTCCTTAAATACTTGAATTGCACCTTCTTCTGATATTTCATTTATTCCCTTTATAAATTGTTTTCTTTTCATAGTATCTACTGTTCTTACTCTGGCAAAATGCTCTGGCGCAAATATAGGTATTCCCTCAAATTTAAACTTTTTCTGTGATGAACACAATGTATCACCTATATTAAAAATTCCAGGATCAAATACACCTATTATATCTCCTGCATATGCCTCTTCAATTATTTCTCTATTTTGGGCTAGAAATTGCTGTGGTTGAGCAAGTTTAACCTTACTATTACCCTGTACATGAAAAACTTCCATTCCTTTTTTGAATTTTCCAGAACATATTCTCATAAAAGCAATTCTATCTCTATGGGCAGGATTCATATTTGCCTGTATCTTAAATACAAAAGCAGAAAAAGGCTCACTGTAAACATCTATTTCTCCACTATCTGAAGTTCTAGATAAAGGTGGGGTAGTTAAATTCAAAAACTCTTTTAAAAAAGGTTCTACTCCAAAATTGGTTAAAGCACTTCCAAAAAACACTGGAGTGAGCTCTCCAACGCCAACTTTTTGTATATCAAACTGATCTCCTGCAATATCTAGAAGTTCTATATCCTCTTTAAGTTTAGAATGAAGTTCTTCACCAATAAGATCCTTAAATATAGTATCATCCACATTTCCTTCCACAGACTTTACAGCAGTCTGACCATGATTTCCACCATTAAAAGCTTCTATTAGATTTCTATTTCTATCATAAACTCCTTTAAACTGTGAACCAGATCCTATAGGCCAGTTCATAGGATATGATTTTATTCCAAGTACATTTTCTATATCTTCCATAAGTTCAAAGGGATCTTTACTTTCTCTATCCATTTTATTTACAAATGTAAATATAGGAATTCCTCTTAAACTACATACATGGAATAATTTTTTAGTCTGTTCTTCTACTCCCTTAGCTGCATCTATTACCATAACAGCACTATCTGCTGCCATTAAAGTTCTATATGTATCTTCACTGAAATCTTGATGTCCAGGTGTATCCAATATATTTATACAGTAATCATTGTAATTAAACTGCATAACTGATGATGTGACAGAGATCCCTCTCTTTTTTTCTATATCCATCCAATCTGATACTGCATGTTTTGAAGCCTTTCTAGCTTTAACTGAACCTGCAAGTCTTATGGCACCACCATATAGCAGTAATTTCTCTGTAAGTGTAGTTTTACCTGCATCCGGGTGAGATATTATTGCAAAGGTTCTTCTTTTCTCTATTTCCTTCTTTAAGTCTGCCACACATTTCCCTCTCTTCTTATTTTTTATTCTCAACAATGATTTTAACTTTATTATACATCTATGTCAACAAAACTTATTATAACGTTTAAGTCTAAAATATTTAACTGTGATTTACTGATATTGCACTAAAGTGATGATATAATTATTTATATATCATACTAAATTATATATTTATGGAGGAGAATATGTACAAATTAATTGCAATAGACATGGATGGCACTTTATTAAAAGATAATAAAACCATATCAGATGAAAATATCGCCGCTATAAAAAGAGCAACCGACAATGGTGTTAAAATAGCTTTAGCTACTGGAAGACCTATTAAAGGAATTGAAAAATATTTAAAGCAGCTTAATCTGATTTCTGACTCAAATTATGCTGTAGGATTCAATGGAGCAGTAGTTGAAAACACCAAAAATCATAAAGTTATATCTGAAATTTTATTATCACCTGATGACATCAAATATATACATAAGCTAAGCAAAGCAATAAATGTAAATATTCAAATAGCATTAAAAGAATCTAGCATAACACCAGTACGAAATAAATACAGCGAACTAGATGCTCGATTAAATAATATAACTCTCTATATAGATAATTTTGAAAATATGTCTGAAGATGAGCACATTCTAAAAGCTATGTTTATGGATGATGATTGCAAACTGTCGCATGGCATACCCAATCTTCCTAAGGATATATATGAAAAATATACTGTAGTCAGAAGTGAACCATGGATATTGGAATTTATGAACAAGTCTGCCAACAAAGGTGAAGGAGTTAAAACCTTAGCTGAAAAATTTGGGATAAATAGAAACGAAGTAATATGTATTGGTGATTCCTTCAATGATATTCACATGATAAAATATGCAGGTCTTGGAATAGCAATGAAAAATGCCCTGCCTGAAATAAAATCTCATGCAGATTATATTACAAAGACAAATGAAGAAAATGGTGTAGCCTACGCTATAAATAAATTTATATTTGATAAATGATAAAGAGTGTAGTAAAATTCATCAATTGGTTTTACTACACTCTTTATAGTTCAAATATTATCGTGCAGGAGGAATAAATCCTATTTTTTTCTGCATTTTTCTCAGAACTTTATTTGATACATAATATGCCTTTTCCGCACCTTTTTTATAAATTTCTTCCAAATAATGTTTGTTTTCCAAATAATGATTGACTTTATCCTGTATTGGTTTAAGTTCTTGTACTATAGCCTCTGCTACATCATTTTTAAACCCCGCATATCCTAAATTCTCGTATTTCTTCTCTACTTCCTCAGCTGTAGTACCCTGAAGAGCTATAAGTATATTTATAAGATTTTTTATTCCAGGTTGATCATCACTATACCTTACTTTTCCTATACTATCAGTTACACATCTATTTATTTTCCTTCTTATAACTTCTGGTGGATCCATGATAAGTATAAAACTATTTGGATTATCAGAGGACTTCGACATCTTCTTGGTAGGCTCTTGAAGATCCATAACCTTGGCTCCGCTTTCAGGTATATATCCTTCTGGAATAGTAAAAGTAGGACTATAAATATTATTGAATCTTTGAGCTATATCACGTGTAAGTTCTATATGCTGGGTCTGATCTTTTCCAACTGGCACAAGATCTGCATTATACAAAAGTATATCTGCAGCCATCAGTATAGGATAATTTAAAAGTCCTGCACTTATTGGTTCTCCTGAATCACTATATTTTTGAGATTTGTTTTTATATTGTGTCATTCGGCTAAGTTCACCTACATATGTAAAACAATTCAAAAGCCATGCAGCTTCACAATGAGTTGGAACATGAGACTGAATAAATATAGTATTTTTTTCTGGATCTATACCTGCAGCAAGATATATTGCAAGCACTTCTAAAGTCCTTCTTCTTAAGTCCTTAGGTTGTTGCCTTACTGTTATAGCATGTAAGTCAACTACACAAAAATAGCAATCATATTTATCTTGAAGTTTTACCCAGTTTTTCAAGGCCCCTAAATAATTACCTATAGTAAGGTTGCCTGATGGCTGAATACCGCTAAATATTATCTTCTTTTTTTCTTCCATAATATAATTCCTGCTTTCTTAACTCTATCATAAAAATATATGTATAATTAATTATTGATTTATTATATCATAAAAATGAATATATAGTAAATCTCCTATAAAATATAGGAGATTTGTCAATATAATTATTTTGTTTTCCAAAGTCCATGAAGATTGCAATATTCTCTTGCAAATACAACCTTTTCATCTAACTTGAATTCAGCTTGTGGCTTGTCATCTGGAGTTAAATATTTTCTGTAAATCTTGTTATTGTCAGTGTGAACCTCAATCCATTGAATATAATGATCTTTTGTCATCGGATGTTCAACTGAACCAACCTTTACCAATACACCATCATCAGTTTTTTCAATTACTGGTACATGCTTTTCCAACGCGGCATCTACAGTATTTGCTTCAAGAAGCTTCATTGGTTTGCCACAACAGGTCAAAATACCTCCACCAACATTCAGCACCTCTACTATATTTCCACATAATTCACATTTATAAACTTGTTTAATTTCCATTATTCCTAATCCCTCCTCATTAAGTATAATTTATTTACTCAATTATAAAATTCTACATTACTATAAAAATTCCTGCTAACAGGATTTAAATATTGACAATTATTTTGTGAACTCCTTCTTTTAAAAATGGAATTATATTATCATCTACAATATTATCATCCAGCCAAATTCCCTTATTGGAATTTTTAGTTACTTTTATATTATATATACATCCATTTCTTTTATATTTTATATCATACTCATTCCAATTTTCAGGAATACATGGATCTATTGTAAAACCTCTATTATTTTTGAACTTAAATCCGAGTATACTTTCAATACCTGCTCTATACATCCATCCAGCAGCGCCAGTATACCAGCTCCATCCTCCCCTTCCAAAATTATTTCTTGAAGCATATATGTCTGCAGCAATTACATATGGCTCCAGTTTGTATGTTTCAGCATTTATATATGATTTACTATGATTTATTGGATTCAACATGCTGAATATACTATATGCCTTGTTATTGTATCCAAGTTCAGCAAATGCAAATATTGACCATATTGCACCATGAGTATATTGGCCGCCATTTTCTCTTATTCCAGGAAGATAGCCTTTTATATAACCCGGTTCTAAAGGAGAATTATTAAAAGCTGGTGTTAGTAGTAATACCATTCCCTTATCCTTTTTAACCAAATTTTTATTCAGTGCTTCCATGGCCTCTCTCGCTCTTGATTCTTTAGCGGCCTTTGATATTACTGCCCAGGCTTGAGCTATACAATCTATTCTACATTCATCATTTTCTATGGAACCAAGAGGTGTGCCATCATCGAAGTAAGCTCTTCTATACCAACTGCCATCCCATGCATTTTTTTCTAGGTTTTCACGTACAAATTCTTTAAGCTCGCTAAATTTTTCCACATTTTCATTATCTGATTCATGCCTGCAGATTGGTATGAATTTATCTAATATACTATATAAAAACCATCCAAGCCATACACTTTCTCCTTTTCCCTTATTTCCAACTGTACTCATGCCATCATTCCAATCACCTGAACCCATTAAGGGAATATTGTGACTTCCAAATTTAGATGCTCTTTCTATGCTCTTGATACAGTGTTCATATACAGTTCCCTTTTTCTCAGAAATTCTAGATATATTATATCTTTCATCTTCATCTTGTTTTAAGAGGTCATCCTCTAAATAGTTAGTTTCTTCTTTTAAAATGCTGTAATCTCCCGTATTATTTATATAGTCAGCCGTAACATACGGTAGCCATAGAAGATCATCCGAAAATCTAGTCCTTATACCACTATCTACAATAGGATGCCACCAATGCTGAACATCACCTTCCAAGTATTGTCTTGTTGTACTATATAGTATGTGCCTTCTTGTTATATCTGGGTTTAAATAACCTATTGCCATAACATCCTGAAGCTGATCTCTAAAACCATATGCCCCACCAGACTGGTAAAAAGCAGTTCTTGCCCAATATCGACATGCTAGTGATTGATACATAAGCCATCCATTGAGCATTATATCCATTGATTTATCCGGTGTTTTTACTTGTATGGTTTCAAGAAAATCATTCCAGAAAGTCTTGCAATTTTCAATTTCTGCCTCCCATTTCTCTATTTTGCTGTATTTTTCTATAACTCTGTCTATACTTTCAAGACTATCTTCCTGTCCAAGGAGAACAATTACCTCCTTTTCAGAATTAGGCTCCAAATCCAAATTTGAACTTTCCGCCAGACAAGGATCAAATCCGGCACCTGAAGTATTGGACAATTTATCTTTTGTAAAACATTGAGGATTATCTATACCACTACCTCTACCTATGAACTCTTCTCTACTTCCTGTATAAGAACAGTCCTGGCCACCAATAATTTTTAAATAACATATTAAATTTCCAAAATGTTGGCTATAAGAATTTTTGGAATAGATATATTCATTTTTATTGTTGAAATCCGTAAATATATACTGAGCCGTCTTCTCATGTGAAACTCCCATAACTAATTTTGCATAATAAGTTATGGAAAGTTTTCTCGTGATTTTACTATTGTTTTTAAGTTTTAACCTGCATAGTTTTACACTTTCATTCATATCCACAAACATAGTAATTTCCCCTGCTATGTCATATGCATAATGTTTGAAAATTGAATACCCAAATCCATGTTCTATTATATATTCCCCTGAATCCCTTATAGGTGCTGGTGATATGCTCCAAATATTTCCTGTTTCCCTGTCTTTTATATATACAGCCTCGGCTTCTCCATCTGATACAGCATCATTGGTCCATGCTGTTAATTTATTTTCTCTGCTATTTTTATTCCATGTATAAGCTACACCTGATTCTGATACATGAAATCCAAAACTACTATTTGAAATAACATTTATCCATGGAGCTGGAGTATTGCTATAATCTTTAAGAACTATAATATATGACTTTCCATCTCTGGAAAATCCTCCTAATCCATTAAAATAACAAAGCTTTTTAGTATCAACTTCCCAATTAAAATTATTTTCTTTTTTAAAATCTATAATCTTTTGTTCACTATCGTTTTGTAATAAAAATTTCTTATTTTCTTTTTTATAAATTATATTTTCTTTAATTTGTTTAAATAGTGCTCCATTTTCACTATCTATAACAAGCCTTGATATTCCCTTTATAAAATCAATATCTTCTCCTGGCATATTCCCACTATTGTATACAAATACACCCCCGGGTTGATTCCGTTTATTTCTAAGATGACTTGAATCTATAAGTTCCCTTAATTGCAATTGAACAGGAGCAGTATAAGAATTTTCTTCCAAATTGAATATAACTAAATCCACTTTTAATCCTTTTAAGCAAAAATATTCGTGAGCTCCTAAAATTTGTCTTGCAACAGATATATCTTTTTCTTGCTTAATTATAATAGTCATTATGGGTAAATCTCCTGAAATTCCATAAGACCAAAGTGAAGACTGGCTTTTTTGTATGTTTTTAATATATTTACTTCTCTTTTTCATAAGTTCATTTAAGAACAGTATTCTAGATGCCATGATCTGATACATATTTATCTTTGATGATGTTAAACCAAGATACTGCACTTGCATATTTGATTCACTGAAAGACAGTTCAAATATTCTATTTATAGTTGCTATATTCCTATATTTTTCAGCTAGTTTAACCACATCTTCTCTCGAATTGGTCACAGCTGTAGTATATGCAGTCCTACATGTTTTTCCAGGTTCTATTTTTACTCTAACTCTTATACTTATTACAGGATCAATTACAGAACCTACAGTCATGCTTAATTGTTTATCACTATCCATAGCTCTAGGATTGGAAACATCTCTATCTCTTCCTATAAAATTTTCTCTACTGGTTTCATATTGAAATGAACCTATCTGACTACCTTCAATTGCAACTGTCTGCATAATCCAATTTTTTTCAGCATTCTTCGTTCTAGGTCTTCTACTTGCAATTAAACACAGTGGATTTTGCAAAAATTCTGTTTGTATAAATAGATTACTAAATGCAGGATGAACTAAATCCGCATCATAAGGAGCCAATGTAACTTCTAAATAACTAGTGATTTCAACTTGCCTAATATGATTGCTGTTATTGGTAACTGAAATTTTTCTAATCTCTGCATCATCTTCCTGGGATACGGTAACTTCCATATCTGTTTTTAAATTTCCATCCTTTCTTTCAAATTCAGCTCTGTTCTCAGAAAATTTAACTTTATATTCTTCTCCTTCATATCTACATGGTTCATATGAAGCGCTCCAATATTCATTGGAATTTACATTTTTTATATAAAAGAACATACCTGTATTGTCACACACAGCATCTTCTCTCCATCTATAAATGGTCATTTCACCCTTTTTACTGTATCCACTTCCACTGTTTGTCAACATCATTGAATAGTTTCCATTTGACATGATATTTGATTCTGGAAATTTTGTATTGGCTGTTGTGTATTGTCTTTCCATCATATTATATGTTATTTCTTCTATTTTGTTTTTATTGTTGTTTTGCTCTGTTCTATCATAGACTATGGATTTAGGAACCTTTTCTTGAAGTAGTAACTCTACAGCCTTTACCCTGGGTATATTATGGAATCTATTTTGAAATATATTATTTTTTAAAGCATTATTTAATGACATAAGACTCATACCTTGATGATGAACCATAAAGCACTTGACTAATTTCATTTTTTTAGTATAATCCAACGCTTCATAAAAACCATATCTACCTTCAGCTCCAACATCAATTAATCTTTTTATATTATGTATAGTTTGATGTATATCAACTTGAAGTGCCATAATGGATGCATATGGAGCAACTACAATCTCATTTGCCGTATTCCTATCAAGTGCTATGTCTGGAACTCCAATAGCCTTGTATTGATATATGGAATTGACATCCAATCTATAATATGCACTTTCTGATATTCCCCATGGAATTCCCTTGCGCTCAGCATAGTTCATTTGTACCTTGATTACATTTTTATAGGTTTCACTTAAAAGTGTATTTGGAAAAGATTTCATTATGATAAGAGGCATTAAATACTCAAACATAGTTCCAGACCACGATATCAAGAGTTTCTCTCTTGATGCCAGTGCCATGGATCTACTTAACTTAATCCAATGATTTTTATCTATTTGATTTTTAGCAATAGCTATAAAACTTGCCTGTCTTGCTTCAGAGGCTAAAAGATCATAATAGCTTTTATCCTGTAAATTTTTATCTACATTATACCCAATAGAAAAAAGTTGTCTTCTTTTGTCATATAATATTCCAAAATCATGAGATTCTTCAATGCTCTTAAATCTTTTTACTATTTGCTTGAGTTTGTTTATCAAAATATCTATATTATTACTACTTGATTTAAGACAAGTTTTAAATCTTAATATAGAGCTATCCTCACCATGTTTTTTGTCTAAATTTTCCATTAACTGATTCATATATTTAGGTATATCTTGAAGTGAAATGTCATAGAGACTTTTATAAAACTGCTCTTTTATTTCTGAAAGATCTTCTGAATTTTTATAAAAATCATCATTAATCCAACTTACATAACTATCAATAAATTTCAAAAAATCTTCAGCAGTATTTTTAACCTTTTTACTCCAATAAAAATCATCATATTTATGTAAAATATAGTTTGATTTCTCCCTTAAATCTTTCAATATCTCCTGAAGAGTATAAATATTCATATTCTTTTTTAATTGTTCCATATTTTCTTCATATACACTTTTCACGTCAACTGATTTATTGATTTCATAATTTGCTAATTTAATAGTATCTTCAATTCCATTAATACAATTTTTACTTATAATAGGTGATTTCAAATATTCACAAAGAGTTTCTTCTGTAAGCCATATATAACAAACCAGATTACCACTATCTACTGTTGAAATGTACTTATTAAGTGGTTCTTTAGTTTTTATATCATACCAATTATAAAAATGACCATTGAATCTATCAAGTGTTTCCATAGTAGATACTATATTTTCCAATCTGTATTGAAGTCTATCTATGGTAATATACCCCAAATCATAGGCCGCTAAATTTGATGTTATACCCATAGCCATATTAGTTGGAGAAGTTCTACATGCCAAACCTACAGGAGGATATTCCTGATAATTATCTGGGGCTAACCAATTATTTTTCTCCGTAATAAAATCTTCAAAATAAGCCCAGGTTCTTCTTGAAATTTCTCTCAAAATTCCTGTTTCTTGAGAGCTTAGTTCATCGTCTACGATATTTTTGTCTTGACTTATTTTATATGCAATATATGGTGATAAAACCCATACAATACAGGAAGGAAGAAGTAAAAATCCTGTAACTTGAGAATTATAAAACGCCAGTACTTCTATAAGTACTGCTATAATGCTACCTAAATGCATGGACTTTACATAGTCAATAAACTTTTTACCTGATTTTAATTCTACATCTGCTGCAGTCTTCCATTCAAGCAAATGTCGTTTGCTTACAAACATTCTATATAATGTCCTAAGAATAGCATCCATCATTAGATATGCTTTATATGGTATAAATATAAATATAAGAATAAATTGTTCTGCGGTAATTTTAAAACTATTGACCCTGCCTGATAGACTTATTCCTCTAGACGGTAATACTACTGAATCGGATACATTGAAAAATACAGGACATATAAGAGTTATTAATGCTATAGCAAGACCTTTATCTGGATTTTTAAATACTATAAGAGACCAAAAAATAAGAGCTATTACCGAAGGAGATATCAAGCTTCTTCTTAAATTGTCAATTATCTTCCATACGGATAATTTATTTAGTCCTTTATTTTTAAATATCCATGGAATCAATTGCCAATCCCCTCTAACCCATCTGTGAAGTCTCTTTGAACTTGCATTATAATATGCAGGATATCCATCTATAAGTTCTATGTCCGTAACCAGCGCTCCTCTTACATAGCATCCTTCAAGCAAATCATGACTTAATACTGAATTTTCCGGTATTTTGTCTTTTAAAACAGCCATAAAAGTATCTATATCATAAATTCCCTTTCCAGTAAATATACCTTCATCAAAAAGATCTTCATATACATTTGAAATTGCATTGGTATATAAATCTATTCCTGTTTCTCCAGAAAAAATATTAGAATAAATAGTCTTATTTGCACTAAGAGTTCCCACACTTATTCTAGGTTGCATTAATCCATGTCCTCTTACTACTTTTCCATTTGTCAAATAAGGTCTGTTTAGAACATGTGCCATGGCACCTATAAGTATTTTTGCAGTATCTTTGGGCAATTGAGTATCTGTATCAAGAGTTATAACATATTTTATTTTATGTAATTTTTGTATATCTCCACTTATAACATTATAACTAGTAGAATCACTACCCCTCATAAGGTAATTAAATTCCATGAGTTTTCCACGTTTTCTTTCCCATCCAATCCACTTTTTTTCACATTCATTGTATCTTCTATACCTTGAAAAGAAATAAAATTTATCATCATTATTTCCACAATATCTCATGTTTAATTTTTTGATCATGTCAATCGCAGTGTCAACTATTAATTTATCATCTTGTTCATGCTGGTTGATACTATCTTTAAAATCTGAAAGAATGGCAAAGTATAAATTTTTTTCTTGGTTTGCAAGATAGTATACTTCTATTTCTTCAATAATATTTTTAACTGCATTTATATTATTTAAAATTGTAGGTATAACTACAATAGCTGCATATTTATCTGGTATTCCAGATTTGAATTCCAGCTTAGGTATGAATTTAGGCTCTACAAGCTTATTTATACTATAATTAAGGAGCGATATAAATATCTCACTTACTGGTACAGCAAGAAGTATAAATGTTATTATATACTTCCATATGGTATTGTAGGTTTGATTGTATATGTCCATATAACTTATAAGGGCACTTGCAATTACAGTTACAGCTATTATGCTCCATATATATTCACCTATGTTTAGTACTATATTGTCTTTATATGAATATTTGTAATTTTTTCTGGAATCTTTTATCTTGTTTTTAAGACATTCCAATCCCTTATCAATTATATAATATCCTACATGCATTTTATATTCTTCTACATTCAATCCATTTTCCTTCTGATTTAAAACTTCTTCAGCACATTCTATAGAATTTTTAGCTATAAAACCTTCTGATAGATTGAATTTTTTAGATAGTTTTTCTATACAGTGTCTATAATAATCTCTTGACTTGAAATCCATATTTTCATAAATTTCAAGTGGATCTCTTCTTAATATTTTCTCAACATTACTTAATCTTTCAAAAATTTTTTTCCAATTAAGCGTTGAAATATCCCTTATAGCATTAAATGAGTTACTCATGGAAATTTGGTAGCTACTCTGATTTTGATGATCTATGTTAATCATTAAATCAATAGTTCCATCTTGTTTGCTAAGTTCTCCATCTATCCATTTATAAACTTCTGAGTTCTGTATGAAATTATCTCTAAGTATTTTTATAAGTCTTTCTGTAAAAGCTGGGGTAAATTTTATTTTTTCATCTTTCAAATTTTGAATCTGATCTATCTTATTTTTGCTATTTATATCTATTATTCTATTTGCTATAATTTCTCCTCTATTTTTTTCTTTCTGCTCACAAACTATATTATTGGTTACTACACTTATATTTTGAATCAAAGCTATTCTAAGCATTATTGGGAATGCCCAAAGTTCTCCAATAGTAAGTAATGTATTTTCCTGATATGCATTTATAAATATTTCTATATTTTCCTCAGAGGTTTTTCCATAAGTTCTTGATAACATTTCTACTACAATATAATATATTCTTGGATATCCCTTCATATATCCTCTATTTATAACAGGAAGACTTTTATAGTATTCCAAAGGCATATTATATCTTATATCTTTATATTCTCTTTGAACTAGATAAAAATTATCAAGTATCCATCTGGCACATGGAACTATCTCTTTTCTGTTCTCAAATTGTTCATTTAAAAAATTATATCCTTTGTCTATATTTCTATAACATAGATTCAAATTTTTTATTAATTTTCTTTTACAATCTTTTATTTTAACG
Organism: Clostridium tyrobutyricum; assembly: GCF_019144085.1. GTDB lineage: Bacteria > Bacillota > Clostridia > Clostridiales > Clostridiaceae > Clostridium_B > Clostridium_B tyrobutyricum_A. The sequence continues at coordinate 15,650 of NZ_JAHHUY010000002.1, forward strand.
TGAGAAGACATAGATGCTATTTTATGTGCATGTATTTTTAAATTTTCACTGTCTTGATCTACAGGACTCATATCCTCCATTATATTTTCATCGTCATAACTAAACTTATTTAATATAATATATATTAACAATAAAATCAATATGATAATCATTAAAATACTGATATACAACAGCATAAAAAATTCATCCTTTCCTGTGAAGAGAATAATTTCACTTTGATTATTGTTCCCAATAACCTGCAAAATATTAATTCACAAAAGGATGAATTTTAGAAATCAAATATACTTTTTTACAATTTATTAAATCATTAATTCTCCACTTATTATATCCTGTAAACTCTGTCTTTTACAAACCAATGAAGTCATTCCTGCATTAACAAATACTACGGCAGGTCTCTCAGCCTTATTATAATTACTGGCCATAGAATAACCATATGCTCCAGTACTAAATACTGCTAAAATATCTCCACTATTAATTTTAGGAAGTTCTGCTTCATTTATTAATATGTCTCCAGATTCACAGAATTTACCGGCTATAGTTACTTTTTCCGTATAATCTGAGCTCATATTATTTGCCACTGCACATTCATAATCTGCTCTATAGAGTGATGGTCTTATATTATCAGCCATTCCTCCATCTACAGATACATACTTTCTTATATTTGGAATATTTTTTATAGCTCCAACAGTATATAGTGTTGTACCAGCATTTCCGATTATGGATCTTCCCGGTTCAATTACCAATGCTGGGAGTTTTATATTCAAATTCTCAGCCTTTTTTTCTGCTTTTTCCAATATAATAGAACAAAATTCTTCTATAGGTTTTGGATTATCACCATCAATATAGTATATTCCGAAACCTCCGCCTAAATCCAGTTCTTCAACATCGCATTTAAATTTGGATTGTATATCTTTTACTAATGACAACATTACTTCAACTTCGTGGCAATACGGGGCTACTTCAAATATCTGCGATCCTATATGAGAATGCAAACCTATAAATTTTATATTTGAAAGTTCCAATGCTTTTTTTACTGCATCTTCAGCTTTATTTCCCAAAATACTGAAACCAAACTTAGAATCTATCTGTCCTGTCTTTATATAATCATGTGTATGTGCTTCTATTCCTGGAGTAATTCTGAGTAATATATCCTGAATCTTATTTTCCTCTATGGCAATGGAATTTATTTTTTCCATTTCTTCTATATTATCCACTACAAATCTTCCGACTCCCAGTCTTACTGCCATTTTAATTTCATCCAAAGTTTTATTGTTTCCATGAAAATAAATCTTTTCCATAGGAAATTTACTTTTATATGCAGTATATAATTCTCCACCAGACACTACATCAAGACACAATCCTTCACTTTTTATAAGTTGGCACATTGACAAAGTCAAAAATGCCTTACCTGCATATGCCACTTTATTTAAACCCTTATTGACCTTAAAGGATTTATAATACCTACTGCATTTATCTCTAACTAATTTTTCATCAATAACATAAAGAGGTGTTCCAAATTTATTTACCAAGTCTACTGTACTAACCCCATCAATGTATAGAGTGTTGTCCTTAACTTTCATATTGTCAAATAATTTCAAGAAAGTTTCCTCCTAAACATTCATTTCTATTGTGCTTTATAGATTAAATTCTTTTGCTACTATTTTAACAGTTCTAAGTTTATCCTCATGCTTTATGGCACAAGTCACTCTTATTTCAGATGTAGTTATCATTTTTACTTGTATGTTATTTTCTCTAAAAAGCTTAAACATTTTAGCTGCTACTCCAGATGTAGTTTTCATTCCTATACCGACTATAGAAAATTTAGTTATATCTTCATCTACATCTACTTGAGTTTTTACATCACAATGATCTTTTAATATATTTAAACATTCATCTAATTCAATCTTTGGTATTGTAAATGATATATTTATTTTATCCTCTATAGGTGCAGTCTGACTTATCATGTCTATATTAATTTTTTTACTTGCAATACTTTCAAATAAATTTGAAATCAAATTTATTTCCCCATTTATATTTTTTATAGTTACAGCTACATCAGCATCACTAGTAGCAACTCCCGTTACAGGCTTATTTTCCATATTCATATTGCTTTCCCCCTTTATAATGGTTCCATTTATTTTACTGTTGCTTAGTCCAACATATATTGGTATATTGTATTTTTGTCCAAGTTCTATTGATCTAGGATGCATTACCTGTGCTCCAAGGCTCGAAAGTTCAAGCATTTCTTCATAGTCTATTTCATCAAGTTTTCTTGCTTCTTTATATTCTCTTGGATCTACACTGTATATTCCATCAACATCAGTATAAATTTCACAGACACCGTCCAGTTTTGCAGCTATGGCTACAGCAGTAGTGTCGGATCCTCCTCTTCCAAGTGTAGTTATGTTTCCTTCTTCATTTATACCCTGAAATCCAGCTACAATTATTATTTTTCCATCATCAATACTCTTTTTTAATCTGTTTTTATTTATATCTTCTATAAGTGATTTTCCATACTGTCCGCTAGTTTTTATACCTATTTGATATGCAGTATAACTTATCGCATCTTCACCTGATGCTTTAATAGCCATGGCAAGTAATGCTGCAGATCTCATCTCTCCAGTAGATAATAAGGCATCCAATTCTCTTTTATCTGGATTGCTGGTAACTTGATTTGCAAGATCTATCAATTCATCTGTAGTATCACCCATAGCCGATACTACAACTACCATACTATTTCCAGATTTTTTTCTATCTATTACAGTTTTTGCTATGTTTTTTATTTTTTCTACTGTACTAACAGAACTTCCTCCATATTTTTGAACAACAATTGCCACAATATCACTCCTTAAAACTTTATAAAATAAATGCAGCAAAGGAACACCTCTACTGCAAAAATCATGCAATGCCGTGTTACCTTTGTAGCTCTCCACTAAAAATAATTTAAATTTAGTGACAGACCTGAATATATTCTATACAAGTCCAAAAGATAATTCCGCCAAATTATCTCCTTCGGCTGCAATTCCTTTCTTTGAATTTAATAGCACCTGCCAGCTAAAATCAAATATTCTTAATTACAGCACCTCTACCCTAGGTAGGTCAAATTTTTAAATTTCTCTAAGTTTAACATAAACATTTACATATTTCAACTATATTTTTATAAATCATAAAATTCTTTAAAGGATCTTAATGCATATATATAGTCTTTTACACCGCCAAGTTCTCTTATTGAATGCATAGACAATATTGCAAGTCCCATATCAACAGACATAATATTTACATGACTTGAAGATATAGGTCCTATAGTTGATCCTCCTCTTTCATCTGATCTATTTACAAATGTTTGTACGGGAATACCCGCATTGCCACACACTTCTCTGTATATAGCACCAGATACTCCATCAGTAGTGTAACTTTGACTTGCACTTATCTTTATAATAGGTCCTTTATTTATTATAGGTCTGTTTACAGGGTCTGCTTTTTCTTGATAATTAGGATGAAGCGCATGTCCTAAATCACATGATATTATAAAAGATTTAGCTATAGATCTATAGAACTCATCTTTGTCTTTTCCAAGATTAATTGATATTCTTTCAAGAATAGATGACAACATAGGTGAATCTGCACCTTGTTTTGTTGTGCTTCCAACCTCTTCATTGTCAAAACATACCATTATATTGGTAGTTTTTTGAGGTTTTGTATTACATATTGATTTTATTCCGGAATATACCATACTTAGATCATCCAGTCTTCCTGAAGATATGAACTCGCTGTCTGCACCCATTATTTTTCCTTTTTCAACTTCATATAGATATAAATCAAAATCCAATATATCTTCTTTATTTACAGAAAGTTGTTGTGAAATAATTTCGAGAAGATATTTTCCCTTTTCAAATTTGTCATTTACAAGAGCTAGAAGTGGAAGTAAATGCTTCTGCCTGTTTAATTTTATACCGGAATTCACATCTCTATTCATGTGTATTGCAAGATTTGGTATTACCACAAGGGGTTTTTCCATATTTAGAAGCCTTATATCAGGTGAAAATGGATCTCGTCCCTTTAAAACAACTCGTCCTGCTATGGAAAGAGGCCTATCCATCCAAGTATTTAATATTGGTCCTCCATACACTTCTGTATTTAATTTCACATAGGAATTTTCTACTTCTATATCTGCATTTGGTTTTATTCTAAAACCTGGAGAATCAGTATGGGCTGCTATTATTTTAAATCCATGCTTCTCTAGTTCTGCATTTCCTACTATAAATGCAATTAGTGCAGATTGATTTTTTACTATAAAATATTTACCACCTTTTTCAAGATTCCATGGCTCTTCTTCTTTAATTTCAGCAAACCCTGATTTTTGAAGCAGCAGTGATGCATTTTTTACTGCATGGTATGCGGTAGGGCTTGCATATATATAGTCTATAAGTTCCTGTGCCTCTTTAATATCATCATATTCCACACTCTCACCCCATTTTTCATATACTCTTTACTCTAAATCCCTTATCTGAAGCAACTTCTCTTCCTATCATTACTATCTTGCCTGTAATACAATTTACACAGTGTGCAGGAGTATCTCCAGTACATATTTTCCCAGGATAAAGTGCATATAGTTTTCTATAAATTCCTTCAGTTACATTAGGCATGACAACGTTTGATCCACTGTTCAATGCTATAGTTCTGCCATTTGGATTCAAAGTCTCCATAGCAGTTGTAGCTGGTATATTTATATCAGGTATTAAAAGCCTTGTCATAGCTACTACTTTTAGTGCCAATTGAAAACTACCTCCCTCAGCTTCCTTAAGGGGTGTATCTGCATTGGGTATAAATGGACCTACTCCTACCATATCCGCATCTATGTCTTTAAAAAACAATATATCATCTGCCAATGACTCTAAACTTTGACCTGGAAGTCCTATCAAACATCCTGTTCCAACTTCATAACCCAGTTTTTTCAAATTATCAAGGCATCTCTTTCTATTCTCATGACTCATTCCTGGGTCCATATTTTCATATAATTCAGGATCCGTAGTTTCTATTCTTATAAGATACCTGTCAGCTCCTGACTCTTTATATGCCTTATATTCTTCAAAAGTCTTTTCCCCTATGCTCAAAGTTACGGCAATATCCATTTTCTTTATGTGTGATATAATATACTTCATCATATCAACAGTATAATAGTCATCTTCGCCAGATTGCATAACTACAGTTCTATATCCGTATCCAACAGCTTTTCTAGCCAATTCTATAATTTTATCTGGTGGAATTCTATATCTCTCTATATTCTTGTTTGAGTGTCTTAGTCCACAATACATACAATTTCTCCTGCATATATTTGAAAATTCTATAAGACCTCTTAAATGCACTTTGTCACCTACATATTTCTTTCTTACTCTATCTGCTGCTCCAAAAAGAGCTTCATCATATTTACTTTCTCTAAATAAGGAGACCATATCTTTCTTATCCATATAATGTAGGTTTTCTGCATTTTTTATCACATTCAGCAAGTCTTTCATATTAATTCAAATCCCTTCTGAAAATTAAAATATATCAAAAGTCTTATATACATGCAGCTGGTGAAGTGCTCTTGTTGCCATTATATATCTAAGTTTATTCTCATTTTGTGAAGATGTTGAAAAATCATCTATCATGAGAACTGCATCAAATTCCAAACCCTTTGCAAAATAGCTTGGAAGTATTACCTCTCCCTTAGAATATATCATATTTTCCTTATCAAATGTATCTATGTGAATTTTACTTTTAATCAATCCATCTATCAATTTTACTTCTCTCATAGATCTACATACAACAGCTACGCTTTCATATCCATCTTGCTTTAATTGAACTATGTCATGGACAATATTATCCATAAGATCATTTATGCCTTGGACTTGTATATCCTTAACTTTCTTTCCAGATCTAACTGAAGATATAGAATCTATACTATTATCCAAATATTTATTTGCATATTCAATAATCTGACTTGTAGATCTATAACTAGTTTTCATTGAAAAATATTTAATATGTTCATTTTTAAATATTTTTTCCAAACTCATCATAGCACATTTACCTGTTGCTGGAATAATTGTCTGATTTGTATCTCCTACTATAGTAAATGATTTACAATTTGTAATTTGCTTTATAACTATAAATTCCAAACTAGAATAATCTTGTGCCTCATCTACTACTATGTGCCTTAAATTTAAATTATATTTCAATCCTTCCAGTTTTATTTTAAGATACAATATAGGTGCTAAATCTTCATATATAATTTTGTGATTATTATTAAAATCATTATATATATTAATTATATCTGGATTTTTCAACCAACACAGTTTTTCATTTTTAATTTTTATAACTTCTTTTATTACATCTTTTATTGCATTTTTTCTTCTAAATTCTAAATTAGTAGCCTTATTGTTTAACTCTCCCTCTGCCAAATTAGATATACTTTTTTTATAATCTTCATTTATCTTTCTTACAATCTTATTCCTTTTATCTCGTATTTTAGAATATATCACACGAATTATTCTGTCGCTTCTCTTAAAAAGAGGCATATATTCAAAATGTATATTTAACATATCTTGTATTTCTGATTTTTTAACTATTACCTCATCATAGAACCTCACATCTTCAACTTTAAAATAGTTATTCTCAAGTTCATTAATTAAAGAATCAAGTTCATTAATATATTCAGTTGATCTTTTATGCATAATTTCAACTTTGAAATTATTTTTGTTTTCCAATATATCTTCCATATATTCCTTAAAATCCAAAGTATTATCTATACCTGCAATACCAGAAGCAAATTCTCTAAAAGTTGTCTGCAGTACTCCTTCTTCTCCAAGACTTGGTAGGACTGTAGAAATGTAGTCCATAAATATACTATTTGGTCCAAGTATGAGCACCTTTCCCTGCAGTTCAGCCCTATAATTATATAAAAGATAAGCTATTCTATGAAGAGCTATTGTAGTTTTACCACTTCCCGCAGCCCCATTTACAACCATAATGCTCTTTCTAGGCTGTCTTATAAGTTCATCCTGTTCTTTTTGTATGGTCATAACTATATTTTTTAATTTTTGATTGGAATTTTGACTCAAAACAGCTTGCAGTATTTCATCCTTAACATTCAAGCTTGAATCAAACATGCCTTCCAAATTTCCATCTTTTATTATAAATTGTCTTTTAGATAAAATATTTGCTTTTTCTCTTCCTTCAGGTGCAGTATACTCAACAGCTCCCAACTTTCCCTCATAAAATAATGAACTTACAGGGGATCTCCAATCAACTACTATAGGCTCATATTCATTTTCACTGGTTACTCCAAATCTTCCTATATATATTATTTCTTGACCATATTTATCAACAAATTCTACTTTTCCGAAATATGGTGAATCTTTTAAAATTGTAAATTGTTTGAGCTTCATATCTACTAATTTGAATTGTTCCTCTTTTACAAATATTTCATGATTAAAATAGTCTATCTTTTTATCTTCATCATCTCTATATTCTTCGAGATTTTTTTCTCTATATTTTAAGATAAAGTCAACTACCCTTTTTCTAGTATCTATAAACTCCAATATCTGACTATTGATTTCTTTAATAGTATCATCTAATTTTTCTTTTTCTTTATTTATCTCGATTTCCTTCAAAAGCTCTTTTTCCAATTCTGTATTCTTCATAAATCTATCCCCATTTTCACAAAATATATCTTAATCTGAATTCAATGGAAGCTCTTGCTTATGATTTTTTACTATATCCATAAATTCATCACCCATAAGAGTTTCTTTCTCAATAAGTAAATTCGATATTTCTTCCAAAAGATTCATATTATTTTCAAGTATACTGACAGCATCCTCATGACATTTTTTAATTATATTTAAAGTTTCCTCATCAATAATAGCTGATGTTTGAGCACTACAGTTTTGAACAGGTCTTCCATCTAGATATTTATTCTGCATGGACTCCAAACCCATCATGTCAAATCTATCTGTCATTCCATACATAGTTACCATGCTTCTAGCCATTTGAGTGGCTCTTTCTATATCGTTTGCTGCTCCTGTAGATATACTATTAAATTTAACTTCCTCAGCTGATCTTCCACCTAACATAACACTTATCTTATCTAACATTTCCTGCTTTGTATTCAAGTATTTTTCCTCTTCCGGAAGCTGCATTGTATAGCCTAGCGCTCCCATGGTTCTTGGCACTATGGTTATCTTGTGAACAGGATCCGTATGTTTTAAAAGAGCAGCTATAAGTGCATGACCTACTTCATGAAATGCAACCTTTTGCTTTTCTCCTGAAGAAAGTATTCTGTCTTTCTTCTCTTTACCAGCTATGATAACTTCAACTGCTTCCTCCAAATCTTCCTGTTTTACAGACATTCTTCCATCTTTTACAGCTCTTAGAGCAGCCTCATTTATCATATTAGCCAAATCAGCTCCTACTGCACCTGGAGTAGCTTTTGCTATATCATTCAAATCAACATCTGTAGAAACTCTTACACCCTTTATATGAACTTTTAATATTTCTTCTCTGCCCTTTAAGTCAGGTCTGTCAACTATTACCCTTCTATCAAATCTGCCTGGTCTTAAAAGTGCCTTATCAAGTACTTCCGGTCTGTTAGTAGCTGCCAATATGACTACACCACCTTTAGATGAGTCAAAGCCATCCATTTCAGCTAGAAGCTGATTTAAAGTTTGTTCTCTTTCATCATTTCCACCAGATATATTGCCATCTCTGCTTTTACCTATTGCATCAATTTCATCAATAAATACTATACAAGGTGCCTTTTCCTGTGCCTGTTTAAAAAGATCTCTTACTCTAGCTGCACCCATTCCAACAAACATCTCTACAAATCCAGAACCTGAAATGGAAAAAAACGGTACTTTTGCCTCTCCGGCAACTGCCTTCGCAAGAAGCGTTTTTCCTGTTCCTGGAGGTCCTACAAGAAGTGCACCTTTAGGTAATTTAGCTCCTATAGCTACATATTTTTGAGAATTATGAAGAAAATCTACTATTTCAACTAAAGACTCTTTTGCTTCCTCCTGTCCGGCTACATCTCCAAAATTTACACCGGTTTCATTTTCAGCATATATCTTTGCAGTATTTTTACCAAATGACATAACTCCACTGCCCATTTTTTTGCCAAATATACCGAGAAAAAGTCTCCACATCAAACCCAATATTATGATTGGTATTACCCAAACTGTAAAAAAGTTTTTTACTGCTGAATTTTCCTGTGGAATACCTCCATATTTAACTTTAGCTTTATCCAATTTCTCAACTAGATCTGGATCATTGATTCTTTCGGTATATAAAATTTTTCCGCTGCTGTCCTGTTTGGGAATAATCATTAATTTATCCCTGCTTATTTGTACTTCAGCAACTTTATTCTGATTAACATAATTCATAAAATCACTATATTGTATATGCTGTGATTTCGTACCGCTTATGTAATCATTTAATATAAATATTATTACAACAACAGCTAAAGCATAATATATAGTATACTTCCATTTATTGCCATTAAATTTCTTATTATTGAGCATATTTATCCTCCACTTTATTTCATATATATTTATATTATAACAATAAATAGACTTTTTCCGAATAGCATTAATAAAAATTTTTATATATTTCTATTAACATATTGAAAATATTATGAAAATCTCTAAAATTTGCGACAACAAATTTTAGAGATTTTCTTTGTGCTATTTAGCTAATTCATATATTGCATGAGCATATATCTTGGCATTTTTAATTATGTGATCTATTTTTATATATTCATTTGAATTGTGGATTGTCTCAGGTTCTCCCAATATCATTGGTCCAAAAGCTACCATATTGGGCATATCCTTTGCATAGGTTCCGCCACCTATTGCAAGAAGCTTAGCTTCCTCCCCAGTTTGTTCAGTATAAACTTTCTGCAATATCTTAATTAAAGGATGATTCTCCGGGAAAAACAATGGTTTTTGATGCATCATATTTTGAATTTCAAATCCTAATCCAGATATTCTATTATTAAATGGATCCATCATATCTTCATATTTAAAAGTTACTGGATATCTAAGATTAAATGCCAGAGAAATTTTATTATCCTTCATATGGACTGCACCTATATTAAATGTAAGTTTACCTGATTCCTTATCTTCAAGTGCTACTCCAAAAGATTTTCCATCTGTTTCATAGCCTACATATCTATTGAGAAAATCTATTATATCGGATATATCTGATTTTTCGATTTTTAATTCTCCTAAGATTTTAAACATCTGCATCACTGAATTGTTACCAAGCTCCGGAGTACTCCCGTGAGCTGCCAATCCAGTGACAGTTATCACAACTAATCCTTTTTTGCATTCTACTTTTGCTTCTATATTATTTTCATTGCAAAATTGATTTATAGCATTTATAATATCCTCCGAATTCTTAACTTTTAACCCAGCCTCACAATGGTTTGGAACCACATTGGCACGTTCGCCGCCTTCTATATATTGTACCGATACATCTCCGTAGGCCTTTACCTTAATATTTTTAACCAAATCAAATGTTACTATACCTTTTTCAGCGTATATAATAGGATAGTCTCCGTCTGGGGTGAAACCCATTATAGGAGGTTTTTCCCTATCTTTATAATATTGAATTTCAGAACATCCGTTTTCCTCATTAGTTCCAAAAATTATTCTAACTCTCTTGGAAAGGGGAAGTTTTAAATCTTTTATAACTTTAAGAGAATAAAGAGTAGTTATAATAGGCCCTTTATCATCCATAGTTCCACGTCCATACATTTTTCCATCATGAATTTCAGCACCATAAGGTGGAAATTTCCATCCCTTTCCCTCAGGAACTACATCAAGATGCCCTAAAACAGCAATATAGTCTTTTTCTTCGCCATACTCTGCATAACCCACGTAACCATCTAAATTTTTAGTCTTGAATCCTAATCTTTCAGAAATCTCAAGTGCCTTATCCAGTGCCTTCGACACACCTTCGCCAAATGGCTTACCTGGTTTTTTCTTATCTGTTACACTTTTTATTTGAACAATTTCTCGAATAGATCTTATCATTTCATCTTTTATTTCTTCAACTCTATCATTTATTCCCATATTAAACCTCCACTCTGTTTAAATATCAAATCTCAGATATCAAAATGCAAATATTGTAGCTATTCAGTTGATACCAAATATCTTAATTATTTGCATTTTGTTCTTTTTACTCTGAAATTTTAGTAGGCTCTTCCCCAATAAACCAATTTTTTAGCTTTCTTTCCGCAATACACACAAGTATCTGAAACTTCTTCCTGTTCAAATGGCATACACCTTGAAGTTGCTCCTGTTTCCTCTCTTATTTTATCTTCACATTCTCTATCTCCGCACCACATTGCTTTTACAAATCCTGTTTTATTTTCTACTATATCTTTAAATTCTTTCATATTTACTGCTGCATGAGTCTTTTCTTCTACAGATTGTTTTGCCCTATTAAACATATTATTATGAATATCATCTAAAAGTTCAGGAATTTTATCTTCTAAATCTTCCATTGGAACAAATATCTTTTCTCCTGTATCTCTTCTTGCAAGAACAACTTGATTTTTTTCAATATCTTTAGGACCTACTTCAAGACGAATAGGTACACCTTTCATCTCATATTCACTAAATTTCCAACCTGGCATTTTATCACTATCGTCTAATTTTACCCTGGCAATTTTTGATATTCTATCTTTTAATTCATTTGCCTTTTCAAGTACTCCCTCTTTATGCTGGGCTACTGGTACTATAATAACCTGTACTGGTGCTATTCTTGGTGGAACTACAAGCCCGTTGTCATCTCCATGGACCATTATAATTGCTCCTATAAGACGTGTAGTAATTCCCCAGGAAGTCTGATATACATATTGAAGTTTTCCATCTCTATCTGAATATTGCATTCCAAAAGACTTTGCAAAGTTTTGTCCCAGGAAATGAGATGTTCCTGCCTGAAGAGCCTTGCCATCATGCATCAATGCTTCTATTGTATAGGTAGCTTCTCCTCCTGCAAATTTTTCTTTCTCAGTTTTTTGTCCTTTTAAAACTGGCATTGCCAGAACATTTTCACAAAGTTCTGCATATATATTCAACATTCTCTTAGTTTCTGATTCTGCTTGTTCTTTAGTTTCATGAATTGTATGACCTTCCTGCCATAAAAATTCTGTAGTTCTTAAAAATGGACGTGTAGTCTTTTCCCACCTTACTACAGAACACCATTGGTTATAAAGTTTAGGAAGATCCTTATAGGATTGAACTATTTTTGCATAATGTTCACAAAATAATGTTTCAGAAGTAGGACGAACACATAGTCTTTCAGTGAGTTCTTCATCTCCTCCATGAGTTACCCATGCAACTTCCGGTGCAAATCCCTCTACATGATCCTTTTCTTTTTGAAGAAGACTTTCAGGTATGAATACAGGCATATATACATTTTCGTGCCCTGTTTCTTTGAATCTTTTATCAAGATAACTTTGTATACTCTCCCACATTGCATACGCATATGGTCGTATTATCATGCATCCCTTTATACTTGAGTAATCCGCCAATTCCGCTTTTTTTACTATATCAGTATACCACTGTGCAAAATCTTCATCTCGTGATGTTATCTGTTCTACTAATTTTTTTGACTTTTTTGACATTATTTTTCCTCCCAATTGTGTTTTAAAAATATAAAAAACCTCAATCCCTATAATAGGGACCGAGGTTATATCGGCGATACCACCCTGATTAATATACTTCAAATTTAAAATATATTCTCTCAAGTCATAACGACATCTCTGCCGCTGTAATTTTATATTACAGAACTCTAAGGTAGGTTCAAAACATTCTTTGGAAACTTTCACCTTCCGTTTCCTCTCTAAAAAAGATATGATTTTACTAATCCTCTTCTTTGATTTCAATTATTCAAAATTCACCTTTTATATTAAGATACAAAAATTATATTGTCAATAAAAAATTATTCCATTTTTGATATATATCTTTTAGGATCTATATCAAAATATTTACATATATCATATATTTCTTTTAGAGTACTGTCATTCATAGGAATTCCATTTTTCATCTTATCATTATATGCCTCAACTTCTTTTTGTCCATGAGTATATATTTTAACTGCACCTTTTGCTTTATTTGAATTTCTAAGTTCATCTAAATATTTTGAAAAACCGTCTTCAATTGATTTCTTGTCTCCAAATATTCCATAGTCCACTGCACAAAAATAATGACAAGTACCTGATCCGCCTTTACCATCCAGATGCACATAATTTCCTGTCAATCCACCTGATAAAATAGCTGTAAACATCTCAACTGCAAGAGCGAATCCATATCCCTTATGTCCTCCTGTCAATTCGCCTGATCCACCCAAAGGTACTATGCCTCCACCTAAATGTCTTGGAACATTATATAAAATGTCTTTAGGATCTGTGGTATCTTCTCCATTTGCATTTAACGCCCAACCTTTTGGAAGAGGTTCTTGTCTTTTATTGTATACTTCAACTTTTCCTCTCGTAACTACGCTTGTAGCCATATCCATTAAAAATGGATATGGCTCTGCAGGCATGGCTATAGCAATAGGATTTGTGCCGAGCATAGCCTCTTTCCCAAAAGTTGGTACTATAACTGCTGGAGAATTTGTCATTGAAATTCCCATTAATCCTTTTTGTTCCGCCATTCTAGCATAATACCCTGCAATTCCATAATGATTTGAATTTCTAACTGTTACCATTCCTATTCCAGAAGTCTTAGCCTTCTCAATAGCCATATTCATTGCCTTCTTAGCGATTAGCTGTCCCATTCCAGCTTGACCATCCAATGTGACAGATACTGGTGTTTTCTTAACTATTTTAGGTTCAGATTTAACATTTATTAATCCACTTTTTATTTCAGTGTAATATTTTACCAATCTCTGGATTCCATGAGATTCAATGCCAAATAAATCCGACAATAACAAAACCTCTGTTATAGTTTCACTATCTTCTAATTGGAAACCAAATTTTTCAAAAACAAGATCACACATTTTTTTTAATTCTTCATATTTAACTTTAGTGTATGTCATTTTTTCTCCTCCTACTATTGTTGTTTTACACATTGAAACTTTATCAAATTAAAATACAATTATATATTATCACATTATTTATTACTCCGTCTCCCATATTCCATCTTTTAAAAATGATTTCGCTTTTTCTTCAGCCTTATTTACAATATCCTGTTTATATCCTAAAATGCTTAAAAGTTTTATAGCATTTTGAGTTGTAGATCTTCCGTCATGAATTTTATAGTCGAACATTATCTCATTGTCAACTATATTCTCCTGGAAATGATAATTCTCAAAATAATCCTCAAGTATATGAGTAAGTTCTATATCATGGGTAGCGGCTATACATATACAATTGCTCAATGTAAGATATTTAAGTATTTGTGATGATGCTGCTATTCTCTCAATTGTATTAGTTCCTCTAAGTATTTCATCTACAAAACATATAGTTGGTATATCTTCACCTATACTATCGATGATTCTCTTCAGAGATTTTGTCTCTGCCACGTAATAACTCTCTTTACTGAATATATTATCCCGCAGCGCCATGGAGGTATAAATCTTCAGGTAGCATCCTTCGAAATAACTGGCAGTACATGTACATATGGTTTGTGAAAATATTATATTTAAAGCTAAAGTCTTCAAGAATGTTGACTTTCCAGATGCATTGGATCCTGTAATTAAAATGGAATCATTAATTTTCAAAGAATTGGCTACAGCTTTGTCTATAAGTGGATGAACCATATCCTTGATAATAATAGTATCACCTTGTTTATTATTACATTTACGTAATTTGGGGACAACATAGTTTTTCACTCTATCTCTATAGGATGCAATGGATATATAACTATCTATATTGCCAATTATGGAATATATGGTTCTAAAATCCTCACTTTTTTGTCTTAAAGCACTATTCATCTTTTCATAATTAATTAAGTCCGTTAAAAACAATATATTCATATATTCCATCATTAATCCTATATCCGAACCATTATTTTCTAAATTGAAGGAGAGATTTTTAATATTTTTTATAGATTTAATAGAATTTTTCAATCTGTCATTGTATTCTCCCAATTCATCCAAATTAGTTCTTAATATTGCATTACCACACTTTACTACTTTAGTTATATAGGTGAAATCTCTAAGTTTATAATCCAATCCTTTTTTAAAAAAGTAATGAAGCATAATATTTATTACAAAGCATAAAATTATACATGATACTCCTAAATACTTATTTAAGAATATTAACGCAACTGATGCAATAGGTAAAACCCTAAAAATTCTATATACATTTAAATATGATGTTGATTTTTCATTTTCATACTGATTATAAAAATAGTTAGTTATTGAGCTTCCTCTTTTTCTACCTAATTTAGCAATTATGTATTGTACAGTCTTCCTCTTATCAGAGTTTTTTCTAAAATATTCTATGACCTTGTTTCTATATTGTAGTTTTTCATCATTATATACAGGTTCTCTCAACATGGCATAAAATATCTCTTCTCCAGCAGTACTGAAAGTGGTATCTATATCCCTAAATACCTCATCCATCTCCAAATCATTCCATGTAATTTCATCAATAAAAAAACTGCCTTTTCCATATTGCTTTATATTGTAAAAGTATCCCGATATATCATTAAGTTCTTCTATATTATATTTTTTATCTGACTTTTTACCCCATTGTTCTTCCACTCTTCTTTTGGTATCTTCATTATTTCTTAAATTTGATACAATAGAAACTACAGCAATTATTATTACAACTATTATCAAGTATCCTATTATTGCAATCAACTGCATACCTCCTCATATTAAAATTGACATATTTTTATTATATCAGAAAATATGCTTGAAATTAAAAAATCTACCTGAAAATTACATTTCAAATAGATTTTTACCTGATTTTATAATTAATATTATTACTTTTTCAATACATGTCTATCATATCTTTCATACATTAAAAATGCAACTATTGAAAAGAATAAGGGCCCCCCCATCATCCAGATAGTATCTGTCCAATTTCCTTGAGTTGCCGGTTGAATTATTGTAAAAAAATTAGCAAATCCTACTGTAAAAGTAACCAATATAGTACAAACCCAAGTTATAGCTCTATTTTTATATACTTGAAAGGGTTTTGCTATTTTTTTGTTATTTTTAAAAGCTACAAATGCCCCTGATAAGAACATATAAGGCAGAGTCATCGCCACATTAGTCATTAAAACAAGCCTTGAAAAAAATTTAGCAGCAGCATCTCCTCCAAAAGATACAAGAGCCACAAATACCACTACTACTATACACTGTATCCACATGGCATTTAAAGGCATTCCATCTTTAATTTCAGACATTTTTTTTGGCCACAATTTTTTTGGTGTACCCTCTATAATCTGTTTCAAGGGTGAATAACACAATGTAAAGAAAGCTCCTGTCAAAGCCAAAAACATTGATAGCCCTACAAATCTAGCTATCCAGGCTCCAATAGTAAGGGAAGCAGCTTGGCTCATGTTAAAGCTTTGACCGAATTGATATCCTAGATTTTGCATAACTACATATGCAGCATTTGCCATATGAACTCCCTTTACTGATAATACATCGTTCCAATTAGTAAATATTCCACATAGAAATATTCCCACTGAATATCCTACTGTAATAATTAAAGCAGCTATAGTAACGCCCTTAGGAAATGTGACCTCAGCTTTTTCAGTCTGATCTACCAATCCTCCAACTACTTCAATACCTCCATATGCAAATATTGCAAAGACTAAAAACGATAACATCCCGATGGGAGATTGATATTCTGGATTAGGTGACTTTACAAAAGTATATGTTGAAGTAACCGCTTGTGCAATATGACCTCCATTTGCTGCAAGTATAATTAATGCCCCGATCAATAATACTATATTCAGAATTACAACTGCTGTACCTCCTACCGAAGTTATTTTAGTAATCTTTCCTAATCCTTTTGAAGCTATAAATGTTACAAGTATTATCCATAATATTCCCAATATTCCTATAGTTTGAGTAGAATTTAAACCAAAGATTGTCCATGTAGAGGTTATATCTTTTCCAAATATTGCATTTGAAAAAGGAATCCATATTGTGGAGCATATATTCACCATCCATACAATATAAGAAGCAAACCACATAAATGTTCCTACAAAAGCATATTTAGGACCTACAGCTCTCTCCATCCATGAATAAATACCACCTTTTTCATTCTTAAATGCCGCACCATATTCAGCCATCATAAATGCATATGGTATAAAAAATGTAATTCCAGATAAAATAAACCACGGAATTGCTCCATATCCCATTAAATAAAATGATCTTGGCATATTTGCAAAACCAAATACAGAAGTAAATATCATTAATATCAGAGTATTAATTTTCATTTTATCCTTTTCGATTACGTTTACATTCGGTGATGTCATTATTTCCCCTCCTTGTTTAAAATATTATATCTATTTATTACAACCCTATTATATATACCATATTTTCATACTTTTTTGCAATAATAAACTTATAATTCATCATAACAAAATATTTTTTAATATATTGACATTTTTTAAACGTTTTATTTGATGTTTACAATTATTTTTAATTTCTTTATTCTGAATATTAATACTGATTATTAATTCGAATTTTATAACAATATTAATTTCATATCAGTTATCTCAATTTAATTCATATATATATACTGTTTTTATTGTTAATTGCCTTATAATTGTTTACTATAAATCATCTTCAATACTTTACTAATTTATCAATGCATTACAGTGTATTAAACAGATATTATGTATTAGCATTTATTCATTATCATATATATTAATTCTAGAATTTTAATGCATATTAACTTTTATGGGGATATTTTTCTTTGTTTAAATAATTTTTTATAATAATTATTTATAATAATTATTTGATTTTAATATTAATTTTTTAAATTTCACTATTAAAATTTATTATACTTACATATAAAAATCAATAAAAATTTATTTATATGATAAATACGACTATCTAACTCAAAGTTCATTTTGAATTAGATAGTCGTATAATTCATAATTTAAGGAATCTTTTCCTGTTCTCTAATTTTTAAACAAATCTCGTGGTATATGGCAGTATCCGTTAGGATTTTTATGAAGATAGTTTTGATGATATTCCTCTGCCTCATAAAAATTCTTAAGATGCTCTACTTCAGTAACTATTGGATCTTTGTATTTTTTCTGCTCATCTTTCTTGGATTTATCTATTTCTTCTATATCTTCCTCATTTAGATAGTAAATTCCCGTTCTATACTGATTTCCTACATCATTACCCTGTCTATCCTTTAAAGTTGGATCAACTATCTTCCAGTACGCCTCCAATAATTCCTTAAGTATTGTAAGATTTTCATCGTATTCTATAAGGCAAGCTTCTGCAAAACCGGTATTGTAATTACAAACTTCTTCATAAGTAGGATTTTTAGTCTTTCCATTTGCATATCCCACTACTGTTTTTGAAACTCCTTTCATTGAATCAAAGTATGACTGTACTCCCCAAAAACATCCTCCTGCAAGAACAATTTTTTTCATATATATACTTCCTTTCAATTAGAAATTAAGTTTATTATATACCAAATTGCAAAAAATAAAAGAGCAGCTGTCTCAAATTTCATATTTGAACAGCTGCTCTTTTATTTTATATGGATTCTGCAATAAGATCTCCCATCTTTACAGTTCCAACTAATTGTTTTCCTTCCCTCATAATATCTGGAGTACGATATCCCTTATCCAAAACTTTTGAAACAGCATTTTCTATATCATCAGCTGCTTCATTCATATTAAAACTATATCTAAGCATCATGGCAACACTCATAATCGTAGCTATTGGATTGGCTTTGTCCTGCCCTGCAATATCCGGTGCAGATCCATGTATAGGTTCATATATACCTACCTTTCCATCGCCAACACTTGCAGATGGAAGCATTCCAAGAGAACCTGTAAGCATTGATGCCTCATCACTTAAAATATCTCCGAAAGTATTTTCAGTTACAATTACATCAAATTGCTTTGGATCTCTTATAAGCTGCATGGATGCATTATCCACATACATATATTGTAAATCTATATTCTTATATTCTTTTCCAATTTCAGTTACAGTTTCTCTCCAAAGCCTTGAACTTTCAAGAACATTTGCCTTGTCTACCAATGTAAGTTTTTTACCTCTCTGGCCTGCTATTTCAAAAGCCTTGCGTGCAATTCTGTCAATTTCCGGAGTTGAATAGGAAAGCGTATCCCAGGCCTTTTGTCCTCCTGGTATATCTATACGTTTCTTCTCTCCAAAATAAGCTCCTCCAATTAGCTCCCTTACAATCATGATATTCAATCCATCACCTAGAACTTCAGGTTTTAAATTAGAAGCTTCTTTAAGCTGTGGAAATAAAATGGCAGGCCTTAAATTTGCAAATACTCCAAGTGCTTTTCTTATACCTAAAAGTCCTATCTCCGGCCTCAAATTACTTGGTATGTTATCCCACTTTGGTCCTCCAACAGCACCTAGAAGAACTGCATCACTAGCTTTACATACATCTATAGTTTCCTGAGGAATAGGTCCTCCAGTTTTATCTATAGCTATTCCTCCTAACAGTACCTCATTCAAGTTAAAATTTACTTTATATTTTTTAGAAACAGCATTTAATACTTTAAGTGCTTCACCTACTATTTCCTTGCCTATTCCATCGCCTCTTATAACTGCTATCTTCACTTGTTTGACACTTCCTTTTTAACATAATTTATCAATCCATCTGAATCTATGATTTTTTGCATGAATGGTGGAAATGGTGCAGCTTTATAAGTTTTTCCCTTGGTAATATTTTTTATAATACCTGCAGCTACATCTATTGAAACCTCATCCTTATCTTCTATATCCTTGGCTGCTTCTTCACATTCCATTATTGGAAGACCTATATTTATTGAATTTCTAAAGAAAATTCTTGCAAAACTTTCTGCAATTACACATCCAACTCCTGCTGCCTTTATAGCTATTGGTGCATGTTCTCTTGAAGAACCACATCCAAAATTTCTTCCTGCTACAATTATGGATTTCTTCTTGGTTTTTTCATTAAATTGACTATCCAAATCTTCCATACAATGAGAAGCTAATTCTTTAGGATCACTTGTATTTAAGTATCTTGCAGGTATTATTACATCTGTATCCACATTATCTTTATATTTAATTGCTTTTCCTTCTATCATTATTTTACCTCCTCAGGTGATGTAATTTTTCCAGTTATTGCAGATGCTGCCGCTACTGCTGGACTAGCCAAATATACTTCACTTTCTGGATCTCCCATTCTTCCAACAAAGTTTCTATTTGTAGTGGATATTGCTCTTTCACCTTTAGCAAGTATTCCCATATATCCTCCAAGACAAGGTCCACAGGTTGGAGTACTTACTACTGCCCCTGATTTTATAAATGTTTCAATAAGACCTTCTTTTAATGCTTGGAGATAAATCTTCTGAGTTGCTGGAATTATAATTGCTCTTACATTTTTATGCACCTTTTTGCCTTTAAGCACTTTAGCCGCTATTCTCAAATCACTTATTCTTCCATTTGTACATGAACCTATAACGGACTGATCTATAGCTATATCTCCAACTTCATCAATAGTTCTTGTATTTTCAGGAAGATGAGGGAATGAAACTGTAGGTTTTATAGATGACAGATTAATCTCTATGGTCTGTTCATATTCCGCATCATTATCTGCAGTATATACAGTATATTTTTTTGTAGAATGTTCTTTCATATATTCAATGGTGTTTTCATCAACTTCAAAAATACCATTTTTAGCTCCAGCCTCAATGGCCATATTGGTAATTGTAAATCTATCATCCATAGGTAGGTTACTTACTCCATCTCCTGTAAATTCCATGGATTTGTAAAGAGCTCCATCTACTCCTATCTGGCCTATAATATGAAGGATTACGTCTTTTCCACTTACCCATTTTGAAAGTTTTCCTTTTAATACAAACTTAATTGCAGGTGGTACCTTGAACCATGCCTCTCCTGTTGCCATGCCAGCTGCCATATCTGTACTTCCTACCCCTGTAGAAAAAGCTCCAAGTGCACCATAAGTACAAGTATGTGAGTCAGCGCCTATAATCACTTCACCTGCTACTACAAGTCCCTTTTCAGGCAATAGTGCATGTTCAATTCCCATCTGTCCTACTTCAAAATAATTCTCTATACCTTTATCCCTTGCAAATTCTCTGACACATTTACATTGTTCAGCAGATTTTATATCCTTAGTAGGTGAAAAATGGTCTGGTACAATTGCGATTTTCTTCTTGTCAAAAACCTTATCTAATCCTGTCTTTTTAAATTCCCCTGCAGCAACAGGTGTTGTTATATCATTTCCTAAAACCAAATCTAATTTACAATTAATTAGCTGGCCAGCTTTTACGCTATCTAATCCTGAATGTTTTGCTAAAATCTTTTGTGTCATAGTCATTCCCATTTGCGTATCTCCTCCTATTGTTTCGATTGCTTAGATATTTTAACTCTAATTTATTTATTATATATTAAATTTAAATTTAATAAAACTACTAATTTTAATTATCTGCTACTTTTGAATATTTTATAGTTTCATCATATATTCTGTTTATAGCATTTACAAGTGCTCTTGCACTTGCCTCTACTACATCTGTACTCATTCCTTTAGCATTAAATACCTTGCTGTCACCTTCTTTTTGTATTTGCACGGTTACTTCTCCTATGGCATCTTTTCCACTTCCTATTGATTTTATAAAATAATCTTTAAGTTTCAGATGCATTCCTGATGCTTTTTCAATTGCTTTAAATGAAGCATCAACAGGTCCATCTCCATAGGCAGCTTTTCTTATCTTTTCACCTTTAAATTCAACTTCCACAGTAGCAGTTGATATCATTGTATTTCCACTTGAAAATTGGAAATAGTCTAAACTATATGCCTCTGGAACCTGAAATATTTCATGATTCATTATTGTTTCTATATCTTCATCTGACACTATCTTCTTCTTTCCTGTTAAATCTTTAAATTTACTAAATGCTTCATTTATCTTATCATCACTTAAATTATCATATCCTAGTTCTTTTAAATGTTCTGCAAATCCATGTCTTCCTGAATGTTTACCTATTACCAAAGTACTTTTCTTAATTCCAACGGATTCCGGAGTCATTATCTCATAAGTTTCACTGCAGGCAAGTACTCCATGCTGATGAATTCCAGCTTCATGTGCAAAAGCATTAGCTCCAACTATAGCTTTATTATTTGGTATGTTCATTCCTGTTGCATGACTTACTATCTTGCTTGTTTTAGCTATTTCTTCAGTTATGATGTCCGTCTTGCATTCAAAATAAGATTCCCTGGTCTTAATGGCCATGACGACTTCTTCCAATGCAGCATTTCCTGCTCTTTCTCCAATTCCATTAACCGCACATTCTACCTGTCTTGCACCATTTTTAACTGCCGCTATTGAATTTGCAACTGCCATACCTAAATCATCATGACAATGAACGCTTATAATCGCTTTATCTATATTAGGTACATTTTCCTTGATTCCTTTAATGAATTTTCCATATTCCTCTGGAATATCATAGCCAACGGTATCTGGTATATTTACTATATCAGCTCCTGCATCTATTACACCTTCCAGTACCTTGTATAAAAATTCAGGATTCGTCCTAGTTGAATCTTCTGCAGAGAATTCAACACTTGGACAAATTGACTTTGCATACTTAACCATATCTACTGCTCTTTTATAAACTTCCTCCGGTGTCATTTTTAATTTATATTTCATATGAATATCGGAAGTAGCTATAAATGTGTGTATTCTAGGTTTTACTGCATATTGGACTGCCTCCCATGCTCTATCAATATCCTTTTTTACTGCTCTTGAAAGTGCTACAATTACTGGTTTTTTTACAGTCTTAGCTACAGCTCTAACTGCCTCAAAATCTCCTTCAGAAGCTATTGGAAACCCTGCCTCTATAACATCTACATTCATTTTTTCAAGCTGCTTTGCTATTTCTATTTTATCCTTAATATTCAAGTTAACTCTAGGAGTCTGTTCTCCATCTCTCATAGTAGTATCAAATATATAAACTTTATTATTTTTCATATTAATTCCTCCAAATTTTAATTTTAAATACAAAAAGGCATTCTTCTCGCTATGGGGCGAAAAGAATGCCGCGGTACCACCCAAATTATTACTCAATGTATATAACGACTTATGCCGACACAGCTTACTATAATTCAGCCTGCAATTCAAGGATGAGTTTCAATTTACAGTATTTATGAGTTTTCACCATTTCTCACTCTCTTTAAAATATCTGAAAATTTAATTTTTCCTATCACTATTTTTAACCTATATTTATTTTTATTCCAATAACATCCTAATTTTATGCATAAAAAAAGATCGTACACTATGGGGCGAAAAATCTGCCGCGGTACCACCCAAATTATTACTCAATATATATAACGGCTTACGCCGGCACAGCTTACTGTACTTCAGCCTGCAACTCCAGGGTGAGTTTCAATTTACAATGTTTGTGAGTTTTCAGCATTCCTCACTCTCTTTTAAAACTAATAAATTTACTTTTCCCTATCATAGTTTATAATTAACTTTAACTTACAAATAGTATAATATATATATTCATAGATGTCAACATATCTTTCAATTTTATAAATGCAACTAAAAAGGGATCAAAATAATTCAATCCCTTTTAGTTAATATTTTTATGAAGTTTTTTCTTGATTATTATTGGACTGTGAAGTTACAATGCTGTGCTTATAACCATATCCAAAATAAATTATAAGCCCAAATACAAGCCAAATTAAAAATCTTATTTGAGTTACATGTGGAAGTTTAAATATGAGTCCTCCACAAAATATTATTGCCAAAATAGGTACAACTGGAACCCATGGGCATTTAAATACTCTTTTTCTATTAGGTTCTTTCTTTCTCAAAACTATGACAGCTATAGATACTATTATAAATGCACATAATGTTCCTATATTAGTAAGTTCTGCCACTATATTGATAGGTATAAATCCTGCAACCACTGCAGTAACAATTCCTATAAGAATTGCACTTCTAGCTGGAGTCTTGTATTTTGAATGTACATGTCCAAACACTTTAGGAAGTAATCCATCTCTTGACATTGCAAAAAGTACACGAGTCTGACCAAACATCATAACTAAAATTACAGAAGTTAATCCGCATATAGCTCCAACTGAAATAAGAGCAGCACCCCAGTGATATCCAACTTGTTGCATTGCAAATGCAACAGGTGCGGCAGTAGCTTTAAACTTCAAATATGGAACCATACCTGTCAATATTGCAGATACTACTATATAAAGTAAAGTACAGACAATAAGTGAAATTATAATTCCTCTTGGTAATGACTTCTGCGGATTTTTAACTTCCTCCGCTGCTGTAGAAACAGCATCAAATCCTATATATGCGAAAAATATTACGGATGCACCAGATATGACTCCTCCAAAACCATAAGGCATAAATGGATGCCAGTTTGTAGGATTAACATGACCTACCCCAAGTGCTATAAACAAAAATATAACGATCAATTTTATAGCAACTATTATATTATTTACTGTAGTACTCTGTTTTACACCTATTACATTAATATAAGTTATGAATGCTATTATAAGTACTGCAGGTAAATTTATAATTCCCCCTGCCAAAGGTGCTGATGTTATAGCTTTGGGCAAATTAATTCCAAAATCATTAATTATATTTACTATATATCCTGACCATCCTATAGATACAGTACCAATTGCGAAAGCATACTCAAGTATCAGATCCCATCCTATAATCCAGGCCCAGAATTCTCCCAGTGCTATATAACCATAGGTATAAGCACTTCCTGCCGCCGGTACCATGGCAGCAAATTCTGAATAACATAATGCTGCACATCCACATGCAATTCCAGCTATTATAAATGAAATTACAAGTGCAGGTCCTGAATAGTTTGCCGCTGCCACTCCCGTCAGCACAAATATACCAGTTCCAATTATAGCTCCAATCCCAAGCATGGTAAGTCCAAAAGTACCCAATACTTTTTCCAGACCACCATCTCTTTTAGTTTCATCCATAAGTGCATCTATGGATTTTGTTCTAAAAATACCCTTCATAATCATTCCCCCTTAATGAACAATAATATAAGATTAAGTAATAATGCATTTTATTATGTTTTGCATATTGTTATTATAATACTCCCATTTTAAATTAATTTCAATACGGTTTAGCATTTTTCAGTCGTTTTTTTTAATAAAGTAATATATTATTGCATATTTTTAAATTAAATTTAGAATATG
The DNA here is from genome assembly GCF_019144085.1 of Clostridium tyrobutyricum. Taxonomy (GTDB): domain Bacteria; phylum Bacillota; class Clostridia; order Clostridiales; family Clostridiaceae; genus Clostridium_B; species Clostridium_B tyrobutyricum_A. Next base: position 41,055 of record NZ_JAHHUY010000002.1, read on the forward strand.
TTGTGTATGGTCATGAATAATTTCTGTATAGTTATTGCATGTTTTATATCTTTAATATAAATAAATGAGACCCTATAAATTATGGAGTCTCATTTAAAAATCAGATTTATAATTACCCAGCATTCTAAAATATTTGCAGTTGTTTTTTATACCTTCCATAGCTATTTTAGTATCTTCATTCATAAAATTTCCGTTGAAATCCACATAAAAAAAATATTGCCATGGTTTATCTACTATAGGTCTCGATTCTATTTTAATCAAGTTTAAATTATTTTCTTTAAAATAACTAAGTATATTAAATAAAGTTCCTACTTTATGATCTAAAGTAAATACTATACTTATTTTATCTTTGTTTTCACAATCAATTTCTTCTTTGCCTATTACTATAAACCTAGTATAATTATTTTTATTATAATTTATGTTTGATTTTATCATGTCAAGTTCATAAAGCTCTCCTGCTTTTTCACTTGCTATGCAAGCTTTGTTCTTTAGTTTAACTTCACTTATATATTTTGCACTTCTGGCTGTGCTGAAGTATGGTATGAGTTTCCAGTCCTGATGTTCTATTAAAAATTTTTTGCTCTGTAAAAAGGCTTGACTGTGTGAATATACTTCATCTATATCATCTATTTTTGTGCCTTTTATCCCAAGTAAGTTATGATTTATTTTTATGCATTTTTCACCAACTATGTAAAATCCATAATCTCTCATTAAATCATAAACCTCAAGTATTCCTCCTGTAGAGGAATTTTCAATTGGAACTACTCCATACTTTATATGATCATCATTAAGAGCGTCAAATACATCCTTAAATTCAGCGCAGCTTAAAGTATCTACTTCATTTCCAAAATATTTCAATAGAGCTTCATGACTAAAAGATGCTTCAACTCCATAAAAACCTATTCTATAATTTTTAAAATTGCTCAAAAAAATTTCCTTCTTCCTAAAATAATTAAATATCCATCATATCTAATATTCCTATAGCAGCAACCGCTTCAATCACGGGAATCGCCCTAGGTACAATACATGGATCATGCCTACCCTGTATTATAAGTTCGGAATTCTGCATTTTTTCTACATCTACAGTTTTCTGTACCTTTGAAATTGAGGCCGTAGGCTTTATAGATGTTTTAAATAAAATTGGCATACCATTGGTAATTCCGCCCAAAATTCCACCATTATTATTGGTTTTTGTTTTTATTTCATTATTAGCATCTACATAGTATTCATCATTTGCCTGTGAACCTTTCATACTACTTATATTGAATCCTTCACCAAATTCTACTCCTTTAACAGCAGGTATGGAAAAAAGCAAATGTGAAAGTATACTCTCTACAGAATCAAAAAAAGGATTTCCTATACCAGATGGAATATTTATAATTGCAGTTTCCACAATACCACCTACAGAGTCTGCTTCCGATTTTGCACTTATAATGGTATCTTTCATTTTTTGACATGATTCCTTATCTATTACTGGGAATCTACTTTTAGAAAGTAATCTTAAGTCATCTTCTTTTATCAAAACAGGATCAAATAAACTAGTATCGGAAATATTTCCTATACTCTTTATATGGCTCCCTATTATTATATTTTTATCTTCTAAAATTTTCTTGCATATAGCTCCTGCAAAAACCAAAGGTGCAGTAATTCTCCCCGAAAAATGTCCTCCACCTCTATAATCATTAAATCCATTATATTTTACAAAACCTGTAAAATCAGCATGTCCTGGTCTGAGAAGATTTTTAGTTTTTTCATAATCCTTGGAATGAGTATCCTTATTTTTTATAATGGCACAAATAGGTGCCCCAGTAGTTTTTCCATTAAAACAACCACTTAATATTTCAAACTCATCAGCTTCTTTTCTTGGTGTAGTAAATTCACTAGTACCTGGAGCCCTTCTTCCCATCTGTTCTTTTATATAATCCAAATCCAATTCAATCCCTGGCTTTAATCCATCAATTGTAATTCCTATAGCTTTGCCGTGTGATTCTCCAAAAATAGACAATTTTATTTTATTACCAAAAATTCCACTCATGCTAAAACTCCAATCACTCTATTATTATATTCCCACCTAAACTCTTAAAATCTTTCCAAAAATCAGGATAAGATTTTTTTACACATTCTGCATTCTCTATTATTAGATCATCTGAACATTTTGAAGACACCGCTGCAAGAGCCATAGCTATTCTATGATCATTAAAGCTTGAAACTATTCCACCTTTTAATTTTTCCATACCATTTATAATTAATCCATCTTTTTTTTCTTTTACATCTGCACCTATTTTATTTAATTGAGAAGATATAGCTGTCAATCTATCAGATTCTTTTATTCTAAGTCTTTCTGCATTTATTATTTGAGTAGTTCCACTACTTACTGAAGCTAATGCCGCTACAGCAGGTACTAAATCAGGGCATTGAGCTGCATCAAAAATCACTCCATTTGTTTTTGATGATCTGGCTATTATATTATTTCCTCCTACTTCTATATTTGCCCCCATATTTTTAAATATATCCACTATAACCCTATCACCTTGAGAAGACTCAATTTTAATATCACTACAGCAAACTTCATCTCCCAGTATTCCAATAGCCAGCAAAAATGCAACTTGCGAGAAATCACCTTCTACAGTATAATTTGAATTTCTATATTTTTGATTTCCTGAAATTACAAATTTTTTATATTGAGCATTTTCTACATTTATTCCAAAATGTTTTAAAACATCTAAAGTTATATCTACATATGGTTTTGATTCTAGATTGGTAGTTATATTTATTTCGGAGTCTCCATCTAAAAGTGGAAGCTCATACATAAGTCCTGTTATAAACTGGGAACTTATATCTCCTCTCACTTGATAATTGCCGGATTTCAACTTTCCCTTTATGGCAAGTGGCAATCTTCCAGAATTATTTTTATAGTATATATTTTGTTCTTTAAATATATTGTAATATACATCAAGAGGTCTTTCTACAAGCTTTCCCTCTCCAGTTAAAATTACCTCTTCATTCATTGAAGCCGCCAAAGGAATTAAGAATCTCAAAGTAGACCCTGATTCACCACAATGTATATTCTTACTCTTTAGAACCAATTGTCCAGTTCCATCTATAACAAGCCTGTCTTCTTTTCTATCTATTTTAACGCCAAAATTTTTCATGGCTTCTGTTGTAACTTCTATATCACGTGAAAAATATACATTATCTATTATACTTTTTCCTGATGCCAGTGAAGCACATATTATACTTCTATGGCACCCACTTTTAGATGATGGAACTTTTACTTTTCCTCCCAATCTACCAGGTTTGATTTTAACAGTTTTCATACAAAATCCCCTTTTTATTTAAATCTATTTCTAAGAGCATTAGACTTTTCAAAGACTGTTTCTAAATCCTCTACATTTTTATTTAAAACATCATTTTTAATTCTATCTAAAACTTTTTGAAATCCATTTATTGTATCAACTAGTTTATCAGAATTAAGCATAAATAGTTCCGACCACAATCTCGAGTTAATTAAAGCAACTCTTGTAGCATCCCTAAAGCTGCCTCCAACAAACAACTCAGGTTTGAATTCCTGTAAATTTGCATTCATAAGTGCTGCAGCTATTACATGTGGAAGCTGGCTTGTATAGGCAATTATTTTATCGTGCTCATCTGCAGAAATATATTCTACATTTTTACATCCAAGTTTTCTAGCCATGGACGTTATAAAATCCACACTGGATTTTTTATTCTTGCTACTTGGAGTTATTATATAATTTGCATCTTTGAATATATTGGCATCAGCATAGTCTATTCCTTTGTATTCCTTACCTGCCATAGGGTGACCTGATACGAATTCCATGTCATCAGGTAAAATTGATTCCACAGATTGAAGTACTATTTTCTTTATACCTGAAGTATCTGTTATAAGTACTCCTGATTTAAAATATTTTATATTCTGTTGTATAAAAGAAATGGTATCTTTTGGATAAAGAGCTATTATAATAAAATCTATATCTTTTAAAAATTCTCCAGGTTTTTCATAGGCTCTATCTATTATATTCATCTCTACAGCTTTATCTAAGGTTTCCAAATTTTTGTCTATACCGACTATATATTTTGCATTCAAAGATTTTAGCGCCATGGCATAGGAGCCTCCAATGAGGCCCAATCCCACAACAGCTATTTTTAAATTATTAAAGTCACAATCCTCCAATTTTATTCCCCCTATATTCTAAACATTAGCAGTACTGTATGACTGCCTTATACCAGATTCTACCAATTTATTCAAGTCACCCATTAAATTATCAAATCTATCAGGAGTTATAGATTGCTGACCATCACATAATGCATTTTGTGGATCATTATGAACTTCAATTATAAGTCCATCTGCTCCAACAGCTACTGCAGCTTTAGCAAGTGGTTCCACCATCCACCATAATCCAGCGGCATGACTTGGATCAACTATTATTGGAAGGTGGCTCAATTTCTTTATTGCAGGAATTGCACTCAAATCCAAAGTATTTCTTGTGTAATTTTCAAAAGTTCTTATTCCTCTTTCGCAGAATATTACATTCTCATTACCTTCTGACATTATATATTCAGCTGACATTAAAAGCTCTTCTATAGTAGCTGAAAGTCCTCTTTTTAGAAGTATTGGCTTTCTTGTTTTTCCAAGTTCTTTTAAAAGGTCAAAATTTTGCATATTTCTTGCTCCAACTTGTATTACATCAACATCCTCAACAAATTTTTCTATCATATTTGTGGACATTATCTCTGTAACTATAGGAAGTCCTGTTTCCTGTCTTGCTATTTTTAACAGTTCCAATCCTTCAGTTTTAAGTCCCTGGAAACTATAAGGTGAAGTTCTTGGTTTAAATGCACCACCTCTTAAAAATTTAGCTCCGCTTTTTTTTACAGCTTTTGCTATTTCAACTATCTGTTCTTCACTTTCTACGGAACAAGGTCCTGCTATAACAGCTAACTCATTTCCTCCTATTTTTCTTCCGTCTATATTTACTACAGAATTATCTGGATGAAATAATCTATTTGCCAATTTATAATTTTGCTGAACTTTATGAACATCTTCAACATATACGTTTGCCTGAATTTTAGTTGTTTCAATCTTTGAGGTATCTCCAATTAAGCCAAGTACACAATAATTTTGCCCCTCCGAAACATTTACCTGAACATTCTCTTTTTCCAATTTGCCCTTTAATACCAATATTTCTTCTTTAGGTGCATGGGGTTTCATAATTATTACCATAGTCATACTCTCCAATCTTAATTTTAAATTTGTAATTTCATAAGGATTTTCTTAATTTTAATATATAAAAAAACAGGGTCTCTAATGAGCCCTGTTAATTAAAATACACTGTCACCGTTAAAATATGCATAATTTATATCATGTATTTATAATTATTCTTTTACTCATTAGAAATGAACCAAATATTTTTTTGCAAAACAAATAACCAGCACTAAAGTAATAGTAGCCCCAGCTAAAGCTAAATTCAAAATAGAATTTTTTGTTTAGTTTTTCGGTTCCCTTTCCAATGATATTTTTCATAATATATAATCCTCCAAAATATTAACTTCTGATGTGAATAATTATATCAGTTTTAAAGTTTATGTCAATAGCTTATTATTTTTTTATATTAAATGTAATGGTTTTATTTTACATCCTATATCTATAGGTTTTGTATAATAAACAGAACTTGTTACAATACCATTCACCCCTGTTTTTGCATACTTTGCTGCATTATTTTCATTTATTCCTCCAGCTGCAAGTATAACTATATCAGGATTTATATTTCTTAAAATATTTACATTTGATATTAAGTCTTCAGGTGAAAGTTTATCAAATTGTATTCCATCTATATTGTTTTTGCAAAGTTTTACGGCCTCATCTATATTCTCTACTTCTACTAATATTTTTTTCTCACATACTTTATTTTTAAAAGTTTCAATATTTTTGACAAATTCGTTGATTCCACCTAAAAAATCCAAGTGTTGTTTAAAAACCAATATAGTTTCGGATAGTCCTAATCTATGAGGGAATGCCCCTCCATCTATAACGGCCTTGGTAGACAGTTCTCTAGTTCCAGGCATACTTTTCCTTGTAGTAATTACAGCTATATCCGGGTTTACACTTGATACCTCATCTACCATTCGCCTTGTTTTAGTTGCAATTCCTGAGAAATTATCAATAATATTTTGACACACTTTCCATGCAATATGCAGATCCTCGACGTTTCCCATTCCTTCAAGTAAAATATCCCCTTTTTTAATTTGAGTTCCAGAAGTTTTTAAATTAATTACATCTATATTTAATTTTCTAAATATCCTGGCTGCCTCTTCTGTACCACATAATATTGCATTTTCTCTAGTAAAAAATTTTATATTTCCCCTAATACCCTTAATCTTTAGAACTAAACTTGTCAAATCTATATAAGGCACATCTTCTTTAATAAATTTATCCAGTGTTTCATCTGAAATATACATTTTAAATCCTCCAATACAATTTATTTTATTTAATTATATTCCATTAAAAACATATATCATAATTTGCAGGATTCCAGTAAAATTTTGTAGTATATTTAACAATAGCATCATATATAATATGAAACTGCTTAGTATAAAAATGAGATACTATCAAATAACTTGATAGTACCTCATTTTAATCCAGTTTAGAAGTACAGTGTGGGCATCTAGTTGCTTCTATTGGTATTTCACTTAAACAATACTTACACTTCTTAGTAGTGCTGGCCTTTTCCTCCTCTTTTCTACTTGTAAATCTAGTTAGCTGCCTTATAACTATAAATATAGAAAAAGATATTATTAAAAAATCTATTACATTATTTATAAATACGCCATAATTCAATGTAGGAACCCCTGCTTTTTTAGCTTCAGCTATAGTATTAAAATGTCCACTTCCAAGAGTAATAAACAGATTGGAAAAATCTACTTTTCCAATAATCAAACCAACTAATGGCATTATAATATCACTTACAAGAGAAGAAACTATTTTACCAAATGCTCCACCAATTACTACACCTAACGCTAAATCTACTATGTTTCCTTTCATCGCAAATTTTTTAAATTCTTTTAACATAGCCAATACACCTCATTTAATCTTTAGTTATTTATTCCATATGACATTACCAATACTTTCAAATCCAAGTCCAGAAGTACCAGGAATAGAAATTATTGATTTATCAAAAACCGCACCTCCTTTTACTGGATCTTCCATGCACAAAACAGGCCCGTCTAAATCAACTTTAGTAATGATGCTCTTTGCTCCAGCCAAATGTACAGCAGCTGTAACACTCAGCTTGCTTTCAATCATGCATCCAATCATACATTGAACACCAAAAGTTTCAGCAATTGAGCATATCTTTAAAGCATTATGAATACCTCCCGTTTTCATAAGTTTAATATTCAATAAATCTGCAGCTCTATTTTCTATTATTTTAGCTGCATCTTTAGATGAAAACATACTCTCATCTGCCAGTATAGGTATCAAAACATTATCAGTAACATATTTCAATCCTTTCATATCACAACATGAAACTGGCTGTTCTACAAACTCTATATCAATATCCATTTCTTCAATTTTTCTAATAATATTTACTGCTTCCTTTGGATTCCAACCTTGATTTGCATCTATCCTTAAAATAATATCATTACCTACAGCTCTTCTCACAGCTTTTATTCTCTCAATATCTGTTTTTATGTCATTTCCAACTTTGATTTTAAGAATTTCATATCCTAGTTTTGCTGCATCAATACTATCCGAGGCCATTTTCTCAGGAGTATCAATATTTACTGTAACATCAGTTGTTATTTTGTCTCTATATCCTCCTAAAAGCTTGTACAAAGGAGTATTATACAACTGACCAAGTAAATCATAAACTGCAATATCTACAGCTGCTTTTGCACTAGAATTTTTAACAATACATTTATCTAAGTTTAACATTATCCCCTCAATATTTTCAATATCCATTCCAATAATACAGGGCATTATATACTTTTCAATAGCATATTTGATTGAGCCTAGGTTATCACCTGTAATTACAGCAGTTGGTGCTGCCTCTCCATATCCTGTGTTTCCTGTATCAGTAATAATTTTTACAACTATATTTTTTAAATTTTCTACTGTTCTAAGTGATGTTTTAAAAGTTTTTTTAAGAGGAATGGATATAATTCCTATTTTAAAATCTACTATTTTCATAAAATATATCTCCCAGCTATTCAAATTATTAATCAAAATACATATTGTATTATATGCTTGTCTTTCTAATAATTTTATATGATAACTTATGAATAATATTGTTTTTGAGATATACACTATATAAAATACAAAAATTATATTGTATACTTATTGAAAAGTATAGTATTATGTAAACTGAAAGTTGATTTAAAAGGAGTGATGGATTTGAAGAGTTTTTTTAGATACAGTTATGGTATTGATAGGTTGTCAAAACATCTCTATATTATAGGATTGATACTTCTAATATTTAGACGTAGTTCTACATTTGGATTAGTGTGTATTGTATACAGTACATGGAGATGCCTTTCAAAAAACACTTATAAAAGACAGCGTGAATTACAATCCTATGAGAATTTTATTTCACCTTTAACTAGAAGATTTACTGATTTTATGAATTCAATAAATCAAAACAGACAATACAAAATTTTTAAATGTCCAAATTGTGCTCAAAAGATGAGAGTTCCAAAACATAAGGGTAAAATAACTATAACTTGCAAAAAATGTGGTACGATTTTTAAGGCTAAATCATAGCTTTTCTTTATCTCCCTAATTATTCATTTAATATGATTTATGATAAAATAAAGTAAACTATAGAGGTGGTGCTACTATTGGGAGAACGGAAAATATTCACTTCACTTTTTAAATTACTAATCTTTGCATTTTGGATTGTCTTTCAATTCATAGCAATGACATTGATTTATAACATATTCGACATATTTTTTATATATTACTTCATTTTCTTTGAAATAATAAGTGCTATTGCAGTAGTTCATCTAAATTATAAGGATGAAAATACATCTTACAAAATCAGCTGGGTAGTATTAATACTTTTGATTCCAGTAATTGGAGTAATGTTTTATATATTATCACGAATAGGTATAATACGTAATTTTAATAGAGTAAATAAAATAAATCTTAATGAAGGATTGCTAGCTAAAGAAGATTCAAATATGCTAAAGTCTTTAAGACACGAAAATATAACAAGATATAATGAAGTTAAACTTATTAAAAATATTAGTGGATATGCTTGTTATGAAAATACAGATATTAATTATTTTCCATGCGGCGAACTTATGTATGAAAATCTTATTGAAGAACTAAAAAAAGCCAAAAAATTTATTTTTCTTGAATTCTTTATAATTTCAAAAAGCAGTATGTTAGATGGAATTCTTGAAATTCTAAAACAAAAATCTCATGAGGGAGTAGAAATAAGAATATTAGTTGATTATATAGGCTCATTTTTTGTATTACCAGGTGACTTTAAAAAAATTCTCAGGGAAAATAATATAAAATTTAAAATGTTTAATCCAGTAAAACTTTTCCTCAGTATTATGTTAAATTATAGGGATCATAGAAAGATTGCAATAATTGATGGAAGAATAGCCTTTACTGGTGGAATCAATATTGGAGATGAATATATAAACAAATATAAAAAATATGGTTATTGGAAAGACATGGCCATATCATTAGAGGGTGATGCAGTCTACAGTTTCACTGTAATATTTCTAAAAATGTGGCAATCTATATCAAAGAAAAACGAAAACTTCGAAAAATATAAGTTTGCACACAGTATTAAAAATTTTCCAGGAATCACAATACCATATGCAAGTGAACCTGAAAAGCTTGACAGTACTGCTGAAGATATATACTTAAGTATAATAAACAGTACCAAAAACTATGTGTACATTACTACTCCTTATCTTGTTATAAGTTATGAAATGATGTTATGTTTATCATTGGCATCAAAAAGAGGTGTGGATGTAAGAATAATAACACCCTCTATTCCCGATAAAAAAATTGTGCAAATTCTTACAAGATCTCATTATGATAAATTATTGGACGCAGGAGTAAAAATATATGAGTATACGCCTGGATTTATTCACGGTAAAGTTATGTTGTCTGATGATGAATGTGCTGTAGTAGGAACAATAAATATGGATTATAGAAGTCTATTCCTGCATTTTGAATGTGCTGCTTATATGTACAACGTGTCTGTAATAAAAGATATTTATAAAGACTTTATTGAAACCATATCAGTATCACAAAAGATAGAAAAGCACATATGGGAAAGAAGAAATTTTTTAAGAAAAATTATGGAATCAATTTTAAAACTATTTGCTCCATTAACATAATATATAATAGGACTTGCTAATTAGATTTGTTTCTAATCGCAAGTCCTACTATTTTGGTGCAAATATATTATCCTAAATTGTTATGCCTTAAAAAATGCAGAACGATTAATCATAAAATAAATATTCATATTCTATACTATTATCTTTTGTGTATTTTTATCAAATATGTGAATTTTACTTGAATCTACAGTTAACTCAATTTTATCCCCTGATTCAGCATTTACTATACCTTCTGTTCTAGCTGTTATCCTAATTTGATTTTTAGATAAATATATATAAGTTTCTGCTCCCATAATTTCTGTTAGATCAACATTAAATTCTATTGTACATTCATCATCTTTATCTTCTTTAGGAAAATCTATGTGTTCAGGTCTTACTCCCAGTACCACATCCTTATTAATATATCCTTTGCGTTTCAAAAGTTCGAACATATTGTCCTGCAAAATTATTTTTTGCCCTCCAAATAGAGCTGCAGGTTTTCCATTTGCATATTCCAACCTAGCATCTATAAAATTCATCTGTGGGCTTCCAATAAATCCTGCTACAAACATATTTACCGGATGATTATATATTTCTCTTGGAGTATCCACCTGCTGTATAATTCCATCTTTTATAACAACAATTCTTGTACCAAGAGTCATTGCTTCTGTTTGGTCATGAGTAACATATATAAATGTAGTTTCCAACTTCTTATACAATTTTGATATTTCAGTTCTCATCTGAACTCTCAATTTGGCATCTAGATTTGATAGAGGTTCATCCATCAAAAAGACTTTTGGTTTTCTTACTATGGCCCTCCCCATAGCAACTCTCTGCCTCTGTCCACCAGACAATTCTTTTGGCTTTCTATCTAATAAATTGGATATATCCAATATTTCCGCTGCATTTTTAACTTTTTCATCTATCTGAGATTTTGGTACCTTTCTCATCTTAAGACCGAAAGCCATATTATCATATACAGTCATATGCGGGTATAATGCATAATTTTGGAAAACCATGGCAATATCCCTGTCCTTTGGTGTTACTTCATTCACAAGCCCATCACCTATATACAGTTCTCCCCCTGTTATTTCTTCAAGTCCTGCAATCATCCTAAGCACAGTGGACTTCCCACAGCCTGAAGGACCTACAAATACTATAAATTCCTTATCCTTTATTTCCAGATTGAAATCCTTAATTGTTTCAACATTTCCTTGATATGTTTTACGCATATGTCTTAATGATAAACCCGACATCTTATCATACTCCCTTCTATAAAAGACTATTAGCCAAATAACTTTTTAAGTATATTGGGGTAATTTGTTATAATACCATCTATGCCCAGTCCAATAAGCTTCTTCATCTCATCTTCCCTATTTACAGTATAGGCATTTATAAGTATCCCGCTTTTTTTAATGTCGTGAACCACATCTTGATCCATAACCAGAGAAAATAGTGGATGGAGTGCATCTGCACCCATCTGTTTTGCATATTCTTCCGGTTTACAAATAGTTGAGCCATACAACAGTCCTGTTCTTATGCTACTATCATACTGTTTTACCCTCTTCATGGACTGATGATTAAAAGAAGATATTATTACATTCTTTTCTAAACCATACTCATATATTTTATTTATTGTATCTTTCTCCAAATTATTGTAATTTACAACGTCATTCTTTAGTTCCAGATTTAAAAGCAAGTTTTTGTTCTTCATAAAATTCAGCAACTCATCTAGACTGGGAACTTTCTCTCCTTTTCCTGCATCAAATTTTCTTATTTCATCATAAGTATAGTCTTTTATAAACCCAGATCCATTGGTAGTCCTATCTATAGTTTCATCATGACATATAACTATAATACCATCGGAAGTCATATGAAGATCTGTTTCTATACCATCTGCACCTACCTCTACTGCTTTTCTGAAAGCCATCATGGTATTTTCAGGATACTTACCGCTGAATCCTCTATGGGCAATATTTAAAGTCCTATTCATATAATAATATCTCCCTCTTAATTTATACATTATTTTTGATTGTTCTGATTATATTCTTTCATAGCTGAATTTATACTGTCTGCAGATTTCTTCAAAGTTTGTTCTGGTGTTTGTTTATTCTGAAGCATCTGTTCTATATTAGCCTCAACGGTCTGTCTTGCTTCAGGGAATACTGACATAAGTGCCCCTTTAGCTGTTGAAGGTGATGCATGAAGCTGATTTATAGCAGTCTGGAATTGTGGTTTGCTCTTTAAGTTGTCTTTCATAAGTTGTGAGTTATAAGCCTTTTTAGTTACAGGAAAATATCCTGTCTTTGTGGCCCAATAAGCCTGTTCATCAGATGATACCATATATTTTATAAACTCCCATGTTGCCTTTTCCTTTTCAGTATCCTTGCTGTTAAGTGCCCAAAGTGAAGCTCCACCTATTGAAACTCCTCCATCTTTTATTCCATCAAATGATGGCAAAGATCCGGTTCCAATCTGGAATCTTCCACCAACTCCACTTAATACAGATGAAAGATCTGCTGTAGATTCAATATACATAGCTGTCTTACCTGCTATAAATGCATTTTCCGTATCATCTTCATTTCTTCCAAAATTAGCTGCATTACCAGACTTAACTAATTTCTGCCATTCCTTTAATACTTTTAATCCCGATCCATTTTTATCAAATTCTACTGCTGTAGGAGTTGCTTTCCTTCCATTACCATTATTGGCATAATTCTGTCCCTGCTTAATTATAAATTGTTCAAAGAACCATCCATATATAGCCATTGAATATCCATATTGAGTAACTTTTCCAGAACCATCTTTTTTAGTCAATTTTGCTGCTACACTTTCCAGCTCTGAAAATGTCTTAGGAGGATTATCAGGATCCAATCCTGCTGCTTTAAATGCATCCTTGTTATAATATAATATAGGAGTAGATGAATTAAAAGGCATTGAATACAATTTATTGTTGACTGTATAATATCCCAATATATTAGGTTCCAAACTTGATGTATCATATTTTTCATCATCTATGAAGTCCTGCATTGGTTTAACCCATCCACTGTCTATCATGAATCTTGTACCTATATCGTAAGTCTGCATTACATCAGGTCCATTTTTTGCTCTTTCAGCACTTTTCAGTTTATTTATAGCCTCATCATATTTTCCCTGATATTGTGCATTTACCTTGATGTTCTTATGGGAACTGTTGAAATCATTGATCATTTTCTCAAGTGCTTGTCCATTTTTACCAGACATAGAATGCCAGAATGTTATTTCAACAGGTTTGTTGCTGCTTGAAGTCTTACTTCCACTATTACCACAACCTGTTAAAACACCTCCTACCATCAATAATGCTATTAACAAACTTGCTAATTTCTTTCTCATTGTTTTTCTCCTTTCGAAATTGATTGCTATTATATAAATATAAATTCATATTCAGCCTTTTACTGCACCGGATGTAATTCCTTCTATCAGCTGTTTCTGACCAAATATAAAAATTGCAATTGAAGGTAACAATACCATTACAATACCTGCCATTATAAGTCCGAAAGATTGATTTTCAGAAAATTGTAACATGCTTATACCTATTTGGACGGTTCTTGAACTATCCTTACTTGTTACAAGCAAAGGCCACAGATATTGATTCCATGTAACTAGAAAAGTATATATTCCAAGAGAACCTACAATAGGTCTAGACATTGGAAATACTATTTTAGTGAAAAACTTGAAACTACTGCATCCATCTATTTTTGCAGCTTCATAAAGTTCTTGGGGAAGAGTAAGATAATACTGTCTCATCATAAATATTCCCATGGCAGCACTTAAATATGGAGTGATAAGAGCCTTATAGCTATCCAGCCATCCAATGGAACCAACAGTTAAATAATTGGATATCATAATTGATTCTGAAGGTATCATCATAGTTGCAAGAACAACTATAAATAATATCTTCCTTCCTTTAAAATTAAAGAACGAAAATGCAAAAGCTGCAAGGCATGAAGTTATAACTTGACCTACAGTTACTCCTAAAGACACAATAAAACTATTCAATATGAATTTTATTATTGGTGCCGCATTTAATGCATCCCTGTAATTCCGAAAATACAATCTTTTAGGTATCAATTTTGGGGGATATGAAAATATCTGGTCAGGCGGCATAAAACTTATGGCAAGAGCATATAAAATAGGTGCTATTGCTATTAACCCAAATATTATATTTACTATATAAAGAACTGTTTTATTTATATTTCTTTTCATATAATTTACCTTCCAATGTATATTTTTTATTTTTTATTTATAAAATACTTTCTTCTTTTCATATCTAAATTGAATCAGGGTTATTACAAGCATAAGCAAAAACAAAATTATTGATTCTGCACTTGCAGCACCAAATCTACTGTTAAAAAATGCATCTCTATATATAGAATAAACAAGTACATTGGTAGCTTCACCAGGCCCTCCAAGTGTCATTATGCTTATCTGTCCAAAAGTTTGAAATCCATTTATGATGTTTATTATGAGCACAAAGAAAAGTGTAGGTGAAAGGCATGGCAGGATAACACTTTTCAATCGCTGAAAATAATTAGCTCCATCTATAGATGCACTTTCTACTAGTTCTTTAGGAATATTTTTAAGACCAGATGTTATAAAAATAAAATTTATACAACTGTTAAGCCATATACCTACTATGGAAACTGCTATAAATCCCCAGAACGGACTTGTAAGCCATCCTATACTTCTCTTCATCAGGAAGTTTATCAATCCTATACTTGGATTGAATAATAACATCCATATTATTGCTGCTGAAGCAGAAGAAACTGCCATGGGCATGGCATACATAGTACTGAATAGTCCCTTGAATTTCAACTTGTTGTTACAAACAAGTGCCAATACCAACCCTATTAATATGGATGGTATTGTAGTTACAATTACATATTTAAAAGTAACAAGTATGCTATTAATAAATGACGGTGACTTGAATAAATTAATATAGTTTGACAACCCAGCGAAGGAACTCATTTCTCCACCAGCATTTGTATTAAACAAACTCAAATAAATTGTCTTTAAAAATGGAAAATACGTAAACCCTACAAATATAATCATGCATGGAACGATGTAGAAATATGGTTCCAAAGTTTTTATAACTTTCTTTTTGTCAACAGTCTTCTGTATCATGCTCACCTGTTCTGCTGTTTTTTCCATATGAATACCTCCACTAATTTTTACTCACGTATATATCATAAACTTTGAAGATTAATAAGAATTTATGGAGAGGTTAAATAAACTTAACACAATAATTATATTTGTATATAAAAATACCCACTTTAAAAAGTGGGTAAACCCTATTTTCTCAGAAATTCAAGAAGTGTAGAATTAAATTTTTTCAACTCATCATGGAAAATTCCATGGCCACTAAACTCAAATGGGTATAGCTTAGAATTCTTTATTCCTATTTTTAATTGTTCTGCAAATTCAAAGGGACATATTTTATCCAATCTTCCGTGAAATATGCCTGTTGGTACATTAATTTTACCAAGATCAGATCTAAGATCTTCATTTTTAAGTGACTCGGCAGCTTTTATAGTTGCATAACCTGCAGCTGTAAGGCCTATATTTTGAAACCAGTTTACAAAGCTAGGTGTAACACTGCTTGCAAAAAATATGCTGCCAAGGTTTGAAAGCATTTCAGGACGGTTTTCATAAGTTTGTTTAATTAAATCGTCAACCTCATCAGATGTCATTCCATATGGATATCCTGGCCTCATTACAAATGATGGTGCTGCTGCAGATAATAAAATAAGTTTTGATACATTGTAACTATAATATCTTGACATATATCGAATTGCTATAGCAGCTCCCATAGAGAATCCTACAAGTGTTATATTTTTTAAACCAAGTGTTTCAATAATTATACGGACATCATCTGATAATCTATCATATGAATATCCACTCCATGGTTTATCAGAGTCTCCAAATCCCCTTAAATCAATGCTTATACACCTATAACCATGTTTAGGAAGCACATTAAACTGATATTCAAATATATTATGGTTTAAAGGCCATCCATGTATAAAAAAAATAGTCTCTTTTCCATTTGGATTTAAATCTTCTACTAAAATTTTTATGTTTTTTTCTACTTCAATATAATACATTATTTTACCTCATTTCAAATACTCTTTTTATTATATGCATTATACCTAAGCAACTATGTTAAATTTTAACCAATATTTTTATCCTGATTTTCAACTGTGCTATGAGTTCTTCCATATGCAAAGTATACTACAATTCCTATAGCCAACCATACAATAAACCCAATCCATGTTATTAATCGCATTGATACCAAAAGTATCAGGCAGCAAACTACCGTTATTATAGGTGTATATGGAACTCCTGGGCATTTAAATTTTCTCTCAATATCAGGCATGGCTTTTCTAAGATAAACAACTCCTATGGACACAACCATAAAACTCATCAAAGTTCCTATACTCAAAAATTCCACTATTACATTTAATGGTAAGAGGCCTGCTATAATAGATGCAATAACACCTGTTATTATAGTGGCTTTAATAGGAGTATTGTGGGTTTTGTTAATTTTAGAAAAAATTTTAGGTATTAATCCATCTCTAGACATAACCATAAATATTCTTACCTGTCCATACAGCATTGCAAGCATTACAGATACCATACCAAGAATGGCTCCAACCCCAACCAAAGCTGATCCCCAGTTAATTCCCACTCTAGCTAATGCTGCCGGTACTGCATTATCAGAAACTATTTCTTTATATGGAACAATTCCTGTAAGCACTATTGCTACCAATACATATAGTATACATACTACTATAAGACACATTATAATTCCCCTGGATACATCTTTTTTAGGATCCACTGCCTCTTCTGCTGATGTTGAAATGGCATCAAAACCTATAAAGGAGAAAAATACCGTACTTGCTCCTGTAAAAACACCTTTCCATCCATATGGCATAAAAGGTTTGTAATTTGATACATTTATATGTGATATTCCTAAAAAGATAAAAAGTAAAATTATAAATATTTTTACTCCAACAATTATGTTATTCACTTTCGAGCTTTCATGCATTCCATAGCAAAGAAGGCATGTTAATAGCAATATTATAATTACTGCCGGGAGATCCACCACACCACCATTGCTGGGAGAAAAGGCTATAACTTTGGGCAACGTTATACCTGCGGACTCCAGAACTCCTTTAAATGTTCCAGACCAGCCTGATGCAACAGCACTAACTGCAACTAAATACTCTGCAGTTAAACACCATCCAATAATCATAGCTACAAATTCTCCAAATGCAATATAGGCATATGAATATGTACTTCCTGCTACAGGAAACATTGTAGCAAGTTCACAATAGCATAATCCACATAAACATGCTACTATTCCAGCCAGTACAAATGAAATAATAATACCTGGTCCGGCAGAATGTGCACCTTCTCCAGTAGCAACAAATATACCTACACCTACTACAGCTCCTATACCAAGTAATGCTATATCTTTAGCTCTAAGATTTTTTTCCAAATTAGTTTCCCTTACATTATTTCTCAACTGTTCCAATGACTTTTTCTTAAAAAGATTCATAAAATGCCGCCTTCTGATTTTTCAATCAATTAATTCTTACTTTTATTTTGTACAATACTATGTTTTCTTCCATATATAAAATAAATTATCAATCCTATAACTAACCAGATAATAAATCCTATCCATGTTATTAACCTCATCGATATTAAAAGTGCTATACAACTTATTATGGTTATTATAGGTGTATATGGAACTCCTGGGCATTTAAACTTTCTTTCAATATCAGGCATAACCTTTCTAAGATAAATAACTGCTGCAGACACAACTATAAATGCAAGCAATGTACCTGTACTTACAAATTCTACTATTATATTCAATGGTAAAAAACCTGCTATTAAAGATGATACAATTCCTGCTATTATAGTAGCTATCCATGGAGTTTTATGAGTTCTATGAATTTTTGAAAATGATTTTGGAATCAATCCATCTCTAGACATTGCCATAAATACTCTAACCTGACCATATAGAACTGCTATTATAGTAGAAATCATACCAAAGATTGCTCCTACTCCCACCAGTGCAGAACCCCAGTTAATTCCCAATCTTGCCAGTGATTCCGGGACTGCATTATCTGAAACTATCTCATTATATGGAACAATTCCTGTAAGCACAACGGCAACTGAAACGTATAATATACAAACTATTACAAGACACATTATAATACCTCTAGATACATCCTTTTCCGGATTTTGTGCCTCCTCTGCTGATGTTGAAATAGCATCAAATCCAAGAAAGGAAAAAAACACTGTACTTGCTCCTGTAAAAACACCCTTCCATCCATGAGGCATAAAAGGTTTATAATTGAATACGTTTATATGTGATATCCCTAAAAATATAAAAATAATAATTATGGATATCTTTATTCCTACAATTATATTATTTACTTTTGAGCTTTCCTGTATGCCATTATAAAGTAATACCGTTAGCATTGCTATTATAGCAACTGCGGGAAGATCTATTATTCCTCCTTTAGCAGGTGATGATGAAATGGCTTGTGGAAGTACTATACCTATAGATTGTAAAATTCCTTTAAAAGTTGCTGACCATCCAGAAGCTACAGCGCTTCCCGCTACTATATATTCCGCCGTTAAACACCATCCTACAATCATAGCTATAAATTCTCCAAATGCAATATAGGCATATGAATATGTACTTCCTGCTACAGGAAACATTGTAGCAAGTTCGCAATAGCATAATCCACATAAACATGCCACCATTCCAGCTAAAACAAATGACAATATAATTCCAGGACCTGCCATATGTGCTCCTTCTCCTGTAGCAACAAATATACCTACACCTAATACAGCTCCTACTCCAAGTAATGCTATATCCTTAGCCTTAAGATTTTTCTGCAAATCTGTTCTTTGCATACTGTCTCTTAGTTGTTCCAGTGACTTTTTTTTAAAAATGTCCATTAAATCTTTCCTTCCATAATTCGACAACAAGCAATTTATTATTTTACATACTTGTTTATTATATAATAATTTTTAAAAAAACAAAACTTTATATATGTTTTTTAAATGTTTTATTTTAATATTTATATTTTATAAATTATTAAAAAAACTTATTTCTGTCTTTTTTATTAATAAATAATTAATAATATTCATAAATAATATGGAATTCAATATAATTTGCAAAATATTAAAGCTATCTCAATATAAAAGATAGCTTTAAATTATTAACATTATGAATTCTATGAAAATCATGATGCATATTAATCAACAATTTCCCATATATCCTTCATAGATTTAATATAGTTATATTCTATAATATCTGTATCTATGGTTTCTTTTTCCCTATTATAATATGATACAGGTATTGCAACTTCCAGTGATCCATGATCAGACACCTTGCCATTTAAGTATTCCTCTTTCATTTTGCCGAAATTTTGAACGAGTCTTATTCCTAAATTGGAGCCGGTATTATACGTAGCTTTCCAAAAATCTTCATTAGTAACATCTTTTTTTAATTTTACCTTTACCTTTTTATAACCCATATTATACCTCCATTTCTATAAGAATATAATATTAATATTTTTATATTTCAAAACTATCAAAGGCTTCAAGGAATTTGTCGATATCTTCCTCTGTATGTTTGACATTTAAAAAAACAGCCTCAAACTGAGAAGGTGCAATATATATTCCATTTTTAATCATATGTTTGAAATATCTGTTAAAGATATCAATGTTGCATTTCTTGGCATCTTCATAATTTTTTATTTTAGAATTTTTGGTGAAAAATATAGTCAACATTGCTCCGCATCTATTGAACACAACTGGAATATTTTTATTTTTTGCTATTTCCTCTACACCACTTTGAAGTTTATTCCCAAGTTTATCAAGATGTATATAGTACTCAGGATTTTCATGTAATTTTTTTAATGTTGCAAATCCAGCTGCCATTACAACAGGATTTCCAGACATTGTACCAGCTTGATATACAGGTCCCATTGGAGAAAGCTTCTCCATAATATCACGCCTTCCACCATAAGCCCCACAAGGCAGACCTCCACCCATTATTTTAGCAAAGGTAGTTATATCAGGTTTTATGCCATATAGACTTTGAGCACCTTTATATGCTACTCTAAATCCACTCATTACTTCATCAAATATAAGCAGACTTTTATATTTATCACAGATACTACGCAATCCACCTAGGAATTCTCTATCTCCTGGAATTACCCCCATATTTCCTGCTACAGGTTCTACTATAATTGCCGCTATATCACTCTTGTATTTTTCAAAAATACTCTGCACACTTTCTATATCATTATATTGTGCTATTATAGTGTTTTTTACACTTTCTTCTGGAACTCCCGCACTTCCTGGAATTCCTTCTGTCATAACACCTGAACCAGCTTCTACAAGGAATCCATCAAAATGTCCATGATATCCACCTGCAAATTTTATTATCTTACTTTTACCAGTGTATCCTCTTGCAAGCTTTACAGCACTCATTGTAGCCTCTGTGCCTGAATTTACCATTCTAATCATATCAATATTATCCACAGTTGTGCATATGTATTTAGCAAGTTCCAGTTCAATTTTAGTAGTAGCTCCAAAAGAAATGGCTTTTTCACTCATATTCTTTATTGCATTAACTACATCGCCATCGCAATGTCCTAAAATCATAGGCCCCCAAGAGCATACAAAATCTATGTATTTATTATTATCCTCATCATAAACATAGGCACCTTCACCTTTTTTTATTACTGGTGGGTTTAGATCTACATCCTTAAATGCTCTGACAGGACTATTTACTCCACCAGGCATGTATTTTTTGGATTCTTCAAATATATCGTAATTTTTCATTTTATCTACATCCCCTTATTATCTATATAAATTTTATTTTTCATTACTGCAAAATATCTCATCTATAAACCTGAGACAATTGTCCTCTGTTCCATTTAATTTCTCTTTTTTCAATAATTTTATAGCTCTATTAATATATACCTTGGCTGTACTTTGTATCATGATTCTGGCCAAAATTTCATTGTCCTTTGTATATCTTTTGTTCTTAAAGGTTTTTATTCTCTTTTCACAAATTTCCTCTCCATAATTTTTTATTCTCTGTATCTCCGGAGAAAGCTCATTTAGAGTCTGCCATTTTATAAATTTCTTAATATATTTATCAATTATATATCTATATTGTGCCATTTTCTGTTTTCTCATAACTTTATTATTTTTGTCAATTCTACTTATATCATCAATATCATATACTTTAATATTTGAAAGTAAAAATACATCATTATCTACATCTCTAGGAACTGCAAGGTCAAATATAGACAACTGCTTTTCAGGAAGCTCTTGTCTTGATATGATAGAATGAGGTGCTGATGTACAAGTAACAATACAATCTATATCTCCATAATAGTTCTTTCTTTCATTAAAAGTTATGAATTTAACTTCACTTTGTAATCTTTCCAAATCACTTATCTTGCTTAAATCACGGACTACAACATATATAACAGCAGCATTTGAATTTACTAAATATTTAAGAACAAGTTTCCCAATTTTGCCAAAGCCTATTATCATATATCTCCTAAAACCACTATCCAAAGCTCTCTTTACAACTATTGAAGGTGATGACACTGGAATCTTATACATTTCACAGGCATTTTTAAATTCCTTCCCACAGGTTATAGCATATTGAAATAATCTTTGAAGTCCTCCCTTTATAGTCCTGGCTTTAAGTCCACTTAAATATGAATCCTTGATCTGACCCAATATCTGATCTTCTCCTAAAATTTTAGAATGGAATCCACAACTTACTTCCAATAAATGTTTAACAGCCGTTATGTCTTTAACATAAAATATATAATTCGTAAGTTCTAAATTCCAGCCTAATTCCGCAAATATCATATTTATTAACTTCTTTCCCTGAATATCAGAATCTACATATACTTCAGTTCTATTGCAGGTGCTTAAAATTAAACTACTATCAACAAACTTGTTGAGTTTCTTTAGCTTTTCTTCTAAGCTTGATGATACTATAGAAAACTTTTGTCTTATATCAATGTCACAATCACTCTTTATTCCGATAAGTTGTATCATTTTACCAACCCCAAATGTATATTCAAATTTTATATAAAATAAAAATTCCCCCTAACTAAAATGCTAAAAGGAAATTAATCTTATATTGTAATTCTTAAACTTCATTTAATTTTTATTATAACATTATTCTAAAAAAGTTCAATAATATAAGGCATTACTATAATTTAATAATACCTTATATCCATATTTATAATCCAAAATACTCATTTATACTTTCAAAACATTTATCAACCATATATTCTATATCTATTTTTTCAATAACATAAGGAGGCATAAAATATAATACATTCCCTATAGGCCTTAAAAGTAATCCTTTATTTAAAGCTATTCTATATATTCCATATCCTACTCTTTCCTTCCAGCTGAAACTTTCTTTCGTATTCTTATCTTTAACAAGTTCTATCGCTGTTATCATGCCAATTTGACGTATGTCTCCTACAAACGGACTGTCTTTTGCTCTATCAATTACAAGTTTCTTAATCAATTTAGCTTTGTCCCTGTTCTTTTCAATTATATTTTCATCTTCAAATATATTTAAACTTTCACAAGCTGCAGCACATGCCATTGCATTACCTGCATATGTATGACTGTGTATAAAAGTCTTTAATTTAACATAATCATCATAAAAAGCATCATATATTCTATTAGTAGTTAAAACTGCAGACATTGGCATATAACCCCCACTGATACCTTTGGATAAGCACATTATATCAGGGCTTATGTCAGCATGATTACAAGCAAACATCTTTCCTGTTCTTCCAAATCCAACAGCTATTTCGTCTGCAATTAAAATAATATCATAATAGTCACAGGCTTTCCTAAGTTTTCTTAAATAAATAGGAGAGTAAATCTTCATGCCTGCCGCTCCTTGAACCATAGGTTCTACAATTATGGCACAAAGTTCATCATGATAAATTTCCAGTTCCCTTTCCATATGTTCAAAACATTCAGCACTGCAGCTGTCTCTGTTTTTTCCATATTTACATCTATAGCAGTCTGGTCCTTGAACTCTAAGTGTATCAATAAGAAGTGGCTTGTAAATTTTATTATACAAATCCAAAGCACCTACGGACAATGCACCAATTGTTTCTCCATGATAAGCATCAGTTAATGCAGCAAATCTTATTTTTTTAGTTTTCCCCTTTTGCTGGTAATACTGAAAACTCATCTTTAGAGCTATCTCTACCGCAGAAGAGCCATTATCTGAAAAAAACATTTTTTCTAGTCCCTCTGGGGCTATATTTATAAGCCTCTCTGCTAATTCAACAGCAGGTTTATTAGAAAAATGTGCAAAAATAGAATGTTCAATTTTGCCTAATTGCTTTTGAATTGCCCTGTTAATTCTAGGATTGCTATGTCCGAAAATGTTTGTCCACCATGAACTTATGCAATCCAAATATGAATTACCGTGTATATCCTGTAAATAGCATCCCTTGCCCCTTTCTATGATAATAGGAGGCAACTCCTCACAGTCTTTCATCTGTGTACATGGATGCCATATATATTTCAAATCTTTTTCTTCAAGTCCTTTCATTATTCATACCTCCTTCATACAATCAATTATCCCTTTTGAATTAAATACTTTTTCTGATACTTTCTTTATACTTTCCATGAAATCCCGTGTATTTTTCTCAATATGGGGCATAATCCCCAGTATGGGAATTCCCGTCATTCTTTTTATCATATCTATATTATCATTACACATAACTGTGTCTTTATATCCATTTATTATAATTCCTTTTATACATATTCCCATATCTTCAATGTATTTAGCAGTCAAAACAGTATGATTTATAGTTCCTAAACCTGCAGTTGAGACTAAAATCATATCCATTCCCAGTTCTTTTATAAGTTTGTCCAAAGTATATATTTTTCCATCAAAATCAGTGAGTGGACACGTTACTCCTCCACTACCTTCACATATTATATAATCATACTTTTTCTTTAAATCATTAAATCTGTCCTCTATTATTTTTATATCAATAGGATTATTTTCAAGTTTTGAAGCCAAATATGGCGATACTTCAGTTTTATATATGTATGGAGTAATGTAATCATATTTTTCTTGAATACCGGCAAGTGAACATACAAATTTAGTATCTCCTGGGATCATCTTTCCATGTTCCATTTCGGCTCCACTCAATGCCGCCTTAAAATAAACTGTATTGTATCCATCTTTACGCAGAGTATAAGCCAAAGCTCCAGTAATCAATGTTTTTCCAATTTCCGTATCAGTCCCCACTATATACACGCCTTTAGTCATTTTAGATACCCTCTTCCAATATTATAATTTTTTATAGACCTAACTATAAAGTTTATTTAGTGCTTTTAATTTTAATGATAAAAGTGCAGCTGATACACTTATTACAAGATCACCACCTACACAAATAATAAATCCGTAAAATACTGCCCATGCCATAGTTTTCCTATCTCCCATATATAAGTTATAAATAAGATAAAGATGTAAAACCCCAAATAAATAAACAAAAAATAACCCGCTTAATATACACAATAAAGATTTAATAAAACTAATTTTTTTAATTTTAGAGCTTAATTTTCCAATTACAAATGAAGCAACTATAAATCCTATCAAGTACCCAAAAGTAGGTTTGAATATGTAGTATAATCCCCCGCCTTCTGTAAAAATTGGAATTCCTATAAGTCCTATAACCACATATAGGATCTGTGACAATGCTCCTAATTTGGCTCCGAGCACAATACCGCTAATAGCACAAAACAGCCATTGAAGTGTAAATGGAACATATGGTATAGGTATTTTTATAAAAGCCCCTATAGCGGTCAAAACTGCAAAAATGGATACCATAATCATATCTCTTGTCTTCAATTAAATTTTCCCCCTTACCGTTATTATTGTCAACTACTATAAGTATAATAGTTGACAATTAAATATTATAGACTTTTTTACATTTTGTCAACTCACGCTCATATTATTTAACAATACAAATATACATATTATATTGATACAAATTAAAATATTATAAATTTCACACATATTAGGTATTCATCATGCGTAATATTTAATAATAAGTTAAGGGGGAAAGATACTTATGGATTTTAAAGATATAATTGAAAATGATAGAGAATCAAGGAAAAAGGAAGAATTTGAAGGAACATTTCTAGAATATTTACAACTTGTAAAGAATAATCCCGATATAGTCAAACTAGCACATAATAGAATGTACAATATCATAATAAATAAAGGCTATGAAGTATTAAAACCTGAGGATAACCCAAGAATAAAGAAACTATATGGTAATGAACCAATAAAAAGATACAACTTTTTTAAAAATGAATTTTTTGGAATAGATAGAGTAATAATGAAGCTGGTTAACTATTTCCATTCTGCATCTATGAAGGGTGAAGAAGCAAGACAAGTGCTCTATTTAGTAGGTCCTGTTGGTGCAGGTAAATCATCCCTGGTAGATTCAATTAAAAAGGCCCTGGAAACTGCAGAATCTATTTATGCACTAAAAGGATGCCCTATTAGAGAAGAACCTCTTCATCTAATACCAAAACATTTAAGAACCGACTTTGAAAAAAAATTAGGTGTAAAAATTGAAGGTGATTTATGCCCAGTTTGCAAATATAGATTAAAGCACCAATACGATGGTAAATATGAAAATTTTCCTGTTGTAACTACAGACTTTTCTATACGTTCAAGAAAGGGTATAGGAGTAGTGCCTCCAGTTGATCCTAATAATCAAGATACATCTGTCCTTACAGGTTCTGTAGACATATCAAAAATGGATATGTATCCTGAGGATGACCCAAGAATATTTTCTTTAAATGGTGCTTTTAATGTAGGAAACAGAGGAATTGTAGAATTTATAGAAGTTTTTAAAAATGATGTAGAATACCTTCATACAATAATAACTGCAACACAGGAAAAATCCGTTCCTTCTCCTGGAAAAGGCTCAATGATATATTTTGATGGAATTATACTTGCTCATTCAAATGAATCAGAATGGAACAAATTTAAGTCTGATCACACCAATGAAGCAATACTAGATAGAATTGTAAAAATCGAAGTTCCATACTGCATGGAATTAAATGAAGAAGTCAAAATATATAAAAAAATACTTGGCAAAAGCCAGTTTGATGCTCATATAGCACCACATACTCTTGAAATTGCAGCCATATTCGCCATTCTTTCAAGACTTTCACCATCTAATAAAGTTGATCCTATGACAAAATTAAAAATTTATAATGGAGAAGATATCGTAGAAAAAGGAAGCACTAAAAAAATTGACTATTCAGAGTTAAAAGAAGAAGCTGGAATGAGAGAAGGTATGTCTGGAATTTCAACTAGATTTATTATCAAAGCTTTAGACAGTGCCCTTTCCAATTCAGAATACAACTGCATTAATCCAATAAGTGTAATAGACATACTTGTAAAATCAGTTAAAGATTTAGATATAGCTGATGATGATAAAAAAAGATATCTTACATTTTTAAATGATACTATCAGAAAAGAATACAATAAAATACTAGAGAAAGAAGTAACAAGAGCCTTTATTCAAAGCTTTAGAGAACAAGCTGAAAGTTTATTTGACAATTATTTAGATCATGCGGAAGCATATGTAAATAGAAATAAAATTAAAGATCGTTCAACAGGTGAGGACTTAGATCCAGATGAAACTTTCATGAGATCTATTGAAGAACACATTGGTATCTCTGAAAGTTCAGCAAAAGGTTTTAGAACAGATGTTACATCATATATGTTTTACGTAATAAGAAATGGTGGAAAAATCGACTATACATCTTATGAACCACTTAAAGAAGCTATTGAGAAAAAGCTTACTACATCTGTAAGGGAATTATCCAGAATAATAACTAAATCCAAAGTACGCAATAAGGATCAGGCAGAAAAATATAATTCCATGGTTGAAGAAATGAAAGCAAATGGTTATTGCGATCACTGCTGCGATGTTATATTAAAATATGCTGCCAATAATCTATGGAAGGATTGATGTTATGGCTATTTTCAGAGAATTTGATGAAAGCCAGCATCATGATAGATCTTTAGAGGATAGAAGACGTCATAAACAATTAGTAGAAAAATCTATCAAAGACAACTTAGCCGATATAATATCAGAAGAAAGTATTATAGGACAAAGTAAAAATAAGAAAGTTAAAATTCCAATAAAAGGAATTAAAGAGTATAGATTTATATATGGAGACAACAAATCTGGTGTAGGCAGTGGAGATGGCTCACAAAAAAGAGGAGACAACCTTGGAAAAGCTGCTAATGGAAAAAGTGTTAATGGCAATAAAGGTGCTGGCAATGCTGAAGGTGAAGACATATATGAGACAGAAATCACTATAGAGGATGTTATAAATTATCTTTTAGAAGATTTGGAACTTCCTTTAATGGATAAAAAAAGATACTCTGAAATACTTTCAAAAAACTCTATTAAAAAAGTTGGCTATCAGAAAAATGGAATAAATCCCAGACTTGCTAAAAAGAGAACTGTTATAGAAAAACTTAAAAGATGTCAAACAGCCAAAAAAGATCTACATGAAGCTAACTCTGATAAAGAACTAGAAGAAGATTCAAAATCAAGATTTCCATTTAGACAAGATGATTTAAGATATTATAGAGTTAAAAAAAGACCAAAGCGTGAACTAAATGCTGCTGTAATTTGTGTAATGGATACTTCAGGCTCTATGGACAGTACTAAAAAATTCCTGGCCAGATCTTTCTTTTTTATTCTCTATGAATTTGTAAGAATGAAATATAACAATGTAGAGGTAAAATTTATAGCACATTCCACTACTGCAAAATTAGTTACAGAAGGAGAGTTTTTCCATAAAGTAGAATCTGGAGGTACTTATATTTCCAGTGGATTTAAAAAGGCTTTAGAAGTAATTGAAGAAAATTACAATCCTGCTTACTGGAATCTATACACTTTTTATGTAAGTGATGGCGATAACTGGAGCGAGGATGATGAGAGAGCTGTAAAATATGGCAAAAAATTAAGTGAAATCTGCAATCTCTTTAGCTATGCAGAAATAATCCCAAGCCCCTACAGCAGTAATATAAAGGAACTCTTGAAAAATGAAATTAGCAAGAACAACTTTGCAGCTGTTACTATTAATCAAAAACAGGATTTATGGGAATCTTTAAAGAAGATATTAAAAAAAGAGTTGGAAATGGGGTGATGTGTTTGGACTATTCAACTACAGATTTAAAAAATTGGTGTTCTACTATAGAAACTATGGCAAAAAATTCAGGTCTTGACTTTTATCCTCAGGAATTCGAAATTGTAAGCTATAAAGATATGATTGGATATGAGGCATACTTAGGTATGCCCTCCAGGTATCCACACTGGAGTTTTGGAAAATCTTACGATAGAGCTGAATCATTATACAGATATAATCTTACAGGGCTTCCCTATGAAATGGTTATAAATTCCGATCCGTGCCTGGCCTATTTAATGAAGGATAATACACTATTGCTTCAAATATTAACTATGGCACACGTATATGGTCATAATGACTTCTTTAAAAACAACAGACTTTTTAAAGATGGAACCAATGCATCATATACTATTGAAATGTTCAAAAACAATGCAAATATGATAAGAGAATATTTAAATGATCCAAGCATAGGATATACTGGAGTAGAAAAAATTTTAGATGCAGCCCATGCAGTAAGATATCAAACAAGAAGAGCTATAGGACTAAAAAATTCTGAAGAAGAACCTTGTGATGACTTAATTCTATTTATCATTAAACACGGAAATTTGGAAGAATGGCAAAAAAATGTCTTAAATGTAGTAAGAAAAGAAACAGCATATTTCATACCTCAAATTGAGACAAAAATTATGAATGAAGGATGGGCAAGTTACTGGCACTACAAAATACTTCATAAGCTTGACCTTCCAGATTCACTTTTTATTGAATTCATAAAAAGACATAATGATGTTATAACTCCTGCCATGGGAAGTATTAATCCATATCATCTTGGATTTAAGATGTTCGAGGATCTTGAAAAAAGATATGGAACTGAAAAAATATTCGAAGTCAGAAAATTAGAAAGAGATGAATCTTTCATTCGCAGATATCTTACAAAAGATATCTGTTATAGACTGAATTTATTTGAGTATATGAAAGATGGAGATGCCTATATAGTAAAAGATATTGCAGATGATACAGGATGGCTTGAAATTAGAAATGCTTTATGCAATTCCTGTGGTATGGGAACAATTCCTAATATTGAAGTCAAGGAAATCTCATCAAAAGATAATACTCTAATTTTAAATCAGATTTATGATGGACGAGAATTGAATTCTAAATATATGGAAGCCACTTTGAAATATATTTATGACCTGTGGAATGGTCCAGTGCAATTGAATACTAAAATCAGCAAAAAAATTACAGGTGTTAAATGTGATGCAGATAAAAAAATTTCATATACATCTTTAGAATAAATATGTTTTTTAATAGCTGTCCCAAAATAAATTTGAGACAGCTTCTTCTAATTTACAGACCATGATGGATCTTTTCCACTTCTTATTATTCATTAGTAATCAGTTTAAATACATCCAGTAAATTTTCAGCTATATATTTAGGTCCTGAAGTTCTTAATTCCTCAATAGAACCATATCCATATGAAACAGCTATACAATTTATATTATTTTCTCGTGCTCCAACTATATCATGTTTTCTATCTCCTACCATTACTACTTCCCCATGGTTAACAATATTATATTTATCTAAAATATATTTAATAACTTCCCCTTTTTTACTTCTAGTACCATCTATATTACTTCCAACAATATCGTCAAAATATGCATATAAATTAAAATGCTTTAGTATCCTTCTAGCAAATACTGTAGGTTTAGATGTAGCTATTATTAAATTAAGTCCTGATTCTTTCAATTTAGCAAGAAGTACCGCAACATTTCCATAAACCTTATTTTCAAAAATACCATATTTTTTAAAATACTCTCTATAATATTCCACTGCTTGTACTGACTTTAATTCATCAAATTTATAATATTTTATAAATGACTCTTTTAATGGCGGTCCTATAAACTTTTCAAGCAAATCCAAATCATCCACTATAATACCATACTTTTTTAATGAATACTGTACAGATTTAGTTATACCTTCTTTAGAGTCTGTTAAAGTTCCATCCAGGTCAAATAGCACATATTTATATTTCAATTTATCTCCTCCATTATGTTATTAAATTTCCAATTTATGAGTAATCCATTGTTTTCCCTCTACAAGTCTTGATATTAACATACTTGATACCGTATTTCCAGTTGAATTCAATACTGTAGCAGGTGCATCTATAATAACACTTATAATTGCAATTACAGGTAGAAGTTCTGAAGGAAAGCCATAAATGCTCAATATAAGCATTTCACCAATCATACCTCCACTTGGTATTGCAGCCATCACAGCACCTACTAAAAATGACACTATTATTATGGACAACAGCGATGAAACACTTGTCATATCCCTACCGAATAATCCAAATAGAAAAGTAATTTTCATAACTCCCCCAATTACAGACCCATCTTTATGAATATTTGCTCCAAGGGGAATTACAGTTTCTGATATATCTTTTGGGACAAGCATTTTCTTTGTAAATTCCAAATTTACCGGTATACTTGCAGCACTAGAACATGTAGCAAGCGCTGTTATGGTAGGAGTTACAGCATTCCTCCAAAACAGACCTATTCCTTTTCTTCCACCAGATAGAAATGCATAAATAGTAAAAAAGGCAAAATAATAGATCATAGCTATAATTACATACAAAACAAATACTCTTAAATATCCCTTTAATATTTGTGGTCCAAGTTCTCCTATTAATGCAGCAAAATAACATCCAAGTCCTATAGGAGCATAGTACATAATTATTTTAACCATCTTCATCATTATGTTTGACGCTGAAGTCAAAAACTTAGTTACGGGCTCTGCCTTTTTTCCAATCATAGCTGCTGAAATGCCGAAAATTACGGAAAATACAATAAGCTGCAGCATGTTACTTTTAGAAAATAGAGAAACAAAATCTGAAACTGTTACAGTATTTATAAATTGCTGTGCAGCACCTAAATGCTTAACTTTTTCTACGGTATTATCTGTTGATACTATTTCTTTAAGCATTGAATAGTTGATTCCCTGTGCAGGATCCACTATTACAGCACCTATAACCCCAATTACAGATGCTATAAATGCCGTAAATATAAATACTAGAAAAGTACTGATCATTATTTTACCAAGCCTTTTCATTCCATTCATATTAGCTATAGCAGAAGTTATACTGAAAAATACCAATGGTGTTATTATCATAAACATTAAATTTAAGAACAAGTCTCCAAAAGGTTTAAGCACACTTGATTTTGGTCCTAGTAATACACCTATGATTGCTCCTATTGCTATTGAACCGAGAAGTATAATAGAAAATCTGTAATTTTTAAGAAATCCTTTCATTTTAACAACCCCCAATACATATTTAATATTATTCCATTTATTATTATATTCCATTTTCAAATCGTTTTCATAGATTAAAGTAAAAAAAATTATCTATAGTTGAGAATTTACTCTTAAACTGTAGATAATTTTCACTAACTTAATTTAACTGTCTCTGCTGCTGTCGTCTTGGTTTTAAAATCAAATAACGTGCAGCTACAAATATAATATATAGATAGAATACTATTTGAATTATAAATACATAAGTAACCTTCTGTCCACCTGCGAAACCTATTATATAAGTTAAAAATGTAGCACCTAAATTGTTGAAAACAGTTATAAGTGCAGAAGCAGGAGGTACATCTTCCCTACTTACATGTTGTATTATATATCCTTGAATAGCAGGATAAATCATAGACATTGTTATTCCAAGAATTGCAATACCTATCAACGCCTGAATTCTAGAATTACCGAACAAAATAATAAATATGCCACAAATGGATATAATAGGTGAAATTAAAAGGAATCTCAATTGACCTACCTTATTTAAGAATTTATCACCTATAGCTCTTCCAAAAGTGAACAAAATCCAAAAACCTAGAAGAATGTTTGGAACTTCAGTCTTATTAATTCCATAGTAATTTTCAAGAAAAGTGCCTGTCCAATTTGTAGTTGATATTTCAGCTCCTACATAGAAAAATACCGCTATAACAAATAATAAAACCAATGGATTCTTTAGTACAGAAGACTCTGGTTTTTTACATTCACTACCTTCATCAGCACACAAGGATATTCCTTTGATTTGTGTAGCCAATACGAGAAATACAGCTACAAGTATTATGTGAACAATATAAGCATAACTAAAATGTATATTACCTTTTAATATCAACCTGTCTATAGGTAAAATTAAAATTCCACCCAGTCCAAAAAATGCATTGGCAAGGCTAAATTTCTGATACTGCTTTGGAAGAAGTGAAAGCATTGTAGTTAAGAATACAGTGCCC
The DNA here is from genome assembly GCF_019144085.1 of Clostridium tyrobutyricum. GTDB lineage: Bacteria > Bacillota > Clostridia > Clostridiales > Clostridiaceae > Clostridium_B > Clostridium_B tyrobutyricum_A. The sequence continues at coordinate 74,012 of NZ_JAHHUY010000002.1, forward strand.
ATACCTACTGCAAATCCTGATATAAAATATCCCACCATAAGAACATAAAAAGACTTTGATAAAATTATTATAACGCTTGCAATGATTGCAAATAAAAATCCTAGATTCAATCCTTTTTTAAGTCCTAACGTATACATAAACTTCGCACTTACCATACTCATTATAAATGAAGCACAATATACTACTGATGGAAGCATTGCAATAATCCCACTTGATACATGATAAGTATTTTTTATAGTTGTTATAAATGGAGATAAAGTATTTGAAAACAGAGACAAAAAAAAGAAACCAGCAAAAATAATTATCATGTTTTTAAAGTTCTTGTTCATTTGCTTCCTCCTAAAATTTATTGTTAATTTATTAACTTTCAATTTCTATATATATCAGTATAGTATAAAAAGCTTTTAAAATCAATCATTTTTATTTAAAATCTTTCATTTTTTTTCATTAATCAATCAAAACATGTTATAATAAGCATATTTGAATATATTATGACTAAAAATGCTATAATTTTTATACAATAATAAACATATGCTATTATGATTTATGATATCATCTATAGTGTAATTAAATATATTAAGAAGGTAAATATTATAATGAATAAAATAAATTTCAATAATTTTGATTTAAGTAAAAACATATTAAAGTCACTAGAACAATTAGGATATAAAAATCCATCTGAAGTTCAAGAAAAGGTTATACCATTTATTCTTGACAACAAGGATGTCATAGTTAAATCTCAAACTGGAAGTGGCAAAACTGCTGCATTTGCTATACCAATTTGTGAGAATATACAACTTGAAGAAAGAAAACCTCAAGTGCTGGTACTTACTCCTACAAGGGAATTGGCAATTCAAATAAAACAGGACTTTTCAAGTATAGGACTATTCAAAAGGATAAACTGTATTGCAGTATTTGGCAAAGAACCTTCTAATATTCAGAAGGAGAAACTTAATCAAAGAGTTCATGTAGTAGTTGGCACACCTGGCAGAACACTGGATCACATCAAGAAAAACAATCTGGATGTAAAGAAAATAAAATATCTTGTTATAGATGAAGCCGATGAAATGTTCAATATGGGATTTATATCTCAAGTTAAATCCATAATAGATAAGCTGCCAAAAAACAGAGCAACTTTTCTTTTTTCAGCAACTATACCTAAAGAAATACTGGAATTATGTGATTCATATATGAATCATCCAACTAATATAGAAGTTGCTTCAAAAAATTCCATACAAGATAAAATCAGGCAAATATATTATGAAGTTGAATCCTATAAAAAATTTGATTTATTAAATAAAATAATATATAAAGAACTTCCAGACAGCTCTATAATATTCTGCAGGACTAAAAAAAATGTGGATGACTTAATTGAAAAGATGAAAGATAAAGGATATTCTTGCAGCGCTTTACATGGTGGCATGCTTCAGGCTCATAGAATCGATGTAATGGAAAAGTTTAAAAGAGGAGAATTTACTTTCTTGGTATCTACCGATATTGCTGCCAGAGGAATTGATGTGGAAAATATAACTCATATAATAAACTATGATATACCTATGGAAAAGGAAAGTTATGTCCATAGAATTGGAAGAACCGGTCGTGCTGGAAATACAGGTGTTGCTATAACTTTAGTAACTCCCAGGGAATATCGATTTTTGCATGAAATAGCTCTGCATTATGAATTTAATATAGAAAAGGGTACAATGCCTTCCCTTGAAGAGGTTGAAAGAGGAAAACAATTATTCAAACAGAAATCAAAAATTCCACATAAACCCAAAAATGACAAATCTCAAAAATTAAATGATAATGTTACAAAAATATATATAAGTGCCGGCAAGAAGAAAAAAATAAGACCTGGTGATATAGCAGGGGCTATTTCAAGCATTCCAGGCATAAGCGCAGATGACATAGGAATAATAAATATACAGGACAATTTTTCCTATGTAGACATACTTGCAGACAAGGGTAATATAGTATTAGACGGACTTAAGGACAAAACTATAAAAGGTAAAACCATAAGGGCTGAAAGAGCACAAAAATAATATTCTCTATCTTACTGAATTTGATTTAAGAAATTTAGCTACACCATTGTTATCATTGGAATCTAGAATGTCTGTAGCTAAATTTTTTATTTCTTTATAGGCATTCTCAACTGCATATGATTCATCTGATAACTCAAAAAGTGATCTGTCATTTAAATTATCACCAAAACATATAAGTCTATCTACATTCAAATAGTTTTTTAAGAATTTAGCCGCTGAACTCTTGTTGGCTTTTAAATTTGTAGTTTCAAGCCAAAAATATCCTCTAGAATATATTTCTTCAGTATACTGACAACTTATGTTCAACTTATCTGTAAATATTTTATATTCAGTATCCAGAACATCTCTTCTTTCTATGGCGAATATGTTTATTATTCTATAATTTTGAATTAATGAAAAGTCCCCTACTTTAGTAAGTCTTTTATCTTTGTTTTCTTTGCGTGAATTTAAATATATTTCTTGTCCTTCATTAAATACATCTTTATAAAATATCTTTTTGTTGCCTCTTGAATCTATTGCTGATATTAAAGGAGAAATATTATTTTCATGATAACTTCTTAATATAAATTCAGCATCATCATTTTTTAAATAATTTGCAACAATATTTTTATGTGAAATTGGATCGTAGACAAATGCTCCATTATTCAAAATTACAGGAAGTTTTAATTTTAAAGGCTGCAATATTTCTTTGGAAGCATCATAAGACCTTGCCGTGGCTATAGTAAAATTCAATCCATCATCTATTAGTTTATTTATTATCTCAACAGAAATTTTACTTACAACTTGCTTTGAATTCAATAGTGTTCCATCTAAATCTGAAATGTATAAATCCAATATTTTACCTCCAGTTAACCTTTTATAGTATTTTAATCTCATCTTGTGGTTTTATCCATCCACTATTTAATACTTTTGCAAATATACCTTCTCTTGGCATAATGCAATCTCCAACCAAATTTTTTATGGCACATCCTTTATGACATTCCTTGCCAATTTGAGTTACTTCCAGCAGCACTTCCCCTACTTTTATTTTTGTTCCAACAGGGAGTTCATATAGAATCACCCCTTCAGTAGTTAGATTTTCTGCAAATTTGCCACTGCTAAGCCCTTTTACTCCTGAAGCCTTCATCTTGTCTATACTTTCCTGAGCTAGTAAACTTACTTGTCTATGCCAGTTTCCTGCATGTGCATCACCTGACAAACCATGGTTTTCTTTAAAATATCCTTTTTCAATAGGATGTTTTACAACTCCCTTTTTCTCACTTGTATTAACAGCCAAAACTTTACTCAAATGTTATCTCTCCCTTCATAATATATAGCTATCGTGCACATTCAGAATCTTCTCCTTTGAGAATAGCTATTCCATGTGGCAAAACAGGTAAGATTGCATGAAGATTTTCTGTTGCTCCTTTGGGACTTCCTGGCAGATTTACTATAAGAGTGCTATTTCTAATTCCTGATATAGCTCTGGACAACATAGCTTTTGGAGTTATTTCCAAAGACTTAAGCCTCATAGCTTCACCAAACCCAGGAACATACTTATGTATTACATTTTTAGTAGCCTCCGGAGTAACATCCCTTTTGGAGAAACCAGTTCCTCCATTAGTTAATACTAAATCTAACTTTATTGTATCTGAAAGATATACAAGTTCCTTTTCTATATCTTCCATTTCATCAGGTACAATTTTATAATATTCTACATTATAATCCTTATCATTCAGTAATTGTTTTATTGCAGGTCCCGTACTATCTACCCTTTTACCTTTAGAACCTTTATCACTGACAGTTAATATCCCCACCTCTATCAATTCACACAGCCTCCGATTTAAATATTTGGTCTATTAAATAATACACTATATTGTTTTTCCTGTTTAAATCCGCATTGAAAATAAAATTTTTCAGCATAAGTGGTCCAAAGAACTTTACTAGTATTTTTTATACTTGGATAATCAACTATTATCTGAATAAGTTTCCTGCCCAGTCCTTTGCCCCTATACCTTTCATCTATAATCACATCCATTATAAGAGTATATACAGAATAATCACTTATAAATCTTGCAAATCCTATTTGTATATTATTATGATAAACAGCAAAGCATACACTATTTTCAATGGTGTTTGCTATAATTTCCTTTGAACGATTATTTGCCCAATGAGATTGTTTTAATAATGTATATACATTATCCAGCTTGATTTTATCAATATCATCAGTAAATATATATCCATCTTGTTCTATTTGCATATCAAAATATCTCCCATTCAAAAATATATTATATTTATTTTCTATTAAAATATTGATAGTAATAGCATTTCAATCTTCCATTATAAAGTTTTCTGTTCTTATTGGATTCCTTTCCAAAATATTTTTCAAATTTATCGTCCGCTGTTATTATAAAATAATTCCAATCCTTTAGTTTCGAAAATACTTTACCTATATCCTCATATAATTTTTCAGCTTCCTCCAACTCTCCAAGTCTTTCTCCATAGGGTGGATTGCTTATTATAAAGCCTCCACATTTACTGGAGCTAAACTCCTGGACGGATATTTTTTGAAATGCGATACAATCCTCTACTCCTGCTTTTTCAGCATTATTCATAGCTGTTCTAACAACTCTTCCGTCTATATCAGATGCCAATATTCTGAATTCTTTATTATTTATAGAGTGCGATGCATACTTTCTTAAATCTCTCCATAGATCTTGTGGAATTATACCCCACTGCTCAGAAACAAAATTTCTATTTAATCCAGGTGCCATGTTCTTTCCTATCAATGCAGCCTCTATGGCAATTGTTCCTGAACCACACATTGGATCTGCAAGAATTATGGAAGGATCCCATTTACTTAACAATACTAAAGCTGCAGCCAATGTCTCCTTTATAGGTGCTTTTCCTGAGTTCTTTCTATATCCTCTTTTATGTAATCCCTCACCGGAAGTATCAACGGTCAGAGTAACTATATCCTTTAAAATTCCAACTTCTATTTTATATTCTGCCCCAGTCTCCTCAAATTTCTCCAGGTGATATTTATTTTTCATGGATTCAACTACAGCTTTTTTAACTATAGATTGACAGTCCGGTACACTATGAAGCTTTGACTTTACAGATTTACCTTCAACATGCATAAATGCATCTTCCGGCATGAGAGATCCCCACTCTACTTCAGTTGTACCCTGGAAAAGCTCCTCAAAACTTTCTGCTTTGAACTCGGCCATTCTTATAAGAACTCTATCCGCAGTTCTAAGCCATAGATTACAGGTAACTATATCCATCTCGTCACCCTGAAAAATCACTCTTCCATTTTCTATATGTAAATCTTCATATCCAAGATCTTTAAGTTCCATTGCAACTACAGATTCCAATCCAAATGTTGCCGTAGCAATTAACGTATATTCCATATTTTCCTCCTATTATATTACCTGTCTATAATTACTTGTAATTATATTTCTATCAAACTATAGTTTCTAGTTCCAAGACCGATTTCTTCCCCATATGATAATTGAATATAACCGTAAGTATTATCTCTGAGTCCTTTAAATTTATCATGACATTTCTCATGATCATGATTATCACTTAACATAGTATGCTGTAAAGTTATTGCATTATTCACCAAATCATAACATGCACAATCCAGTGCTACTGGATCAGTTGAAGCCAGAATTCCTATATCAGGCACTATAGGTGCATCACTCCAGGGAACGCAATCACAGTCAGGAGTAACATTTATGACAAAATTAATATAACCTACTCTACCCTTCTTGCCTCTCAATGCTCCATAAGCATACTCCGTAAGTTTTTCAGTAAATATTTTTGCCTCCATTTCCCCACCTGAGTCAATGGCCTTCACTGGACAGACCGTCATACATTCTCCACAACCTATGCATTTCATCTTATCTATAGATGATTTTTTATTTTCAACAGTTATAGCCTGTTTAGGACAGACCTCACTGCATTTTCCACAACCTATGCACTTTTCTATATTTACACTTGGTCTTATAGAGTGTTGATCTCTTTTTCCTGCTGGATTGGCGCATCCCATGGCAAGATTCTTGATTGCTCCACCAAAACCTGCAACTTCATGTCCTTTAAAATGTGATAGTACTATCATACTGTCCGCTTGAGCTATTGCCCCTGCTATTCTTGTTTCTTTAAAGTGTTTTTTATTTATTTTTACTTCTTTTACGTTTTCACCTCTTAAACCATCTGCTATTATTACAGGAGCATCAACTACTGAATGGCCAAATCCATGAAGAGATGCTGTATTTGCATGGTCTACTGCATTGGATCTACTTCCAGAATACAATGTGTTTGTATCTGTTAAAAATGGATTGGCCTGTGATTCCCTTATTTTATCAACCACCTGTCTTATAAAAACAGGATTAATGTATCCATCTCCTCCAAGCTCTCCAAAATGAATTTTAACTGCAGTTAAATCTCCTTTACTTAATACATTTTCAAATCCAGCCTTATCGAATAATTTTCTTATTTTAGTTACTTTATTTTGATTTTCATTTCTTGCTCTCAAATTTGCAAAGTAAACATTACTTTTCACAAAATTACCTCCATATAATCATATTAATAGTTTAATATAAGAGGATGCTACAATCATTTGTTGTCTGTAACATCATTACTTATTTTTAAATTTGATTATTAAAATTTTTCATAATGAACTCTTTTTTCATCAAATCTATCTATAAATTTATTTTCCTGTCCATCGGGATATCCTACTGCAATCAACGCAAAAGGTTCAATATTGCCGGGTAAATTAAATACCTTGCATACATAATCCATTCTTTCCTTAATGGAACCTACTCCAAGCCAGACAGCACCAAGTTCCAAGTCCACTGCCTCCAGCAGGAGGTTTTCTGCAGCTGCTCCCATATCCTGTGATACACAACCTGGTACAAGCAAATTACCTTTCCTTGATAATAAGACAAAAGTAACACTTGAATCAGCCACCATTTTAGAATATGGACTAGTATTTGACAACTCTTTTAATTTTTCTTTATCCTGCACAACAATAAATTCCCATGGCTGCTGATTCGCTGCAGATGGTGCCTGCATAGCAGCCTTTAAAAGTTTATCTATCTTTTCCTTCTCAACTGGTTTATCTTTGTATTTTCTTATACTTCTTCTATTAAAAATTATGTCCATTATATTCCCTCCTCAAAATAATTTGGATTTTACAACTTTTCTACTATAATTCTACTATAAAATAATATATTAAAACAAATAAAATCACCCTCCTATTTCATACATCATTTTTTTGCTTGAGCTTATGCCAGCTTCTAAATGATGTTCCACAGGCTTACTAAGTATAATTTTTTTTAATAATAAAATGAGATTCTCCTCATTTCCTATATAGGGCTTTATATCATATTCCTGTTTTGAATGGAGACAGGGCTTTATAGTGCCAGTAGAAGTAAGCCTTATTCTATTGCAAAAGCTGCAGAATTTACAACTTATAGGTCTTATAAAACCTACCAATCCCTTTGCATTTGGTAATTTATACAATTCTGCAGTACTGCTTTTTTCATTTGTTATATGTTCAAGAGAAGTAAAATTTTTAATAATTTTGTCACATTTTATATTTTCATCTTTATAAAGATCAACTGCAGTACCCATGGGCATTAATTCAATGAACCTTACATGAATTGGCATATCTAGTGTCAAATTAATAAAATCTTGAATTTCATCATCATTTATTCCCTTTAAAAGCACCACATTTATTTTGACTGGTGAATATCCAAGACTTATACATTTTTCAATAGCCTGTATAACTTTATTCAGATCTCCACCTCTTGTAATACTATTAAACTTTTTTTCATTTAAAGTGTCCAGACTTATATTTACTCTATTCAATCCGGATTTTTTTAAATCTCCAGCTGCATCACAGAGCAGAATACCATTGGTAGTTATAGAAATATCCTCAATACCTTCAATAGATGAGGTCTCATATATAAGATTATCTATCCCATTCATTATAAGAGGTTCTCCACCAGTATACCTTATTTTATTTATACCTATTAAAGATGAAGCTTTTATTATCTTCAATATTTGTTCAAAATGAAGTATATCCTCATGATTGAGCTTAGGTACAACACCTTCTTCCGGCATACAGTATCTACATCTTAAATTACACCTATCTGTAAGAGATATGCGTAAATAATTTATATTTCTCTTATATTTATCTATCATATAAAATTCATCCTTTAATGACTATTATTTTACCTATATATTAAAGCAGATATACCCTCCAAATCCATAGTCTTTTCTTCTTTACTCTATAAAAGTTCAGTTTCCATAAAAGCAATTGAACAATCAAGAACTTCATCTTCCCATTCTTTGGAATTAAAAGTGTGGTCTGCTCCTTTAACAATATGAAGAACTGCATTGGTTCCATAAAGCTCCAAATATCTCTCTGATATGCAAAGTGGAACCGTTTCATCCTTGTCACCATGAATAATCAAAACATTTTTATCATATGAAGATGCTTTACGGAAAATATCAATATTTTCTATATCACCTAAGAATTCCGTACCAATCGACAATCCTTCAAAATCAAAAAAACCTTTCCTGCGAATTTGCCTAACATCATCTTTACTTTTTCCTTTTATTATAATATCTCTCATGTTTCCTGCTGGAGCCCATAAACAAAGTGATTTTATAGTTTCCCTGCGATCTCCAGCGAGCATACTTGCAATGGCTCCACCCAAACTAAGACCTATAACACCTATTTTGTTTATATCTACAAAATCCAAAGATCCAGCATAATCAAGTATTGCATTTGCATCCTCAAGTTCTTTTGAAACAGTCATGTCAATAAATTCGCCATCACTTTCTCCACTTCCCCTGAAATCAAAACGCACACTGGCGATCCCCATATCAGCCAGCTTTCTTGATAACTTCACAAACATAAAATGAGCTTCAGTTTTGTCACTGTAAAATCCATGAAAAATACAAACTATTGGAATCTTGCCATTAATACGTTCTGGAACATGAAGCATGCCCCTTAAAGTCAATTCCTTACTTTCAATTTCAACTGATTTCTGCATAAACAACACCTCCATGAATATATTATAATCCTTAATACCTGTTTAATGTATTATTTCATTATACCTAATAACATCTTTATATTTCAACAGCTCATATATAAATATAAAATAAAAAATACCAGACTTACTATTATGCAAGCCTGATATTTTTAAATATGTTTCCATTAAATTTATTCATATTTTAAGTCTTTCTACTATTTCTCCGCCTTCAATATGTTTGTCCATTATCTCCTCTACATCGTCTGGAGTAACTCCTCCATACCATACTCCTTCTGGATATACAACAACTATTGGTCCCTGGGCACACATACCAAAACATCCTGTATTGGTAACTTTAACTTCATCATTCAAATCCCTGTCTTCTATTTCTTCCATGAATCCACTGACTATATCAACAGATTTTTTAGAAAAACATACTCCCTGCTGCTTTCCATTGATTCTAGAGCTTGTACAGACAAAAATATGATGTTTTAGTTGATCCATAATAACATATCCTCCTATAACAATTTTAAATTTGATTACCAAATCAACATATCACAATTTATCATAAAACTCAATATTATTTTAATGAATCATTAAAATAATTGCATATAATTATCTTAATATTAAATTTTCGCCTAGTTATTTAACAAAACACATAACCAATGGTATCGTAGCAAGACTAAACAATGTTGTCATAAAAATTGATTGCGATGCTGTCTTTGTATCAGTGTTATACTGTTCTGAAATAATTGAAACTGACGATGGAGCCGGTAATGCAGAAATCAGAATCAATAACCCGGGTATTAAACTTCCCCTCCCAAATGGAAGCATTCTCACAACTGCAATAGTAATAAACGGAATAATTAAAAGCCTCATAAAAGTAAGAATATAAATTTTTTTATTTTTAAATATTTCCTTAACATTTGACTTGGATATAGATAAGCCTACAACAATCATGGAAAGTGGGGCAGTCAAATTCCCAAGATCTTTTAAAATTTTCATTACAACCTCTGGTATATGCCACTGTGTAAAATAAAATATCAAGCCAAGAACTACTGCAATATTTATATTATTGTAAAATAGCTGACGTCCACTTAGTTTTACTGTATTGTTTCCTCGTATAAGCAGTTTCACACCAACAGAGAAGATTAAAAAGTTAGATACTACATTTCCAATTGCCATTAAAAATAAACCACTGTTTCCATAAATGGACTGGGAAAGTGGAAATCCCATAAATCCATTGTTTGAAAACATACATATAAAAATCCAAACCCCTGCCTGAATAGTTTTTATATTGCATATCTTTACTACTGCAAGTCCTATAAATAGACATACAATATGAAAAATAATCATAATAACAAATATCTGAATACTTTCAACTAAAAGACTCTGCTCAAAGGGACGGATCATTGAACAAAATATGGTAATGGGCAATGCTACTTTTACTAAAAAATTCGACAAATCTGAAGTACAATAAGTATGTATAACCTCTTTTTTCCCCAAAAAGTATCCAAGAAAAATAAATACAAATAATATTACTACATTTTCAAGTACAAGATACATTTTAAAATCCACCTTTTTTAAAGTTCTACAATATCAAACTTATTATATATCATTATTGAGAACGCTCCAAATTAAATAATTATTGTGACAACAGACACATAAAAATTTAATATATCATGATATATTAAATTATAAATTACAAATTTAAAGGCAGGGTTCAAAATGTTAAAATTAATTTCTTACGTTATTGGTTTAATTCATTACCAACATAAGTTTATATTTCTAAATAAATTTAAGAAATCTCTATTAATTGGATTATGTGTTTTTGCATGTGTATTTACAATTAATAAACTTGGTTACCACTATAAAATAATACTTTTAATTCCTCCTATAGCCGCAAGTTGTGTAATAATTTTCACTTTACCAAATAGTCCATTTTCACGGCCAAAAAATATTATAGTAGGACATATAATGAGTGCTTTTATTGGCTTATTTCTTATGAATTCAATGAATATTACTTCAGTGAGCTTAGCTTTAGCACTGAGTTTATCCATATTTTCCATGCTTTTAACAGACACACTTCATCCTCCTGCAGGAGCTACTACTGTTTTAGTCATGTATACCAAAGCCGGATGGCATTTTGTGCTATTCTCAGTAATAATTTCAACAATTATAATATCCATAATTTCAATTGTATATAAGCGAATGCATGGTTTTGTAAAAGGTAGTAAAAAAGAATTTAATGTGCAAAAGTTATAAATATGTGTGCTACATTTATTTTCTACCAAAGAGACAGCATAAAGTTGAAGCTATTAGTTGTTATTTTAACTATTCCTTTTTGATTTGATTATTTTGTATATAATTCCAAGAATTATAAACCATACAGGTGTTACAAATAATGCTACACGAGTTTCTTTATTAAGTGCCAATACAACTAAAACAAAAGCAATAAATGCTAAAATTATATAGTTGGATATTGGATAAAATGGCATTCTGAATTTACTTTTTGCAGCAAGCTCAGGGTTAGCTTTTCTGTACTTTAAATGGCATATAACTATAATAGCCCAAATAAAAATAAAACAAAATGTTGATATACTAGTAATAAGTACAAACACCCCTTCTGGCATAATATAACTCAAAATAACTGAAAGCAATATAACAACTGCAGAAAATATTAGAGCATTAGAAGGTACTTTATGTGATGTCAGCTTCTTCATTGACTTGGGTGCATTATTTTCTTTTGCAAGAGAATAAACCATACGGCTTGTACTGAATATACCACTGTTACAAGCTGATGCAGCTGATGTAAGCACAACAAAATTTATAATACTCGCCGCTGCTACTATTCCCACTGCAGCAAATACCTCAACAAATGGACTTTTAGCTGGATTAATTGAATTCCATGGATATATACTCATAATTACAATAAGTGCTCCAATATAGAAAATAATAATTCTAATTGGAATATTATTAATAGCCCTTGGAATAACATGTTTGGGATTTTCAGTTTCGCCTGCTGTCAAGCCAACAAGTTCAATTCCAGTAAAAGCAAATACAACCATTTGGAATGAGAGTATAAAACCACCTGACCCATTAGGAAACCAGCCGCCGTGCTTCCAAAGATTTGCAAAACTGGATGCACCAGCATTTGTAGAAAATCCTTTAATAATCATAAATACACCAACTATAATCAACAATAAAATTGCAACAATTTTAATCAGTGCAAACCAGAATTCCATTTCGCCGAATAACTTTACCGCAGTAAGGTTCATTCCAAGTAAAACTACAAGAAATATAAGACTTGGTAACCATTGAGGTACACCAGGAAACCAGTATTGCATATAAAGCCCGGAGGCAGTCAAGTCAGCCATAGCCAGTGAAATCCAGCAGAACCAGTAGGTCCATCCCGTAATAAACGCTGCCCCGTTTCCCATATAATCATGTACAAATTCTACAAAAGAATGATAATTTAAATTAGAAAGCAATAATTCCCCGAGGGCACGCATAATAAGAAAACAAATTAATCCTGTTATTGCATATGCAAATAAAATAGATGGTCCTGCCAGGTGAATTGACCTACCTGAACCAAGGAATAATCCAGTACCAATTGCACCTCCAATTGCAAGTAATTGAACATGACGATTTTTTAATCCTCTTGATAAGTTTTGATTTTCAGACATTTCAGACATATGTATTCCGCCTTTCTAAATATTACTGTTTCTAAATTCATATTAATGCCACCTTTGGTATTGTATATTTTCATTTTTCTCAAAATTCAGGTCAATAGACAATTAGACAATCAGTACAGTGACGGACATATACAGTAAGACAAAAAATCAAATTTCAATACTATAGAATTGATTTTAGTAAATAATTTTGCTGTTGATTTACTTATACATCCAATATTATTCAAAAGATTGCACTGAATATTTTATTATTTGTAATTGGATATATAAACGGAATAGATAAGATCTAAATGAAGTAATTGATTACATATTACTCTTACAAGATATGTTACCTTCCCCTGTCCTTTTACCTGAGAGTTTTGCCCTGCGACTTTCTCCTTCGGTGCTCATTAAGAGTCTCTCCAAGGATTCATCCAATAGCAGTCATCTCTAATTAAATAGGTACCTGAAAGATTCACTTCTTCGGTGAATGGCTATGCCACAACTCTCCCACTATCTTCATCTGAATTATTGAGTTTTACCTTCATATAATAATACATAATTAATAAAATTGCAATAATTTATTCTTTTTTATCTAAAATAAAAATACTATTTTGTCTAAATTATTAAAAATATTTATAATAATAAACTAATATAACTTTTCATAACAATATGAACTGAAGTTTCCATATATTTTTAACTATAAAATTTGTTATGTCTGAACCTTTAATCATACAAACACTATATTGTTTTTTATTGTATTTAGGTTTCTTAAAAACTGACATTTTTCATGTCTTTAATGCAACCTAATTAAATAAATAAATTCAAAAAAGCTCTGGATTTCTCCAAAGCTCTTAAAATCAAAAAAGTTATTATGTTTAATCATTTACTCAGGAAAGTTTTTATCCCAACTAAAATAATAAATATTCCAAAAGTCTTTTTCATTACATTGGCAGGAAGCACGTTTGCTAATTGACCGCCAAATTTAGCACTTACTAGCATTGCAGCACAAATAATTATACCGCCAACTAAGTCAGTATTTCCCTTTTTATAGTACTCAATAAATGCAAGTATGCCAACAGGTGGAAGCATGGCAATCAATGAAGTCCCCTGAGCTTTTAATTGAGAAAATCCTTCAAAAAACATTAAGGCTGGAATTATAATTACTCCACCGCCAACCCCAAATAATCCACTTAAGATACCTGCCGCAATGCCTATTACAATAAAGATAATTACATTTAACATAAATTTCCTCCTTGATCATTTAAAAATTTTTTTCTTTATACAATTCTAAATTGCCAATACATCCCACCTGCTTTTGATTACATTATATCATAATGATTAAACGTTTTCTTATTTAGTGATTTAATGTACTTGGAATAAGCTTTTATTTCCATTTAACTAAAAAGATGAAGAAACATATTGTAAGCATTTTGGAGATCATAATTGCCACCTGAAAATAAAAATCGGTGGCAAGACCTTCTAAAGAATCATCTCTCCTGGTTTATAACCCTCAGGCAATTCTTCTTCACTTAAAAATTTGAAATTTTCATCACGCAGTATTGGTAAAAATGCTTCATATGGAATTCTAGAAAACTCACAGGCATAATCACTGGCTCCAAACCATTTACCCTCTTTGCTGCTCAAGTTTAAATCTCTAGCAAATTTTGTATAGTTTGAGCAGTCATGAACTACTAAATCCCACTTTTCTTCATCAGCTATTTTCATGAATTTCAGAGTTAATTCCCTACTCCAAATTGGAGATATATAACCTTGTCTGGAAATATACATATTTTCCCCATAATAATTGTCTATGTTATTATCATTCAAATGTAATTCCGCACAATTGATAAAATCAAGTTCTGTATCTAAGATAGCTTGCTTTTTCTTAAAAAAAGCTTCGAAAAACTCAGGAGTCATTGGAGTTTCAATACCTACATTTTTAATATATTTTTTCGCTATTCCGATATTTTCAATCACTTTGTCTGAACACTTAGAAGCACCCAGATTGAAACGTATCTCATTAAGGCCGGCTTCACCTAATGCTTTTAATGTCTCTGAACTAGCTAAAATTCCATTTGTATATAGATGTTGATGAATTTTGGCATTACTAAATTTCCTTATTACCGAATAGTATTTTTCAATTTCCATGAATGGCTCTAAATAAACGTAGCAAATACCAGTGGGTTTCTTCTGTATGGAAAGAAGTAAATCAATATCCTTGTCATAAAATCTTGTGCCTCCAATTTCCCACATACCTTCGCCAATTGGGGGAATATCTTCTAGCTCTCCATAGTTATAACAAAACTTACACTCTATGTTGCATTTGTTTGTCTTTCTGATTGCATTCAAGCCACTACCCAACAGACAGGAACGACATCCTTTTGGGAATTTACCTTCATCTCCAACAAAAAAAGTCCTATTTTTCAAAGTTTTCAAATTTTTAATCTTCGACATTAACATATCATTTCTATGATTGATGGCTGCCTCAATTTGCGCAAAGGTAGAATAAATTATTTCTTGTTGTTTTGTCATAATTTCCTCTTCCTCAGGTAATGTTGAAAAAAATTCAAACCATATCAACGCATCTTTTTTTGAAATTTTCATAATATATTCTCCTCGTATAATTATCTTCCTAAAGACTCAATTCAAGCCTTCCTGCTGTGCTTTTTATACATTGTCATTATACCATTTTTAACTCAACAACAGTATGCGATGTAAAAAGCAAATTATAGATTGTTCTAATAACTGTTTCAAGAACCTCAGTTTGACGCTTATATGACCTTTCTATACTAAACTAAAATATAAAAATAAATAATATTATAACAGTCAGTTAACTGGCTATAATATTATTTAGACCAGCTAGTAAAAGTCAATAGAAATTAAAAAATAGTTTATGAGTAAAAATAAGTATAACAAATAATCCATCGAAAAACACGAACAATGGAATTAATTGTTAATAAAATGAACTTTATTTTTTAGCCGCTAGGCTGCAAAATTAGATTGCTTATTAAGATACATTTTAGCGTGTATTTTAGGGTCACGTAGTTCATACTCTTTTTGGTTTTTAAGAACGGAAAATATGTAATTGATTAGCTTATGCATTATTGCCACCAAGCCGACCTTCTTGCTTTTACCTTTCATATTTTCTTGTAGAAATTAAGTAGAACTCGGATTGCCCCCCTTATTTACAACAAAATCTAACGAATGCTAACTAAATCATAGATTTTTTTATAAACTCATTAGGACTCAAGTAATTTAAACTTCCACGAATTCTTTCTTCATTGTAGAACTTTATATATTCATCAATAAGCATATACCCATGAGTAAAGTTTCTAATCTCATTCCAACTAATGCACTCCTTAGAAAGTAAAGAATGAAAGGACTCTATGTGTGCATTATAGTTAGGAGAGCTTGTTGGGATAAGTTCATGGTATATATTATTTATTTTGCAGAATTCTTCAAATTTTATAGATGTAAACTGGGGACCATTATCACTTCTTAAAATTATGTTTAAAGTAACATTATTGTCTATAAGTGCTCTTTTCACAGCTGTTTTTGCATCTTCTGTAGTAGCAGTTCGTGTAATTTCTCTACCAACTAATTTTCTAGAATAAACGTCAATAATATCAGTAAGCATTATAAACTGTCCATTTAAAGCTTTTACATACTTTATATCAATTTCCCATAATTCATTTACAAAATTGATATTCCTTGCAATAGCAAGATGTCCTTGCTTAACGTGCTTAACATATGGGAGAAGCAATGCTAGCTTTTTAGCTAATCTGTATACTTTCTTGGCATTAATTTGAAGCCCATGACTCCTACGGAGTATATGAGTTATTTTTTTATATCCGTAGAATGGATATTTTTCACATACTTCATGTAAAAGAGTTTCAATAACAGAATCATCCACAATGCAATTATTTATTCCACATGAGAAGCCTGGTATTGGTCTACCAACACTTCTTGCTAATGATAGTTTATCCACAACAAGTTTTTTTCTTGGATAAAATGATGTCCTTGATATTTGCAATAGCCTACATACTCTAGAAACTTTAAGACCTTTTTCATTATATTTTCTTCCAAGAGTCTTTTTATCTTCTACCGTAGGTAATTCTTTTTTTTTAATAGTTCTTAAAGCATATCAAGTTCCAGCTCTTTCTTACCGATCAGTTCTTTAAGCTTACGATTTTCTTCTTCTAGTGCCTTTTCTTTAGGGGTAGCCTTTTTATTCCCTGATTCAGTTCCATTAATTACATTAAGTTGCTTCTTAAATGTGGATAATGTTGATGATGTAATTTCATATTTCTTACATATTTGTGCATTACTCAATCCTTTATTTAGCTCTTCAACCATTTTGATTTTTTCCTCTAAAGTATACCTTCTTCTTCCCATATTTCTAACCTCCACTATGTATTTTTATATTACCATGTTCGTTAGATTCTGTCGAAGATTATTATGGGGTCAGAGAGGCATGACCTACGTCACCTCGTCCAGTCACTGTTACAGCAGGAGCTTTTATACGGAAATCATTCTTATAATACCCAACAATTCCATCATTGGTTAGTGCATTAGCTAAAACAGGATATTTTCCTGAATCAACAATTTTATTTTTATCAATATCTCCACCAGCAACAATTTCCATTGATTCATCACCCAACTTATGCTGTTCCCAAGCAAGTGTGGGAAAATAAACGCATTAGCTCCAGCTTCATTTTTAAACTGGTGGAATTCGACCAGTTTATAATTTGGATTATTCATTCTTTCCCATAATCCTAAAAACTCAATAGTACTATTTCTTAACCAATTTTTAATTATGTCAGCAGAAACTTCTGGATTTTTATATTTTGCAATATCAATTAAACTGATATAATCATCTCTCCCCGGAAACAATAGGAATTACCTATTTATGATTTTTTATCCAATATATTATATCTTTCTGATTTAACTTTCCGGATGCTATATTCACACCCAAATCAACTAATTCTTTTTGGGTAAATTCTAATTTAATATTGTTATACTCAAGAAGCATAAGCATAACGTATATGCCAGTTCTTTTATTGCAATCCACAAATGCATGATTTTTTATTATATTAAAACAGATATTTGCGCATTTAGATTCAGCAGTTGGATATAAATCTTGCCCACCAAATGTAGCCCTGGAATTTTCTATTGATGATTTCAAAAGTTCTATATCCCTAATTCCCTTTGATCCACCTGTACTATCTATCATCTTATCATGCAATTTTATTATATATTCCAAAAATATATATTTCATCTATCAGCCAGTTCCTTAAAAGCTTCTATATTTTCTTCAAGAATTTTATCTGCAATCCTATCAAGAGTCTGTTCTTCAGATACAGCTTCTTTAGTAAATTCTTCAAAGTCCAAAACAACATATTTAGGTTTATTATTTTTCATAATAACCACCGATTTGTCCTCATCAACCATCTTGGCTACTTTAGAAAAATTCTGGTTAGCTTCTGACATTGAAACTATCATTTTAGTATTTACCAACATTGAAATCCCTCCTTAACACTATAATATATTTATATTATATCATAAGTAGGATAAAAACATCCTACTTATATAAAGTTTTGGTGAAAACCTTAATATTGATGCAGATAACTTTAAAGGCAAAAACACAACAATATATAAAAACTGCGGTTCTGAACTTCCAAAGGATAAATTTGAAGATTTGGAATGTCAACTCTTCTGAATTAATAAGAGTTTCATCATAAAAATTTCCCGTATTCTTTTCAGTTACTTTATCTGAAATCGCACCTAACTTACGCCGTTTTCACTACCAACAACTCTAAATTTTTACACCTAAAATCTTCAACCGTTCATTAATCTTCGCTTCAAGTTCTGCAATTTCCTTATTATCTTGTTCTAACTGCTTATTTACTTCTTCCAAATCAATTGGAGCTTCTTCTTCAAAAGTGTCAACATAACGTGGAATATTCAAGTTAAACTCATTTTCCTTGATTTCATCAATTGATGCCACGTGAGCATATTTATCAACATCTTTACGTTCTTTAAATGTATTGATGATTTTATCTACATTTTCATCATTTAAGTTATTTTGATTCTTACCTTTTTCAAAATCATTACTTGCATCAATAAATAATATGTCTTTGGTTTTACGATTTTTCTTAAATACTAAAATGACTGTTGGTATACTTGTTCCATAAAATAAGTTAGCTGGCAGACCAATAACCGTATCAAGATAATTTTTTTCAATTAGAGTTTGACGGATTTTACCTTCTGCTGCACCACGAAATAGCACGCCGTGAGGCAAAACAATTGCCATTGTTCCATCACTATTTAAATGATATATACTGTGCAATATAAAAGCATAATCTGCTTTTGAGGCTGGTGCTAATTTCCCATAATCGCTAAAACGTGGATCTTTTAATTTTGTTTTATCATTATCCCATTTTGCAGAATATGGTGGATTTGCAACCACTGCATCAAAACTACGTGGGTGGTCAATCCCTTTTCCGTCTGGTCCATCTGGCCAATCGCTTCCCAAAGTATCAGCATTATTTAGTGTCATATTGTTATAAGGTACATCGTGCATCATCAAATTCATACGAGCCAAGTTATACGTTGTCGTATTCAACTCTTGACCAAAGTACTTAATAGGACTACAATTAGGCAATTCTTGTCCAACAGTAAGCAGTAAAGAACCTGAGCCCATTGTAGGATCATATAAATTGAAGAATTCATCTGATTTTTCTACATCGTTAGTGACCAATTTAGCTAAAATCTTACTTACTTGATGAGGTGTATAGAATTCTCCACCTTTTTTACCAGCACTTGCAGCAAATTTACCAATTAAATATTCATAGATTTCACCTAGAATGTCTTTTCCGTCATCCTCTTTGTATTCAATTTCATCTACTAACTTAACTATATTGTTAAGTGATTTTGCACGTTCATTTATAGAACTTCCAAGACGTGAATCTCCCAGGTTAATATCGTTGAATATACCACGAAAATCTTTAACCGCTTCTTTATTTAATTCAGCATTTTTATTAAAGTTATCAAAAATAGTTTGGTAGTCACTGGGAATAACTTGTGAATCATTAATTTTATTAATCAAAGACTCCCATGTATCATTTGGTGCAATCGCATACCCAAGACTTGATGAAATATCTTCTAAATAATCATCCAAATCTGCACCTACCGCTTGTTTTAGGTAAGCATCATTGGTAGATTGTCCATCAGCAACATCAATAACATTGTTTCCTACTAAATACTGCTCTTGATGTTCTGAAAGGTATACCTTCATTCTGTAATGTTTCTGAGACTTCTGACAATGCAGTATAAGTACATCCTTTTTCATGCGGACTTCCATTTACTAATAATACTTTCATTTTATCCATTCCTTTCTTCGTCAATACTCTTTACTTGTTCTTTAAATTATCATGCCTGAATCAACCATACCATCTAGAGTTAACTCTCTGTCAAGCATTTTTTAATATCTATTTTCCAGCTCTTTTAGCATAGTCTGATCCCACTGGATAACGCTCTCCCACTACAGTAATTTTTGATAATGCATCGTTTAATTTACTGAGCTCCTCATGAGTCAGCGTAATTTCCACTGCTCCTGCATTCTCCGCTAAACGATGAACTTTTGTTGTCCCTGGTATTGGGACAATCCATGATTTTTGTGCCAATACCCATGCCAAAGCTATTTGTGCAGGTGCAGCACCTTTTTCTTCAGCCACCTTATGAATCAAATCAACCAGAGCCTGATTCGATTTCATATTTTCCGATGAAAATCTCGGAAGTTGACTACGAAGGTCACCCCTGGCAAACTCAGTGTTCTTATTGAAAGCACCTGTTAAAAATCCTTTTCCCAATGGTGCAAATGGCATAAATCCAATTCCTAATTCCTCCAGAACCGTTAACAATTCTTTTTCGGGCTGTCTCCACATCATAGAATATTCACTTTCCACTGCTGTTAACGCACATACTGCATGCGCTTTCCTAATTGTGTCTACTCCCGCTTCTGAAAGTCCCCAATGCTTTATCTTCCCTTCTTTTATCAAAGCCTTCATTGTATCTGCCACTGCTTCAATCGGCACATTTGTATCCACTCGATGTAAATAGTACAAATCAATTACATCTGTTTTCAATCTTTTCAAAGAACCCTCCACAGATGTTCTAATCACTTCTGGTCTTCCATCCAAGACCTGTTTTCCATTAACTATTTTTATTCCACATTTAGTACTGATAATAACTTTTTCCCTATAAGGCTTTAACGCCCCTCCAATCAGTTCTTCATTAATATATGGCCCATAGACCTCTGCTGTATCAAATAGAGTAATTCCCATTTCAATAGCTTTATGAATTAATGAAATCATTTCTTTTTTATCTGACACAGTTCCATAACCATAACTCATTCCCATACATCCTAGTCCAATGGCTGAAACCTCAAGGTCGCTATTTCCCAATTTACGTTTTTTCATTCTTAAAACCTCCTATCATTATCTTAAAAGAGTGAAACTGGCTGAATTCATTAAGAATCCCCAGGAAAGTTAGACTTTTGGTCTAACTTTCGCACGGCAGCTCAGATTTTTCAGACTTTTTATCGCATACTTGACATTCTACTATTGTTGTATTGATTAGAGACGTTTATCGAAGAAATCTACTGCTTTCTTTATCTTTATTTTCCCATTGGAAAAGCACCAACTGAGCATGATTCCATACATTTCCGAATTGATAGCTGATGCTAGTTTATTAACAGGAGTATCCTTTACCAGTTCACCTTTTTCGATTGATTCATTTAAGATTTGCTCTAAACACATTATATCTTTCTGTAGTTTCGCTTCGCCTGTTTTCTTTCCCTCACTTTCTTCGTTAGAATCCAGACAATATTTTATCCATTGTCTGGTAAGAGCAATGTTTTCCTCTTCAATTATCGATTGAAATTGTGTAATATACCATAATAATCTTTTAGTTACTGGCTTGTTTTTAGTTTTTTCAAAATCTTTAAAAAAACCTGTCCAATGAGAACTTGACATTACTTCAAGTAATTCTTCCTTACTTCTAAAATAATGATAAAATGTACCCTTGCCGCGACCACAGGAATCTGTAATATCTTCTATTCTAACTTTATCATAACCATACTTTGTAATTAATTTTTGAGCAGTTTTAATAAGTATGAGTTTTGTTTCTTCTGCCTGTTTTTGCCTATTATTCATTCATTAAGTTCTCCATATCTGATATTTTCACATAATATGCTAATATGATATATTATTATCAACCTCAAGTTAATAAAGTAAACATTGCAATTATAATTCTGCAGAATTATTTTCTTTCTACCTTTAACGAACCATGCCACACAGTCTCTCAATGGCAGCAGGATCGTGATGTGAGAAGAAACAGCTCTTGCCTGTATCGAGAGAAGCAATAGACTGCATATCCTCATCGGTTAAAGTAAAGTTAAACACATCAAAGTTTTGCTCAATACGTTCTTTTTTCACAGATTTAGGGATGCACACTACACCTCGCTGAATAAGCCAACGCAATACTACCTGTGCAATAGATTTACCGTATTTTTCTCCTATAGTTTTCAATATTTCATTCTGGAACAAGCCATTTTGTCCCTCTGCAAAAGGTCCCCATGACTGGATTTGCACACCCTTTTTCTTCATAATTTCTTGGTCAAAAGTACGTTGGCAGAAAGGATTTATCTCTATCTGATCGATGGCTGGAGTAATTTCATTGTTCATTACAAAATCCACCAATCTGTCAGGCATGAAATTTGCCACCCCAATTGCACGAATCCTCCCTGTTTTATAAAGCTCCTCCATTGCCCTCCATGATCCATATACATCTCCGATAGGCTGGTGAATCAAATACGAGTCGAGATAATCAAGATCCAACTTTTTCAGAGAAGTCTCAAAGGCTTTCATAGTTTTTTCATACCCTGCATCAGACAACCACAGCTTCGTTGTGATAAACAGTTCTTCACGGGATATACCACATTTTTTGATTGCACGGCCAACTGCTTCCTCATTGTGATAGGACATAGCCGTATCAATTAAACGATATCCAGTATGAATAGCATCTATCACCGCCTGTTCACATTGTGCCTCATCTGTGATTTGAAAAACGCCGAATCCAAGAATTGGCATTTCCACTCCATTGTTTAAAGTTACTTTTTCCATAATAAATTCCTCCTGTTTATTTCAATTTTGTCATGCAACTACAATGTCAATAAATATAGAAATCTTTATCTGCATAGACCATAAGATACTTATCTTATAAAATTAGTGAATATTCCAGTTTCACGATCTAGCATTTTCACACCATTCTTAAGTCCTGCTTCCTTACACTTTAAGAAAAACGCCATGTTCCTTCCCAAGGTTCTCATAGTCTGATGTCCTTCCAAATCCTGTTTAACCTGTTCAGGAGCTGCACCATGAACCATATTCCAGTACTGTGATGAAACAATCGGCATCTGCATTAATCCGAAATACTTATTCAATTGATCATAGGTTGCCGTTGTTCCGGCTCTTCTGGCAGATATTACACATGCTGCTGGTTTCAAATAGAATGACTGTCTTCCTCCATTAAGATCTGCATAAAATACTCTGTCTAAGAATGATGGTATGGCTCCACCTGCCGATGCCCAATGTACCGGTGAGCCAATAATAAACCCATCATAATCTCCAGCTATATCAAGAAATTCATTTACTCTATCATTGAATACACATTTTTTCTTCGTAACACATGTCTTACATGCAATACATCCATTCAATGCCTTATTGCCAATCCAAAATATCTCTGTATCGATACTTTCCTTCTGTAATGTCTCCGCAACTTCTGACAATGCAGTATAAGTGCATCCTTTTTCATGTGGACTTCCATTTACTAATAATACTTTCATTTTATCTATTCCTTTCTTTTTAATAATCTTTACTTGTTCTTTCAATTTTATTTGAAATCCTTCAAACAAATTGTTATAATAAAATATATCATTTAATAGACTTATGCAGTCAATGACTCTAAGTCTATTTTTGTGTTAAAATCAATAACTTCAATCATTCTATTTGCTATGTTATTGCCTAAAAAGCTTACAGCCTGACCAAAGTATCATATTCTGCTTACACAAATGCTACATCTCCCTTTGCAGCTGACAGCAAGGTTTTTCATTTGGATGAATGCTAATTACTCCAGGTTGTAGTCAGTACTTTGATTAGGATAATTCCTTTCTAATTTCCTCATTATTTTTTTCTTGACATATTACCAAATTACTTTTTTCTTTGATTTTTATTATTAAATAGCCATCCCATGATATCTGCATCTTTGGCAAACAATGCCCCACCACCGTCATGTTGATTTGTTATTCCATGGCTTGTAAAATAATCAGCACTCTTTACATCCAGAACAAGCAACTGTTCAATCTCTTTATTGGACAACCCCTGCTTCCGATAAAGCTTATAAAGTGTATTATAAGCTTTCTTTAATGGCTTGGAACCATAATATTCATCATTTTCACCAACGGCAAAATATACTGGTGTCCTGCTTTTCACCACTGTGTCATATGCTCCATCCCATTTGGAACTGCATTGCAGATAAGCAGTGAAAAGTTCTGGCCTTTTCCCCATTACCAAAGACATAGTTTCTCCACCACCTGAATATCCGCTGGCATAGACCTTCTTCTTGTCAATATTGTAATTCTTTAAAAAGTATTCCACCAATTCAATTGTCTGATTTGCTGATGTTTCGCCCCAATCCTCCAATTGTGGAGCTACGACGATCATTTTATGATTGTACTTTTGTGCCTCAAATCCAAACTCTTCTGTTTTAATATTTTCTGCTGCCCCCTGAAAGTAAAGTCCCTGGTAGCCTGGAAGTGTAAAATACAAAGCATATGCTTCTTTTCCATCATATCTTTTAGGAATATAAACATTATAATGAATCGCTTCACCCGATTTAGTATGTAAAACATTGTCTACAGAAAATCCTCTATATTCCTTTATTCCTGATATAACATATTCATCTGGTTTATCCGTTTCACTCTTGTGTGCATCATTTTTTTCACTTATTTCTTTCTTCTGTGGCCATTGATTCCGATTGGTAATTGTATCTAATGATGCATTTCTTTTACCAGTCGAATTATGACAAGCTGTTATGGCAAAAAGTAAACAGAGCACAATTGCTATCATATAATACTTTTTTTCTTCATAAACTATTTTCTCAAACTTTCCACCCATGACTGTACATCTTCTGTAGAAGCACCAGAAGAGAACCTTTTACCTTCAAGCCAGTTACCTTTTCCCGCCATCTTGGCAAGTAAATTGCCGCTATCTTCCATACCTGAGGATTGGGAAGTACAAAATGGAATAACTGTCTTTCCTGTAAAATCATTTGCTTTTATAAATCCATCTACAGGCCAGGCTGCAATTCCCCACCAGATTGGATAGCCGATAAACACTGTATCGTATGACTTCCAATTATCAACTGTTGCAGCGGTAAGCTGAATATTTCTGCTGTTAGGATTATCATGTTCCTTTGTTACACGACTGTTATCATTTGACCAGTTCAGATCAGCGTTACTATATGGTTTTACAGGTTTTAATTCAAAAGTATCTGCTTTCATAGTCTTTGCAATTGTTTTAGCAACTGCTGCTGTGTTACCTGTTGCCGAGTAATACACAACAAGCACTTTTCCACTCTGTTTCAGTTGATTTTTTTGTGATTTTTCTGCCTTGTTTCCATTTGTATTGGATCCACATCCGGCAAGCACACCAATAAGAAATGTGCAGATTAAACTCATAATGATGATTTTTTTGTTTTTCATGATTATTCTCCTTATAAAATAAATTTTTAAATTAACTCTATTGGGAAAATCAACTTCTTGAAAGGTAAAATACACTATCATAAGAACTCTAAATATTATGACAAATAATTTCTATTAACTGCTATATAATACCTGCTCTTTTCAGCCATACAGATATGGCAGTCTTTGAATTTTTTACATCTGAACCATATATATCCAGTCCATCCAGAACATCAGCCCCAAGACAAGTTTTTATAATATCTTGTTCGCTTCGCCCCATCCGACTGCCTCCATGCGTACAGTAAGGTAAAATTATTTTACCTGTAAAATCATACTGCTCTAAAAATGTAAATACAGCCATTGGTATAGTTCCCCACCAGTTTGGATATCCCAGGATAATCGTATTATAAGTATCCATGTCAGCAACCATTGTTTTCAATTTCGGACGCATGTTCGCCTTTTGCTCCTGCTTAGCAATGTCTACTACTGTATTATAATTTTGTGGATATGCTTCAACAGTTTGAATCTTAAAAATTTCTCCACCAATTTGTTTCTGAATTTCCTTCGCAACTATACCTGTATTTCCAGAATGAGAAAAATAGGCAATTAATATTTTTACATTTTTTTGCATTTTGACATCCTCCCTTTAAAAATTCAATAAAATTTGTTTTCTGCTTTTATTGCTTTCTATGCATTTCTTACTATTTGATATGCCTGATTCAGATAATCTGTCCGTCTCTTACAAACGAGCACTCCATTTCTCAAGATTGGATTCAGGCATCGCCATTTTATCTGTATCAAATCTAATATCAATTTCATTTGTAACAATAGTATTCTTACAAACCTTTTTGATGTCCTTTATTGTATGTCCAATCCATCCTCCATTGGTTACAAATGGAACTATCGTTTTGCCTGACAAATCATATTCAAATAAAAATGTTGCAACTGCCGGTGCGTATGTATACCACCACACCGGTATACCAAGGATAATCGTATCATAATCTTCCAGATTTACAGAAAGCGGCTTAATTGCTGGTTTATGTCCACTGTCTACTTCCTGTTTTCCCTGGTCTACTACTGAATTGTAATCTCCTGTATAAGGCTTTACTGTTTCAATCCTACAGATATCTAAACCAGTAGCCTTCTGGATCTTTTCTGCAACCTTCTTTGTATTATTTGTATATGAATAATACACAATCAACTTTTTCTCCATAATATTTAGTCCTCCCATACTTCTTTTGCCAGTGTAAATGCTGCCCAAGCATTTGGCCATCCCACATAAAATGCAAGATGTGTAATAATCTCAGCAATTTCCTCTGCTGTCACTCCGTTGTTTTTAGCATTTGTCATATGATATTTCAATGAATTATCAAAAATCCCTTTTGTGATTAATGCCGTTACCGTAATCACGCTGCGGTCTCGAAGCGATAATTTATCCTCCCTTGACCACACCTCACCAAATAGAACATCGTCGTTTAATTCTGCAAATTTGGGTGCGAATATTCCAAGGGCATCTCTGCCCGCCGTTTGCTTCTTCATAACTGCCTCCATTCCGATAGGTAAACTACTATCTATCTATAAACTATAAAATATTATTTCAATTTTTTATATTCTTCATCCGTTAATGGTTCACACCACTCATTAGAACTGCCTTCTGCTGGAACAGATAAAGCTAAATGTGCAAAAGCCTCGTCTTTTACAGCACCATGCCAGTGTTTAATTTCTGGAGCAATATATACCACATCTCCGCTCTTTAAAAGCTGCGGCTCTTTACCCATTTCCTGATACCATCCATGACCACCGACACAGATTAATATCTGGCCGCTGCCATGATGAATATGCCAGTTATTACGACATCCTGGTTCAAATGTAACATTGCAAATGGTTACTTCTTTGTTATTTAAAAGACTTAAGTAGCTTTTTCCAATAAAGTATTGTGCATAAGCTTTGTTTTCTTCGCCTAGTGAAAAATCAGATACCTTTTCTAGTTCTTTTCTATCCATAAATTTTCTCTCCTCATGTTTAGTTTTTACCTGTATGATTTCTCGTAGATCTTCACGCAGTCCTCATGTGACAATTTACATGGATCACACATAAATAAACCACCCATAGTCTCTCTTGCATTTTTTGCCATCTTGTCAAATTCATTTCTTTGAATACCATAGTCCGACATTTTAAGTTCAGCTACTCCACATGCCTTCTGCAGCTTTACAAGCATCGTGATAAAATCCTGTGGTTCTTTTGCATCCTGCATACCCAATGCCTTTGCCATATGAATGAACCTGTCATCACATACATGCTTAGCTACAAAATACTGATAATACTCTTTACTAATCATGATAAGTCCTGCTCCATGAGGAAGTTGCTGACGATAGGCACTCATTGCATGTTCCATGGAATGCTCACTAGTACATGCACTAATGGTCATGACCGTCCCCGAAAGGGTATTGGCAAATGCCACATGTTCTCTTGCTTCCATATCATTTCCATGTTTCACAGCTCTTGCAAGATAAGTTCCCACATTCTCAATGGCTGTTAAGGCATACATGTCACTCATCATATTGGCTGCTGCTGAAATATAGCATTCCGTACTATGGAATAATGCATCAAAGCCTTGATAAGCTGTAAAGGTAGCTGGAACACTTTTCATCAATTCTGGATCTACTATTGCCAGAACTGGATAAAGAGAATCATAACCACCAAATCCCATCTTTTCATTGGTTTCTTCATTTGTGACAACACCCCACTGATCAACCTCTGAACCAGTTCCTGCTGTAGTTGTAATTGCTACAACTGGCAATGGTTCTTTTGTAAGTGGCTGTCCCTTTCCAGTTCCACCACTCATATAATTCCATAGGTCTCCATCGTTTGTAGCCATAGCTGCAATTGCTTTG
This sequence comes from Clostridium tyrobutyricum, assembly GCF_019144085.1. Taxonomy (GTDB): domain Bacteria; phylum Bacillota; class Clostridia; order Clostridiales; family Clostridiaceae; genus Clostridium_B; species Clostridium_B tyrobutyricum_A. The sequence continues at coordinate 102,452 of NZ_JAHHUY010000002.1, forward strand.
GATGCATCCATAACGCTTCCACCCCCAAGCGCTACTACAAAATCGCACTTATTTTCTCTGGCATATTCTCCACCAGCCATAACTGTAGATTTTAATGGGTTGGCTTCCACTTTATCAAAGAGAACTGTTTCTACTCCTGCAGCATGCAACTCTTCCTCACATTTGCTGAGATAACCGTTTCTCTTTGTTGATTTTCCATTAGAAATAACAAGTATAGCCTTCTTGCCAGGAAACTGCTGTTCTCTTAAATGATTTAATTGTCCTGCACCAAATATTAATCTAGTTGGTGAATACTTCATAAAACTCATATCTAATACTCCCCTTTTCTAAATTTAATTAATGTAAAATACACTTTAGACTTGCATAAACTTCTTTAATATACTATGATGAATATATTATAATACCTAAACCTAACTTTAGGTCAATACTTTTTTTGTAAATTTTTTGGAGGTGCTTTATGACTTATTCTATTGGAGAAATATCAGAAATGCTGAATATATCCATATCAACCCTGCGCTACTATGACAAGGAAGGACTGCTTCCTCTTGTCAATAGAACTTCTGGAAATATAAGAGTATTCGATGATACAGATGTTGAATGCTTGAAAATGATAGAATGTTTAAAAAATACAGGTATGCCACTTAAGGATATCAAACTGTTCTTTGAATGGTGTGAAGAAGGGGATGATACAATTGACCAGCGATATGATCTATTCATTCATCAAAAAGAAAAAACTGAAAAACAGATTGCTCTCTTACAAAACGCACTTGACCGTATCAATTACAAATGCGAGTTTTACAGAATATCAAAAGAAAAGGGTACAACCAATGTTCCTGGATTACGTGAAGAGCTTGCTATGAAATTTCTAAATAAAGATGCAGAAAAAGGGATATCAGAGTAATCTAAGGATATATTCTGAGAGAATTGAATCCTATACTCTTCGCTGTTCAACCTTGCCTTCTCCAGCATACTCTAGATTTCCAAATGTCTTTTCAATGTTCGGAATTACATATTTTAATTCCATATACTTTACCTCTTTTCTTCTTATTTATAATATTTAATTTACAATTATTTTCTTATTCTGTTTGATAAAGCATACCTTTCTGTAATTTAAATAGTGGAGAACGTAGTTCTTTATTCTGATCTTGATATAATATGATCACTTCCTTTTTAATTTGGGTATAAGAATAGACGTTCATTTCTGAACGTCTAAAAATGAGAAAGTGGGTACTGTTTTTATTTAACATTCCATCCCTTATAAACCTTATTTTATTGTATCTCAGCACTCTATATCAACTACTACTGAAACATTAATATAATTTTTTATCTCTTTATTTCGGCTTTTATCACTATTTTCTATAAACACGATATGTTTGAGAAAGTGCTTAAAATCAAGGATTTCTACATATCTTTCCTTTGTAGCAACACTATAGTCTCAGCAGTAGACTGCTCCCAATCAGCCATCGCCTTAGCTCGTCTTCTTGGGCAGTCCTTGCATGGTCAGTTATAAACTGCTTGCGTCGTCTTTTCAATCCTAGTAAGCAGAACAACTGACTCAACATGAGCAGTCTGGCAAAACATGTCTACGGGTTGTACTTCTTTAGTCGAATATCCAAGTTCCTCAAGAATTTTAAGATCCCTGGCAAGAGTACTGGGATTGCAGGACACATATACTATTCTCTTTGGCTTCATCCTGCCAATTGCGTCAAGTAGAACCCTTTCACATCCTTTTCGAGGGGGATCCACTACAACAACATCAGCTTTTATTCCACGATCTATTAACCTTGGAATAGCTACTTCTGACTTTCCAACTATAAACTCAGCATTATCTATTCCATTTTCTGCTGCATTTAATCTGGCATTTTCTATAGCCTGCTCTACTATTTCCACCCCATATACTTTTTTTGCTCTTTGTGATAAAAATAATGATATTGTTCCTGTTCCACAATAAGCGTCGAATACTATTTCATTGCCTGTTAATTCTGCATATTCCAGTACCTTATTGTAAAGTATTTCCGTTTGAACTGGATTTACCTGAAAAAAAGACAATGGCGATATTCTAAATTTGAACTTTCCTATATAATCATGTATACTTTCTTCACCCCAGAGAGTTATACATTTTCCACCCAATACAGTATTTGTCTTTTTACTATTTATATTTTGAACTATACTTTTAACTCCGCATATATTATTTGTTATAAGTTCTATAATTTCAGATTTAAATGGCAGGCTAGAAACAGCCGTTATAATAACTACCATTACCTCATCAGTTGAAAATGCTCTTCTCACCATTATATGCCTTACAACGCCTTTACCGCTTTTTTCATCATAAGCTTCTATATTATATTTCTTCATCCACTTACGTATAATTTCAACTACTATATCTGCAGTTTCATTCTGTATACAACAGGAATCCATATCTATTATTTCATGACTTCTCCTTGCATAAAATCCTATGTTTATATCTCCATTATTCTGTCCTACAGGCAGCTGGACTTTATTTCTATATCTCCATGGATTTTTCATTCCAATAGTATCCAGTACATCTATTCCAGTATCTGCTTCTACATTAAACTTTCCTATTCTTTTCAAGCAGTCTATAACTCTTGTTTTCTTAAAATTCAATTGTGAATCATAAGACATATGCTGAAGTTGACAGCCTCCACATCTCTTATATATATTACATTCTGCTTTTAATCTGTCTTTTGACTCTTCAATTATCTCAATAATTTTCCCAAAGGCAAAGTTCTTGTTTACCTTTACGATTTTTATCCTTACTTTTTCATTAAATATAGCTTCGGGAACGAATATTGTGAACCCATTTATTCTTCCTACGCCTTCACCTTCATATCCCATTCCATCTATAGTTATTATATATTCTTCATTTTTTTGTACTGCCTTTTCCATTGCTCCACCACCATAAAATCACATTATATATAAATTTTTAAGTATAACTAAAAAAATAGCACCTGTTTTAAAGGTGCAAAATAATATAGAATCAGTTGTCTCTTAGTTTCATATCAATAATTCTAACCGTGTATCATTATATTATACATTAACTTTGTATAATGTTTCAATATTTTTTATTAAATTTATTAAAATTTTTAAAAAAGAAATAACTCCAGGCAAAATCCCGGAGTTATTTAATAAACTGACTATTTAACTACATTAACCTTGATCATGTTTGTAGTACCAGTAGTGCTAACTGGTACTCCTGCAGTTATAACCGCCAAATCTTCTTTCTTTATATAACCAGCTTTTAATGATGCATCTATAGATTTTTCTACCATTTCATCTGTAGATTCATATTTGTCTGTAAGTATTGCAAAAACTCCCCAATTAAGAGCTAATTTTCTACATACTTTTTCATTTGGAGTAGCTGCAATAACTGGACAAGCAGGTCTGTACTTTGAAACTCTTACAGCTGTACTTCCGCTCTGAGTAGCTGTTATTATTGCATCTGCATTTAATTCAGCTGCTGTAGAACAAGCTGCAAAACTTATGGCATTGGATACATCAGTTACACTAGCTTCTCTTTTCTTTTTAAGTAATTCATCAAAATTAATCTTGGATTCTGCAGATTGAGCTATTCTTGCCATAGTTTGTGCTGCTTCTACTGGATATTTACCATTTGCAGATTCTCCACTTAGCATTATAGCATCTGTTCCATCAAAAATTGCATTTGCTATATCTGATGCTTCTGCTCTTGTTGGTCTTGGATTTCTTATCATTGAATCAAGCATTTGAGTAGCTGTTATAACAGGTTTACCTACACTATTGCATTTAGCTATTATGGATTTTTGTATAAGAGGTACTTTTTCTATTGGAATTTCAACTCCCATATCTCCTCTTGCAACCATTATTCCATCTGAAGCTTCTATTATTTCATCTATGTTGTCTACACCTTCCTGATTTTCTACCTTTGAGAATATCTGGATATGTTCTCCGCCGTTTTTCTTAAGTATATTTCTTATAGTTATTACATCTTGAGCTTTTCTTATAAAAGATGCTGTTACTATATCCACGCCTTGTTCGCATCCAAATTTCAAATCTGATTCATCTTTTTCTGTAGTAGCTGGAAGCTTGATGGATACTCCTGGTACATTAACACCTTTATGACTGCTAACTAAGCCAGTATTCTTAACTACACACTTTATTTTGTTTCCATCTACGCTTTCAACCTCCATACCTACTAATCCATCATCAATAAGTATGCTGTCTCCAGGCTTTACATCTTTATAAAGATCTGCATAAGTTATGGAACACTTAGTTTCATCTCCAAGAATTTCTTCTCCACAATATACAGTGAATTTTTGACCTTCTTCTAATTCAAGCTTGCCTTTAAAATCTCCAGTTCTTATTTCTGGTCCTTTTGTATCAAGTATGATAGCTATTTGTTTATTGTATTTCTTTCTAAGTCTCTTTATTGAATCCATTCTTCCCTTATGCTCTTCATGGTCACCATGTGAAAAATTATGTCTTGAAGCACTCATACCAGCTTCAATAAGTTTTGATAAAATTTCATCTGTGTCACTAGCAGGACCAACGGTAAAAATCATTTTAGTCTTTTGCATATTTTAATCTCCTTTAAATACAATTTTAATTTATTTAATTTATTATGATAAAGCATTGGCTATTTCAAATAATTTTTCATCAAAATGTTTAGGTTCCTCTAAAGCTTCATCTATATCCTCATCTATTATCTTTCCATCTTTAATTCCTACAACTCTGGAAGACTTTCCTTCTTCAAGTAATTCTACAGCTCTAAAAGCCATTCGTGAAGCCAGAATTCTATCTCGGCAACTTGGGCTTCCACCTCTTTGGATATGTCCAAGTTTTGTAGCCCTTGCCTCTATTCCAGTTATTTCTTCAACTTTTTTAGCAAGATCTTCTGCACCGCCAATTCCTTCTGCAAGTACTACTAAATTATGCATTTTGCCATGCATTTTTCCTTCTAATATAGTTCTGCATAGAGCATCCTGTTCATATCCTTTTTCAGGGATGATTATATTTTCAGCTCCACCAGCCAAACCTGCATAAAGTGCAATGTCTCCACAATTTCTTCCCATGACTTCAACTATACTTACTCTTTCATGAGATGTAGAAGTATCTCTTAATTTATTTATAGCATCTAATACTGTATTTGTTGCAGTATCAAAACCTATAGTAAAATCTGTATAAGCTAGATCATTATCTATAGTGCCTGGTAAACCTATGGTTGATATTCCAAGTTTTGATAATAGTTGTGCTCCTCTGAAGGATCCATCTCCACCAATTACAACCAATCCATCTATTCCAAAAGTCTTTAATATATTGGCTCCTCTTTTTCTTCCTTCTTCTGTTTTAAACTCTGAACAACGTGCAGTTCTTAAAATTGTTCCACCTCTTTGGATTATGTCTGCAACACTTTGTCTATCCATAGGTATTATTTCACCACTTATGAGTCCACTATAACCTCTCAGTATTCCCATAACATTGAAGCTTTTATCTAAACCGGCTCTTACCACTGCTCTTATGGCCGCATTCATGCCAGGGGCATCGCCACCACTTGTTAATACACCTATTGTTCTCATACGCTTATACCTCCTATGACCGCTGGGACTATTTATGTCCCACTTATATCATACAAACTTGCATTTTTTAAATACTAACTATGTTTTTAATTATATCATATATTTACCCATTTTTCATCAAAAAAATATAAAGTTAATTTAAACAAAAGGTTAAAATACTAAACTCATATTTCATTTAGTATTTTAACCATATTTATATCAAATTATTCCAATTACATAAATTTAATATTTGTATTACCAAAAGTATTTTTCAAATAATCTAAAATACCATTTTCATTTTTAATCCACAATTCTCTATCGAGTCTAAATTTTTTTCTTTCCTTTTTGGTGCAAATATATACTGGAATATTTCCCTTATACCTTTGTACTAAAGATCTAAATTTATTTACATCATCTTTTAGATCGTCTTCACTTTCAATTAAAATATACAACTTTTTAGTATCAATTTTAATAAGAGGTTCTATAGTCTCACATATTATCTTGGGCTCTTCTTCTTCTCTTATGCTAACTCTTCCCTTTAATATCAATAGTGCATCTTCTTCAATAAGATTTCGAAATTTTTGGAGTATCTTTGGAAATATTATAACTTCTATAGATGCATATAAATCCTCTAATTTTGCAAATGCCATAATGTCATTATTTTTAGTTACTTTTTTAGAAAGTTCAGAAACAATTCCTCCTATTATAACCTTGTCTCCATCTTTTACTTTTGATTCAGTAACAATTTCTCCCTCAAGATTTTTATCCATGAGTATATCTGAAATTTTTACACTAGTCTTGAAAGCAAGCGTTTTTTTGTATTCGTCCAATGGGTGACCAGATAGATATAGTCCAGTCATCTCCTTTTCCATAGCCAGCCTATCTCTTTCTTTAAATTCATTTATATCAGGGTAATGTATTCTTATGCTGCTGTCATCAACTGTAGAAAACAAGCTTACCTGACCTTCAATATTTCTTCTTCTAGATGTGTTTATACTTTCAAGTACTTTTTCATGAACAGCACTAAGTTTGGATCTATATATCCCAAAACAATCAAAAGCTCCTGATTTAATTAAACTTTCTATTAATCTCTTATTTATACATGTGATTTCCACATTGTTGCAAAAATCAACCAGGTCTTTAAACTTTCCATACTTATTTCTGGATCTTACTACACTATCTATGATATTTTCTCCTACATTTTTTATAGCAGAAAGACCAAATCTTATACTATTCCCTTTGACTGTAAATTTAGCATAACTCTCGTTGATATCCGGTGGAAGTATATCTATATGCTGATCTTTTGCAAATCTTATATAATATGCAACTTTTTCACTGTCTCCCTTTATACTATTCAGCATCGCCGCTGTAAATTCAACAGGATAATAATGCATTAAATAAGCAGTTTGAAATGATACTACTGCATAAGCTGCAGCATGGGACTTGTTAAAAGCATAGGAGGCGAAATCTATCATGGAATCGTATATCTTATTTGCAATTTCCTTGGATATACCATTTCTTATACATCCCGGTACCTTGACATTTCCGTCATCATCAACTATTCCATATACAAAATTATGTCTTTCCTCTTCCATAACATGATGCTTTTTTTTGGACATGGCACGTCTTACCAGGTCACTTCTTCCCATGGAATATCCTGCCAAATCTCTTACAATTTGCATTACTTGTTCCTGATACACCATACATCCATAAGTAACTGACAAGATGTGTTCAAGTTGTGGAGTTATGTAATTGACCTCCTCGGGATGATTCTTATTTCTTATGTACTTTGGTATTTCAGACATAGGTCCCGGTCTGTAGAGACTTGTTCCGGCTATTATATCCTCCAATGAATCTGGTTTTAATTCCTTCACAAAATTAGTTATCCCTGGAGATTCAAACTGAAATACACCTACTGTCTTTCCTTCACCTATCATACTGTAAACGGATTTATCATCATAATCTATGTTGTCTAGATCTATATCAATATTTTTATTTTCTTTGATCATTGTAATGGCATCTCTAAGTACAGTTAAAGTTCTCAGCCCCAAAAAATCCATCTTCAACAAACCAAGTTCTTCCAAAGTGCCCATTGTAAACTGAGTTACTATATTATCTTCATTTTTCTGAAGAGGAACATAGTTTACAAGAGGCTGGGAAGCTATAACAACTCCTGCCGCATGGGTGGATGTATGTCTTGGCAATCCTTCCAAAGCCCTGGCTATATCTATAAGTTCACTAGTTCGAGGTTCACTATCATAGTCCTCTTTAAATTCAGGATTCATTTCAAGTGCCTTATCTATAGTTATATTTAATACCGTAGGAATCATCTTTGCTATTCTGTCGACTTCACCATATGGATAATTCATGGCTCTCCCTACATCTCTTATACACGCTCTAGCCGCCATGGTTCCAAAGGTTATAATCTGAGATACATTATGTTCTCCATATTTCTTTACAACATACTCTATTACTTCTCCACGTCTTTCATAACAAAAATCACTATCAATATCCGGCATGGATACTCTTTCAGGATTCAAAAATCTCTCAAATATAAGATTATACTTTATTGGATCTATCTTGGTAATTCCCAGAGTATACGCAACTATAGAACCTGCACCGCTTCCACGTCCAGGCCCCGTCATTATTCCATTCTGTCTGGCAAATCTTATAAAGTCCCATACAATAAGGAAATAATCAACATATCCCATTTTCTTTATTATTCCAAGTTCATATTCTAGTCTGTCTTTTAGAATCTGATTAATCTCAGCATATCTTTCCTTTAACCCCTTATAGCACAGATCTTTCATGTATTCATAATGGTCTATGCCTTCATCAAGAGGAAAATTAGGTAATTTTGATTTATGGAATTCGTAGTCAAAATTACACTCATCAGCTATTTTCAACGTATTTTCAATAGCTTCAGGAACATCTGAAAACATTTCATACATTTCATTCTGGGACTTCAAGTAAAACTGGTCTGAAGGGTATTTCATTCTATTTTCTTCATCTACAGTTTTTCCTGTTTGTATACATAACAATACATCATGTGATTTATAATCTTCTCTTCTTATGTAATGGACATCATTAGTTGCAACCAAGGGTATATTTAATTCTTTTGACATTAATTTCAACTGTTTGTTGATCTTAATCTGATCTTCTATACCATGATACTGAAGTTCAAGATAAAATCCATCTTTAAATGTATCTCTATAGAATACAGCGTTCTCTTTAGCTCTCTTTAAATTATCTTTTAATATATTTGATTGAACTTCTCCACTTAAACATGCACTTAAGGCAATCAAGCCTTCACTGTGAGAGGATAGATAGTCATGATCTACTCTAGGCTTATAGTAAAATCCTTCTGTAGATGCTGTAGAAACTATTTTCATTAAATTTCTATAGCCTGCTTCATTCTTTACTAAAAGCACCAGATGATAATTTTCATTTTTACCGTTATTTTGTTTTATATGCATCGAATTTTGTGAAACATATATTTCACAACCTATTATAGGCTTAATACCCTGGGCTTTTGCCTCTTTATAAAATTCTACACATCCATACATAACTCCATGATCTGTTATTGCCATGCTCTTCATTCCAAGTTGCTTTGCCCTTTTTATAAGATTGGGTATTTTGGCAGAAGAGTCTAAAAGAGAGTACTCTGTATGTTGATGCAAACTTACCCATTCATGATTTTCATTTTCCATGCATACTCACCTCATCTTTCAGATAGCACTAAAAAAGTGCTATATAAAGTTTAAAAATCTACTGATACCGATGAATCCATCATTGGCTTCAGATTAGATAGAACTTCATTTACATGTACTGGATGAATCTGATATGCCTCCATATCCTTTATTGAATCAAATGTAGCAATTAATGCAAGATCATAAGATCTATCGGATTTTACTACGTCAATACCTATCTTTATAGTCTTCAAAGCCGGTATCTTTCCATCTACTTTCATAAGTATTTCCTTTGCCTTTTTTATATTTTCAGTATTTCTATCCTTTAATTTGAAAAAAACAATATGTGTAAACATTAATACAATTCCCCCTTATATTAACTTCTTATTATTCGTGCTGATAAAATACATTTACCAGCAATTTGTTTTTTGTCATTATACATATCTATTTCTATCTTGCAAAAATTTCTTCCTATATCAACTATATTAGAATATATGTGTATAACACTATCTATTTGAAGTGGTTTCATAAAATAAGTACTGATACTGTCTACAAGTACATTTATATTGTTGTTTTGTCTCAATGTCATGACACCCATAGTAGAAAGAATCATATTAAGAGAACTCCATGATGCAGTTCCAATTGGGTTCAACATTTCTGGAACTATCTTTCCATAAAAATGAATACAATCTCCTTCTGTATTAAATTCAAATTCCTTTAATACCAGATCCTCAAAAGTTTCTCCAAGCTGAGGTTGCCTAGCCATATATTGGAGAGCCCTTATGACATCCTTTCTTGTAACAACTCCCACTAATGTTTTACCATTTACTACTGGGAATAATTCTATGCCCTCCCATCCCATTATATGTGCTGCATAGGCTACTGTAGCTTTTGGAGTAAGCGTTATTGGATTCTTATACATCAACTTGCCTATTAATTCATCATCTGATGTTTTATTTGGTATATCTTTTAATGTGACAATGCCAACTACCCTCTTTTTATTATCTACTACAGGATACCTTTCATGCTGAGTTCTTTCTAAATTTTCCCTCCACTTTAAAGCTGTATCATTTATACTTAAATATTCAGGGTTGTTTTCCATTATGTCTTCTATAAGGACAATATCCTTTTTTATTAAATTCTCAGAAATTGCTTTATTTATCATACTTGCCACTGTAAATGTATCATACGTAGTAGATATGACTGGAAGACATTTTTCATTTGCAAGTTCTCTTATTTCATCACTACATTGAAATCCACCAGTAATTAGAACTCCTGAATTATTTAGTAATGCAAGTCTTTGGGCCTCTTCTCTATTTCCAACTATTAAAAGACAATCCTTCTTTATATATTTTTCCATTGCATCTATAGTCATGGCCCCTATAACAAAATAGTGAAGCACCTTATATACTCCATCTTTTCCTCCAAGCAGAGTTCCATCTATAATATTTATAACTTCACCATAAGTAAGAGATTCAATATTTTTCTTTTCAACTTTTTCTATTCGTATTGTACCTACCCTTGGAATAGTCGTAACAATTCCCAAATTATCAGAATCCTTTATTGCCCTATATGCCGTTCCATCACTTACTCCCAAATCACTAGCTATACTTCTGACTGATATTTTGGTACCAACATCAAGTGAAAGTATATACTTGATTATATCTTCATGTTTTGACATAATCTACTCCTACCTCTCTTCTCTCCTCAGTTCATCTGCTATTTTTTCAATTCTCCTTAATCTATGATTTACTCCTGATTTTCCTACAGTAGGATTTAGCATTTCACCTAATTCTTTAAGCGATTCATCTGGATGATTTAGTCTTAGTTCTGCTATTTCTCTTAGGTTTTGTGGAAGACGTAAAAGCCCGATTTCCCTCTTTATCAATTTTATACTTTCAGTTTGTCTTACTGATGCATTTACAGTTTTACTTAAATTGGCAGTTTCACAATTTACCAGTCTATTAATATTATTCCTCATTTCTTTCATTATTCTTATGTTCTCTAAATCCAAAAGTGCAGAATGAGCTCCCACTATGTTTAATAAATCTACTATTTGCTCACCTTCTTTTAAATAAACTATAAAACTGCTTTTTCTCTGAATAACTTTAGAGTTCAGTCCATATTCATTTATAAGATTACTTAAGTCATGTGCATAATTTTCATTGTGAGTTACAAATTCAAGGTGATATGTTTTTTCTGGATTGCTTATACTGCCGCCTCCAAGGAAAGCTCCTCTTATATAAGCTTTTTTGTACTCATCTTTTTCAAACACTATATCTGGTATGCTATAATCCAGCGAAAATACATTTTCCTCTTTTTTAAGAAGTCCTATATCTTTGAGTAAATTTTCAACATGCATTTTTTCAGTAATAACAACTATATATATATTGTTCTTCTTTAAGGAATTGCTCTTTGTTGCCAATATCTTACTATGTATGTCAAATTTATCTTTTAATATAATAAAAATAAATCTTGCAATAGTAGGATTCTCTGTATTTACTTTAAAACTCATCTGTTTATTGGAACCTAAAGATAACGTACCGCTTACCTTCATTATAGCGGACAACTCAGCTACAGCTTCCCCTTTACTAATATTTATATGCCTGCATACTTCATTTTTTACCTTCAACGAAAATGACATTTTTATCACCTTCCTACTGCTTTTTATTTTCTTTAATTCTCTCAGACAAATAGAAATATTCGATTATCTTCTTTCTATCATACAACAATTTTTTATCCATAATTGTTTCTATTAATATAGATGCAAGTTTTTCAGAATTATGCCTTATTAATCCATTTTTTGCACTAATAAAATCTCCCTCTATAACTTTTACTCCTAATTTGTTTACTTCATCTTCATCTATATCTACAAGATGTGAAGCTTCTTCATGATATTTACCTGCCAGGCTTTTATCTATTCTCCCTGCATTTACAATCACATAGTCAATTATTCCATTTCCACCATGATTATAAATTGTCTTTATATGATCTGAAACTGAAAAGCCATCTGTTTCTCCTGGTTGAGTCATTATATTGGATATATAAATTTTTATACCTTTTGTTTTCTGAAGAGCCTCTGCAATGTCCTTAACTAATAGATTTGGTATAACACTAGTATATAAACTTCCTGGTCCGAGAATTACAGCATCTGCCTCAACTATAGCTTGAATTGCTTCTTTTAAAGCCCTGGCTCCCTTTGGTTCAATAAATAATTTATCTATTTTAGTATTCCTCTTTATAGCTTCTTCAGGAATAGTGGATTCTCCTTGAGCCATAGAACCATCTTTATACTTTGCTTTTAACACCAGATTGTCAAGAGTTACCGGCATGACTTTTCCCGTTACTGCCAATACTGAACTCATCTTATGAACAGCTTCTTCAAAATTTGAAGATATGCCATCCATGGCTGCCAAAAATAGATTCCCAAAGCTTTGATTTTTTAGCCTTCCATCTTTAAATCTATACTGAAGCAAATCTTCCATAAGGGGTTCAGTATCTGCAAGAGCCAATATGCAGTTTCTTATATCTCCAGGTGGTAATATTCCCAAATCTTCTCTTAGATCTCCCGAACCTCCACCATCATCTCCAACTGTTACTATTGCAGTTATATTGGAAGTGTAATATTTAAGACCTCTAAGCATGGTTGAAAGTCCAGTTCCCCCACCAATTGCAACTATTTTAGGTCCTTTTACAAGAAGTCTTTTTTCATATATCAAGTTTTCCAATTTTGCGGAACTTAAGGATACATTTAAATAACCTTTGTTTATAAGTGCTATTATGGATCTCATTCCCTGAGTTACTGAAATGTATACTACAAAAACTCCGGATATAATTAGGAATATATAAAATGATATATAATACATACTATAAAATCTTCTGTTTATAAATTCAATTACCCCGAATATTATAAATAGTCCACCCATGATTCCAAGCATAACCCATCTTTTGACTTTTATTCCAGGTCTGAGCCAACCCATAATTTTCATAGTTTTTTACCACCTTTATTTACATCTTCCTCAATATCCCTATGATCTATATTAACTTTATGACCGATTTTATTTAATTTGTCATAAATTATATTTGCAATTGCTACAGACCTATGTCTTCCTCCAGTACATCCTATGGATATAATAAGTTGTCTTTTTCCTTCTTTGATATAATATGGTATTAAAAATTCCAACATGTCAGAAAGTTTATCTATGAATTGTCCTGTCTGGTCAAATCCCATTATATAATCTGCAACTAATTTATCATTTCCAGAATACTTCTTTAACTCTGGTATATAAAATGGATTAGGAAGGAATCTAACATCAAATACTAGATCTGAATCTACTGGTATTCCATATTTGAATCCAAATGAAAGTACTGTTATCATAAGCTGGGTTTCTATCTGTCCCTCTTCTGAATATATCTTGGTTATTTCTTCCTTGAGTTCCCTTGTAGCCAGTTTAGAAGTATCTATTATATTATCTGCTTTATTCTTTAATTCTCTAAGTTTATTTCTCTCCATAGTTATTCCCTTTAATATTCTTCCTTCTGGAGCTAAAGGATGTTTCCTTCTTGATTCCTTAAATCTCTTTATTAAAACCTCATCTGATGCATCTAAAAAGAGTATCTCATATTTATATCCCTGTTTTTTTAAATAACTCAGGCTTTCAAATATATTATCAAAAAATTGGCCACCCCGTATATCTATAACCAAGGCTATTTTATCAATTTTACCATCAGCTTTATAACATGCTTCCACAAATTTAGGTATTAATGTAGATGGAAGATTATCCACACAAAAATATCCTAAATCCTCTAAATTTCTTACAGCCTGAGTTTTACCTGCACCGGATAGACCTGTTACTATAACAAATCTCATAATCGTCCCTCCTAATTAGCAATAATTTTATTATATTACAATAGATGCACTGTTATAATTATAACATAAAAAAATTTCATAAAAAATAGAGGATCCAGCCTATCTCAAGCGGATTCTCCATTTCTATAATATATGAATTATTCCTGAATATCAATCTTCTCCAATAATTCTAACTTCTGTATAAAGATCTACATCGAACTTCTGTTTTACTGTATCTTGAACTAACTTTATTAGATCCAATATATCATTTGAGGTTGCATCCTTTTTATTTATTATAAATCCTGAATGTTTTTCAGATACTTGTGCTCCCCCAATACTCGTCCCTTTTAAACCACTGTCTTCTATTAATTTAGCTGCGAAATGGCCTTCTGGTCTCTTGAAAGTACTTCCTGCTGATGGATATTCAAGAGGCTGTTTTTCACTTCTTCTTCTATTTAGACTTTCAATTCTGTCATTGATTTTACTATGATTTCCCTTTTCCAAGTTAAACGTAACTTGCAAAACAATATATCCATACTTTAATATAGAACTCATCCTATAAGCAAGTTCCAATTGTTCAAGGTTTAGTATTCTCTTTTTAGTATGGTTGTCTATTACAATTACACTTTCAATAACATTTGATATTTCTCCATTATATGCTCCTGCATTCATAGTAACAGCTCCGCCCACGCTTCCAGGAATCCCACATGCAAATTCAAATCCCGTCAAACTATTATCCAAAGCTTTCTGTGAAACATCCTTTAAACATGCACCACTTGATACTATAATTCTGTTGCCCTGAACTTTTATACTCTTCAACTTGGTTAGCTTTACAACTACTCCCCTTATTCCCCCATCTTTAACCAACAAATTAGAACCATTTCCCATTATGTAGTAAGGTACATTCTTTGCTTTACACAGTTTCACTACATCTAAAACTTGATCTGCACTTTCAGGAGTTATAAGAATATCTGCAGGCCCTCCAACTTTAAAAGAAGTATGATTACTCATAGGCTCATCTATTTTTATATCTTTTTCATCTAATATTTTTATTAAATCATTACTAAAATCTCTAAATTTATTCATGGTTCTATTCTCCTTGAAATTTAATTTAAAATCTTAATCTAGTATAGTGTACATATGCATCTTAATCAAGGCTTATATATACTTTTTTTGATAATTAGACAGAAAGATGCCAGCACAACTAATTTTTCTGATTTTTAAAAAAATCTACAATACTTTGAGCTGTACGTCTGTCAATAGAAGGTGTATTTACAAGTTCTTCTATTTCAGCTGTTTTTATGTTGTCTATACTCCCAAATTTTTTCAATAGTTCTTTTCTTCTATGATTTCCTACATTAGGTATATCATCCAATATTGAATGAAGTACTCTCTTGTTTCTCAAACTTCTATGGTATGTTATAGCGAACCTATGAACTTCGTCCTGTATTCTAGTTATAAACCTCATCAGGTTTGAATTGGATTTTATTAAAAGCTCTATATTATTATATATAAGTCCCCTTGTTTTGTGATTATCATCCTTAACCATTCCACAAACTGGTATACTTATATCAAATTCTTTTAATACTTTAAGTGCAATGTTTATCTGACCTTTTCCACCATCCATGAGAATCAGGTCTGGAAATACACAAAATTTCCCCGCGCTTAGTTTTAAATTTTTATCCTGTATCCTCTTTATTTCGTCTAACCCATGTTTAAATCTTCTGGACAATATCTCGTATAAACTGTCATAATCATTTGCACCTTTAACGGTATTTATTTTAAATCTTCTATAATCGCTGTGCTTTGCTGTTCCATTTTCAAAAACTACCATGCTTCCAACAGAATCAACACCTTGTATATTTGATATGTCATAAGCTTCTATTCTATGAGGAATATCATCCAAATTTAAACTTTCAGTTAATTCTTCTAATGCCTTCTTATGTATTTGATTATCCTGGATAAACTTCATCTTGAAATTTGCAAGCATAGTTTGAGAATTTTTTTCGACTAATTTTAAAGTAGCTTTCTTATCACCTCTATATGGAATCTTTATATTTACCTTGGAATTTTTTTTCATTGATAACCACTTTTGCAGCAGTTCATAATCTTCCACTACAGGTACATATATATTCTTTGCTATATGTGCAGTTCCACCATAAAATTCTTTAATAAAATCAGCAATTATTTCCCCCTTAGGAGAATCTACAGTATTTTCAATAATATAATGCTCTCTTCCAACTATTTTGCCATCTCTTAAGAAAAATATTTGTACGCAGCTATCTACTTCATCGGATGATATATTTATGAAATCTTCATCTTCAAAATTTCCAGTTATTATCTTTTGCTTCTCTGTTACTTTTCGAACTGCAAAAATTTTATCTCTTATGTTGGCTGCTTTTTCAAAATCCAACTTCATAGATACATTGTTCATTTCTTCTTTTAATCCACTTAGTATTTTTTTGTCTTTGCCTGATAGAAGTTCTATGATTTCGTTCACTATTATTCCATATTCATTTTTATTTATATGAGCAGCACAAGGTGCCTTGCACAATTTTATAAAATAATTCAAACAAGGTCTTATATGAGTTTCATTTTCTATTATTTTCATTCTGCATGTTCTTATTGGAAATATTTTTTTTATAAGTTCTATAGTTTCATATACAAAAGACGAATTGGGAAATGGTCCAAAGTATTTTGATCCATCTTTTTTAATGCTCCTTGTAATAATTATCCTCGGGAAATCTTCATTCATGGTAATCTTCATAAACGGATAATGTTTGTCGTCCTTAAGCAGTATATTATATTTCGGCCTATACCTTTTTATAAGGTTACACTCCAATATAAGAGCTTCTATTTCAGAATCTGTAACTATATATTCAAACTCGTATATATTTTCCACCATTGCTTTTACCTTGGCAGAGTGATGTCTTGAACTTTGAAAATATTGTCGCACTCTATTTTTTAATACTTTGGCTTTTCCAACATATATAACTCCACCAAGGGAATTTTTCATAATGTATACACCAGGTTTATCCGGCAATACTTTTAATTGAAATTCAAGGTCAAACATACTATCATCCTCTATATAATAAAGTTTCTAGATTAAACTATTTATAAAATATCACTGGTATTTTATAAATAGTAAATAAGAGTCCGCCTATCATAAGTAATTGCTCTATAGCAGAACCGATTTTAGAATTAGTTTTATAAGTAAATGGAAACTTTACTTTTTTCTTTCTAAAAGGATAAAATAAGGGCACTCCCATATTAGTAAACATGTCACATATAAGGTGCATACCATATCCTATCATAAAATAATATACCAGATAATGTATATTATACATATTGCCTATATATCCAGCTACAAAGGAAAATAATGACATTCCCATTAAACTATGGGTAAGTCCTCCTCTATGTGAGGATACTGCTATTATAATAAAAACTATACCCAGAGCCTTTATTATAGGTTTATCCAAATACAAATAATTGTACCATAAAAGCACTGCACCTATACAACCATATAGAGTAACTTTTGTCATTTTATTTTTAAAAGGAAGTATATATTTATTTACTATACTTTTAGGATGATCTATATCTGGCAATATAGATGCAAATAAAACTACTATCATACCTAAATAGTTAAATCCTCCCGGGAGAAATTTATAAATGGATAAAAAAGTAATTACTCCCATTCCAGCATGAGTTCTACCTTTCATTTTTTCTCCTTTTCGTTGAATAAAGTTTAACTTAAGTGAGTATATTATAGCATTAAATCTTATATAATATTACTTTTTTCAACAAAATTTCCCGGGAAAACAATGGATTATACACTTATTTTCCTAAAGCTGTACTTATTACTTGTGATGCTATTGTGGCAGCGGCTTTTCCTCCCTGACCACCATTTTCTACAATTACTGCAATGGCAACTTGTGGATCATCGTATGGTGCAAAACCTATAAACCATGAATGTGGAGGAGATCCGGCCCCCATAGTCTGATTATCTGCAGTACCAGTTTTTCCTGCAACTTCTATTCCATTTATATAGGCTCCCGTTCCTGTACCATTATCAACTACTGATTTCATCATATTCTTCATAATATCGGCTGTATTTGATGATATTACCTGACCAGCTGATTCTGGAGATATTGTCTTTACCAAATTTCCTCTGCTGGTAACTACACTTGTTACAAGATGAGGCTTCATCATTACACCACCATTTGCTATAGTACTTGTTACTACTGCCATCTGAAGAGGACTTGCAAGAACACTACTCTGACCTATACCACTTTGAGCTATGCTTCCTCTTTCATAAGATTTCAATGTTGGAAAATGGCTGGCTTCCACAGGTATACCATCCGTTGGAATGCTCTTGTTGAAAAAGAATTTCTCAGCAGTATTTTTCAATGTATTATTACCAAGCTCAAGTGCTAAAGTTCCAAAATACACATTGCTTGAATGAGTATAAGCTTGATAAAGATTCAGAGTTCCGAGAACTTCCCCATTATAATTATGCAGTGCATAATCTGATCCTATTTGAACAGAACCTGTATCCTGTATGGTTCTATTTTGTGCATTTGACATGTTCTCAAGTGCACTTATTGCTGTTACAGTTTTAAATGTAGATCCTGGAGGATACAATCCTGCAGTAGCTCTATTTAAGAGAGGTCTGCTTGAATCTTTATTTATAGCTGACCAATTGTCTTCGAGATTATTAGGATCAAAAGAGGGTTTTGATACCATTGCAATTACTGCTCCAGTTTTAGGATTCAGCACAACAACAGCCCCCCTATTATCTCCTAAAAGGTCATAAGCTTTTTTTTGAGTTGCCATGTCAAGAGTAGTTTTTACTCCATTACCAACTTTTTTCTTACTTTGTCCTTTACTTAAAATCAGACTTTTTAAACT
The DNA here is from genome assembly GCF_019144085.1 of Clostridium tyrobutyricum. Lineage (GTDB taxonomy): Bacteria > Bacillota > Clostridia > Clostridiales > Clostridiaceae > Clostridium_B > Clostridium_B tyrobutyricum_A. Next base: position 121,450 of record NZ_JAHHUY010000002.1, read on the forward strand.
GTCCTTTATATCTGTAGTCATAAGATCTGAATCATATTTTCTTTCAAGCCCTGTTATTCCATACTTTTGATTTACATACCCAAGAGCGTGTGAAAATGCTGCTCCTCCTGTATATTCTCTTTTTTGAGTTTCAGAATTTACAGGCTCACTTTTAGTCAAAGCATCTCCATTTCTATCATATATGGTACCTCTCAGTACTTCATTTCTCTTGATCCATGTTCTTCTGTTATAACCACTATTTACTACACTGGGTCCTACAATCATTTCAAAATAAGTCATATAGGAAATCAATCCTATAAAACATATTAAAAAAACAAACATCACTTTTTTTATATTATTTAGTGTATTATTCATACTACCTACCCTCTTCTGATATCTTTTGAATTATACCCAGAGAAAAAAATGTTATCAACATGGAACTTCCTCCGTAACTCACAAGTGGCAGAGTTACTCCTGTAAGTGGAATTGCATTCATAACACCTCCAACTATAACCAAAACTTGAGATGCAATCATAGCACTATATCCTACCGCCAAAAGTCTTGAAAACTTATCATTGCAATAAACTGCTGCCCTCATACATCTGTAGAAAAGTAAAAAATACAATATTATAATGGCAAATCCCATCAATATACCAAGTTCCTCACATAAAGCTGCAAATATAAAATCCGTAGTATTTATTGGTACAAATTCCGGATGTCCTAATCCAAGTCCAGATCCTGTTAGTCCTCCAGATGCTATAGAAAATAAGGACTGTACTACTTGATAACTTTGGTCACTAACATAAGGCCATGGATTTCTCCATATCATTACCCTTAATCTTACATGTCCAAACATATGATAACTTATAACTGCTCCAACTGCTGCCAATAAAAAACACACTATTACATATCTGAATTTTGATGTAGCTATGTATAGCATAGTTATAGTTATCCCAAAAAATATAAGTGCAGAACCAAGATCCTTTTGAATTACCATAAATCCCAGAGAGATCATTACTACTATACATGGAATTATGAGATTCTTGAAATTTTCATATTTTTTTAACTCAGAAGCCAGATAAGCCACTAAAAATAATTTACCAAACTCCGAGGGTTGAAATTGCATTCCACCTATACTAACCCAGTTTTTAGAACCATTTATTTCTGTACCTGCAAAAAAGCCCATACCCATAAATATTAAAGTACATATTAAATATATATATTTATATTTACTAAAACTTGTTGTGTCTGGCATTAAAACTACAATTAATATAAACCCAGTAACTCCAATTGCAAACCATATAATTTGCTTAATTGAAACAGCCGTATTTATTCTATATAGCATTACCATGCCTATAACTGACAAGATACTTGAAAAAATAAATATATATTTATCTCCATCTGAAAAAAATCTTCTTATTACAAAATAAGAATATCCAACTAACAGGCAAATGACTACTGCCATTATCATAGCCCCTTTATCAAAAGGCTGTTTTATTACAGCTAGATTAAAAAAACAAAATAAACACAGTAAATATGTATATTTAAGTAATTTTTTCTCATCTCTAGTAGTATCCAATTACACTCACCACCCTATAAAATATGCCTAATAATATGATACACTACTATATAACCTTAAAAGAAGTATTCCCAATTTTTATTTCGTCTCCAGAATTTAAATATTGACGTCCATTCAATTTTTTACCATTCAAAAGAGTACCATTAGTGCTTCCCAGGTCCTCTATCATGCAATCCTTACCATTCTTAACGTATACTCTAGCATGATGGGACGAGGTATACGGATCTTCCAATCTCAATAAATTATCATTTTTTCTGCCTATGGTTATCTCCTTTCTTATGGGGATAACAGCACCCTTTCTAAGATTAGAATTATTTCCTGGAACTACTACTTCGAGACCGAAAGATCTTCTATTTGATACCCTTACTCTTTTTCCGCCATTTTTTATATCCTTGTACATTATTCTTAGTGCCCAAAATATTATTATATATACTATTCCAATAATTACTATTTTAAAAATTAAACTTAATTTACTCAGATCCATTTTTACATATCCTCCCCTAAAGATGAAAAGATTAGCATTATGAATCTAATTACGCTAATCTTTATGTAGATTATAACATCTTTTTTAAATATTGTCCTGTATAAGATGTTCTATCTAGGGCTATTTTTTCAGGTGTACCTACACACAATACCTTACCACCCTTTTCACCGCCTTCTGGTCCAAGATCTATAATATAATCTGCACATTTTATAACATCCAGATTATGCTCTATGACTACAACCGTGTTACCTGTATCTACAATTCTTTGCAGTATATCTACAAGCCTTTTTACATCATCTATATGAAGACCTGTAGTAGGTTCATCCAATATATAGAGCGTTTTTCCAGTACTCCTTTTTGAAAGTTCATAAGCAAGTTTAATTCTTTGAGCTTCTCCACCTGACAATTGTGTTGATGGCTGACCCAATTTAATATATTCAAGGCCTACATCCACTAAAGTTTGAAGTTTATTCTCTATTCTAGGTATATTTTTGAAAAAAATCACGGCTTCTTCTACAGTCATATTTAAAATGTCATCTATATTTTTACCTTTGTATTTTACTTCAAGGGTTTCTCTATTGTATCTTTTGCCCTTGCATACTTCACATGGAACATATACATCAGATAAAAATTGCATTTCAATCTTTATTATCCCGTCTCCTCTACAAGCTTCACATCTGCCGCCTTTTACATTAAAGCTAAATCTTCCAGGCTTATATCCCCTCATCTTTGCTTCAGAAGTATTTGAGAATACCTCTCTTATTATGTCAAATACTCCCGTATATGTTGCAGGATTTGACCTAGGTGTTCTTCCTATAGGACTTTGATTTATATCTATGATCTTATCTATATTTTCTATTCCAAGTATACTTTTATGCTTTCCAGGATTATCTTTAGAACCATTTATATTCTTATTAAGTCCCTTATAAAGTATTTCATTCACAAGGGTACTTTTCCCCGAGCCTGATACTCCCGTTACACAGTTAAAAATCCCAAGGGGGAATTTCACATTTATATTTTTTAGGTTGTTTTCGGATGCATCTATTATATTTATATATTTCCCATTTCCAGTTCTTCTATTCTTAGGTACTTCTATCTTCTTTTTTCCACTTAAATATTGTCCCGTTAGAGATCTATCACTTTTCATTATATCATTTATAGTACCTTGAGCAACTATTTCTCCGCCATGTTCCCCGGCTCCAGGCCCTACATCCACTATATAATCAGAAGCTTTCATTGTATCCTCATCATGTTCTACGACCACTAATGTATTGCCTATATCCCTTAGATGTTTTAATGTCTCAATAAGTCTGTCATTATCTCTTTGATGAAGTCCTATACTCGGTTCATCCAATATATAAAGCACTCCAACAAGACCTGAACCTATTTGTGTAGCCAGTCTAATTCTCTGTGATTCACCGCCTGAAAGCGTACCTGATGATCTAGCCAGACTAAGATAATCAAGACCTACATCTATTAGAAATTTAAGTCTGCCTTTTATTTCTTTTAGAACTTGATCTCCTATTAATTTATGTTTTTCAGAAAGATTAAGGGTATTTAAAAATTTCAATTCATCTTTTATAGGCATACTGCAGAAATCATATATATTCTTTCCTCCTACAGTAATTGATAGAGTCTCTCTTTTTAATCTAGCTCCCTTACAATCAGGACATGGATTATTGTTCATATAATTTTCTATTGCATTTTTTATATAGTCAGAATTGGTTTCAATATATCTGCGTTTCAAGTTATTTATTATTCCTTCAAATGCATGATTAAACTCCATTAATCTTCCTTGTTTTTCATACTTTACCTTTATACTGTCACCTTTTAATCCATAAAGTAAAATATCCAGTATCTTATCACTGAGTTTTTTTACTGGAGTATCTAATTTGAATTTATACTTTTCCGAAAGGGCCTTAAGTATGCTAAAAGTCCATGAATCCTCTTTTAAGCTCCCTTCTCCCCATGGAAGAATTGCCCCATCAATTATGCTCTTGCTTCTATCTGGTATAACTAAATCTTCATCAATTTCTAAAAGAGTTCCAAGTCCATCACATGTATCACATTTTCCAAATGGGGAATTAAAGGAAAAAGTTCTGGGTGTAATCTCTCCAATACTTATTCCACAATGAATACAGGAAAATTTCTCACTAAAAAGTGTGTCTTTTCCATCTACTGTATTTATAATAACTACTCCATCTGACAATTTAAGAGAAGTTTCTATGGAATCAGTTAATCTGCTTCTTATTTCATCCTTTACTATAAGTCTGTCTACTACAACTTCTATAGTATGTTTCTTGTTCTTTTCCAAACTTACTGTTTCATCTTCAAGATCTACTATTTCACCATCAACCCTAGCTCTAACATATCCATTCTTTTTTATATTTTCAATTATTTTTACATGCTGACCTTTACGCCCATTTACCAATGGTGCAAGCACTTGTATTTTAGTTCTATCAGGCATGGATAGTACATTGTCAACCATCTGATCTATAGTCTGTTGTGTTATTTCCCTGCCGCATTTAGGACAGTGAGGTATTCCTATCCTAGCATATAACAGCCTTAAATAGTCATATATCTCAGTAACTGTTCCTACTGTAGAACGGGGATTTTTACTCGTAGTTTTTTGATCAATGGATATTGCAGGAGACAAACCTTCTATATATTCTACATCAGGTTTATTCATTTGGCCTAAAAATTGCCTGGCATAAGCTGATAGGGATTCCATATATCTTCTTTGTCCCTCTGCATATAGAGTATCAAAGGCAAGAGAAGATTTACCTGATCCTGAGAGTCCTGTAAAAACTACCAACTTATCTCTCGGTATAGTTAAATCTACATTTTTCAAATTGTGAACTTTAGCACCTTTTATAATTATGCTGTCCCTCATAATTCTAACTCCTTAGTATATAAATCTATTTTATCTTCTTTTTCTCTTTTTGTAACTTTAGTATTATATCTCTAAGTACAGCTGCCTCCTCAAATCTTAATTCCTTTGCAGCTTGCCTCATCTGTTTTTCATTACTTTCTATTAATTTATCTATATCTTTATTATTTCCAATAATAGCTTCATCTAATGTATTATATTCTTCTTTTTTTTCTAAAACTGTAGTAGCCTCAATTACATCCCTAATTCCTTTATTTATAGTTTTAGGCACTATTCCATGTTTATGATTATGATCCATTTGTACTTTTCTTCTTCTCTCTGTTTCTGTTATAGCTTTATTCATGGAATCAGTAATTCTATCAGCATACATTATAACCCTGCTTTCAGAATTTCTAGCTGCCCTTCCTATAGTTTGTATAAGTGATCGTTCTGACCTTAAAAAGCCCTCTTTGTCTGCATCTAATATGGCAACTAGTGCTACTTCAGGTATATCAAGACCTTCCCTTAAAAGATTTATTCCAATAAGTACATCAAATTCACCTTTTCTAAGATCTCTAATTATTTTCATTCTCTCTATAGTAACTATACCTGAATGCATATACCTGGCCTTTATATTCATATCCTTAAAATAATCAGTAAGATCCTCTGCCATCTTTTTGGTAAGAGTCGTTACAAGAATTCTGAAGCCTCTTTTTATTGTCTCGTTTATACTGGAATATAAATCATCTATTTGTCCTTTGACAGGCTTAACTACAATCTTAGGATCTAATAATCCTGTAGGTCTCAATATTTGTTCTGCAGTATTTTGGGAATTCTTGATTTCATAATCAGATGGAGTAGCACTTACAAACACCACTTGATTTATTTTTTTCTCAAATTCCTCAAACTTTAATGGTCGGTTGTCAAAAGCCGATGGAAGTCTAAAGCCATAATCCACCAAAGATTGTTTCCTTGATCTATCTCCAGCATACATAGCTTTTACCTGAGGAAGTGTAACATGACTTTCATCTATAAACAACAAAAAATCCTTTGGAAAATAATCTATTAGAGTCTGAGGTGAAGATCCTTTTTCTCTTCCATCCAATATTCTGGAATAATTCTCAATTCCACTGCAATAGCCAACTTCTCTCATCATTTCTATATCAAAATTGGTTCTTTGCTTTATTCTTTGAGCTTCAAGAAGTTTATCTTGAGTGGTAAGGTCATTTAATCTATTCTCCAATTCTTCTTCTATTTTTGATATAGCTATCTCAAGTTTCTCCTTGGAAGTGGCAAAATGAGAAGCCGGGAATATGGAAACATGTTTTCTAATGCCTATAGTTTCACCTGTTAAAGCATCAAATTCCTTTATTCTGTCAATTTCATCGCCAAAAAATTCCACCTTTATGGCATGATTTGTAGATGAAGCTGGAAATATATCTAAAGTATCCCCTTTTACTCTAAAAGTTCCTCTAACAAAGTTGATATCGTTTCTCTCATATTGTATTTCAACTAATTTTTTAATTATTTCATCTCTGTCTTTTATCATACCCGGTCTTAATGATATAGTAAGCTTTTTATATTCTTCCGGATTTCCAAGACCATATATGCATGATACAGATGCAACTACAATTACATCTTTTCTCTCAAGAAGAGCTGAAGTTGCCGAATGTCTTAGTTTATCTATTTCATCATTTATAGAAGCATCTTTTTCAATATATGTATCAGTTTGTGGAACATAAGCTTCTGGCTGGTAGTAATCATAGTAAGAAACAAAATATTCTACACTATTTTCCGGAAAAAATTCTTTAAATTCAGAACACAACTGAGCTGCTAATGTCTTGTTATGTGCAAGTACAAGAGTTGGTTTTTGAACTTTTTGTATTATGTTTGCCATAGTAAAGGTCTTTCCTGAACCAGTTACACCTAGGAGTGTTTGAAATTTATCTCCCTTTTCTATACCACTGCCTATACTATCTATAGCTTGAGGTTGATCACCTTTAGGTTTAAATTTAGAATGTATTTTGAAAACTCCCATTTTCTAATCATCCTTATCCTTGTTTTTATTTTTAACTTTATTAAGTACATCTGAAAATTTATCTTTATTCAATTTTATTATTCTACTATCTTTAGGAACATTTCTAGGTACAAATACTATTCCGAGTCTTCTATCTTCATTCATCTTATTATAGCTTACCTGTTCAAATTTTCCAGTTACTTTTTTAATTTTAAACCATAAGAAATTTGAACACTGTCTAACTATTTCAGTTATTTTTTCTTCACTTTCAATCTTTTCGTTATTTATCTCAACTAGCAAGTCACCACTTTTTATTCCCATTTCATTGGCTGGAGAATTTGGTGCTACAGCAAGAACCATAATTCCTTCATCACTGCTTATATATTTTGGTTTTCCAACAGTTTCTATATATCTTTGTATAAATATCATACCCTCGTGAGCAAGTGGAGCAAATACTATAACAGCTAATTTCAAGAATAAATTTATATTTGCAAATTGTGCTAAAACAAATAACAGAACGCTATAAATTATTATAAACATACCGGACATAAAAGTTTTTTCTTTAACATTTTTTGTAAAAGTAACCGAACTATATCCAATTACTGCATAAAATGGCATTAATGTAAGCACTGCTGCCTTCAAGACATTTACATTAATTATTTGATTTTTTAAAATTGGCCACCAATTTGGAGTATACAATTGTACATATGAGCCCGTATCAGGTTTAACTTGGAGAATAAAAAATATAGCTATAGGAATTAGCCAATACCTCTGAAGTGCAAATCCTCCAACTATTCTTCCTGACTTATTTGTAAAAACTGGTATACTCCCTTTTTTACCATCAATTATAACAAGTATGCCTTCTACAAAATGAAGTACAGCAACCATACTCATAAGTGATACTATGTCTATTTTCAAGAAATCCAAACCTGACATGTTGAAGTGCATGGAAACTACATTTAATAAAATGCTTATAAATCCAATTAATGCCCCAGAATAAGAAAAGCATATAAATCTAGGATTAAAAAACATAAAGACTATAGAAGTTAAAAATATCAATTCCACTGAAGAATTATTATTAAATGTAATTCCCAAATAAGATATTATAACACTTGCCAAAGTTCCTGCAAAAATTCCTATTACAATTTGAGAAATAGTAAGTTCAAGTGTAGTATTAATTTTTTCTCCTATTATCATCCTCTGCATCATCACTATCTTGCTATTTTTTCTATATAGCACAAAAGCTAGTATAGCTAAAAGCACTATAAAATAAAAATTTGTAAGTGCATAAGCTATAGCTTTTAGTGTGTAAACCAACATATTCATTAAAAGTTAATACCCCTTTTCCTCAAATCAAAATTTACTATTTAATTTTACTCTTTGCAATCTGCAACGCCTTTATAAATTGAGGATCTGAGTTTCTATCATATGGCTTGTTTTTTAAGTTATCAGGATATACTACTTGAACATTCGGTTTTATTCCTTTTTTGTGTATATTTTCACCACTTGGAGTATAGTATTTTGATATGGTCACCTTTAAGGCAGTCCCTTCTCCAGTATCAAACATAGTTTGAACTACACCTTTTCCAAAAGTTTTTTCTCCAACTAAAGTTCCTAATTTATAATCCCTAATTGCTCCAGAAAATATCTCCGATGCACTGGCAGAATTTCCATTCGTAAGTACAGTAATAGGCATACTAGAAAAATTGCCACCTTCAGATTTATATTCTTTTTTGTTATTATATTTATCTATTGTAGAAACTACTACTTTACCACTAGGCAAGAAATTAGATACCATTGATACGCACTGATCCAGTACACCTCCTGGATTATCTCTCAAATCTATAATTAAAGATTTCATGCCTTTGCTCTTTAACAACGTCAATTCCTTTTTAAAGTTTTTAGCTGTATTTTCATCAAACATGGATACTTGAATATATCCAACATTATTGTCTACAATCTCTCCAGTTACAGTTACCATATTCACTTTGGCTCTCTTTACTTTAACATCAAAGCTGCCTTTATTTTTTCTGAAAATTGTAAGCTTGACTTCTGTTCCCTCTTTTCCCTTCATTATAGAAACAGCTTTTTCTAGCTCATTTCCATTAACTGCAATTCCATTGACTTTTTCAATTATATCATTTGTCAGCAATCCAGCTTTTTTAGAAGGAGAATCTTCAAATACTTGCTGTATTTGTATCTTGTTGTCCTTTGAAGCAACCTGTATTCCAATTCCACTATAATTTCCTTCAGTTTCAGTATTAAAGTCACTAAATTCTTTTTTATTCATAAATACAGTATATGGATCTTTTAATGATGATGTCATTCCTTTTAATGCACCTTCCAAGAGAACACTATCATCTATCTTTCCATCATAATATTTATACAGTGTATTTCTAACTTCAAATATCTTTCCAAATTTATTTATTGCATTTCCCTCTCTGATTTCCCAGAAATTATAAGTTCCAAACATAGTGGCTATATTAGTAGCAATTATAATAAATACTATCCAAAATATCCATTTTTTCTTTTTATTCAAGCTATCTTCACCTCTTTTAATAACATTTAAGCATATAAAAAACTGTCTTATATTAGTATTTATGTAGATATGAAATAATTATAACACTAAAAAAATATAAATATACAAAATTACTTAAAATGTTTTTGTATAAAACTGGCATGCAGATAACTGCATGCCAGTACTTAAAATCATAAATTAAACTGCTAAAAATTTTCTTATAGAAAGCAGACTTCCCAATGCACCTATTATAACCCCTACTAATACAAATATTCCCAATATATTACTATATACATATTGAGGACTTATTAACTGCATTAATATAAGTGAAGAAGATGTCTTAAAATATAACATCCTATATAGATAATATAAGATTATATCTGCCACACCTGCTCCTATTATACCTATAATAATACCTTCTATTATAAAAGGCCATCTTATAAACCAATCTGTAGCTCCTATATATTTCATTATACCTATTTCTCTTCTTCGTGAATATACTGTAAGTTTTATAGTATTTCCAATTAAGAATAGAGAAACTCCTACCATTATAACCAATATAACAATTCCTATCCACCTTACAGTTCTAGTTATTTTTACGATTTTATCCACAATTCCTTTTCCATCTTGAATACTTTCAATACCAGGCATATCCTGTATACCGCTTACTAACTTGGAAACATACTCTGGATTTGTTACCTTTATTATGTATGAATTAGGAAGTGGATTATCTTTTTCAAGACCATCAACTAACGATTTGTTCTGTTCTCCCAATTGATTTCTGAACTTATCTACAGCCTGCGACTTAGTTACATATGTTACTGATTGAATATTACCATTTGACTTGATCTTATTTTCCAAATCCTTTTTCTGTGAACTAGTTATATTATCTTTTAAGTACACATCTATCTCTACTTTTGATTGAACCTGAAGTATTCCCTGATTTACATTTACCATAGCAAGTATTGATACTCCAAGTATAAAAAGAGTGGCGGCAACTGTGGCTACTGATGCAGTACTTATAGTCTTATTTCTATTTAAACTTTTTAAAGACTCACTTATAAAAAATTTTATCGTACTAATTCTCATAACCGTATGCACCTCTCTGTTCATCTCTAACAATTATTCCTTTTTCTATTGCTATAACTCTTTTCCTCATGCTATCTACTATTTCTTTGGCATGAGTTGCCATAACCACTGTAGTACCCGCATTATTTATATCACTTATTGTATCCATTATATCCATGGCAGTTTCAGGGTCTAGATTTCCTGTAGGTTCATCTGCTATTAATATGGAAGGATTATTTACTATAGCTCGTGCAAGCGATATTCTCTGCTGTTCTCCACCAGACAACTCATTTGGAAATGATTTATATTTTTTAGCCAAACCAACAAGTGATAACACTATTGGAACTTTTTTTCGTATCTGTCTTGGAGATGATCCAATTACTCTCATGGCAAAAGCTACATTTTCATATACATTCAATGTAGGTATCAATCTGAAATCCTGAAAAACCACTCCTAGATTTCTTCTATAAAATGGTATTTTTCTTCTTGATAAATTTGTTATATCTTTTTCATTTACTACTATATTTCCACTAGTCGGTTCAACTTCTTTAAGCATCATCTTAACAAAAGTTGTCTTTCCAGCTCCACTCGGACCTACTAAAAATACAAACTCACCTTTTTCTATTTTAAGGTTTATATTGGACAACGCAAATATGTTATTGTTGTAAACTTTACTTACGCCTCTAAATTCTATCATTTATACCTCTCCTCAATACATTTCTTTTATTATAAAAGATTTCATACCCCCGATTTTCATTATATCATATAAAAATAAGTAATTGAAAATTAAAGTATTAAATTATTATTAATAAAAAAAAGGGTAAAAATACCCTTAAATAGTTTACTGAAGACCTACACTAACTAAAAGTGCATTATCTACTTTTTTCATATCTATATCTGTCATATGACCGATTTTTTCTTTCAATCTTCTTTTATCCAATGTTCTTATTTGTTCTAACAATACTACCGAATCCTTATTAAGTCCATATGCCTCTGAAGAAATTTCTACATGGGTCGGAAGTTTTGCTTTATTTATCTGAGAAGTAATAGCCGAAACTATAACAGTAGGGCTATATTTATTTCCTACATCATTTTGAATAATAATCACAGGCCTAATTCCACCCTGTTCAGATCCTACTACAGGGCTTAAATCAGCATAAAATATATCTCCTCTTTTCACTATCGTTGTCATTTGGCAAATCACTCTCCGAAAGCTTCGCTTCATATTCTTTTAATTCCCGTATGTCACATGCAAAGCCCATTTCCGCAAACTCAAGATTAAGTTGTGCCATTTCTTTATATCCTCTTTCCATTTCAGATATAATATTTAACCTTTTTTTCTCCTTAATATATAATATGATAGCTTCTCTAATAAATTCACTTCTTTTTTTACAATCTTCTTTAAGTGCTGCATTGAACTCATCATATAGTCTTTCTGAGAGGTTCACTACTAATCTTTTTGAATTTGACATTAAAAATTAATACCTCCTATTAACGTAAGCAAAAGATAAACATAAAATAATTATAGTCATAATAATTGTACATGTCAAAAAAATATTCATATTTCAACAATATTTTATATATTTTTTGACACAAATCCTCTACTAGACGTATATTTTTTATATAAAGACCTGTACTTTTAATTTTGGTATGTATTTCAATAAATTAAAATCTTATGTAATAGGAAAATATTAATTTTATAATATATAATTTTTGACCTTAACTACCTTATTATGTTTAATATACACTCTTGGAAGTCTTTTACTCATCATACACAGCACTTCATAACTTATAGTTTCAAGTATAGAAGCTATATTCTCAGCATCAAATCTCAATTTGTTCTGCTGACCCATAAGTATAACTTCGTCTCCAACATTTATGTTTTCAATATCAGTTACATCAACCATACATTGATCCATGCATATATTCCCAATAACGGGAGCAAACTTATCGCCTATAATAACCTTCGCCCTATTAAATAATCTTCTGGAATAACCATCTGCATATCCAATAGGCAGTGTTGCTATAACAGTTTTTTTATTAGTTGTGAATTTTCTACCGTAACCAATATACTCGCCTGCATCTAAAGTCTTTAAATGAACTATCTTAGCTTTTAATTGCATTACCAGTTTTATATCGAGGGCATCCTTGTTTACTTCTCCCGACGGATAATATCCATAGATTATTATTCCTGGTCTTACTTCATCAAGATAGGTAAATGGAAGTTCCATTATTGCAGCACTATTAGCTATATTTCTCATATTTATATTAACTTTTCTTAAACTAAGCATGTTATAAAACTCATTATATTTTTCAAATTGGAGTTTAGTATATTCTTTATTGGTCTCATCAGCTGTAGAAAAATGAGAAAATAAACTTTCTATTTCAATATTAGTAAGTTCATTTATTTTACAAATTAAATCTACGCTATCCTCATTAGGTAAAAATCCTATTCTTCCCATTCCTGTATCTACGGCAATGTGAATTTTTACTTTCTTATTATACAAGCCTGCAACTTTTGATAGCTTTATAGCATATTCATAAGAACACACAGTAGGTTCTATATCGTATAATACTATGTCTTTCAAAAAATTATCATCTGTAATTCCCAATATCATAATAGGACATTTTATTCCCTTTTTTCTCAATTCTATAGCTTCATCCAAAATAGCAACAGCTAATTTTGTAAAACCATTTTGTAAAAGAGTCTGAGCGACTTCAAAAGCTCCATGTCCATATGCATCGGCTTTTACCACTCCTATTATATCTCTGTCCCCTACTTTGTTTTTTATCTGCCTGACATTGTAAATTAAATTATCTAAATCTACCTCTACCCATGCAGGTCTGAAGACCTTATCCACTTATGTCACTCCTCATTTATACATGGTACCTATATCAAAAATATCTTTTTTCAATTCTATATTTGATTTAAAATCAGTATACTCAACATTTACCATTTTTTCGCCGTTAGAATTATAAATTATTAAAAATCCAGGTACAGAACTTACTGCATTTATATATAATTCTGCTTTACACATATTTTTATTATTCCCTGGTATATCCAAACTTATAACTTGATACTTTTCATTATATATATTCTTAAATGAATTATCAACCCTTTCATTAGTATATATAAGACTTACATATTCATCTATAAAACAGAATTTAAATAAGCTATCAAAATCTTCATCTATATTATAATTACTTCCACTACTAAGGTCACTTGCAAATATTTTATTCTGCTTATATATAAATAGTCTATTCTTCCCCAGTTCAAATCTTTTTCCATATTTTTTATCGTACAATTGTTTACCAGTATAATTTATTTTTTGTTTATCATTTTCTATTTGTATATTTACATTACAACTGTAGCTGTCTAAATCTTTAAGATAATTTATTATTTCTTCAGTGTTTTTTATCTTTTTTCCGCAGGATACAAAGACAAAAATCACAGCAAAGCACATAATGAAAATACTTAGCAGCTTTTTATACATTTTATTCCCCCTATAAATGTATTTCACTACTAATACTATTCCATTAGTTATATTTGTATTACAATCATCTTAACAAATCATCATTTATATAATATATCTTTCAATATAAATGGTATTTGACTTATAATATCACCGGCATTTACACAAAACATATTTTCCGATAGCCTATCCCCACAAAGTCCATGCACATAAGCAGCCATGCAAGCAGCCTCAAAAGGAGTATAATTTTGAGCTGCAAGAGATGTGATCATACCAGTCAAACAATCCCCCATTCCACCTGATGCCATTGCACTGTTTCCTGTAGAATTTATGGCTAAACTGTATCCATCTGTTACAATAGTATTATAACCTTTAAGTACTAATGTTATATCATTTTCCCTGGCAAATTTTCTAGCAATATCTATTCTATTTTCTTTTATATAATCTATAGTTAATCCTGTAATTCTTGACATTTCTCCTAAATGTGGAGTCATTATAATTTTACACTTTCTACCTTTTAAAATATCCATCCTACTCTTTAGAACATTAATTCCATCTGCATCAATTACCAAAGTACTTCTTACTTTGTCTATAAGCATTTTTAAAATATTTAGTGTGAATTCATTATTTCCCATACCTGGTCCTACAGCTAGAGCATCACATTTTTGAATAAGTTCTTCAAGTTTCTGAACATTTGCTAAATCAACAGTCATTGCTTCTTCAAGTTTTGAACTCATACTATTTTGAAGTTCTCTTCTGCATGCAAGAGTAACTAGTCCTGCCCCACTTTTAACCGCAGACTGGGTACTTATATATGCCGCTCCTGAAAATCCAACTGATCCTGCAATAATTACTACTCTGCCAAAATCTCCTTTGTGAGAATATTTATTTCTTATTTTTAATGTGTGCTTTGCTATTGTATCAGTTATAATAAAATCTCTAATATTAAATTTATTAATTGCAATGCTTGGAATTCCTATATTTTCAATAATTATACTTCCAGTAAATTCATTAGCCTTATAATTTAAAAATCCCTTCTTATATAATTGAAATGATATTGTTTTATTGGCCTTAATACAATTTTTTAATACTTTGCCTGTATTACCACTAAGACCTGAAGGAATATCTATGGACAACACATACTTACTGTTTTCATTTATAATTTTTATAATATCTCCGTATATTCCATCTACATCTCTTGAAAGCCCAGTTCCAAAAATAGCATCAATAATCATGTCACTAAAATATATGGCTGATTTAACCTTTTCTATTTGTTGACTATTATCTATTATATCTACTTTAATTCCTAAGTTTTTTAATATATCATAATTAGTCCTGCAATCATTAGTCATGTTTTTTTCATTTCCAATTAAAAATACATTTATACGTTTTCCTAAATTATATAAATGTCTGGCAACGGCAAATCCATCACCTCCATTGTTTCCCTTGGTACAAATTATACAAAAAGAACTGTATTTTTTAGTATCAATATTTTTTATTACTTTTAACGCTGCGTTTTCCATAAGAACTATGCCTGGTATTTTAAGTTCGTTTATACAATAACTATCTATATTTCTCATTGTTTCAACATTAGCAACTTTCAATATCATCAACCTCCATAACTGCAAATGCTATTGCATTATTAATTTCATGAGATATACTCAAGTGAATTCTATAATTACCATATTCCTTTGCTAATACTTCAGCTTTTCCTTTTAAAATCACGTTAGGCTTGCCTAAATTTGTTCTATGTATACATATATCCTTGAATTCAAATCCTCTAAATCCAGTCCCAAAAACTTTAGATATAGCTTCCTTAGCTGCGAAACTTCCAGCTATAGACTCAGGTTTATTGTTATTTTTATTAAAATATTCAATCTCATCTTTATCAAATAATCTGTCTATAAAATTAGTATGTTTGTCCAATGCATTTTTTATCCTAGATATTTCAACTATATCCACTCCAACACCTAAAATCAACAATACTACCTCCAATACCAATAGTGTTATTCAAGTATAATTATACACTATAAAAATTAAGAATATAAAATAAATAATAGGAATAATTACAAATTCTATTATTTGTTCTATATTCTTCAATGTTTCTTAATAAGCTATATTTTTTATTTGTTTATCAAAATCCATAGCATAATCATCAACATAATCACCAATTATATCTATAAGATGAATTGGCGAAACTTCCTGCGTGTACAACAATCTTAGTAAATTATGTACCTTATATCTATCAGGGCTTATATTTTTTACACAATCTCTACATATATCAACTAATTTTTCATTAAATATATCCTGTCTTTCTATTTCAATTCCATATGATTGTATCTGAATTGTATCCCATCTACATATAATATCCAAATTGTTTTTAATTAGTCTATAAAAATAATTACTCTTTTTACTGTCACTCAATTTTGTTCTCATAAGATTATCAATTACCATATATTTCTCCCCCAAACTATATTGTTTTTACAATTGATTTACAAAAATTATATTAGCACAAATCTCAAAAAAATTATGTCACTTTGTGATAAAGTTAAATTATTAATTATCTCTTTTATATGACAACATAATTAGATAACTTCACCATAAACATTCTATCCATTATAATTTGACAATCTTATTCTATTGAATTGCACCATATCAGTAAATGATTTACAAACAATTATAAATTTGGAATCTGATTTTTAGATAAGTACTCACAGAGTAAGCGATTCACACCAAATCACAGATTTGGGTTTTCTGCTTATCTCATTCTATACGTTATTATTGGATCCTTACCAGCTTTAACGCAAGAGTTTAAATTACATTTAAAATTTATATCACAAATAACATCCATGTTTGTTATAATCACAGGAGTTATAAGCGAATATCCTTTACTTTGTATGAATTTTTCATCTATTTTTATGATTATATCTCCAGCTTTAATTTTAGAACCTTCTGATACTACCCTTTGAAATCCTTGACCTTGCAAATCTATAGTGTCTATACCTATATGGACTAAAACTTCCAAACCATTATCCAGAATAATGCCAAAAGCATGATTTGTATTAAATATAAATGATACTACTCCATCAGCTGGAGATAGTATCTTATTTCCGATAGGCTGAATAGCCACTCCATCTCCCGCAATTCTATTTGAAAATATCTGATCAGGTACTTTTGACAAACTCACAACCTTTCCATCAGCTGGAGAAAGTATCTTAAATTCCTTCTTTAAGAAATCAAACATTTTTACCCCCATAATTATAAAATACTCAAGCATCAAAAGTATATATTGCTAAAATTTGTTTGTCAACACTTAATCTAAATTTTAACTATTTTTGTTGATTTTAGTTTATAACTATATTATACTGTATTTATATTTAATAATAATTATTAGGTAATAGATAGGAGGCTTTAACATGAATGAATCCATACAAATAAAAAAAGATATTCAAAAGAAAAAATGGAAATGTCTTATTTGTGGTGTAATATTTGAGGGAGATGAACCACCAAAGATCTGTCCTGTATGTGGAGCAGACTCCAGCCAATTTGTGGAAGTAACAGAAGATAGTATGTCATTTAAATCCAACTCAAAAGATAGGTTTATAATAATAGGAAACGGTGCAGCAGGATTTAACGCTGCAAAGTCAATAAGAACACGAAATACCAAGGCTGACATAACATTAATATCAGAAGAAAAATATTTAACATACTACAGGCCTGAGTTATCAGATTATCTTGCAACTTCCATACCTGATGATAAATTTTATGTAACCACCCCAAAATGGTATGATGAAAACAATATAGAATTAATCCTCAATACTTCAGTTAAGTCTATAAATTCAAAATCTAAAAAAATATACCTTAGTGATAATAAGGAACTATTATATGACAAATTAATTCTTGCAAATGGAAGTGTGAATTTTATCCCTCCTATAAAAGGCAATGATAAGAAAGGAGTATTTACTCTAAAATTTTTAAAAGATGCGGACAATATAAAAGAATACATGAACAAATCCAAAAATGCCGTAGTCATAGGTGGTGGTTTGTTAGGTCTTGAAGCAGCATGGGAAATGAAGAAAAATGGTCTTTCTGTAACTGTTGTTGAATTTTCAGATAAACTGCTTCCTAAACAGCTAGACACTAAAGGAGCTGAAATATTCAAAAAATATATTGATGAATCTGGTGTTTCCATAATTCTTGGTGATAGTGCAGATGAAATACAAGGTCAGGATAAAGTATCCTCTGTAAAATTAAAAAGTGGAAAAATTATCAATGCTGATTTAGTTCTATTCTCTGTAGGAATACGTCCTAATAAGACATTAGCTGAAAATACAGGTATAAAAGTCAACAAAGGTATTATTGTAAATGATAAAATGGAAACTTCTGAAAAAGATATATATGCATGTGGAGATATATGTGAATACAAAGAAAGAATCTACGGTAACTGGCCTGCTGCTGTAGAAATGGGAAAAACAGCTGGTAATAATGCTGTAGGTAATGAAGTCCATTTTACATCTTTTGTATCTTCCGTTATATTTGCTGCAATGAATTGTAATTTGTTTTCCTGTGGAAACTTCTCAGAGGATTTTAAAAATATTTCATCTAGTGATTCTTCCAAAGGAATATACTCAAAATTATTCTTTGACAACAATAAATTAGTAGGTGGCATTCTTATAGGTGAAACTTCAAAATCCGGTAAAATAATGTTAGCAATACAATCTCAGAAAACATTAAATGATGTTTTAAAAGAAAAATTTTTATAATGTAAAATTATGAAAGCTCCAGAATTAATATATTCTGGAGCTTATTTATTAACAAATCTTCTTTTATTCCAAAAAAGCGCATTAATTTCTCCACCTATTATAGTAATATTAGATAAAATAAACAACCACGTCAAAAGTACTATTGCAGCACCTATACTTCCATATATTAAAGAATAATTGGCAAAATTATTTACATAAAAAGCAAAACATATAGATACCAAAATCAATGCTATAGTAGATACTATTGATCCCGGGATTACTTCATACCACTTCAACCTTACATTAGGTGTATAAATGTAAACTGCTCCAAAAATGGAACTTATTGAAAAAATTATTATTAAATATCTTACTACATTCCATGCAAAATTAAAATTTCCATTAAGCCCTAATTCTATTATCAGAAATCGTCCTAACAATTGCCCAAATACCAAAAGTATACTAGTAATTAAAATTATAAATATAATTCCAAAAGTACACAGTATTGATACCGTATATAATTTTAACATCCCTCTATCCTCATCTTTGCCATATGCTTTGTTAAGGCCTTTAATAACAGCTTGAAAACCATTTGAAGCACTCCATATAGTAAAAATCAAGCTTAAAAATAATATCTTATTATTTCTAGTATCTACGATATTTATAATTGTACTTTCTATAATTTTTAAAATATCCTGTGGTAATATTCCATTTAACATAATCAATATATCACCGCTTTCCACAGGAATATATCCAACAAGACTTATAACAAATATTAAAAAAGGGAAAAAAGAGAAAACTAAACTATAGGCAAGTTGGGAGGAAAGTGCCATAACATCATCTTTTACAAATCTTATTACAAATATTTTTAAATTATATATAAACTTGCTTTGCATATATACACCAACCTTCATAATTAAACTACATAGTATATATAGTATTTCCTACTTTATAAATTTATTATTTGTTTTACTCCTTTATTCTAAATATAAATAAAACAATTTCATAAAATTTGTTGAAACCTAAACAAAAAAAGGATAAACTAATTATATATAATAAAAATAGAGAAGGAAGGTTAATAATGAAAAGTTTTACTAAACACTTATTAATTGTATGTGCTGTATGTGCAACAACAGGAATAGCAAGCCACAGTACTGCATTTGCTGCAAATAATGAAGACAAGTCTTCTATTGAATCTTCTCAAATAACAACATCTAGTTCGGCTGTAATTTCAAACACAGATAATAATTCCACAAACACAGAAGGTTCTATTGAGGACAAGTCGATTTCTACTACTAAAGATGACACTTCTTCATCTGAAAAAAATACTTTATCTAGTACTAATACAGAATCAAGTGTAGAGTCGAGTGAAAAATCAAAAAATACATATTCAACTGAGGACAATGGAACAATTACTGCAAACTATTCTCAAAAAGTAAATTCAGATAGTAGTAATGTAGTTACGAAGGATAATGTTGCAACAACTAAAACATGGCAGGTCAAGTTTAATCAACCTGTTACTATTGATTCATTAGAAGGAAAAATAGAGCTAATAAACGAAACTACAAATGCAGAAGTTCCAATTACAATGACAATAGTAGAAAATAGTCTCGATCAAACTGTACTAATAACACCATCAGTTGCGCTTGACTTTGATAATGAGTATCATTTGTCAGTTTCCCAAAGTATAACATCAAAATTTGGAAAAGTTCTTTCAAATCCTACTATAGTTAGCTTTAAAACACAGCAGGATATATCAATATCTTCTATTAATGACATCAATTTAAGTATAAAACAAGGAGGAGCTTTTACTTTACCTACAACTGTAGATGCAACTATGTCCGATGGAACTACATCCAAAGTTGCTATATCTTGGGACAAGCAATTGAACAGTACAAGAAGTCCTGGCAATTACACATTCAATGGTACCGTAAGTGGTTATAAAAATACTGTAAAATTAAACTTGACTATAGAAGCTGTTCCTCAATCTCCTTCACCTACAGATGGTAAGAGAACTCAAAATGCTACTGAGCTTAAATTGTATAATTATCTTTCAGATTATACTAATAGAAATTCGGTTTACGATAGAGCTGTTCAAATACATGCTTCCTTAGGCTATGGTGATGATCCATACAGTAACAACTGTGCATTTTATCAAAGTACAGCATTGAGAAGTATAGGTATAAATATACCAAACTCTACTGCAAATACTAGAACTCTTACAAATGTACTTACAAATTTGGGATGGAAAATATCATATGATTTATCTCTTTTGTTACCGGGAGATATATGTTTTACTATTGGTGCTTCGAACGGGACAGGTCCAACTCATACCTACACTTTTATGAAGTGGGCTGATCCTGATGATTTCCATTATGCTTATATATGTGATAATCAAGGCGGCGATTGGCCTTATACTGATGATGGAAATACAGATGCATACCATGAAAGAAGTATTGATACCCAAACATCTATAGCTGATAAAATATCATATTTCATGTATCCACCAGCATAATAAAAATAAGCTTGTACTCTTTATTAAAGGTACAAGCTTATTTTTTATCTAGATTCAGCTCACATTAGGCCTCACACCAAATCGCAGATTTGGAATCCTACTTAAAATATCTGTTTAATACTCCCTGAAAAGCTGCTCCGTGTCTAGCTTCATCTTTGCACATTTCATGTACTGTGTCATGAATTGCATCATAATTCAATTTTTTTGCAAGTGTAGCTAATTTCTTCTTTCCAGCACAGGCACCTCTTTCAGCATCTACTCTCATCTGTAAGTTTTTCTTTGTATCATTTGTAAGTACTTCCCCTAAAAGTTCAGCAAATCTTGATGCATGATCAGCTTCATCTTCAGCAGCTCTTCTATATGTTGCTGCAACTTCTGGATAACCTTCTCTATCTGCTTGACGAGCCATAGCAAGGTACATACCAACTTCTGAACATTCACCAGTGAAATTGTCTCTTAATCCCTGTAAAACTTCAGGATCAACTCCCTTTGCAATTCCTACTTTATGCTCATCAGCCCAAGAAACCTCATCATCAGTTTTTTCTTCGAACTTATCAGCTGACGCACCACATACTGGACATTTTTCTGGTGCCTTTTCTCCTTCATATACATATCCACAAACTGTACAAACAAATTTTTTCATAATAAAAATCCTCCCTTAATGGTTTATATTTAATAATTTATATCGTAAATTTTTTTATGTTTCTTTCAACAATTATTATTATATAACACTAATTATTAAATTGCAAGTATTTTTATAATTTTTTATAATAAAAAACATAATAAGTAAAAAAACTTACCATGTCTCTTATTAAAACTTATTATATCTTTTCTACTTCTTTTAATATTTCTGATTCAACTTTTTCAAAATCTGGTACATAACTTTTTACAAGTTTCATATTACCCCTTAATCTATATTCTCCAAGTGATGCTGGAATAAGTATACTATCTCCAACATTTATAGGTTCGGCACCATTGTCATATATAATATCGCCTTGTCCTTCCACACATGTAAATATATAAAATCTTTCCTTATCGCTAATTTCAACAGCTTCTTTATAAATATCATAAAGTTCTAAAGAAAATTCTTTTGAAATGCATATATAGGTTTTAAAAAATCCTTGTCTCTCTACCCTAAGTCCTGTACTTTTTTCACCTCGTAATTTTAAATTGACTACATCCAAGGCCTTTTTTACATGTAATTCCCTTCCCCTATTATAATCATACACTCTATATGTTATATCACTGCTCTGTTGTATTTCTGCTAAAATTACACCTTCACAAATTGCATGTATCATGCCGCTTCTTATAAAATAAACATCTCCTTTTTCTACAGGTATCCTATTCATATACCTTTCTAAATTTCCATTTGAAATTCCATTTCTAAATTGTTCCAGAGTACACCCTTCTTTAGTTCCAACTATTAAGCTTGCTCCTGGAAATGCCTTTATTACATACCATGCTTCTGTCTTGCCCATTTGATTTTCAACTCTATTTGCATATCTGTCATCTGGATGAACTTGTATGGATAGTTTGTCCGTAGCATTGATTATTTTTACAAGTATAGGAAAATTTTTCTTGTCTATTTTTGTGCCTACTATTTTATCTCCCGTCTGCTTAATAAGTTCATCAAATCTCATGTCTTTGAATTTACCATTTGCAACTATACTCATTCCATTAGGATGGCAAGATATATCCCAGCTCTCACCAATATCCCCCTCCGGAAGATTACTCCTAAACAGTCCTAAATCTCTACCTCCCCATATCTTTTCAAAATATAAATTTTTAAATTTTATAGGATACATAAAATCAACTCCTCATAAACTATTTAGTAAATATAAAAGTATTCATTAATTAATATTATAACATTATAATATTGTGACAATTTACCATTGTATTACTTTTATTGTGTTGTATTTCCATAAATCTGATGGTATATTGATGTTAATTAATATTAATTAATATCAATTATTATATAACATTAATTAATATGTGAATTTTAGGAGGGTTATAAATGAACTTTTTTAATAAGATGAAAGTAAAGAAAACAATGCTATTAAGTTTCTGTGTAGTAGCAATATTTATCGTAATAGTAGGTGCTATAGGATGTATAAATATTAAAAGAATAAATTCAGCTTCCAATCAACTATACAATGAAGATCTAAAAACCATTAAAAATTTAGACAAATTTGATGCCAATACAATGCATTTACGTTTAGAAATAATAAATTTAGTTGAAATCCGTGATAAAAATAAAACTGCTGATACTTTAAAAACTATATCTCCATATAAAGATGAAAATGATCGTATATTAACTTTATATAAGCAATCAAATTTAACTTCTGAGCAGAAAACATTGGTATCCCAATTAGACAATGAACTTATTTCATGGAGAACTATATACAATAAAATTCTGAATTTAATGGCTGCGGGAAAATATGACGATGCAATGTTATTAAACAAACAAGCTGCTAGTTATAGAAATAAGTTAACATCTACTATAGAAAAGCTGATTCAAATAACAGTGCAGAACTCCAAAAGCAGTAATATTAAAAACAATGCTCTATATACGTCATCTTTAATTGCTATAATTTTAATTACAATAATCGGATTGACTATTGCAATACTTTTAGGTAATATCATAGCTTCTTCCACAGGAAAAGTGCTTAATAAAATTTTATTATTTGCAAATTCTCTTAGTAATGGTGATTTAACTAAACGTTTAAGTATTTCAAGTAAAAATGAATTTGGTACCATATCAAATGCATTAAATAATGCTACTGAAGATATAAAAAATCTAGTTAGTGAAATAACAAGCAGTATAAAAACCATAAATTCCTCAAGTCAGGATCTATCTGCTACAACTGAAGAAATATCCTCCATGATGTCCTCTGTAAATGAATCGACTGCCCAAATAGCTGAAGGCTCTCAAAATTTAAGCAGTATTACAGAAGAAATAAGTGCGTCATCGGAGGAAATGGAAGCAAATACAAGTGAACTTTCAGGAAAAGCTAATGAGGCTTCAAAGTCATCTGTTGAAATAAAAAACCGTGCTGTAAAAATAAAACAGAAAGCTTCCAAAAGTATAGAAGAAAGTGCCTCTGTATATGAAGAAAAGAACAATAAAATTTTAAAAGCTATTGAAGATGGAAAGGTTGTTTCAGAAGTAAAGACAATGGCAGCTTCCATTGGAAATATAGCCGAGCAAACCAACCTGCTTGCATTAAATGCAGCAATTGAAGCAGCAAGGGCTGGTGAGCAGGGAAGGGGATTCTCTGTAGTTGCAGATGAAGTTAGAAAACTTGCTGAAGAGTCATCAACTACCGTTGAAAGTATAAATAAAATGGTACTGGCTGTAGAAACAGCTTTTAAAAATCTATCTGACAGCAGCAAAGAAGTACTCGAATACATAGCAAACAATGTCAAACCAAATTATCAGTTCCTTATGGATACGGGAATTCAGTATGAAAAGGACTCTGAATTTATAAATACTATATCCAAAGAAATAGATAGCTCTTCAAAACAGATGCATGAAGCTGTATCCCAGGTAAGCACAGCTATACAAAGTGCTGCATCCACAGCAGAGGAATCTGCTTCAGGTTCTGAAGAAATACTTGGAAGTGTAGGCGAAGTTACCAAAGCCATTGAAGAAATCTCAGTTTCTTCTCAAAGTCAATCCGAAATGGCTGAAAAACTTTCAGCCATGATAGATAAGTTCACAATAAATTAAATTGTAATAAATATATTTTTGTTCTATAATAATTAGAATATCACTCATCGGGAGGGTTCATAATGAATATATTGGTTTGCGGTGGTGCGGGTTATATAGGAAGCCATATGGTTGCCCACTTATTAGAAAATAATCATAATGTAGTAATACTTGACAATCTTCAAACAGGTCATAAAGATGCAATTTTAGGTGGAAAATTCTATTTGGGGAATTTAAAAGACAGTATTATCTTAGATAAAATATTTACTGAGAATAAAATTGATGCAGTAATTGACTTTGCAGCAAATTCCCTAGTCGGTGAAAGTGTAGAAAATCCACTTAAATATTTTGATAATAATATTGGATCCACTATAAGTCTTTTACAATCCATGAACAAACACAATATAAAATATATTGTATTCTCATCTACAGCTGCAACTTATGGAGAGCCTGAAAATGTGCCTATACAAGAACAGGACAAAACATTTCCAACGAATCCATATGGTGAATCCAAATTAGCAGTAGAAAAAATATTGAAATGGTGTGACAATGCCTATGGCATAAAATATACTGCACTTCGATATTTCAATGCATGCGGTGCACATATAAATGGAAAAATAGGAGAAGATCATAATCCAGAATCTCATCTTATTCCAATAATACTTCAGGCTGCTATGGGTAAAAGAGATAAGATAATGATCTTTGGTGATGATTATAATACTGAAGACGGGTCTTGTGTTAGAGATTATGTACATGTATCAGATCTGGCTTCTGCCCATTTACTTGCTCTAAAAAGATTGCAATCTGGTGGTGAAAGTAAAATTTACAATTTAGGCAATGGAAAAGGTTTTTCAGTAAAAGAAGTAGTTGAAGTTGCAAAAAAAGTTACTGGAATAAATATCAAGTCAGAAATTGCAGATAGACGTCCAGGAGATCCTGCAACACTAATAGCTTCTTCAAACAAAGCAATTAAGGAATTAGGCTGGAATCCTAAATTCAACTCTTTGGAAACAATTATTGATACTGCATGGAAATGGCATAAGAATCATCCAAATGGATATACCAATTAGTTATACAAAAATAATGGGTATAGATTTGGTTTTTACACAAATCTATGCCCATTCCCATTAATTATGCTGAAAAATATTTATCATTACCTTAAACACAATAATATCCAATATTATTGCAATACTTTTTTAGTTTCAAATACAACTCTAAACTCAGTGCCTTTTCCTACCTCACTTAACACATCTATGATGCCATTATGTTCTTCTACTATACATTTTGCAATTGAAAGTCCAAGTCCAAAACTACCTTCTCTTTTTGCCCTTGATTTATCAACTTTATAAAATCTATCAAAAATTTTACTTAAGTGTTCTCTTGGTATACCTTCCCCTGTATCTGATACTGTTATTTGAATTCTACTTTTAACCATGGTCGTTTTTATTGTAACAGTATCTCCAGATTTTGTATGTTTTATAGCATTGTCAATTAAAATAGCTATAAGCTGCTTAATTCTTCCTTCTGTTCCTTTTAGAAAGATATCCGGTTCAACCTTGGATATAATCTTTATTCCACTTTGAATTGCCACTGCTTCAAAAGGTTGTACTGATTGAACAACCGCATTGCTCAAATTAAACTCATTTTTACTAAAAGAAGTTTTACTTGAATCAGACCTTGCAATAAATAAAAGTGCCTCTATAAGTTTAGTCATTCTAGTTGTTTCAAGTTTTACATTCCCAAGCCACTTTTTCTGACTTTCCACACTATATTCCCTATTATCCAATACTATATCAAGATTTGTAGTTATAACGGCAAGAGGCGTACGAAGTTCATGAGATGCATCTGCAACAAATGCTTTTTGTCTTTCCCATGCTGTCATAACAGGTTTAAGAGATACATTGGCAAGAAACAAACTTATTATAAATACAAGTACAAGACTTATTATACAAACTAATATAGAAATCATAATTAATCTTCTTAATACTTCATTATCAAATGATTTATCTACAAAAACTATAATACGTCCATAGGGCTTAGCTATCTCAAGATATCGTAATTTATAGCTTTTATACGTTATAATTCCTTTATCCTTATTATCTTTTAAAATCTTTTCTATTACATTATATGACGAATCTCTAGTTATAATGGAATTACTGGAGATTTCACGAACAGCTCCAGATCTATCTATTTTTATAAAGAAACTATCAGATGGTGTTAAATTTCTTTCAGGTGGTGAAGGTGGCAAATTTTCCATCTCTGCTGTTTTAACCATTCTCATATAAGAAGAATGATCAAAACTTTTTTTCATAAGTATGTATATACCTGAAAATATAGTAATAAGCACCAAACTCGTTAATATCAAATTAATCAAAATAAGTTCTATTTTTAATTTACGGAACATAATCAAACCTCTTTCAAGCAATATCCGATTCCTCTTATAGTTTCAATAATAACATTACAATTTAATTTTCTCAATTTCTTTCTTAAATATGAAAAATACACCTCAATATTATTATTCATTTCAACATCTGAATCAATTCCCCATACTCTATCCAAAATCTGATCTTTGGTTATTACTTGATTTTTGTTTCTAACTAACAATTCTAAAAGTTGTGATTCTTTGGCAGTAAGCTTTAAACTTTTATCATTACATCTTATTTCTGTCCTTAATGGGTCAAAAATCAAAGATGATATTCTTATTTCCTCACTTTGAATAAAATGAGTGTGTCTTCTACCAAGAGCTCTCACCCTTGCAAGAAGTTCCTCTGTAGAAAAAGGTTTTACAAGATAATCATCTGCGCCATTATCTAGTCCTTCCACCCTACTTTCAATGGAATCCATAGCAGTCAAAATAATCACAGGAATCTCACTTCCACTTTTTCTAAGATCTCTTAGCACATCCAAACCCTCTTTACCTGGAAGCATTCTATCTAAAATTATAAGATCATATATTCCTGTTTCAGCCATCTCCTGACCTTTAATACCATCATAAGCAGCATCTACGCTGTAGTTATTTTTCTTTAATATGTAAACTAGAGCATCTGAAAGCATGTTTTCATCTTCAATTAAAAGTATTCTCATAATTTACCTCCTCATTTTAATTATAAACAATAATAAAGTATAAATATAGTAATGTTTAAATTTATTTTACATTTATTAAACATACTTTTAAGCATTCTTTAAGGTTTATTCTGCAAAATAATATTAACGTGAATTAATTATATTTTAGATTGAGGTGAATTAAATGCATAATAAGAATATAGTATATTCTATTGTAGTTCCACTTTATAACGAGGAATTGGTAATTGATGAAAGCTATTCCAGATTAAAAGAAGTTATGGATTCCACTTATGAAAACTATGAGATTATGTTCATAAATGACGGGAGCTCTGACAGCACAGAAAAAAAGGTACAGCAGATATGTAAAACAGATGAAAATATAAAACTTATTAATTTTTCAAGAAATTTTGGTCATCAATGTGCAATAACTGCAGGTATGGAAAACTCTGTTGGAGATGCAATAGTAGTTATAGATGCCGACCTTCAAGATCCTCCTGAAGTTATTCCTGAAATGATTAAAAAGTGGAAAGAGGGCTATGATGTAGTATACGGAAAAAGAGCCAAAAGGCAGGGAGAATCTTTCTTTAAAAAAATGACTGCTAGAGCATTTTATAGGCTTTTAAAAGATATGACTAGTATAGATATACCTGTAGATACAGGTGATTTCAGACTTATAGATAGAAAAGTCTGCAATACTTTGAACTCATTGCCTGAAAGGAATAGATACGTAAGAGGTCTCGTAAGCTGGATAGGTTATAAACAAACTTCTGTAGAATTTATAAGACATGAAAGATTTGCAGGTAACAGCAAATATCCTCTTAAAAAAATGTTGAAGTTAGCTTTTGACGGAATTACCTCATTTTCATATAAACCACTTGTATTATCTGGATATTTGGGTGTACTGTCGTTAATTATAGGGATAATTTCAACTATAGCAACTATAACAAAACACTTGATTAGTAATACAAATATAATAAATTTTGGGTTTATCATATCAATCAACTTAATTATGTTTGGAATTGTCTTAGGATGTATAGGCATATTAGGTCAATATATGGGAAGAATTTTTGATGAGAGCAAAGCAAGACCTAATTATATTATAGAAAGTATAATAAATAACAAGGAAACTATAAAACATGAATTCACTAGCTAAAACAATAAAGCATATTTTCAACGGTAAACTCAAATTATTAAGTCGTTTTTCTATAACAGGTGTATTAAATACACTAATAGATTTTATAGTATTTTCCCTATGTCAAAGTGTATTTGGATTTCATTACACTATAAGTCAGATAGCAGGATATAGTTTTGGAGTAACAAACAGCTTTATATTCAATAAAAAGTGGACCTTTGAAAGCAATAAACCAAAGAAGAAATTATATCATGAATTGATTCAATTTATTATAGTAAATATAGTTTCACTATTAATAACTATATTTTTTATGAAATTATTAATAAATACTTTTATCATAAATGTATATGTATCAAAGATAATAGTAACTCTCATAGCACAAGTAATAAATTTTTTATCATACAAACTTTGGGTATTCAATTAAGGAGGAACATTGATGAAACAACTTAAATTAACTAAAGAAAAGATTGGAATAATATTAGTACTAATTCTGTCTGGAATCCTAAATCTTGCAAATTTAAGCATAGAAAATTACGGAAATGAATATTATGCAGCCGGTGTAAAGAGTATGGTTTTAAATTTCAAGAATTTTTTCTTTGTATCATTTGATCCTGCAGGATTTGTATCTATCGACAAACCTCCTTTAGGATTTTGGATTCAAGCCATATCTGCCAAAATATTTGGATTTAGGGGGTGGAGTATACTACTTCCCCAAGCGTTGGCAGGTATTATATCAGTTGCTTTAATATATTATATAGTCAAGAGATCTTTTGGTTATGCTGCTGGAATTATTGCAGCCATATGCCTGGCTATAACACCAGTATTTGTAGCTGCAAGCAGAAATAATACTATAGACAATCTATTGGTTCTAGTATTATTAATTGCATGTATGTTCTTTTCTAAGGCTGCCGAAAAGGGAAAATTCAAATATCTAATAATAAGTTTGATTTTTATAGGTTTAGGTTTTAATATAAAAATGCTTGAAGCATATATGATAGGTCCAGCTATATATATAACTTATTTAATCTCTTCTGCAGCACCTGTAAAAAAGAGAATAAAGCATCTGGTTATAGGTACAATTGTACTAATCGTGGTCTCACTTTCATGGGCAACTATAGTAGATTTAGTACCTTCTCAAAACAGACCATTTGTAGGAAGTAGTACAAACAATACAGTTATGGAACTTATATTTGGTCACAATGGATTGGAAAGACTAAGCAGCAATAGCGGAGGTATGGGTGGAGGACCAGGAAATGGCGGCCAAAATCATAAGAATTTTAATTCAAAGAGCAGCACCACTAATTCCAATAGCATGCAACCTCCTAATGGAACAGGAAAACAAAATAATTCTAATTCAAATGACATGCCACCGTCTGGAAATACAGACAATAAAAACTCAAATTTGCAAAATCAAAATATGCAACCACCTAATATGACCGGTAAAAGCTCAAAAGGTCAAAAATTTGGAGGAATATCAGGTGGTGGACCAGGAGGATCTGGAACATCTAATCTTCAAGGAACTTTTGGAGGGCAGACAACAGCTGGAATTTCACGTTTATTCTCTAAAAATATACTTTCCGATCAAATAGTTTGGTTTATACCATTGTCAATATTGGGAATTATAGCAGCAGTTATATTAGAAAAGATAAGATTTCCTTTTAATAACAAGAAAAAACTTGATGTAGTTTTCTGGGCTCTATGGCTTATACCTGGATTTATATACTTCAGTTATACAAAAGGATTATTTCATCCATATTATTTAACTATGCTTGCACCTCCTATTGCAGCATTATCAGGTATAGGAATTGTATCAATGTGGAAACTATATAATCAAAATGGTATAAAGTCTTGGTTATTGCCAATAGCTTTCATTGTAGAAGGATTAGTCCACTTACTAATGTTATTCTATTTTATCAGCAATATGACATCAACAATTAAAGCTATAATTATAGCTGCATTAATATTGTGCTTTGCATCATCTTTCATTCTTATAATATACAAAATAATGAAAAAATCCATTATGGATAAAACTGAAAATATAAGATTTGCTAAGATATTTACAACACTTGCTATAATAGGTATTCTTGTAACTCCAGCTATAGGTTCCTCTGCTGCTATAAATCATTCAGTAAATGGAACCATACCTTCAGCTGGCCTTGAACTTTTATCAAAAGATAGTAGTTCTAAATCAAATAATTCTATGATGAAAAGAGGAAACTTTGGAGAAGGAAGCAATGAAAAACTTATTAAATTTTTGGATAAAAATATTAAAACTGAAAAATATGCGCTTGTTGTATCAAGTGCCAACAATGCTGGAGGTATAATAATTGAAAGTGGCAAGAGTGTAATGGCCCTTGGAGGTTTTTCAGGCTCGGATAATATAATATCCTTAAATAAATTTAAACAACTTGTAAAAAAAGGTGAAGTAAGATACGTTCTCACAGGAGGAATGGGAAGAAATTCTAATTCCATTATGAGTTGGGTTGAAAAGAATGGTAAAGCTGTTTCAGAGAGTAAATGGAAAGATACATCTAGTTCCAATAATATTAAAGAACAATTTACCAATAGGTCTTCTTCTAAATCAGACAATACCAAAACAAATAGCAACTCAAAGCAAAATGATAAGAATAATAGTTTTGGTGGAATGAATGATTCTCAAACATTATATGATTTGGAAGGTACTGTAAAATAAATGATAAGAGCTGTTCCAAATTTATGGAACAGCTCTTATCATTTATAAAGTTTTCCTTAACTCCCAGCTCTTAAACTACAATGGCTAAAATTTTAATATTCTTTAATCACATTGTTAAATACTGAAATTTTTTAATATTGACAATATACGTAAATTATCTAAAGAGTTGTCCACTTAATATCAATTTCTGTATTTCATTTGTTCCTTCATATATCTGGGTTATCTTTGCATCTCTAAGCATTCTCTCAACTTCAAATTCTTTCATGTATCCATTTCCACCAAGCATCTGAACTGCTTCTGTAGTTACATGCATGGCTGCATCTGTGCATGCTATTTTTGCTTTGGCAGCTGACAATCCATATGGTCTTCCCTCTTGTTTGTCTATGGCTGCCTTATACAATACATATTTAGCCTGTT
Organism: Clostridium tyrobutyricum; assembly: GCF_019144085.1. Classification (GTDB taxonomy): domain Bacteria; phylum Bacillota; class Clostridia; order Clostridiales; family Clostridiaceae; genus Clostridium_B; species Clostridium_B tyrobutyricum_A. The sequence continues at coordinate 153,704 of NZ_JAHHUY010000002.1, forward strand.
CTATTTCAAGATCCAATTCAGCCATTTTGAATGCCAAATATTGTTGTTTGAACAATGGCTTGCCAAATTGTATTCTCTCTTTCATATACTGTTTCGCACGTTCAAATGCTCCTTCGGCTATTCCAAGGCCCTGAGCTGCTACGCCGATTCTTCCTCCATCCAATGTACTTAATGCTATCTTTAGTCCTTTCCCTTCTTCAGAAACTAAATTTTCTGCAGGAACTTTGCAATTTTCAAATACAAGTTCTGACACCTGAGCTGCTTTTATTCCACACTTGTCCTCTATTTTTCCTATTGAAAATCCAGGGTATCCCTTTTCAACTATAAATGCTGATACTCCCTTAGGTCCTTTACTCTTATCTGTTATTCCAAATACTAAAAACGTTTCTGAAAGAGGTCCATTTGTAATAAAACATTTAGTACCATTTAATATATAGTAGTCTCCCTTTTTATCTGCTGTAGTTGTTGCTGCTGACGCATCTGAACCTGCATTAGGTTCTGTCATTCCAAAAGATCCGAATTTCTTTCCGGATAATATGTCTGGAAGGTATTTTTTCTTCTGTTCTTCTGATGCGTTATTAAATATACCTCCTGCACATAGGGATGTAGTTACAGAATATGATATTCCTACAGATGCATGCACCTTTGAAACTTCCTCTACAGCTAATACATAAGAGAGATAATCGGCTCCTGATCCACCATATTCCTTAGGATATGGAAGTCCTATGAGTCCCATTTCCCCCATTTTTTTGTATTTGTCTATAGGAAATTCACTTTTTTCATCATTTTCAATTGCTATAGGTTTTAATTCCTTTTCTGCAAAGTCCCTTGCTGTTTTTTGTACAAGTTCCTGTTCTTTTGATAATTCAAAATTCATAATCTTTTCCTCCCTATTTTAAAAACAATCTATTTCTTTAAACCCATCAAGTTATTACAAAATATTCTTTTATCCATTAATCTTAAATTCTTATCTATTTTAGGCTTAAATTCCATTAATTTTAATACATCTTTTTCAATATCAACGCCTGGAGCTATCTCTGTAATATATAGCCCATCTTCTTTAAGTTCAAATACTGCCCTTTCAGTTATATAAGTAACCGGCTGCTTTGTTTTAATAGCATATTCTCCACTGAAAGTTATCTGCTCAACTTGTCTTAAAAATTTTATTGATCTTCCTTCTTGAATTATCTTTAATTTTCCATCACCTGTGTCTATTTTTAGTCCTCCAGCTGTAAAAGTACCACAGAATAATACTCTTTTAGCATTTTGAGTTATATTTATAAAGCCACCGCATCCAGCTATACGAGGTCCAAATTTACTTACATTTATGTTCCCATTTTTGTCTACTTGGGCCAATCCTAAAAATGCTATATCAGTTCCACCACCATCATAAAAATCAAATTGATAAGCCTCATCCAAGATTGATTCAGGATTTATGCATGCACCAAAGCCAGTTCCTCCAAGAGGCACGCCTCCTACAGCTCCAGCTTCTACTGTCATAGTCATGTATTCCCCAATTCCCTCTTCATTTGCAACCATTGATATGACTTCAGGTATTCCTATACCTAAATTTACTACTGCGTCGGGTTTAAGTTCCATAGCAGCTCTTCTAGCTATTATTTTTCTTGCATTTAATTCAGGATATTGTATAGTTTTTAAAGGTACTCTCACTTCACCGGTTAATGCAGGATCATAACCATTACAACCAAAAAATTGCTCATGATGTTCAGGTTCTGCAACAACTACTACATCAACATATATGCCTGGTATCTTTACAAGTCTTGGATCCAAAGTTCCTGAAGAAACTACTTTCTCAACTTGTACAATTACAGTACCTCCACTGTTTCTGCAAGCTTGGGCAATAGACAAAACATCTATAGTTCCTACTTCTCTTTGTAGTGATATGTTCCCATTTTCATCTGCAAAAGATCCTCTTAAAAAACATACGTCAACAGGAAAAGCTTTATACAATAATCTTTCCTGACCTTCTATGTTTATAAGTTTTACTACATCATCTTTAGTAACATCATTTAATTTTCCACCCTGGATTCTTGGATCTACAAAAGTATTTAATCCAACATGAGTTATAGTGCCGATTCTTTTACCTGCAATGTCCCTGAACAATTGAGCAATAGTTCCCTGTGGCAGATTGTATGCCTCAATCTTATTTTCGACTGCCATTTTTCCAAGCTTAGGTGATAAATTCCAATGTCCTCCTACCACTCTTTTCAACAATCCCTCATGTGCAAAATGATCTGCACCTTTTCCTTTGCCATCTCCTTGAGCTGCAGAATATACCAACGTTAAATTTTTTGGATGTCCTGTCTCTTCAAAACGCTTTTCTAAAGCTATACTAAGTTCTTCTGAACAAAGACTGCCTACAAAACCACTTGTTGCGATCAAGTCTCCATCTTTAACCATTTCTACAGCATCACAAGACTTTAAAAACTTTACTCCCATGAAAAAACCCCCTTAAAGATTTTACTTTACTATGAAAGATATCATATATATAATTAACAATCTTTAAAATTAGCTTTTCTCTTTTCTAAAAAGGCTTTCATACCCTCTTTTTGATCTTCAGTTGAGAAACATAAGCCAAAAGAATTTGCCTCGTATTTAAGCCCAGCTTCCAAATCAACATCCAATCCATTGTTTATTGATGCCTTTGCCAATTTGACACCCCATGGGGATTTATTCATTACCTTTTGCGCAAATTCTTTTGACTTTGAAAGTAACTCATCAGATTCATAAATTTTATTGACAAGTCCTATGCGATAAGCTTCATCAGAACTGATCATATCTGCAGAAAAGATTAATTCTTTTGCTATTCCTTTTCCAACTAATCTTGGAAGTCTTTGTGTTCCCCCAAAACTTGGCAGTATACCTAAGTTAACTTCCGGTTGTCCAAATTTAGCTTTTTTTGAAGCAAATCTTATATCGCATGCCATGGCAAGTTCACAACCTCCTCCAAGAGCAAATCCATTGACTGCAGCTATTACTAATTTAGGAAGGTCTTCTATTTGTGAAAATACATTTTGGGCAAGTCTTGAGAATTTTGTTGCTTCTATTGAATTCAGTTTACTCATTTGTGCTATATCAGCTCCTGCTACAAATGATTTTTCACCTGAACCTGTTATTATTACTGCTTTAATATTATCGTTTACACTTATATCGTCAATTACACTTCCAAGTTCTTTTAATGTTTCACTATTTAACGCATTAAGTGCTTTAGGTCTATTGATAATAACTTCTGCAATACCATTCTCTTCTTTTAAAATAACATTTTCCATTTAAACTACCCCCAATATTAAGCCATTAAAATGGCAATCTATTTTATTATATTTAAGTAATAAATTATTTATGTTAACGTTTAATTTAATTTTACTTGTATGCAAACTATTTGTCAACAAGTAATTTTATTTTATTAAGAATCCATATATAATTGTGGCTGTAATACACATACTACCTCCTACTATGGATTCATAAGGAATAAGCTTCATACGATCAGATATATTCATTTTAACTGATTGTGCAGATACTAAAAAAAAGTTACCATGTGGAAGATGATCTATTACAACTGAACCTGTATGAACCATAACAGCTGCACTTATAGGAGCTATGCCCATAGATAAAATAGCTTTTCCAAATGATCCTGTAGCTAAAATTGCACCTGTAGATGTAGAGCCTGTGGCTGCAGCCATTAATATACCTGAAATTGGTGCGAGAAGTGTACCTGAAATTCCTGATAATTTAATAATATTTACTATGACTAAACTTAGATCTGATTTAGAAATAATTCCTGCTATTGATCCTGCACCTATTAATAAAATTGCTGTACCAGACATTCTATTTAGTCCTGATGTAGTATACTTAATTACATTTCTAGCTTTTCCCATAGCAAGCAGTCCAATCAATCCTGCCAGCGGCAAAATTATCATCGAATCTATGCTGATTTTTTTTAGAAATTCTATATTTAAAATATTTCCCATAGGATTAATTCCCAGTAATACTATTGCTACAATTGGAGCAACCATAGCTCTTAAAAAAGTAGGTTTTTCTTTGTTATCTGATTCACCTCCTGATATTAGATCTGAATCTTTAATCTCAACTCCTTTTTCACTTAAAAACTTAGCCACAATACATGTTACTATTACTCCTACCACTGCAGGTATAAATCCTGCTATCATTACTTGAGTCAATTCTAAATTAAATCCTTTAGCTACAGCTATAGTATTTGGATTTGGAGAAATTATATTTCCTGCTTTTCCTCCTCCTACCATAGTTAAAAGAACCGCCGTCTTAGAAATTCCAACTCTCTTTGCTACAGAAAGTGCAATTGGCGCAACTATAATGATTGCAACTGTTACAAATACTCCAACTGCAGTAATTATCAATGTAGCTAGCGCAATAGCTAATACTGCTTTTTTTTCGCCAAGCTTGTCTACTATTGTTTCTGCAATTTTTTCTGCAGCTCCAGATTCAATAAGTACACCTGCCAATATACCAGCTGTCAGTACACGTACCACTGCAGGCATTACACTATTAGTTCCTTCAATAATAAATGTCACGGTTTGATTTAAACTAGCACCGCCTATAACAGCTCCTATAATGGAGCCTCCAAATAATGCATATACGGGATTTACTTTTTTAAGGATTAAAACTATAGCAATTACCAATCCTAAAACAGCACCCCACCAATAAATAGGAATTCCAGTCATTTTAACTACCTCCAAACTATCTTATTTATACTTTTGGCAAATTTCTAGTAAACGTTTATAATGTATATTTTTAATATTACTTGTATGCAAACTATTTGTCAACAATCAATATTAAAATAAAAAATCACTACCACATTATAAATTATATATGCAGCAATGATTTTATATTCTAATGATTTGCAATTAGTCTTAAAAATTCTTTGAATTTCTTCTGATCTTTCTCTGTAAATATTTCAAGCATATATTGATTAACTTTATTCACAACTTCTTCTACTGGCTTCTGAAGCCTGGAACCTTCATCAGTAATAACAACTTTAATAGTTCTCCTGTCTTGTGGATTTTCAGTTCTCTTTAAAAATTTTTTCTTTTCCATCCTATCTAGAATTCCAGTAATTGTTGATCCATCAAGTCCTAAAATATCTGCTATTTGTTTAGGTGTTTGACTGTCTTCAGTCCAAAGACATTTTAATATTCCATATTGAACTGGTGTAACATCAAGTACTTCAAGATTTGTCTTCAAATATTGAAATACATTATGCTGTGCTTTTGTTAATAAAAAATTTATACATTCGTTTAATTGCATGCTGATTACCTCTCATTTATACATAATGCATATAATATATTATAAAATTTAATCATTTGTCAACAAATATAAATTAAACTTTAATGAAAGGAAAATATCAAGTACTAATATAAAAACACTTATATCAAAATCCGCATCTAAATTTATTAATAATATATTGTAAATTCTCCCAAAAAGCACAATATAAATCTTATAATAGCTAACCATTCTACAAAATTGGATATAGGAGGATAATTATGGTTATTTCAACACATATCTTACTAAAAAATTGATGAAATATAAATAATTTACATACAAATTATTTATATTTCATCAAATAAATTAAGTATTAGTCTATTAACACGACAGGTTTAATCAAATCCTTAGGTTTATCTTTCATAAGCATAAGTGCTTCTTCTATATGATTAAATCCATGATATACATGAGTTACTAATTTTGAAGGATCTATACGTCCATATTCTATAAGATCTATAAGTTTTTCCATTCTAAGTCTTCCTCCTGGACATAATCCGCCCTTTATAGTTTTATGAGCCATTCCACAACCCCACTCTACTCTCGGTATAACCAAATCACCACTTCCATGGTAATTTACATTTGAAACTACTCCACCCGGCTTAAGCATTTTTATTGCCTGTCCTAGTGTATCAGTTCCACCACCAGCCATTATAACACGATCAACACCTTCTCCATTAGTAAGTTCTGATATTTGATCTACTATATTTCCATCTTTATAATTTACAATTTCATTTGCTCCATAAAATTTTGCAGTTTCAACACAAACAGGTCTGCTGCCTACTCCTATTATTCTACCGGCTCCATGAATTTTTGCACCTGCAATAGACATTAGCCCAACTGCTCCTATTCCTATTACAACAACACTTGAACCAGTTTCAATCTCTGCAAGTTCAGCTCCATGAATTCCAGTAGTCATCATATCCGTGATCATTACAGCTGTCTCAGGTGAAATATTATCTGGCAAAAACGCAAGATTGGCATCAGCTTCATTTACATGGAAGTATTCAGCAAATACACCATCTTTAAAATTTGAAAACTTCCATCCAGCAAGCATACCTCCTGAATGTTGTTGAAATCCTCTTTGAACGTCTATGGATTCCCAATTAGGTGTTGTACAAGGCACTACCACCTTATCGCCAGGCTTGAAATCTTTTACTTCACTTCCTACTTCAGCTACTATCCCTACTGCTTCATGCCCCAAAATCATATTACTTCTCTCTCCAAGAGCTCCCTCAAAAACTGTGTGTATATCTGAAGTACATGGAGAAACTGCCAATGGCTTTATTAGAGCATCATATGGCCCAAAATTCGGTCTTTCCTTTTCAATCCATCCTACCTTATTAACTCCAATCATTGCAAAACCCTTCATATACATTCCCCCTAAAGAATTATTCTAATAAATTGTTATATAATTAACATTTATTTATAATATAAGCAACATATATGCCATATATTAAAATAATATCTTGCCTTATTCCCAGATACTACTGGTATACAGCCATTTATTTAATTACTTAATCATCTAAAAATAAATATAGTAAGAATCTTTCAAAATAGTAATCGTTTAAATATTATACAAAGCTATATTAAATTTCGTTGTATTTTTAAACATTGTAGAATATTTAATCACTGCAGCTTATCTTTTAATCCATACTTATTTATCTTATTATATAAGGTAGTTCTATTAATTTTCAATATTTTAGAGGCTTTAGATATATTTCCATTACACATTTTAATACATTTTTCAATGGCTATTTTTTGCCATTGATCCAATGAACACATATTGTATTCACAATTATCACTAAAATCACGATGAATACCGTCATTATGCCTGACAAAATCAAAGGATATATTTCCATCCATATTGACTATATTCTCTATACAATTTTCAAGTTCTCTTATATTACCAGGCCATCTGTAATTTAATAATTTATTATACAGACTAGTTTCTATTTTTACAATAGATTTACTGAGTTTAGATGATTTAATTTTTAAAAAATGATCTATTAATATTGGAATATCTCCTATTCTATCCCTAAGAGGAGGTACATATATAGGTATAACACTAAGCCTATAATATAAATCTTCTCTAAAATTACCCATTTTCACCTCTTCTTTTAAGTCTTTATTTGTAGCAGCAATTATTCTAACATTTACTTTAATATATCTTTTACCTCCTATTTTCATAATACAACCTTCTTGAAGAACTCTTAAAAGATTTACCTGCATATCAATGGGCATTTCACTTATTTCATCTAAAAAAATAGTGCCGTTATCAGCCAACTCAAATTTTCCTAATTGCCCTCCTTTTTTTGCCCCGGTAAATGTTCCATCCTCATATCCGAATAATTCGCTTTCAATTAGATTCTTAGGTATAGCACCGCAGTTTATTGCTATAAACCCAAAATTTCTCCTATTGCTACTATTATGTATTGCTTGAGCAATAAGTTCTTTACCAGTTCCACTTTCACCTTGTATTAACACAGTAGATGGGCTATCTGCAATACACTTTGCCTTTTTCTTTAAATCCATCATTATTTTACTTTTACCTATTATATCCGAAAAATTATATCTAGCCTTCATTCCTATATACCTATTTACCATATTATAAACTTTCTGTATATCTCTAAGTACAAGTGCGGCTCCTGTTATACAATTTTTTTTATTTCTTATAGGATATGCATTCAAATTGAATCTTTTACTTTTTCCGTTTACTGTGCAATTGTTATTTTCATATCTATTTCCATTACTTATTTCATCATATATGTTTCTCCAATTGAATATTAAATTTTTTATATTCTTGTCTATAACTTCATACTGTCTAACTTTCAACATCATACATGCTATATTATTTATTGATCTCACTATTCCAGATGAATCTATGGTCAAAATTCCTACATCTATAGAATTTATTATAGTGTGTAGGTATTGGTATGCCTGAAAAAGTTCATTTTGAGACTTGTTCATCTCCATATGATTTTCTATAGATTTAACTGCTGCAACTACAAGTCCTAAAGTATGGGGATGTACAAGCTGATGTCGTCCTGTCAAATTAAGACATCCGATTATATTACCATTTACATCATGTATTGTATCAGCAGAACATGTCCAAATATGATATACGTTTAAATAGTGCTGCTTTCCAGCCATTTGTATTGGATTATTTTCATAAATAGATGTTCCAATAGCATTAGTTCCTGTACTTTTTTCACTCATATCTGCCCCTTCTATCATTCCCATACTTCTTGCTTTTTCTATTACATCTTCATCACCTATTACAATCAGTATTATACCGTTTTCATCTGTTAGATCTAAAAAGAATCCTGATCCTTTAAGAAAATCATATAATATTTTCATAAAGGGTTTTGCTATCTTTATTAATTCCAATTTTTCTTTACATAATTCTTTAAATTCTATTCCTCTTAATATTTTATCAGGAAATATTTTACTCTTATTAATTCCATATTCTTTGCATCGCACATGTGAACGTGTTATTATATTATTATTTTCTATTGAAATACACACATAAATCCCCCGATCCCCTTAAAGATTAATCTTTTATAAAAATATTATATCATAATTTATTTATACTGAATCTCTTATGGACTTAACAAAATAGGGCTGTTTCAAAATAAAATTTTGAAACAGCCCTATTTTATTGTTGTTTATCGTCAAATTTTTGCGAGTGCTTGATCCAAATCATATATAATATCATCAATACCTTCTACACCTATAGAAAGTCTTATAAGATCAGGCGTTACGCCTGCCTCTTTTTGCTCTTCTGGTGTAAGTTCTGCATGTGTAGTACTTGCCGGATGTATTATCAGAGACTTTGCATCCGCCACATTGGCAAGCAAAGAGAATAGTTTAACACTGTTTATAAATTTCTTTCCAGCTTCAAGTCCTCCCTTTATTCCAAAAGTAAATATTGAACCTGCTCCCTTTGGCAAATATTTTTTGGACAGTTCTCTATATGGACTCGACTCTAATTCAGGATAGTTTACCCATGAAACCTTAGGATGTTTACTTAAAAATTCTACTACCTTCCTTGCATTTTCTACATGTCTCTCAACTCTAAGCGATAGTGATTCCAGCCCTTGTAGAAGATAGAATGCACTTTGTGGACTTAAAGTTGCCCCTGTATTTCTCAAAAGCTGAACTCGTGCCTTTGCTGCAAATGAAGCCGGGGCAAGGTCTGCATATACAAGTCCGCCGTAACTTTTATCAGGTGTTGTAAAATCGGGAAATTTACCACTTCCTGCCCAATCAAACTTTCCACCGTCTACTATAATTCCACCGAGCGTTGTTCCATGTCCGCCTATAAACTTAGTTGCAGAGTGTACAACTACATCTGCACCATATTCTATTGGTCTTACCAAGTATGGAGTTGCAAATGTATTATCTATAATAAGTGGTATTTTATTTTCATGTGCAATATTTGCTACTTTTTCTATGTCAAGTATATTTATTTTTGGATTTCCTATTGTTTCAGCATACACTGCTTTTGTTTTGTCAGTTATGGCCTTTCTTATATTTTCAGGATCATCTGGATCTACAAAAGTTACACTTATACCTAATTTTTTCAGTGTTACTGAAAACAATTCATATGTTCCACCGTAAAGAGTACTTGCAGATACTATGTTGTCGCCTGCACTTGCCACATTGAGTATTGAATAAAATATTGCTGCAAGTCCTGAAGCAGTAGCCAGGCCTGCAACTCCTCCTTCAAGTTCTGCAACTCTTTTTTCAAAAACATCTTCAGTCGGGTTCATTATTCTTCCATATACATTTCCTGGTCTTTTTAATTGGAAAAAGTCAGCTGCCTCATCTGCATCCTTAAAAACATAAGAAGTAGTCTGGTATATTGGAACTGCTCTTGCTCCTGTTACCGGATCAGGAACCTGTCCTGCATGTACCTGTAATGTTTCAAATGACAATTTTCTCTCTTCACTCATGATTAATCTCTCCTTTTATTAATTATGTATTTTATCATACTGGGAATGTAGGTAAATAAAAAACTTCCTACAGAGAAACTGCAGGAAGTAATATCCTCTTGTATCTCATCTATCAGGTTTTACCTGCTGGAATTAGCACCAATGAATATTCTATATTCAGGTTGCCGGGCATCATAGGGCCAGTCCCTCCACCTCTCTTGATAAGAAATATATATTTAATTGTTGGTAATTAAGTTAAATATAATATACAGTTTTTCAACTAATTTGTCAATAGACTTTCAAAATATATCAATAGAAAATTTTATAAATAATCTTTGATATATAATACAAAATTTGATATTCTATTTAAGCCTATTTATAAAATTAGGAAGATTAAAACAAGATTTGACAATCTCCTTTGTTACATATCTTGTATTATCAGGGAGTCTATTTTGATCTAAATTTAAAGGATCATATACATCAGAAGCTATAGTAAAGCTCCAAAGTCCACCTGGATAACTTGGGACAAAAGCAACATAGGTCCTTACTATGTTAAAATTATCTTTCAATATCTTTCTTGTATTATTGATTATATCCATATGAAGCATTGGAGATTCACTCTGACATACCATTACTCCATCATCATTCAAAGATTTTTTTACATTTTTATAAAATTCCTCTCCAAATAAATCCTTGGCATAACTTTCAGGATCTGGAGAATCTACGGATATAACATCATATTTTTGAGGAACATTTTTTACATATTCCACTCCATCACCAAATTTAAAATTTACTCTATTATCAAAATTTTCTCCACCACTTATTTCGGGAAGAAACTTTATACATTCTCTTGTTACAACTTCATCTAATTCTACCATATCTATAGAATCCAGTTCTCTATATTTGGAAAGTTCTCTAACTGCTCCACAATCTCCTCCACCTATTACTAAAGCTCTTTTAGGTTTTTTATGAGTAAGCATTGGTATATGAGTTATCATCTCATTGTATATAAATCCATCTTTTGTAGTAGATTGCATTATTCCATCTAAAACCAGACATATTCCAAATGCATTAGTGTCAATTAAAGCAATTTCCTGATATTTTGATTTACAATAAGAAAGTATTTTATTCAATTTGTAAGTAATCTTCATAGTTTTCTTTTCCACTTCAAATTCTTCAAACCAAATTCCATCTTTATCAAACTTGAAATATTTAGGTAATTCACTGTTATTCATAAAACGCCTCCTATTTATTTTATATTTATTCCATAAAAAATTTCATTAATTTCTCTTTCAAGCTTATTGAGAATATCTGTTTTTTCTTTATTGGAAACATTACTATTTTTAGTATCAAACAAATATTTATTAATATTCAATTCATTTATTCTCATCTTTGTATGAAATATATTTGATTGATATATATTCATATCTATAAGATGATATTTATCAAGAATATCCTGATATACAAAATTCTGAATAGAACTTATGTCATGATCTATAAAATGCTTTTCTCCATATATATCTCTAGTAAATCCTCTAACTCTATAGTCTATAGTTATAACATCTGAATCAAAACTTCCAATTAAATAATTAAGCGCATTTAATGGCGATATTTTTCCACATGTTGATACATCTATATCTACACGAAAAGTGGCAACATTATTCTGAGGATGACTTTCCGGATATGTATGTACTGTAACATGACTTTTATCAAGATGAGAAACAATGTTTTTTCTAAGAGGAGTTAAGATTCCTCTATTACAACTATTATCAATCATATATACAGGGATCTCCTCTTCCGAAATGAGAATGGTTACACTTGCTCCTTGAGGATCATAATCCTGTTTTGCCACATTTAATACACTTGCTCCAACTATTTCAGTTACATTTTTTAAAATTTCTGTAAGTCTATCAGAATTATACTGTTCATCTATATAATCTATATATCTTTTTCTCTCTTCTTCGGATCTAGTATAGCATACATCATAAATATTGAAACTCAAAGTCTTTGTAAGATTATTAAATCCATACAATTTTAATTTATTTTTTAGATTATTCATAATATAATTCTCATCTCTTTCATGCAGAATTTCAATTTAACAGTTATACAAATTTTAATTTTATGTATTTAAAATTTAAGCACACATTTATATACTTAAGTTTATATATATAATTATTTAATAAAACTTCATGGATTATACAATTGCTATTATTAAAATTGTATTTTAGGATATGAAAACTCAATACGACATTAAAATTATACAGCCATTTAATATCTCTTACAATATATAAAATTAAAAAATTTAACTAATAAAATTATTTGATGAAAAAATAAAGACATTCAACACAATAAGTACAAAATTGTACCATTGTGTTAAAAGTCTTACAGCGGTAAATCCAAACAGAAGACACTATGTTAACTTTATCTTTGTTAATGAATGATTACTAACTTTTAACTGCATTTTGATGTTATTTTAAATAACAAATAAAACATCGTTTATGTCAATAGAAATTAAAGTTCTTTCAAAGCGCTGTCAATATCTGCTATTATATCTTCCACATCTTCTATACCTACAGATAATCTTAAAAGATCTTCATAAACTCCCATTTGTTTCTTTTCTTCATCAGTATTATTAGAACATATGGTAGATGAAGGATGAATTATAATAGATTTAGTGTCTCCTATATTTGTAAGATTCAATATCAATTTTAAATTGTCCAAAAATTTAAACGCCTTTTCTTTACTTCCAAGCCTGAATGTTAGTATGCCACCAGATCCATTTTTATAATACTTTTTTGCTAAATCATAATACCTGGAACTCTCAAGTCCTGGATAGTTTACATCCACTATCTTCTCATTATCACTTAAATATTTAGCAACACTCAATGCATTTTTACAATGCTCTTTCATTCTAAGAGATAGTGTTTCCACTCCCGTAAGATTTAAAAATGCATTAAATGGTGAAAGCGATGGTCCAATATCCCTGCCTATTGTATCCTTTAATTTAGCAGTAAATGCCATCTTGCCATATTTTTTTGTATAAGGCAAAAAGTTTTCATATCTTTTATCTGTATATTTACTACTTCCACCGTCTACTATAATTCCTCCTATAGAATTAGATGTTCCATTTATATATTTGGATGTAGAATGTATTACAATATCGGCACCATATTCTAATGGTTTTATAAGATATGGAGTAGTCACAGTTGAATCCACAACAAATAAAATATTATTATCCTTGCAGAACTCCGATATAGCCTCTATATCCAAAACATCAAGTTTTGGATTTCCAATAGTCTCTGCAAAAACTAATTTTGTTTTTTTGTTTGTTACAGTTGACAATGTATTTGTATTTATATCTTCCAGGAAATGGACTTTTACTCCAATAGATTTTAAATTTCTCATAAGGGTATATGTACCACCATAGAGACCACTTGATGAAACTATCTCATCTCCGCTTTCGACTATATTCATTATAGCAAGATACATAGCACTCATACCAGATGCTGCAGATGTAGCAACCATTCCATTTTCTATACTTGCAATTCTTCTTTCAAAAGAAGTAACTGTAGGATTTGATATTCTAGTATATGCATACCCCATATCCTTTCCCTGAAATATCTTTTCAAGTTTTTCTGCACTTGTGTGAGCATATGCATTAGAAAGATATACTGGAGTATTAGTAGCACCTGTTCCATCCAATCTTGCATTTCCATGTATAAGTTTGGTATTAAACTTCATATTTTCACCTCAATCTATTTAAGATGGAACAAATTAAATTTATTCCATCTTTCTAAACTAGTTTCTATTTTTTCTCTACAACAAGCAAATTATATCCTTCATAATTTGTATCTATGGAAATTATTTTATGTCCTTCTTTTCTAACACTTTCAGGAACATTTTTTATTGGATCTCCATCATCTAGATAAAATCCTCTTTTTTCGCCAGATTTAATCTTGGATAACTCAATTTTGACTTTTACAAAATTTATAGGACATTTTACCCCTCTAAAGTCAATAACCTTGTATCCATCTTTTTCATTATTATCTTCCTTGTCATCAGATTTAGAATCTAAATTTTCTTCCTTTGGAAGTGTTATTTCAAGTTTTCCATCCAATGACTTATACATAGCTTCTACTTTTTTAAACAAATATTCAACTTCAGGCAATTTATCGGATATATTAGCTGAATCTCCAAGTTTGTAATCTATAAGGCTTTCAAATAACTCTTTAATCGATGATTTTACATAACCGGTATCCACGAAGTTCTTTTCAAATTCCTTGAATATTTCCCTATCCTTGTTTGTATCTACTCCTCTTAATACTAGAAGTGTTCTTGCTGAGGAAACTGCTGAAGAATACAAAGCCAAATCTTTTTTAGTCTGCTTGTATTTTTCAAGTGATGATCCTGCGTTTGATAAATCCAGTTTGATTACATCCATTACGCCGCTGCTGCATTCTCCAGGACCCCTACCTTTGAGTGAGAAGCTCTCACATGAACCAAAATCAAAATAAATGTCAGAATCTGCTATAAATTTTTCTATATCAGTATATTTACTAACTAATTCTTTTATATCATTATTTTTATTATCCATGAATTCATAAAAATCTTCATAACCTGAATCTACTTTTAGAGATGCTAGTTTATGTAAAAATTCAGGTATCTTCTTTGCTGGAATATCTCCATATTCATCTCCCATTTTTGCTCCACCAGAACCTATTCTTCCTCCAAAAGATACAGAATACATTGGGACAAGTCCATTTTGAGTTCTTTTAGCTCTTCCGTGTAAACCTATCTTACCTTTTTCATGTTGAGCACAGGAATTAGGACATCCTGATATATATAATCTTGGAAGTGCTGCTTTCACACTTTTGTCCGCAGATTTAAACTCATCCTTTATTCCTACCAAAAGATTTTGTGAAAGGCAAAGTCCAAGCTGGCATGTTGAAGCACCTACACAGGTTAAAGAATTGTCTATATTGTATATAGATGTAAATTCTTTAATTATATCAAGTAATTTTTGGGCATCATTTTCTTTTAGGTCTCTTACTATAAAGCCCTGTGTATTAGTTGTTCTTATTGATATATCGTAGCCAAGTTTTTCAATAAAATTAAGTATTTTGTCAAGATTATCTACATCTAAATTTCCGCTTTGAGGATGTATGTAAACTGAATAATATCCCGCTTGTTTCTGTGGAAATAATATATTTTCAAAATCTTTTGATACTTTAACTTTTTCTACTATTTCAGCTGATTTATTTACTGTAAATTCATCTGAATTTACATTTATGTCAAGTTTTGACTCTGCTTTTAATTTATTTACTTCTTCATTAAATCTTTCAATAAATTTTTCTTTTCCAAGTCTTTTAACTATAAATCTTATTCGTGCCTTATTTTTATTGGTTCTATCTCCTTCTGCTTCAAAAAGATTTTTCATTCCCTGAATATAATATAAAATATCTTTATCAGATATAAAATCTTTAAGTTTTAAAGCTACCTGTGGACTTCCACCAAATCCACCACCACCATACAATTCAAAGCCTCTTTTTCCATCTACAATTTTAGCTATAAAACCAAGATCAGAAATTGTAGCATTACCAGTATCAGCTCCACTATTTGAAAAAGCTATCTTATACTTTCTTGGCATATTCATTGTAGTAGGATCTTTTATTAAATAATTGGTAGCAGCCTTCATATAAGGTGTTACATCAAATACATCGTCTAATGAAACTCCTGAAAGTGGCGAACACTCAATATTTCTTACAGTATTTCCACCTGTTCCTTTTGTAATTATTCCAACTTCTATAAGAGACTTCATTATTGGGTATGCATACTCTAGATTTATACTGTGAAATTGTATATCCTGTCTTGAAGTAAATCTCACTTTTCCATCTGCATATTTTCTTCCAAGTTCACTTATACGCTGAAATTGTTTTAAATTTATTACTCCACCTGGTACTCTAGTCCTTAACATATAAGTTTCTTTTTTCCTCTGTTCATAAAATCCCATAGATACTCTGAAGGCCTTAAATCTTATAGGATTTATGTTACCTTCAGCATATTGCTTTGACTTTTCTCCTATATCTTCTATAGCTTTATAGTTTTCTTGACTTATATCTATCATAAATATCAATCACTCCCAATAATTTACTTAAACAATTTCATACTTAAGCTTTTCAACATTTTTATCCTTGTCTACTTTAAATAAGTTAAACACAGGTTCTTCCTTTTCAAGTGATAGTATTCCATACAGTATGCTAGGATCAAAGGCAAGTCTTTTATCTTCTTCTGATGGTCTAGAAGGAGATTCTGGATGTGAATGATAATTTCCTATCATTACAAGTCCTTCATTTCTTATAGCTTTTATAGCATTGAACTGTTCATTTGGATCCATAGAGAAATGTTCATTGCTATGATCTATATTTGTCAAAGGATATACTTTTTTTATAAAAATATCTCCTTCAGATTTTTTGCCTCCTATATATCCACAACACTCATCAGGAATTTCTCTTCTTGCCTGATCTACAATTTTCTCGTATTCCAATTTATTTATATAAATCATATTATATCACCCTTTTAAATTTCCTGTTTTTAGATCACAAGCAGCTTGTTCATAATCTATAAGATTCGTTATAGTAGGATGTTCACCGCATATACCGCATTTTTTATTTTTAGAAACCTTTATCTTTCTAAACTGCATAGTCAATGCATTATAAGTTAAAAGATATCCTGCCAAGCTGTCTCCAAGACCTAGAATGTATTTTAGTGCTTCAGTAGCCTGAAGAGATCCTATTACTCCTCCCATTACACCTAAGACACCTGCTTCTCTACAAGTTGGTACAACACCAGCTGGTGGTGGTGATTGAAATATACATCTGTAACAAGGTGTTCCATTATCAGGTATATATGTAGTTAACTGTCCCTGAAATCTTATTATGCCACCATGTGAAAATGGTTTTTTGGCAAGAACACAAGCATCATTTATAAGAAATTTTGCAGGAAAATTATCTGTTCCATCTATTATAAAATCATAATCTTTGTCCTTTATAATATCCATTATATTCGTAGAATCTGCAATTTCATTGTAGGTAATTACATTTACATCTGGATTCAATGCATTTATTGTCTCTTTTCCAGATTGCACTTTAGGTTTGTTTACATCTTTTGTCTGATGTATTATCTGTCTTTGAAGATTGGAAAGATCAACTACATCCCCATCTACAAGTCCAATAGTTCCTATACCGGCAGCTGCCAAATACATAGCTGCTGGAGCACCTAACCCACCAGTTCCAATTACAAGAACCTTGGAATTTAAAAGTTTTTCCTGTCCTTCCACTCCAACTTCTGATAATATTATATGTCTTGAATATCTTTCAATTTGTTCTTCATTAAAATCCAATAGATCCACCTCCCATAAAATACAAGAACTCAATTTTATCGTCTTGTTTTAATACAGTACTAGAAAATTTATCTCTGTCTACAAATTCATCATTTAATTGTACTGAAACCATATCTGGCATCTCTACATTTTCAATTTTCAAAATTTCAGTTACTGTTACCCC
The DNA here is from genome assembly GCF_019144085.1 of Clostridium tyrobutyricum. Classification (GTDB taxonomy): domain Bacteria; phylum Bacillota; class Clostridia; order Clostridiales; family Clostridiaceae; genus Clostridium_B; species Clostridium_B tyrobutyricum_A. The sequence continues at coordinate 171,516 of NZ_JAHHUY010000002.1, forward strand.
GTCCTTTATATCTCTGTCTTCTCCATTTACTTTTATATTCATAATTTTCCTCCTAATTATAATTATCTAAATATTTTTCCATTATTACGGCAGCAGCACCTATGGCTGCGGTATCTTCTGCAAAATACTCTTTCTTTTTAAAAATAACTTTTGTACCTTTATCCAAATGTAACTTTTCAGACACCATTTTAATACATATATCATAAAACATTTTGGAGCTTTTTGGTAAATCTCCAGTTAATATTACGACTTTTAAGTCCAGCAATTGTATGTAATTAATCAATCCTATTCCAAATGCCATTGCAGCTTCTTTTATTATACTTATTGAAAGTTGATCATTTTGTTCAGCTGCAATACATATATCTTTATAGTCTATATTGCTTAAAGGTTTGTTTATAATTGTAGTAATACCTTTACTTATCCTGGCAATAAATCTTTCCACTAATGCATCTGTTGATGAATAAGTTTGAATGCATCCATTTGAGTTATTTGAATATTGGTTGACATCTACAATCATGTTTCCAAATGCATCTTGTCCATTATCAAAAGTTTTCAAAATTTTCCCTGATAAAATTATCCCAGTTGTAATTTGAGACTCACAGCTAAAATAGCCTAAATTCTCAAATGCACAATTAAACTTATAAAAATACTCCAAAACAGCAGATGAAATTGCTCTATTCTCTAATATAACTGGACACATCAACCTTTTTTGCAGAATGTTTTTTATAGATATATTTTTTAAATCATTATTATTACCAACTGATATTCCTATACCAATAAGATTCAAACAATCAAAGCTTAAATTTAAAACCATCTTGTCTATAGTCTTAAAAATTTTTTCTGTAATCTTATCAGAAGTATCTTTACATTCTATTTTAAATACTTCCTTACATACTATATCAATTTTTAAATTACTAAATACAATTTTTACATAATTATTATATATATCCAAACCTATTATATATGAAGCACATAGGTTTATATTATATAATACAGGTCGTCTTCCTCCTGTAGAATTTCCCATAAGATATTTAATTACCATATTGTTTTGCTCAAGAGGTTTCATTACACGGTTTAGAGATGTCAATTTCATTTTTGATGCAAATGAAATTTCATTTTTTGTCATAGAACCTTTTTTTTGAAGTAAACTAAATATTTTTTTACCTTCAGGACTCAGACTGCTAAATAAGTCACAATTACAATTGACATTTATTTTTCAACCACACCTTCCCTAAGCTTTTAACCATTATGGTAAAAAGATCGTAAAATAAAACTTAATAAAGTAATTTACAAACTATCATTTTATTACAACTGAAAATCAAGTAACCTAAAATTCAAAAAAGCTTTCCTGACTAAAATTACAAGAAAGCTTTTTTATTGTACTCTCTCATCTTTCAGGTATATACCTGCTGGAATTAGCACCGTTGAATAAGCTTACTCAGGTTGCCGGGTGTCATAGGGCCAATCCCTCTACCTCTCTTGATAAGAATTCCGTATTTAGTTATCTTAACTTTACCATATTTCAATTAAATTTTCAATATAAAAAATTATCCAATAATCTTTTACATATACTTTTCTATAACATTTTATTGACTTGACAAGTTAAATATTTTAATATTTATATATAAATATTTTTAGTTTATATAAAAAATTATTATGGGAGATAGCTAATGGAGACTGAATTACTATTAATAAGGCATGGAGAAACTAAATGGAATAAATTAGGTAAATTTCAGGGGTGTTCAGACATAGAATTAGCATCAAAGGGAGTAGAGCAAGCTGAATATTTGGGTAAAAAACTAAATGGAGACTTTGATTATATATACTCAAGTCCTTTAAAACGTGCTAAAAAAACTGCCTCAATAATCGCCAATGGGACTGGAAAAAAGCCCTTAATAGTAAATGATTTACACGAAATCAACTATGGAAAATGGGAAGGATTAACTACAAAAGAAATTTTACGTAACTATAAGGAAGAATATAAAGCTTGGAGAACAGACGATATAGAGGGACCTTTATGCGGTGGAGAACTAAGTCTCAAGAATGCTTGCTTTAGAGCTAAAAATGCTATATTATCCATTGTAAAAGAACATAGAGGCAAAAAAATTGCTATGGTTGCTCATGGTGGTATTATAAAAGCGGGATTAACTGGATTATTTGATTGGAAGCTCACTATGTATCATAAAATCATACTTTTAAATACATCTGTGTCAAAAATACTTTTTGATGATAATTTAAATCCTGTAATACTTACCATAAACGATACTTCACATTTGCTTAAATAATTAGTTAAAACTATAAATATAGATATGTTCTATATTTATAGTTTCTAAGCATCTAAAAAACATAAAATACATTAATATTCATATCTTTTAAATATATAAAAAGTCAATCTGCTGCATATCAATCCCAATGCTATACCGCCCATCACATCTGTGGGATAATGCATATACAAATATAGTCTTGAAAAGGCTATTAAAACTGCTAGTATCCAAAATGCCGCCCCATATTTTTTAAAACATTCAGATAGTATACCTGCAGCTGCAAAAGCTGCCGTGGTATGTCCTGATGGGAAAGATGATGATGTTGGTTTTGAAATCAGCACATTTAATGTGTGTACAGCAATAAATGGTCTTGGTCTTTGAAATATGTGTTTTAATATAACTTCTCCAAATACAGCTCCTAAAATTATAGCCATTACAGTCATATACCCTATATGTCTATATTTTTTATTTGCTATTAATAGAATAGCTATCGCTATCCATATAATACCCATGTCTCCAAGAGATGTCACCAAAATCATTAGTTTGTCCATAATATATCCATGCATATTATTCTGTATGAATTGAAGTAAATAAAAATCAAATTTATAAACTGATGATATCATGCTTATTACCTCATTTTCTTTTTATTAAATATAATAACATAAAATAGAAAACTACTAAATAAACAATTATAATTGCTCTATATTATAAAATTTTTTATTTTAAAGGCCATACTAAAATTCAATAAATCATCTATATTTTTGACATTAGCTCCAGATATATCCTGTATTCTTTTAATTCTATAATTTAATGTATTTTTATGAATAAAAAGAGCATTGGAGGTTTTTATAAAATTACAATTATTTTCTATATATATTTTTAGTGTTTTAACTAATTTAGTAGAATTTTTCATATCATACTTGATTAATTTTCCAAGTATTTCTTCATAAAATATTTTAATTTCATCCTTTTTTTCTATCTCAAGCAATAATTTATATATACCAATATTATTATAACTACATATATGGGTTTTATTTTTTACAGTTTTCAAGATTTTCAAAGCTTTTTGAGCTTCATTAACACTATATTTAAAATTTTCCAGTCTTGACCAAAAATTACTTATTCCAATACTTATGTTAATATACTTTAGTTTATATTTTATTCTATTAATCATCTCATTTGCAAGTAGATTTATTTTATTTCCTTTTATATGCTCAATAGGAATCATAATTATAATAGAGTTATTTTCCACTATACGAATTGCACTATTTTTATCATGAAAATTCATTATATCAACTATAATTTGATTAATTTGCTGTATAAGTCTAAATGCAAGTTCTTCATCCCAAATACCATTATTAAAAACAATTTGCGTAAAATTGTCTACATTTATTATAACCGTACAATAAATTGATTCTGGATTATATCCATAAAAAATTGCTCTATTTGTAACTTCCTGACTATAACTTTTATAATTATAAATTACATTTTTCATAAAATCATTCATGGAATCCTGTTCAATTCTGCTCATAAAAATAGCCTTACATATACTCTGACTTAAATCAATAAATCTCACTTCAAAAGGTAATTCAAATATGGGAAAATTAAATGAATTTGCAATATCTATTACTTTTTGTGGGGTCTTTTCTATATATGGTCCTATATTAATAACAAGCCCAGAAACATTTTTATTATTCAAATCATCTACAATTTTAATCAGTGCACCTAAATCATTTTTTATTATTATACCTGTTATTAAAACCAATTCACCTCCTTTTAGCCACACAACATATTCAGGATTTTCCATATAATGAACCCACTTTATAACTCTGTCAAGTCCATTTTTTCCTGCTATAAGTTTCAATTTATTTGCATATGGCAGGGTACTTACATTTCCACAATTAACTATCATAATTCATCAAACATCTCCATTAAATGCTAATAAACACAGGCAATATAATAAAGTTACTTTTTATAAGTTTATAGAAGATTCAATCTTAATACATTATATTGAATTATCAAAAATTTATTTATATACTTTTTCCACTGCTTATCTCAAAATTTTATACAATGGGTACATCTTCAAAAATTCAAATCAAACGGTCTTTTAAATTATCCTGTTGTTTATTATTAATTTATTTTTATCCATTTATACTATAATAATTCATATTATAAAAATAGTAAAATTACATTTTTAACTGATAAACATTTGTTCTTTTCACGTCTAATAATTTAATGTACAGTGAAAAAAAAGATATGAGGCATTACTTGCAGATAGCAGAAAGATAATTATTTCCATTATAAAAAAGTTTCTACCTGAAATTTCCTGTCTTTAATAAATACTCATTGAATTAAATAGACTAACAACTGATTCCATCACTATTGAAACTTTTTCAAGTATTTCTACATGATGCCTACAAAAAATTATTTATGAATTTCAACATTATTTTTTTCTGACATACACATGAAATAAGGTGGTATTTACGATATAGAAACATAGATTGAAAACAGTAGTGTAGATTTTAATCTGTAAATTATAGCATAGTATTGAAATTTTTAAAGATTCCATGGATATTTTCTAAACTTTATTTGTATTTGTTTTTATTAAATTCGTCTATTAAATATAATAGACGAATTTAATATGGCGTTCATAGCGGTTTTTATCACAAAGTTCTATTTTTTTGTATAGCAAATAAAATCCATACAAGTCATTAAAAATTTTTGTTTTGAGCTTATTATCCTTAAGAAATGGAATACACAAAATCATTTTAACAGCTCATATTATCAATGGAATGAGTATAAATTTGATTTTTTACACAAACTATCTACACTCGTTCTCCATATAATTAACTCAAGAAAATAAATTTTCAATTATACTCAACTAAAATTTATCAATATTAGCAATCAACTTTTTCTACTTCAAATATAACTGTTTCTTGATAGTCAGGACACTGAACTATAAGTTTCTCTCCATAACCCATCTGTTCTGGAGTAACACCTTTTCTAGAAGCATATACAAATGGGAAAATTGCTTGAAGTGCCATAACACAAACATTACTTGTTCTTTTCATATTAATTAGCATATCTTCTATATATATTTTATCTCCCTTTTTATAACAATCGCACTTAGATCCTATAACATTAATAATAACTTTCTCCATTATATATCCACCTTTCTATCTTTCCGTAAATATTATTTATTTGAAGAACATGTATATTTATTTTTTAATCTATAATTGAATATGTTCTGAAGCGCAAGAATTATGATCGTAAGTAAAATTAATATACATGAAACTGCAGCCAAAGTAGGTGTTAATTCTGTTCTCATGGTTTCCCACATAGCTACTGGCAAAGTTTTTGTTTTTGTACCTGCTAAAAATAAAGTAACTGATACTTCATCAAAAGAAGTAATAAAGGCAAATAGGCATGCAGAAAGCATTGATGATTTTAATTGTGGAAGTATTATTTTAAAAAATACTCTTATTTCTGTTGATCCTAGTCCCTCAGCTGCTAATTCAATATTTTTATCCAACCCCTTCAATCCCGACATTACTGTAACAAATACAATAGGAACTGCTATCAAAGTATGTGCTATTATAAGTCCTATCATGGTATCATTGAGACCAATTTTAGCAAAGGAATTAAGCAATGCTACCCCAATAATAACTATTGGAATTATCATAGGAGTTACCATTAAGGCCATAAATGCTTTTTTAAACTTAAAATTTACTCTTGAAACAGCTAAAGCAGCGATTGTTCCTATAATTACAGATAATATTACAACAACACATGATAATTCCAAACTCTTAAAAAAGCTCTTCAGCCATTCATCATTCTGAACAAAACTATTATACCATTGAGTAGAAAAACTAGGAGGCGGAAATTTAAAATAGGATAATGAAGTAAATGAAATAGGAACCAAAACTATTATAGGTGAAATAAGAAAAATTACTACTAAAAATGTAAATATATATAATAGCATTACAAACCCTCCTTTAACATAGGATTATTCTTAAAAATTATTAAGGACACACCTAAAATAAGTAACATTAATATAAACAACATTAATGCTAAAGCTGATGCCATAGGCCAATTTAGGGTACTTATTATATCATTTTGTATTAAAGTCGAAACCATCATATCTTTTGTGCCCCCAAGAAATGATGGAATTATAAAGTATCCCATAGCTAGAACAAATACAAGAAGTGACCCTGTAAATATACCCGGTATAGATAATGGGAAAAATATTATCCAAAAAGTTTTATATGGTCTAGATCCCATGATTTCAGATACCTGAAGTAGTCTAATATCTATATTGACCATATTTGCATATATATTTAAAAACATATATGGAAATAATATATGTGTCATGCCAATAACTACTCCAATGGTATTATACATTAAATGTATTGGCTGATTTATCAATCCAATGCTTATTAAAAAATTATTGACTATACCTTTATCCTGTAAAATTATCATCCATGAAAAAGTACGTGCTAACAAACTTATCCAAAATGGAATCAAAACAAGTGCCATTATTATTCCTTTAATCCTCTTTGATTTAAGTTTTATTAAACAATAACAAACCGGATATGCCAAAACAAGAGTTAACAGTGTTACTAAAATTGATGTTATCAATGTTATAAGTATTACTGTTAAATATATCTTTTGTGTAAAAATCTGTCCTAAATATTTTAAAGTAAAACCATCAGTATCAAATACAGCTAACTTAAATAATTTTAATATTGGTATAAACATAACTATTATAATAAAAAGTGCTGGTATTATTACTAGAAGCCATTCTTTTTTAAATTTCTTAAATAAATTCAATAAAAAATTATCTTTATTAATTTTATTCACTATTTTGCTCATACTTTCACTCAAAATTAATTTACCTCCTTAAAGTGGCTTATAAAAATAAATTATATTAAAATAAGTTATTTCAAAATTCGCTTTTAATATATAATCATTTATTGCAACAGCCACTTTTGAAATTGATCATTAACTTTATTGTAATTTTTTCCCCAATATTCAGAATCAACAATAATTTGGGTAACTGAATTATCTGTAAATATGCCTAGTCTTTTCTTATCATCCTCAGATAAATATTTATATGCTTCTGAATTAGTTGGTCCATAATCTATAAGTTTTGAAAACTCAGCTTGATGTTCAGCCTGACTAGCAAAATTTATAAATTCCATAGCCAATTTTTTATGAGGTGCATCTTTAGGTACTACCCAGCTTTCTGATGAAACTAAAGCTTGATTATATTCTATTTCTATAGGTTGACCTTTCTTTTTGCCATCAACTATTCTTCCATTCCATGCTGCAGCCAAACCCACCTCACTACTTGCAAGCATAGTCGGAGCTTGTGCACCTGTAGTCCACCATTGCTTAACATTAGGTTTAATTTTATCAAGACTCTTAAAAGCTCTATCTAAATCCAGAGGATATAAATTTTCTGGTTTGACTCCATCGGCAAGTAATGCAGCTTCTAATGTTCCTTGAGGATCTTTTTCTAAAGTACGTGCTTGAGGATATTTTTGCAAATTCCAAAATTCACCCCATGTTTTTGGATGATTGCTTTGAGAAAAATCATTTTTATTATAGCCTATTGCCGTAGAAAATGTATCTGAACCTACACTCCAATCTGAAATAAACTTTTTGTCAATTCCCTTAGTATCAATTACATTGAAATCAAGTTTTTCCAATAATCCGTCATTTCCAGCTTGTATTGCAAAATATGACATTACATTAGCTATATCCCATTGTTTATTTCCAGATTCAACTATAGATTTAAGCTTACCATTATCTATTGGTGACACTATGTTTATTTTTACACCATATTTTTTTTCAAATGGTTCATAATTAACCTTTTTTCTAGACTCTGAATAAACTCCTCCCCAGTCAACAATAGTTAGTTCCTTATCAGTATCAGTTTTACTTGAATCTTTTCCAGTCGATCCTCCACAGCCAGTAATACTAAATAGTAAAAAAGTTGATAAAATAATTGAACAAATTTTCTTAATTTTCATGTTATTTCCTCCCTTATTAAATTTATTAACAAACTTAGTACTGTTTTCATTTAGTAACAATGTAACAATTTTCTATTGTCCAACTCAAAAAAATATTTTTTCCTATAGACAAAAAATTATCTATATTGATAGAACCTGAAGTTCTTAATAAATATATCTCACCACTTTCTACAGCGACTTTTATCTTTAAAGCATCTCCAACAAAAATAACTTCTCTAATAATTCCTCTAATATTATTATCATATTTAGGTTTATCTTGACTAATAGCAATATTCTCTGGTCTTAAAGCTATAGAAATGGCTTTGCCTTGGACATATTGATCGGGATTTTCCATTTCTACCTTGACAATTTGTTTATTAAAAACTTCTATAATTGCCATTTTATCCTTTGTTTCAATTACCTTTCCTTTTATAAGATTTATATCACCTATAAAATCTGCTACAAATCTATTTGCAGGCCTTTTATATATATTTTCAGGAGTATCAATCTGTTCAACTTTTCCATTATTCATTATACATATTTTATCTGACATAGTTAGAGCTTCTTCTTGATCATGAGTAACACTAATTGTTGTAATTCCAATAGTCCGCTGAATATGTTTTATTTCCAATTGCATATTTTCTCTTAACTTTTTGTCTAATGCACCTAAAGGTTCATCCAATAATAACAATGGTGGTTCAAAAACTATGGCTCTGGCTAAAGCAACTCGTTGCTGCTGTCCTCCACTTAATTGTTTAGGATATCTGTCTTCTACATTGTCCAATTTTACAAGTTTTAGTATATCTTTTACCTTGTTTTTTATACTATCTTTACTATATTTTCTCAACTTAAGTGGATAAGCAATATTTTGAAAAATAGTCATATGCGGAAATAAAGCATAATTTTGAAATAACATCCCTATGTTTCTCTTATATGGCTTCTCTAAACTTATATTTCTATTATTTAATAAAATTTTACCACTATTAAGTTTTTCAAATCCCGCAATTAATTTCAATAATGATGTCTTTCCTGAACCGCTGGGACCAAGTATAGTTAAAAATTTTCCTTTATCGACTTTAAAACTAACATTATCAACAGCTTTAAAACTTTTATAATATTTTTCTACATTATCTACCAATAAATCTGCACCAATTACGCCCATTTATATTTCCTCCCTTATATGCAATATATTAAATTATATATATATAATTTAA
>NZ_JAHHUY010000030.1:0-34665 GCF_019144085.1 Clostridium tyrobutyricum
AAACCATATAGAATAATAAGTGTTCTAAGGAACTACATTAGATAAATTGTTGTTTCCCCAACAATATATTAAAAAACATCCTTTAATTGGGGTGTTTTTTTAGGCTAGTTATATTTAATTGTATATTTTAAATTTACAATCACAAGTAAAATAAATAAAATTAACAGGAAATAATCATTTTTTGTCGAATAATATCGATATAAGTTAAAATTTATTTTGAAGGAGAATTATTATGTTAAAAAAAGCGATCTTGGAAGCCTACTTGCACGTTATGCCAAAACTTAAAGATATATTGCGTGAGGATATAGCAGTAGCTGTTGCAGATACTACAACATTTTTATCCTATAGACCAGGAGATGCTCTGGATATAAAAATAAATGTAGGCAGTAGCGTACCAACTGATATCATGTTATATAAAACACTTAAAGATGGTAAATCATATAGTGAAATAGTTCCTAAAGAGGTATTTGGAATCTCATTTAAAGAAATTACATATCCTATTAAGGATTCCAATGGAAATGTTATAGGTGGTATTGGTATAGGAAAAAGTTTAGATCAACAATTTAAAGTTGAGGAATCAGCAGATACTTTATTTTCTTCTCTTGAAGAGACTAATGCAAGTATTGAAGAGATTAATGCGGGAGCAGAAAAGCTGCTTAACATGATAGATAATTTGGCAGAAATCACACAACAAACGGAAAAAGAGATATTAGAAAGCAATGAAATGATAAGTATGATAGGGAATATTGCTTCACAATCAAATTTATTGGGTCTTAATGCGGCTATAGAGGCAGCCAGAGCGGGAGAAGAAGGCAAGGGTTTCACAGTTGTTGCAAATGAAATGAGAAAGTTGGCTAAATCGAGTAGTGAATCATCAAAGAAAATTTCAGAAATATTATTAGAAATGAATAAAAACATTAAAAATATTTTTAATATAGTAAATCAAGTTCAATCTGTTTCAGAAAGCCAATCAGCTGCAACTGAAGAAATAACTGCCACATTGGAACAAATTACTCAAAGTGCTCAAACTATGTCTGATATTGCAAAGGTAAAATAAAGTTACTGTTTCATGTTGATTTTAGTATGTTTATTCAACAGCATAATTAAAAAATAATAATTCTTTACAGCACCGTATTATTCAGATGAATTTTTACGGTGATTTTATATTTCAAATAAAAAAGCCAGGGGTGAAATCCTGGCATAAGCAATGGTTATAGGAGAACTACAATTATTTAAATACTGGGGATTCAGCATCCCAATTATAAAGATATCTATCAATATACTTCACCATAATATTTTAGTCTATGTAAATATTAATAGATTCAATATATCAATATCCTTATGTAAAATAGGATGTACAGAAATAATAAATATTATACTGGAAATTGTAATATTTATTATTATATCTTAGTTTAGGCTTTGTCCTAAATGCTGGCGGAACCTCTATAAGCTCCATAAATATTAGTACTTGTTATTGAATCACCTGTATTAAGTGCAGGTACTACAGGGATTGAATATGTCTTATTAATATTAAGTGGTTCATCAGTAGAATTGATATATTCATCTGAAACATAATATTTATCAAGGGTACCACCAATTCTCGTTATAACTAATTCTATTATTACTACAAATATAGAATGTTGTTCAATTGTTCCGATTGCTATGACTTCAGTTAGACTAGGATTTGGAGAAACTGGAGCAATAATAGGGTTACAACTATTAACTATCTGTACTGATAGATGAAAATCATGATTGCAATGTAATTTGTTATTTTTAGTGTATTTGTTGCTATTGTTTTCATAAGTAATGGTTATAAAAGGAACTATATGTTTTTTCTTTGCTAATGCCGAGCCAAAATTTGCTATAGAGTTGTTCCACATGTTGGAAATTATCATACCTTTGTTTGATGAAACATTTTTAATCCATGAAGAAACTATATGAGTTATATCTATAGTAACTGTTGATTTTGATATTATTGGATAAAACCTGGCTCCACTAAATTTATCCGCTGCTGGAATTCTAGAATAAGTAGTGTATATGCTGAAATGGTCATACATTGGATATATTATAAATTCAATACTTTTATCATTGTGGAAACCATCACATTTAAATAGTGTTAATTCAGCTTTGGTTACTATAATATTATTTGGTAATGAAGAAATATTGAAATAAAGTAAACTATGATACTCAAATCCGTTATCACATCCTACGATTATCTTGTAGTCTTGAATATTCCCATTTGGAATTTTATCAGTCAATGTGAGACTTTTACTTGCTGGAATCACAAATGTATTCAAAGATATGACCTCCAATTTAAAATTATATAATAGATGACCAATAACATTTTCATGCTTTGGTCATCTGTATATTTATATTATGACTGAACTATTTGAGCTTTTAATGACCCATAACTTGTTAATGTTACAGTTTCATTTGTTTCTAATTTTGGAACAATTGCAAGGTTAAGGGTATCATTAACAGCTAATGGGGTTGTACCTGGTGAATTGTCATAAACAACAGATATAGAGAAATAATCATGACTAGCGTCAGCTCTAAGAACATCTAATTGTACTGCTTCAACGAAACTAGCTCCTATGGGTACAGTTCCTGTTACTGTAACTAATTGTCCAGAAGCAGTTTGAGGTGTATCAAAATCTACTGGTAATGCAGCCATATAGTATTCACTTCCTTAATTTTTATTTAGTATAGATATAAACTTCTGTCTAATAAATATAGTATTTGAAATTTGTGAAATTGTTACTAATAGGCTCAATACCAGCAATGTGTAAATGATTAAAACTATATTTTACATGATCAATCTAGTTAATTATAGGTATATTTTGATATTATTCATAAAATGGTATAAATTGTTTACAGATACTTAACCAATATGACATTAAGCCGTAACAAAAACCATATAGAATAATAAGTGTCCTAAGGAAATACCTTAGAGAAAATGGAAATAATGCTTTTACATAAATGAACAAAAGTAATGGTAATTACCAAACTGGTGTCTGTGGTTGCAGGGCACATTAAACTTAAGTGCAACTGCCATTAGATAAATAATTGTTGTTCCCCAACAATATATTTTAAAAATTATCCTTTAATTAGTGAACTTTTAAGGGAGTTTTAAGGATGATTATATAATATAATAATTGAAAAAGCAAAATAAATTTAAATAATAGTCCCCCTATTATTTAACAAAAATAAGTACTGGTGAAAGCTGGTGCTTATTTTTATAATTGATAGAATAGGTTTTTAGAGTATTATTTTTAATTTTAGTCACATAATATTTTTGAGGTGAATAATATTGTTTGAGCCTAAAAGAGTTATATTTGAAAATGCAGCATTGAAATATAAAACAGGAAAAGAAATAATGAAATATTTTAAATATAAAGATGTAGAATTACTGTTTTCTAAAAGTGGAAGAATAACACAGATACCAGGAAGTACAGCTTCTAGAATGTATTTTGAAGGTAAAAGTACATTAGTAGTAGGAATTAGAAAGCCTTCTGAATTTCAATCATGCAAACCATCTGCACACTATCAATTACCATTGGTGAGTGGTTGTATGGGAATGTGTGAATATTGTTATCTTAATACCCGAATGGGTAAAAAACCTTATACAAAGGTTTATGTAAATATAGATGAAATATTAAATAGAGCAGATAAATATGTTAAAGAGAGACAGTCCGATATAACAGTTTTTGAAGGTGCAGCAACTTCTGATCCGATCCCCGTTGAGCCTTATACAAAGAATTTAGAGAAATGTATATTGCATTTTGGAAAAAGCCAGAATAGTTATTTTAAATTTGTTACTAAATTTACTGATATAGATAATCTTCTCAATTTAAAACATAATGGAAAAACTACTATAAGATTTAGTATAAACACAGATAAAATAATAAATAATTTTGAACATGGAACTCCTAAATTTAAGGATAGAATGAATGCAGCTAAGAAAGTTTTAAATACTGGATATAATATGGGATTTATAATTGCACCAGTATTTTTATATCCTAATTGGGAAACTGAATATAAAGGTATTATAAATGAAATAGGAAAGAATTTTTCTGGATCATCAATCTCTTTCGAAATAATATCTCATAGGTTTACTAAAAAGGCAAAAGAAAATATTTTAACAGTATATCCTAAAACAATGTTGCCGATGGAAGAGGAAATGAGAAAGTTTAAATATGGTCAATTTGGGTATGGTAAGTATGTATATAGAGATGATGAATTAAAATATATGAAAGAGTTTTTTAAGGAAAATATAGAAAAATATTTTGATAACTCAAGTATAAAATATATAATATGAGGGCGTGATGAAAAGGCTGCTTAATATTGAGTATCTCAAATTAATTAATATTAATACTTGAGTTTTTCGATCAGTTCATAAGTAATTATTGTCACATTTTCATCAAACATAATTTTACTTTTTAGGTTGCCATTGTAACTGTTTACAAAATATTATATAATAATAATACATACTAAATATATACATTTAAGACTATATCCAAAATACTCCTAAATGTAATTTTTTAAAGCCCTGGTTAAAATCCAGGGCTTTATTTTTATATAAGTTATTTATTTCTAAACTTGAAATATAAGTTTGTTATTAAGAGTCCTACAGATTTCATTGACTCCTGGAAAAAATGCTATTTTATACATTAGTTAAATTCAAAAAATGCAAAACACCGTAATATCCAAAAGAATTTTACGGTGTTTTTATTTTGAAAATCGGAAGTTTAGGAATAAACCCTAACATAATAATGGTTAATATGAGCAATAATCTTATAAATCAAGATTACTAATGAAGTATTTTTAAACCCTGGGGATTCATCGTCCCCAGCATAAAGGTATATATCAACATATTTAAGCATGATATTTTAGATTATGTAAATATCAAATATTAATAAATTGATATCCTTATATAATTATAATGTGCATAATCCAAGTTATTATACTGGAAAATTAAGGCTTGATACTTGAATTACAAATATAATTTTAAGATTTTCTTTAAGATTTATATTTAATACATTAGAAACACATTACTATAATTTTATAGGGATTTGTCTGGGCAGGTATGCTTCTTGTAGTAGGACCGTAAGTAACTATTAAATTACGCTTTCTAAGACTTTTGGTAAATAGCTGTCCATTTTCAAGTAATATTAGGGTGTTGGATGAGATATTTAATTTTAATGTATTATCAGTATTTATCAACTCATTATTGAAATAATCTACTTTTACATTTCTATATGGAGTATCTCTTGCTATTACAATTGCTCTAAATTGTGGTGGAAAAATTAATGGTACGGCTGCATTAGCATTATAGAATCCAATTATCATATCGCCTATTTGTATAATCTCATGATCTACAAAATAAGTAGATGGTGAGATTACAAAATTAACTACATTTTTATTTGAATCTTGTACAGACATTAATTTATAACATCCATCTGATTTACCGGTTTCATCTATTAAAAAATCATTAATCTCAATAACAATGCCATAAAAGCTTTGAAATTTTTTCATATTATGCCTCACTATAATTATTTAATATAGTTTATGCAGAATTAATGGTTTCAGTTACTGTATCTATTGGTTTATAATTATATATTGGATGTAAGCCTTTCAATTGTAATAAAATAGACGAAAAGTAAATCACTTGTTACGATGTAATTAAAATATTAGAATAGGAGATAAATAAGTGAAAAATTTATTGAAATATATTCCTGGATTTAGATCTGATAAAAAAGTTAAAATTATAATTGCATCAATATATTATATATTTTGTTTATTAACACTTATATCAGGATTAGGAGTATTTATGATATTTTTTGCAATACCTTTCGTAATTTTTTATGCAATAGATGTAATAAAAAACAGACATATGGAATCGCTTTTTCCATGCTTGATAGCAGTACTGGTTATATGTATAGGAGCGATGAATATACCTAAATAATATTAAGTTGTTTTAATAATTCCCTATAAAAAATTAACATATTTTGTGGTTTTTAAAAGTAAAAGTGTGCAAATAAGTATCCATAACTTAGGGTGCTTATTTTTATATTTAAAATTAGAAACCTAGGCAAAATTTTTAAGTAAGAAAAATGTCAGTTTTTAAGAATAATAAATACAATGAAAATAGGGAGGGGATTTTATGATTAAAGGCTCAGATATAAGCAATCTTAATGGAGTAGTTAATATTAATCTGATTAAAAATGCAGGTTATCAATTTGTTATTTCAAAAGCAACCGAAGGCGCTACTTTCGTAGATAAATATTATAATAGCAATATTTCTAATACCAAATCCTTAGGACTTATTTCGGGAGCATATCATTTTGCCAATTTTCAGGATGAAGCCAAGGCAATACGTGAAGCCGATTTTTTTAAATCAATAGCAGCAGGAGCAAATCCTGATTTTGTGGTTCTGGATTTTGAACAGAAATGTAGCGGCGATATGACAGATGCTTGCTTGGCTTTTTTGGATATTATATCTGACATTGCTCCAGCACTTATTTACTGTAATCCAAGCCATATAAAAGCACATCTCAACAGTAAAATAACTAAATATCCATTATGGATAGCGCATTATGAAGTCAAATCACCAATTTTTACTTTATGGGATAAATACTCAATATGGCAGTTTACAGATAAAGGGCAGATATCAGGTATAAGTGGATATATAGATCTTAATTATATGACGGAGAATTTTTATAATTCTATAAAAGGAGGAAAAAAGAAAGTGAAAAATATAGTAGTTTATAATTATGGGCCAGACCAGAATAGTGCAGAAATACTTGCTGACTATCTTAACTGTCCTACGATTTCCAACAGTAGAAAATTTGATTTCAGTCAGGTTGAAAATGTATATGGAGTTGGTGGAAATGAAAGTCAGTATACAAGCTATTTAACTAGATTGATCAGTGGTAAAGACAGATATTTAACAAATCAGGCTGTGCTTGATTTTATTAAAAATGGAGGTAAATAGATATGGCAAAGTATAGAAAGAAATCTGCTGAAATTGAAGCAGTACAATTTTTTTCAAATATGGAGTGCATGTCTAAATTATATACTTTTCTGCCATTTAGAGTATTGGTATTTTCAAATGATAATAAAAAATATATTATAATACCAACCTTAGAGGGAAATATGTTGGTTTCCGAAGGAGATTATATTGTAAAAGATAGAAATGGAGAGTTTTATCCATGCAAACTTGATATATTTGAAAAAAACTATGAGTTTATAGAAGATTAAAATACAAATTGCTTTAAGTCTAGGGTAATAAAATGCCCTAGCTGTATTTCCTAATGCATTTTTCATAAGGTTAGTATTGGGCTATGGAATATAATAACTTAACAACGTGCTTGAAAAAATAGGTGTTATAACATGTATATATAGGTTATACTATAAATAAGAGGTGATTTATTTGGGACGTAAAAATAATAAGGGAAAAAAAGTAGAACTAACTGACTTTAGTTATTTACTTAGTAAGGACAATGATAAAAGTATTGATGATCAAATTGAGAAAAATGATACTGAGAAGGAAGATTAGTTGCCTTCTTTTTTATAATTAAAGAATAAGTAAAGTGATAAAATTAAAGCAAATGTTTACATTGTATTAAAAAATTAAATAGATAGTTTACTAATATGACATTAAAATGCAACATAAAACCTATATCATAATAAGTGTCCTAAGGAAAGTGTCTTAGAGAAAAATAATTATTTGAAGGGGTGAATGTATGCATGAATTTTCCAAATAATACTATAAGTTATAGTACGACAAAGCTGGAAGAAATACAAAATAAAATAGAAAAAATAAAATTAGAATATAGTAAATTAAATAGAAACTGTGAAATTGAAGTAATATCTAAACCTAATCCTTATATGATTACTTTTGATGGATATACCAATATGAAATTTCAGCTTTCTATATATATTAGACATTTAGGTGTTAAGTAGTAATAAATTAAAAATTATTTTAAAGTAATGGTAATTACCAAACTGATGT
The DNA here is from genome assembly GCF_019144085.1 of Clostridium tyrobutyricum. GTDB lineage: Bacteria > Bacillota > Clostridia > Clostridiales > Clostridiaceae > Clostridium_B > Clostridium_B tyrobutyricum_A. Next base: position 8,015 of record NZ_JAHHUY010000030.1, read on the forward strand.
CTTTGGTTGCAGGGCATTTTAAATTTAAGTGCAACCGCCATTAAGTACAAATAAATATTGAAATAAAGATTTTGAGTATATAAACCTAGAGGACAAAAGTAAATTAGAATGTAAAATAGTTAGAAAAGAGTCTTAATTTGATATGATCCCCTTAAAGTAAACATGGTAAATAACCAAAACTACTTTAAGGGGGTTTCTCTATGTCTAGAAAATCAAAAACCAGGTCATATTATTTTTACTGGTGTACCTATAGGAACAATATTGCTTAATTCAATAACTTGATTGTTGAACATTCTTATACATCCATTAGAAACGTTTTTTCCAATTGAGGAAGGATTATTTGTACCGTGAATTCCATAGTTTCCATTTGGTGCATTTAAGCCAAGCCATCTTGCTCCAAATGGGCCACCTGGATTTACCGCCCGATTAATTATTATGAAATTTCCTTTAGGAGTTGGAGTGGATGGCTTTCCCACTGCTACCTTATAGCTTTTATAAATAATATTATTCCTAAATAGTGTAAGAGTATGGGCTTTTGTATTTATAAGTATGTTATATTCAGCTCTATAGCAGTAGACATATGGATATAAATAAAAGAACATTTAGTATATCTCCTAAATATGGTTATATATACATAATATAAATAATTATAATAATGTGTTAAAAATATATATTGTTATTCAAATATCAAATCATATCCTGTCATAAAGTGGACAAGATATGAACAATTTGTTACAATGTGGATTGACTAAATTATACAAGGAGGAATATTAAATGATAAAAAGAAGTTTTATAAACAAATCATTTATATTATCTATTATAATAATTTTATTATTTACAGTTGCTGGATGCTCAGATTCTTCTACAGTTAATAGTCAAAATAAATCTAATCAGAGAACAACACAAAGTTCAGTTTCTAAAAGTGTTGCAGGTACATCACAAATTAAGGATTCAGGTAATTCAGCTACAGTATCACCAATAAAACTCCAAAAAGCTAAAGTAACTCATCATACCGATGGAGATACTATTGGTGTGACGTTAGAAAGTGGACAGTATGAAAAAGTCAGATTTATAGGAGTCAATACTCCAGAATCTACTACAAAACATGAGGAATATGGAGAGCAGGCCAGTAATTATACAAAGTCACAGTTATATGGAAAAACAGTATATCTTGAAAGTGATGCAGGAATTACGGACAAGTATGGAAGACTTCTAAGATACATATGGATTTCACCACCTACAACAATAAATGAAAGTGAAATCAGATCTAAAATGTTTAATGCTATTCTTGCTGTAAATGGATATGCAGAACAAATGACAATTCAGCCAAATGTAAAATATGCAGATTATTTTAGAAAGTTTTGTGCTGAAGCTAGAGAAAATAAAAGAGGATTATGGGCTGTAAATCCTAATGGAACCACAAAGGGAGATGGAATAAGTGCTCCATCAAGCTCAAGTAGCAGTAGTTACCAAAGTACATCTTCCAGTAATTCTGAAAGTTATACAACTGGATCAGCTTCAAGCAGTGGCAGTTCAAACAATTCAACTAGTGAAAGCAGCAGTACATTAAATTCTTCCGAAAATGGACGGATAAAGGGAAATATAAATTCCAAGGGTGAAAAAATTTATCATTTACCTGGAGACCCATATTATAATAGAACTAAAGCTGAAGCATATTTTGATACCGAAGCACAGGCACAAGCAGCAGGGTATAGACCAATTCAAAAATAGGAAAGTTTATTAAAATATTTGTCCTAAATTTATTATGGATTAATCATCTATTGTAATCATTATCATAATTATATATAATAGTATTTGAAGGCTCCATTGTTAAGCTTTAACTCTAATTAATAAGGGCCTAGTTAATCTAGTATCTTATTAATTGGAGTTCTTATAAATAAAAAAGCCAGGAATAAAAATCCCTGGTCATAATTAATCAATAGAAGGTAATGAATGTACATTAATATTATTTACTATATCTGATTTATTATACTAAAATTTACAATGTATCTATATTTAAGGAGTTATCAATCTATTCTATACCAATTAAATAAAAACCAATCTGTATTTTTCTGACCAAATGTTTCTATAAGTTTATCATATACTCTTTTATCATAAAAAGAATTGGCATTATTGAATTCGAGAGTGTTTATTGCTATGTCATACATCGCTTCAAAGAGTTCTGTATTGAATATATTTTTAACTTTAATACATACCATAGGGAACACCCCTTTTTATTTTATTATACTTTAAAAATGCTTACATGTAAACGATATTAAAGTATAATAATATGTGATATTGAGTTATAATATTAGATATATAAAATAAAAATAAGTATCATTTTGTTGATACTTATTTTTAATGTATTTTATAAAAAATAGTGATGCTAATTGAAATGTAAGGTGAAGACTGGTAATTATTGAAATGAATGATTTTGCATACTTGAGTTATATAAATATTTATGATTAAATACCATAAATCTGTTAATATATATTTTCTATTTAGTATTTTGGGTATTTGTTTGAGCTGTATCTACAATCCAATTATTTATATAGGTGTCTTTATCTATATTATTATCTAAGCTATTATTGAAAACCAAGTTTACAGATGCTGCTGAATTTATATTTTCCCTGTTTTTGATTGTATGTCTATTATCCATAAAAAACACTCCTTTACTTAATTAGTGTTTCCCAATAATTCATTTTAATACGATTATATTTGATAATAATTAATATAATGATTTTAGTATGTTTATTTTTAATGTTTCCATAATATAATAATATTAGAGAGGAGAGGAGCCATTTTGAGAAAGACATATGTTTTAGATACCAATGTTATTCTTTACTCACCAGTTTCCATATTAAGTTTTGGAGAGTGTGATGTGGTAATTCCAGAAGTTGTTTTAGAAGAATTAGATAATTTTAAAAAGAATAAAAATGATCTAGGTGCAAATGCCAGGAATGCAGCTAGATTAATAGATGATTTAAGAAAAAAGGGCAAGCTTGATAAAGGTGTTAAATTGCCTGGTGGTGGGAACCTTAGAGTTGAAATGAATCACTATAATATTAAGATGCCTCAATCATGGGATAAGTTTAAGCCTGACAATAGAATAATACAAGTTTGTATGGGACTTAAAGAACAGGGAGAAGATGTCTGCTTGATAACTAAAGACACTTTTGAGAGAATTAAAGCAGATACTGTAGACATACCGGTAGATGATTTTTATGAGAAAATAGTACCCGAAGATGAAAGTCAATATACTGGAAGAACAGAAGTATATACATCACAGAATGATATGGCTGAATTTTATAAAAATAAGTATTTGGAAATGGATAAGATAAATAGTTATATAGAATCAAAAAATGAGTATTATACACCTAAGTTGTATAATAATGAATTTGTTACAATTCGATGTTTTGAAAATCCTAAACAAACCGCCTTAGGAAGATTCGATGGAAAAAAGATTGTACAACTTAATTTTAAGGATATTTCAGCTATAGGTATAAGTGCTAGAAATGTAGGACAAAAATTTATGCTTGAGTCATTGTTTACAGGAGCGGATATAGCACCACTTGTAATAATAAAAGGTCCTGCAGGAACTGCTAAAACTTTATTTTCACTGGCAGTTGGACTTCATAATATATTGGAAGAAAATATGAGTCAATACAGGAGAATATTGATATGCAGACCCAATATAACTATGGATGAGGATATAGGGTATTTACCGGGTACTGAACAAGAAAAAATATCTCCATTTATGAGACCTGTACTGGATAATTTAGAAATATTGGTGGATTCTGATGAAAAAGAACGATATAAAAACGAAAAAGAACTTGCAGATAAGATTAGAGAACTATTTGACAGAAGAATAATAGCTACGGAAGCCGTTGGATATTTGAGAGGAAGATCTATAGTCAAGAATTGGATCATAATAGATGAAGCTCAAAATCTTACACCAAAGCAAGTCAAAGCTATTGTAACTAGAGTAGGTATAGGAACAAAACTTTTACTTGTAGGAGATCCTGAACAAATAGATCAGCCATTTTTAGATTCAAGATCCAATGGATTAAGTTATGCATCTGAAAAGATGAAGGGTAGCAAATTATGTTATCAAGTTACTTTAAAACATAGTGAATGTGAACGTTCCCCACTTGCCTATGAAGCATCTAAAAAATTATAGAAACTTAAAAATTTATAGTATTATTTAATAAAATTATGGAATTATAATTATAAAGTATTTAAAATTATAATTTCATAATTTTTTTACTTTGTTAAGTAATATGCATTTGTTAACAAAATTTTTAGTAAATTTGTAATTATTTCTATTTAAAAAACGACATATTTATTGTACAATATTGAGTGACATACTTTTAGAAAGGAAAATTGTAGAATGGGCAAAGGAGAAATACCAGGTAAAACTAGAAAATCAATATGGAAAATCGTATTACTATTTTTAATTTTTGAATTCGTATTCACTGGAATTACGGCACCATTTCTGATATTTCGAGGACCTTTTAAAAATGTTACAAGGACAATGGTAGGTGCAGCCATGACTACGCTGAGCCATCAATACATTGCAAAAATATTTTTATCTGATGTAGAGATAAAGCAAATATTAGGTGAAAGTCAGATAGACAATATAAAACAACAAAGTGTTGATGTTTCTAAATTTAGCAGTAAACATGATAGTAGTATAGAAAGAGAAGATATAAGTGATGGCAAGAAATTTAAAGGATATATACTTATAGTGCATGATCCAACTAGAGTTAAAGTTGGCTATACAAACAAATTGGGTATATCTGGAGAATTAACCAGCAGAATAGCTAAGGACAACAATGCTGTAGCTGCCATAAATGGTGGAGGATTCACTGATAGTTCCTCTGAAAACAGTGCATGGACAGGCACTGGGGGGAAACCTGTAGGACTTCTTATGAGTAATAGTAAAATAGTATATAATGATATAAAAAACGTGAACTCAAAAAAAGAAATTATGGGAATTACAAATAAAGGTGAATTATTAGTAGGAAAATACAGTATAAGTGAAATTAAAAAACTTGGAGTAAGAGATGCCATATCTTTTGGACCAGCTCTTGTAGTTAATGGAGAAGGGACTATAAAATCAGGTGATGGTAATTGGGGAATAGCACCTAGAACTGCTATAGGACAAAGAAGTGATGGGTCTATATTATTACTTGTTATAGATGGCAGACAAACTAAAAGTGTTGGAGCTTCTCTAAAAGATGTCCAGAATATAATGCTAAAATATGGGGCTGTAAATGCTACAAACTTAGACGGTGGTTCTTCATCTACTATGTATTATGAAGGAGAAATAATAAATAATCCTTGTGATCCATTGGGAGAGAGGTCCGTAGCTTCTACAATATATGTAGATAAATAGTAGAAGAATAATTATGAAGGGAAGTATGATATGAAAATTTTTAGAAGAATTGTAATATGGGCTCTCATATCCTTGGTTTTACAATTTGCCGGATTATTTTATATAAATAATTATTTCTTGTCTTCAAATACTAAACTAGAAACAAAAAAAGTTTTAAAAAGTGAACCTAAAAAATCAAATGTTGTTATAAAAATACCACAAAATGCCAATAATATTAAAGTATCTTTTGATGGTAAGTATGTATCTTATTATGCTCAAAATGTAATTACTGTTATAGACACAGAAACCGGTTATGAAAAACAAATAACATTTAAATCAGGAGTAGATTTGTCATTTTACAAATGGCTTAAAGATAGAAATAGAATACTCATAGCAGAGAAACAAAGTTCAGATAGTGACTATAGTTTTAATATAGAATATTATGATGTAGATAAAGATATAAAGGAAAACATTAAAAAAATTGATGGATTTAACAGTAAAACTCAAATTTCGGATATACAAGAATCTCCACTTACAAATGTTATATACATAAAAATGGTAAGTACAGGTAAAGGTACCAACATATATAGAGTTAATATAATGAGTGAAGTACAGAAAGTACAGACTCAATCTTATATGATTGGGGATATAGGTATATTAGCATTAAAAGATGCATTGATATACGAAGATAGTTTGTACAACCGTATTTATGTAAGTGGACAGGATGAATCACTTAAGATACAAGGAGTTAAAAATCCAACGTGGGTAGGTGTAGATGGAGAAGATAGGATATATTTGGGAGATTTAAAAAATGGGAAAATCACAAAGTTATATTATGGAAATATAGATGGACAAACAAACCAATATAGTGTTTTAGATTTGAAAGAAGAAGTTGATAAAAAAGATGTATATGTGTCCGATAATGGCAATATATATGTAAATGACAACCTACAGGGCATAGTAAGAAATGTTACAAATGGAAAACAATACAAGTACTATGGAAAATTTGTTCAGATGTATGAAGGTGGAATTGTATCTGTAGACAATGAAAAATTAGAAAAAGTCTTAATACAATAATACATAAAGTTAATTGATTTATATTATATTGAAAGGAGGGATTGTTTGAACAGTATAAATATATTAAATAAAGTACTTATTATACCTGGTATACTTATAGGACTTACATTTCATGAATATGCCCATGCTTTTGTGGCAGATTGTTTAGGGGATAAGACTCCTAAGTTTCAGGGAAGGTTGACCTTGAATCCATTTGCCCACATAGACATAATTGGTTTTATAATGATACTTTTAGTTGGATTTGGATGGGCGAAACCAGTTGAGACAAATCCAAATGCCTATAGGAACAGAAATAGAGATGATCTTAAAGTATCTATAGCGGGACCTATAGCTAATTTGATTGTGGCATTTGTACTTGGACTTTTAGCTGTTTTATTATATAAATTTGTATCTTACAACAGTTCGAATTATGTATCGGTTTCCAATATAATAATTATTGTGCTTATGCAGGCTGTAAGTATAAATTGTATGTTATTTGTATTCAATCTTATACCATTACCAGGTCTGGATGGCTTTCATATATTGAGGGATATATTTCCTTCCATTTATTATAAGGTATCTGATAAAATTTATAAATATCAAATTATAATACTGCTTTTGTTTGTCGCTACTCCAATTGCAAGGTATGTAGTAGGAGTTCCGTCAAATTATTTGTATAGCTTGATTAAAAGCATAGCTCAAAGTATTATATTGTAACTGTATTTCTATAATCATATGAATAAATAAAAATATCAAAGGAGAAGGTTTGTCAAAATATATAATATAAAAGGATACAATATATATATGACCATATAAAAACCAAATTTTTGATATGGTCATATTTTATGTGTAAATTTAGATAGTTATAGTTTTTTATACTATTTTGACACCATGTAATGAATTATGAGATTAAGAAAAAAGTGGTGGGCTAGGCCGGAGATGGAATCTAGTCATTTAACAGTAGTAAAACCTCAAGAATATAAGGGGAAATGGAGAGAAGGGTTTAAAAATTTTCAAGATATATATTTAGAACTAGGGTGTGGGAGAGGAAGATTTCTATGTGATAATGCAAGTACTAATAAAGATATTAATTATATAGGAATTGATTTAAAAGATGAGGTATTAATATATGCGCTTAGAAGAGCTATAGATATGGAAATAGAGAATGTAAGAATAGTGCCTATGAATATAAACAATATTGAAGAAGTATTTGATAGAGATGAAATAAGCAGAATATACATAAATTTTTGCAATCCATGGCCTAAAGAAAGGCATAAAAAAAGAAGGCTCACTCACATAAGGCTTTTAGAAAAATACAAAACATTTTTAAAACCGAAAAGTGAAATATGGTTCAAAACCGATAATTTAGAGTTGTTTGATGAATCACAAAATTATTTTAAAGAAAGTGGATTTAATATACAATATTTAACTTATGATTTACATAAGAGCGATTTTGAGGGAAATATAGTTACTGAATATGAAGATAAATTTACTGCACTTGGTATGAAAACCATGTTTTTAATAGCAAAACAATAATTAATATAAAACATGGAAAAACAAGTAAAAAATCACATACAAAATTTGGAATATAAGTTGATACTTATATATAATTATGAAAAGGATATAAATGGCGTATTGATGCAATTCTCCAAAAATTATTCCCCAGACAAAGTAAAAATAAAGATTATATTAACAAAATGTTAATATAACAAGGTGGTCATACCATGTTATTATAGTAGTGTTATATAGTAATGAAAAGAGGTGTGAACTACTTGAAACTATTAAGGGAACTTTGCATAATACTTATAATTAGTTTTATAGGCAATGTTATTAACAAAGTGTTAAAATTATCTATCCCGGGAAATGTAATAGGGATATTCATTTTGCTTGCTATATTATGTTTAGGAGTAATTAAAGTGGAAGATATAGAGCATGTCAGCAGTTTCTTGCTTAAAAATTTGGCATTCTTTTTTGTGCCTGCAGCAGTGCAATTAATGACATGTTTTAAAACAATCAGTAAAGTTGTGCTTCCCATTTTGGCTGTCCTAGTAATATCAAGTATAATTGTAATAGTAGTTACTGCATTAACTGTAAAAATTATTAAAAAGACACAAGATGGTAAAACTGCGAAATCTATTCAGAAAGGACCAAGAGAAGAAAATGAGACAATTAATAACAACTCCACTGTTTAGCATTATGATTTCATTGTTTACTTTTGAGATAGGAACTATTCTATATAATAAAACTAAAATTCCAATATTAAATCCACTGCTTATAAGTCAAACACTTATAATTATTTTCCTATTAAGATTTCATATTAGCTTTAATACTTATAATCAGGGTGGACAATATATAACATTTTTCTTAACTCCTGCTACTGTAATTTTAGCAGTACCAATATATAAAAAGTTAAGACTTTTAAAAGAAAATGCACTTCCTATATTTGTAGGGATTTCCATAGGTTCAGTTTGTGGAATTGTAAGTACATTAATACTATCCAGATTATTTGGATTAAGCAAGGTTATTATGGATTCTATGGTAGCAAAGTCAATAACTACACCAATTGGTATAGAAATATCAAAACAAGTAGGTGGAATACCTGCAGTAACTGTAGCTGCGATTGTATTAACTGGAATAATAGGATCAATAATAGGACCTATTATATTTAAACTTCTTAAAATTAATGATAGAGTTGCAAAAGGTATTGCATTGGGAACATCTTCTCATGCTGTTGGTACTGCTAAGGCTATTGAAATGGGAGAAGTTGAAGGTTCTATGAGTGGACTTTCTATAGGAATTGCCGGAATTATAACTGTAATTATAGCTCCAATTATAGTGAAATGTATTGGCCCAATTATTGGAGGTTAGATATATCATAAAAATACACTATAGTAATTACCATAAAAGTGGAATTACTATAGTGTATTTAATTTAATTTTTAAAGCTGTGAATTGGAGCTGGAATTCTTCCACCTCTATCTATAAAGTCCTTACTTGAAAATGTATTTACCTTCATTATAGGAGCTTTTCCAAGAAGTCCTCCAAAATTGGCTTCATCTCCCACACCTTTACCATAAACAGGTATTACTCGTACAGCTGTTGTTTTTGCATTTATCATACCGATAGCAGCTTCATCTGCAATTATTGCGGATATAGTTGATTCAGGAGTATCTCCTGGAATACCTATCATGTCCAGACCTACTGAACATACACATGTCATTGCTTCTAATTTTTCCAAATTAAGTGCACCTATGTTAACGGCATTTATCATTCCTTCATCTTCACTTACAGGTATAAAAGCACCACTTAGACCTCCAACTTGAGAGGCTGCCATTATGCCGCCCTTTTTAACTGCATCATTTAACATTGCTAGGGCAGCAGTAGTTCCTGAACATCCACAGCTCTCCAATCCAATTTCTTCAAGAACCCTTGCAACACTGTCACCTACAGCTGGTGTTGGAGCAAGGGATAAATCAACTATACCAAAAGGTGTATTTAGCCTTTTTGAAGCTTCCTCTGCTACCAGTTGGCCCATTCTAGTAATTTTAAAAGCAGTTTTCTTTATAGTTTCTGCTACTACGTTGAAACTTTTGCCTTTTACTTCTTCGAGAGCACATTTGACAACTCCAGGGCCACTTACACCTACATTTATTATTGATTCAGCTTCACCGACTCCGTGAAAAGCTCCTGCCATAAATGGATTGTCTTCAATAGCATTACAGAATATGACTAATTTAGCACAGCCAATGCTTTCATTTTCTCTTGTAAGATAAGCAGCCTTTTTTACTATTCGTCCCATATCTTTTACTGCGTCCATATTAATTCCTGATTTTGTACTTCCTACGTTTACGGAAGAGCATACCTTTTCGGTTACAGCCAGGGCTTCAGGTAAAGATTCTATAAGTATTCTGTCTCCTTTTGAATAACCTTTATGTACAAGAGCTGAAAAACCTCCGATAAAATCTATTCCAAGAGTCTTGGTAGCTCTATCCAAAGTCTTTGCAAATTCAACATAGTCTGTATCAGAACTTGCTTGAGCTATTAGAGATATGGGAGTTACAGATATTCTCTTATGTATTATGGGAATTCCATATTCAGTTTCAATCTCTTCAGCTGTTTTTACTAAATTTTCGGCATATTTGGTAATTTTATCGTAAATTTTAGTCCTTGCTTTCTTACCATCACTTTCTATGCAATCCAAAAGAGATATTCCCATAGTAATAGTTCTTATATCAAGATTCTCTTTTTCAATCATGTTTATTGTTTCCATTATATTTTTAGAATTAATCATTTCAAACACCTCATATATAATATTTTAATAATTTAAAGTTTCTAAATCTCATGCATAGAGGTGAATATATCTTCCCTTTGAATTTTAATGGAAACCTCAATTTCATTAGCTTTAGAGTCAAGTATAGATTTTAATTGTTTAAAATCCACATTCATGTTTGATATATTTACCAGCATTACCATTGTAAAATAACCTTTTACCAAAGTTTGATTTATATCTAAAATATTTATATTATTTTTAGATAATATGGAGGTTATTTCATGTATAATCCCAACTTTATCATGTCCAAGTACAGTTATAATTGCCTTCATATGTTACATCTCCTTGTCTAATTATGTAATTAAAAATAAAAGAGACTAAGTTATTAGTCTCTGGGAAATCAATTTAATGGCAAGATAATTATTAGTCAATGCAATCAAATAAATATCTTACTATAAAATCTCTGTCCTTTTACCTGAGAGTTTCGCTGGAACAAAGCTTTCCCCTTCGGCGCTCAATAGAGTCTCTCCAGAGTTTCGTCCAATAATAGTTTATGCCAATTCAATTATCTTCATCCGAAATCTTATAATTATACGAAAATTATATCATATTGTAAATTTCAAAGCAAATAAAAAGTAACTAGGCTGTTGAGGTAATGACAACAGCCTAGTTACTTTTTATTTGAATATTATTTTGCTTTTTTTGCAGCATTTAAAATTTCATCATAATCAGGATAATCTGTTACTTCTTCAAGATAATTTGCATATGTAACTTTATTATTGCTGTCTACTACGAATGCAGTTCTTGCAAGAAGGCCCAAGTCTACTATATAGGTTCCAAAATTTTTCCCGAAACTTCTATCTTTATAATCAGAGGCAGTTGTTACGTTTTTAACTCCATGAGCTGCACACCAACGACTCTGTGCAAATGGTAAGTCCATTGATATTGTATATACAGTAACTCCCGGAATTTCAGAAGCCTTTTCATTAAAAGTTCTTGTTTCCAAATCGCATACAGGTGTATCAATAGATGGAACTGTTAAAAATATTCTTACTCCCTTTGTATCTTTTAAAGATATTGGATTAAGATTATTATCAATTACGGTAAAGTCAGGTATAGTATCACCTACTTTAATAGTATTGCCAGAAAGTGTTACGGGTTTTCCTTGAAATTTTAATTGCATATAAATCCCTCCAAACAAAACATATTAATCAATAGTTATTATTTATTATTATAATAACACAATATAATATAATATGCAATATAAGGTATAAATATTTATGATAATATATGATGTATAATAGAATAATAAAATTTAAATATGAAAGGTGTAGTTTTAATTGGTTGATTTAAGTGGAAAAGTTGCAGTAGTAACAGGTGGATCTGGAGATATAGGAAAAGCTATATCAATTGAACTTGCAAAATACGGAGCTAGCATTATTGTTAATTATAGGCAAAATGAAATAGAAGCAAAGAATACCTTAGATGAGATAAAGAAATATGGTGCTACAGGTCTTCTATTTCAAGGTGATGTAAGTAATTATAATGATGCTAGAAAATTAATAGATTGTGCAGTAGATAATATGGGTAAAATTGATATATTGGTAAATAATGCAGGTGTTTCAAATATAGGACTTTTTATAGATACTGATGAAGATCAGTGGAATAGAATAATTGATGTGGACTTAAAAGGAGTATTCAACTGCACTCACTGTGCATTAAAACAAATGATGTCTAAAAAAAATGGAGTTATAGTAAATATATCATCAATATGGGGCAAAGAAGGAGCTTCTTGTGAGTCAATCTATTCTGCAGCTAAAGGTGCTGTGAATTCATTTACAAAAGCAATTGCCAAAGAAATGGCTCCATCAAATATAAGAGTAAATGCTGTTGCTCCCGGGGTAATTGATACAAAAATGAATAAATGGCTAAGCAATGAGGAAAGAAATGCTCTAATTGATGAAATACCATCGGGAAGGTTTGGAAAGGCTGAGGACATAAGCAATATAGTATCTTTTTTGTGCAGTGAATCATCCAGATATATAACCGGTCAAATTATAACTGTGGATGGAGGAATGTTTTAATATAATTTTACCTATTAAAATACTACCATAGTATACGATAATAAGAATATAATACAAAATATTGAATAATAGGATGAATTGATATGAATAAAATTATAATATTAGATGATATGCCATATGTAAGATACAGGGTTAAAGATACAATGGAAAGTGCAGGAATAGAAATATATGAATCAAGCAGTTCTTTTGATTTTTTTAAAAAATTATCTGACAATAAAGATGATATAGGTTTAATTATATTGGAGATAGGTCTTGTTAAAGAAGATGGATTTGAAGTACTTAGAAAGATTAAAGCTAGAAAATTAAAAATTCCAATTATGATACTTACTAAATTAAATACAAGAAGTATGTTTATAAAATGTATAAAAGAAGGTGCATCAGAATACATATTAAAACCATTTAATTCCAAAACATTAATTCATAAAACAAAACAACTTATGTCTACATATGAAAATAATAATGATTCAGAAGAAATAGTATACTTGAATTTTCAAGATTATATTAATAAACAGATAGATATAGCTAAATTAAAAAACAAAAAATTATCTCTTATGATGCTGAGTCTGATAAAAATAAATGCTAGGGAATCAGAAGAAAAAATAGAAGTTAAAGATAGTTATTTGGCATTATTGGATGTGCTTTATGAAAATATGAAGAATTTTTTCAAAAAACCTGAGTTATTTGAAAAATATGGGATATCAACATTCATATCGGTTCTTCCAGACTGTGATGAAGATATTGTAGTAGAAAAATCCAGTAAGATTATGGACTATTACAAAAATATTAGAGCTAATGATTCAAGGTATTTAAAATATAAACTAGTAACTTCTTCGGTTACATTTCCTGAAGATGGAACTGATAAAAACCAACTTCTAGATAAATTGTCACTTGAAATGAAACATAAAATTAATTAATAATATTTTATAATAAAAAGTGGGTTCAAAAGAATCCACTTTTTTATATGATTATAATTGTATGTAATCTGAATGAACATATCCTGTAGTTGATCCTACAGAAATCTTGTACCATCTACCTGTTGAACCTAAAATAGTAACTTTAGTACCATTTTTAAGAGAGGATACTATACGTCCAGTCCAGGCACTACTTCTCAAATTTAAAGTTGAAGATGAATTTTGAAGCTTGACTATGCCTGTTTTTCCTGAAACAGCATTAACTGTACTATTTGCTTTAACTGGAGCAGCAACAGCAGTGGCAGATACATAAGCTGAGGATATATAACCTGTTTTGCCATTTACAGAAACCTTATACCAATTGCTACTTTTTCCTAGCAGTGATATTTTAGTACCATTTGATAAAAATCCAATAATGGCTCCATTAGGAGTACTTCTTAGATTTAAGATTGAAGAACTGTCAGTTAATTTCACATAAGCTGTTGTTGAACTTATGTTAGGTGAACCTACAGTATTTGAATTTACTGTTACTGAACTGGTAGGTACTGCAGTTGATATATAATCAGAAGATACATACCCTGTTTGACCGGCTGAAGTAGTAACTTTATACCAATTTCCATTTTCACCTGTTAATGAAAGGCTTTGACCGTTTGATAAAGATCCAATAACATTTCCATTAGGAGTACTTCTTAAATTTAAGGAAGAAGACACATCACTTAATTTGACATAAGCTTTTGTTTGGGAAATTGAGGTAGTATTATCGAAATTTCCACCTGCTCCCTGTGCAATCTGCTGTGAAGAACCTATTTTTATGTAGCTTGAATTAACATATCCATAACTGGAATTGAATTTGACTTTATACCAGTTTCCAACAGTTCCTAATATTTGAACTGATTGACCATTTTTAAAATTTCCAATGGTTCCAAAAGAAGTTCCAGCTCCACTTCGTACATTTAGGCTCGAACCTGAACTGGATATGCTAACTATGCCAGAATTGATAACTTTTAGATTTTCTGTTGTTGCAGAAGCTGGAATACTTGCAGATTTGCCAGACCCAACATATATATATCCTTTCAGAAATATATTTCCTCTATTTTGCATTTGAGACTTTGTCATGACTTTTACATTTCCGTCATATGATCCTCTAACGTTGAAGTTTCCCTCATTTAAATATACAGAGTTACCTTCTACTTTTTCTACAAAACCTACATGACCATAACCTTTTGGACCTCCATACCATACTGCAATGGAATTATCCCTCGGCTCTGTTCCATATGAATATATATTATCCCTAGCATTGGCATACCACCAGTCAACAGCATTACCATAAAATTCTGAAGGTAATGCTATACCTAATTTTTCTAGAGTCCTTCCATATGTAAACCAAGTGCATTCGCCAGTATAACCACTTTTTGAAAATATATTTCCAACATTGTTATAAGCGGTACTTTGAATGTTTGGTAAATTTCCAGCAGCATGGACACTATTAGACATAACAACACTAGTATTTATAACAGAAGCTGAAATAAAAAAAGAAAATATTAGTTTTTTAGATCCGTTCATGCTTACCTCCTAAATATATAATAAATTTTAGAATTATAATACAATATAATTATTATCGTATATATTTAAAAATAATTTATAGAACAATTTAGATTAATTATACTATATTTTTGTATAATAATCTACTAAATAGAAATAAATATATAAAAATATATAATTTTACAGTAAGGGGAGTACATTGTATTGAATTTGTAAAAATAAATTAGATATTATCAATTGTATATAGTAAAATAATATAATATATTGAGTTTTGAAAGAGTTGATTTTATGGATCAGGATGTAATAAAGATATCTGTGAGGAATCTTGTAGAATTTGTACTTAGGCAGGGCGATCTAGACAACAGGTTTACGAGCAATGTAAGAGCATTGGAAGGGACCAGGGCGCATCAAAAGATACAGCAGCAGTATAAAGATAAAATACTGGGAGACCAAAGTGCATCTTATAACTCTGAGATATCACTAAAATATGAAATACTGTATAAGAAATTTAAATTTTTAGTAGAAGGCAGAGCAGATGGAGTAATTTTAGAAGATAATTGTGTAACTATAGATGAAATAAAAACAGTGACAAGACCTCTTGAAATGATAGATAAAACTTACAATCCTCTACATTTAGCACAGGTAAAATGCTATGCCTATATGTATGCAGATGAGAACAAACTGGAGTATATATGTGTACAACTTACATATTATAATATAAATGACCATAAAATTAAATTTATAAAAGAAAAAATTGGCATAGATGATCTTAGACATTTTTTTATTGATATGCTGGATAAGTATTATAAGTGGGTTGAATTTGAAAGGGATTGGAGTACTGTTAGAAATAAATCCATAGATAATTTGAAATTTCCATTCAAAAATTATAGAAATGGTCAGAAAAAGTTGGCAACTGTAATTTATGGAACAATAAGGGATAAAAAAAGATTGTTTGTTCAGGCACCTACTGGTATAGGCAAAACAATATCTACAATTTTTCCGTCAATAAAGGCTCTAGCTACTCAAAAGCTCTCCACGATATTTTATCTGACAGCTAAAACTACCACTAGAACTACAGCAGAAGAAACTTTGGAAATTATGTTTGAATCTGGTCTTAGGTTAAAAAGTATAACTATTACGGCAAAGGAAAAAATATGCTTGAATGATGATATGCAATGTAACCCAGAACATTGTGAATATGCTAGAGGTCATTATAACAGAGTCAATGAAGCTATATTTGAAATTATAAATTCAGAAGATTTGATAACTAGAGATAAGCTTATAAAATATGCTACAAAATTTAAAATTTGTCCTTTTGAATTTTGTCTGGATACTGCACTATTTTGTGATTGTGTAATATGCGACTATAATTATGCATTTGATCCAAGAGTATATTTGAGGAGATTTTTTGATGAATCATCGAAAAAAAATGTATTTTTAATTGACGAAGCACACAATTTAGTAGATAGATCAAGAGATATGTTCTCAGCACAAATTTATAAAAAATCATTTTTACATATAAAAAAGTTTATTAAAAAAGAAGATAATAAAATATTAAAGAGTTTAAATAAAATAAATTCATATATGCTTGATTTAAAGAAAAATTGTAATTTGGAATTCAAAGATTTAAAAGATAAATTATCTGATGATATAGTATATATTAAAAAAAACATATATGCTCAAAAGATTAAAATGTCAGGAATCTATTTTTTGCTTAAAAACTTTTCTTCACAGATAGAAGAATGGATGATTAAAAATGCCGGCCAGACAGGATATGATGAAATTTTGGATGAATATTTTACTGTAAATAATTTCATCAGAATATATGAACTCTATAATGATAATTTTATAACTTATATAGAAAATATGGAAGGTGATTTAAAGGTTAAAATATTGTGTATTGATCCATCCACTCTACTTGATGAGAGAATGAAAAGTGCAGAAGCTTCCATACTTTTCTCAGCTACATTATCTCCGATGAATTATTTTAAGGATATACTTGGAGGCAGAGCAGAAGATTATAATATTACACTTTTATCTCCCTTTGAAAGAAAAAATAGAGAGATTTTGATATCCAGTAATATTTCAACAGTTTATAGAAACAGAGAGGAAAGCTGTCTGCCAATTATAAAATATATAAAGAATGTTATTTCAAGGAGAACAGGTAATTATATGGCTTTTTTCCCTTCTTATGGGTATATGGATAGTGTATATAAACTTTTTATAGAAAAGTTTCCCGATGTAAAGACTTCAATTCAGAAATCTGGCATGAGTGAATCTGAAAGAGAAAAATTTTTAAATGATTTCAAAGAAGACTCAAAAGAAAATTTTATATCATTTGCAGTGCTTGGAGGATTGTTTTCAGAAGGTATAGATCTTAAAGGTGATAAATTGATAGGAAGTATAATAGTAGGAGTAGGACTCCCCAAAATATCATTTGAAAAAGATATAATAATGGACTTTTTTAATAAAAAGAATGGCTTGGGATACCAATATTCTTATATGTATCCTGGTATGAATAAAATACTCCAGGCAGCAGGAAGAGTTATAAGGACAGAAAGTGATAGAGGTGTTATACTCTTAATAGATAAGAGATTTGTGACAAATAGGTACAAAAAATTATTTCCAGAAGAATGGTATCCAAATCACATAATAAATTGTGAAAATGATATAGAAAGTATTTTGAAAAAATTTTGGAATGATTAGTTAAGTATTTAATTATCAGGAGGTATTGATATGAGTGATTTTTATGGACTTATAGGAGGAAAATTGGGACATAGCTTCTCCCCTATAATACACCATCTTATTTTAAAGAAGATCAATAAAAGGGGAAGTTATAATCTTTTTGAAATAGAGAGTGAAAATTTAAAGAAGGGTATAGAAGCGTTGAAGACTTTAAAATGTAGAGGCATCAATGTAACCATACCGCATAAAATTGAGGTAATGAAGTGTATAGACGAGGTGTCTGTGGAAGCGGAAAAAATAGGAGCAGTAAACACAATAGAATTTTGTGATAATAAATTAAAAGGATATAATACAGATTATTATGGCTTTGGGTTAACCTTGAAAAAGTATAATATAGATATATCCAATAAAAATATAGTTATATTAGGTACAGGTGGAGTTTCTAAAGCAGCAGTTAGATATCTCATAGACAATAATTGCAGTGATGTTACATATGTAAGCAGAAATCCTGAAAGACCTAATAGAAATAATTGTAAAATTATATCTTACAAAGAACTTTATAATATAAAGAATTCAGATGTTATAATAAATTGTACTCCTTGTGGAATGTACCCTAATGTGGAAGTTTCTCCGGTGGATAAGGAAATATTAAATAATTTTAGTGTAGCTGTAGACTTGATATATAATCCTAATTATACCTTGTTTCTAAAGTACGGGAAGGAATTGGGAATTAAAACAGTTAATGGATTATATATGCTGGTAGCCCAAGCTGTAGCATCTCAACAAATCTGGCAGAAAAAAAGCATATCTATGAATATCATAGATGAGATTTATAATGAAGTACAAAAATAGTATTAAAGTATATTTTATAGCAGAAGGAATGTATATAATATGAAATTCAAAAATAAAAATATAGTTCTTATAGGCATGCCAGGTTGTGGCAAAACTACAATTGGAAGAAGCATTTCTTCTAAATTAAATAAAAAATTTATAGATGTAGATGAATACATTGAATGTAAATACAATAAGAGTATTCCAGAAATATTTAAAGAAAAAGGGGAAGAATACTTCAGAAATATAGAATTAAAGGCTGTAGAAGAGATTAGCAATAAAGAAGACATCATAATATCAACAGGCGGCGGAGTAATAAAGAATAAACAGAATATAATAAATTTAAAACAAAATGGAGCTGTAATTTTTATAGATAGAAAAATAGAAGATATAGTTAGTGATGTAGACATATCAAATAGACCACTTTTAAAAAATGGTACTGCAGAAATAGAAAAAATTTTTAAGGATAGATATGATTTGTATAGAAAATATACTGATTTTTTAGTTGAGAATAATTGTAATATAGAAGAGTTAATAAATAAAATAATTTCAATATATTACAAATCTATAAATATTAAACAGTATACTCCAGTTAAAGTTAAAAATGTTGTAATTGGAGAGGGGTATCCTAAAATATGTGTATCAATAGTAGGTAGAACTATTGATGATATTGTTGATGAAGTAAATTTTTTAAAAGAGATTAATCCGGATGTTGTAGAATGGCGTGTAGATTTTTTTGAGTATGTTAAAAACATAGATAAAGTTAAAGAAGTATTAAAGATAATTAGAGAAATACTTTATGACAAACCTATGATTTTTACATTTCGAAGCTTTAGTGAAGGTGGGGAAATAGAAGTTACAAGAGAATTTTACATTAAATTGAATACCTCTATAATTGATACAAAATTTGTTGATATTGTTGATATTGAATTGTTTAATCAAGCTGAAGATATAAAGCAATTGATAAAAAGAGCTCACGAGAATAGTGTATCAATAATTATATCAAATCATGATTTCAATAAAACACCTACTAAAGATGAAATAATATTTCGATTATGCAGAGCTCAACAATTGGGTGCCGATATTTCTAAAATTGCAGTTATGCCAAATTCCACTAAAGATGTTATAACACTGCTGGATGCAACTCGTATTATGAAGGAGAAATATGCAAAAGGCCCTATTATTACTATGTCTATGTCAGGCAAAGGTGTTATAAGCAGATTGTCAGGAGAATTGTTTGGAAGTGATTTGACATTTGGATCAGCTAAAAATATTTCAGCACCAGGTCAGATTCCAATAAGGGAATTACGTAAGATTGTAAATTTACTCCATAATAATCTGTAAGTATATAATAAATTTCAATTACATTATATGTAATTGAAACAATAAAATGTTAGACAATCCATAGGTGACATGATAAAATAACAATATAATTAATTTATTTAAAAGGGGAATGTATTAATACGAAAAGGCCATTTATGGAAAAAATAAAAAACATTTTAATCGAATTGATAATTGCCATTAGTATTTTTTCTATTATAGTTATTGCTGACTTAGTAGATATTCAAATTAAAAATTCATCCAGTAATTTTAAGATTACACAAAGTACCCAAAATAATAGTAACAATGGGAAAAAGAATGTATGTGAGTTAGTCGATAATATAATAGAGCTTAAAAATAAATGTACAGTCGTTTAAGACAGCAAATCAAATGACTATAATCAAAAAGTAAAAATATATTAGGTGATCAAATGAAAAATAAAAATATAATTTTTCCTGTGATATTTTTGATATTTGGTATAATTTTAATGATTTTGATTTCGGGGCTATCCATAAGAAAGTATGTTAAAATCAATAATACCAATAAGACAATATCTGTAAATTCAAAAAATATAACAAATCAAAAAAAGATATTTTTTAAAAAACCTTTAAATGAACCTGTAAATACTTCTATAGCAATATACAAAAGCAAAAAGATCATTGAATTGTATGGTGACAAAAAACTCATAGGAAGATTTAAAATAGGATTGGGAAGACAGATTGAAGGCAAAAAAGAAAGAGAAGGGGATAACAAGACTCCAGAAGGTAGTTATTACGTATGTTATATAAATACAAACAGCAAGTATAAATATTTTTTTGGAATAAGCTATCCTAATATAAAAGATGCAGAAAATGGTTTGAATAAAAATTTAATAAACAAAATTACATATAATAAAATAAAGGATGCTATTGATGAAAAAATTTCACCACCATGGCATACTACTTTGGGAGGAGAAATAGGAATTCATGGAGGTGGAACAAAATCTGACTGGACCTATGGATGTATTGCAATGTCTGATGAGGATATTTATAAAGCAAAGGAATATATAAGATTGGGAACTTGTATAAATATATACAAATGAAAAATTTTTATTAAAGACTATGAAAAATTAAAATTAAGTAGTATAATAAGAAAAGAAATGAGAATCATTATTATTTAAAGTAAATTTAAACATCTTTGTTTAAATTTATATTTTTTACTACATGACACCCTACAGGGGTGGGGAGGATACAGCTATGGATTGTTGCATGAATGAAGATAAGAAAAGAGCTTTACAAGCGTTAAAAACATCAAAGGGACAGATTGATGGAATAATAAAAATGATACAGGATGGGAGATATTGTATAGATATATCCAATCAAATAATAGCTGCTCAGGCAGTATTGAAGAGAGCAAATCTTATGATACTTAGGCAGCATTTGGATAACTGCGTAAAGGATGCATTTTTAAATAATAAAGGTGAAGAAAAGGTTGATGAGATAATGAGTCTTTTAAAAAAATTATTGGATTAGTAAATTTTGATTGAGGGGGGCATAAAATTTGGTAAGTAAAATTTTACAAGTACAAGGTATGACATGTGCGGCATGTGCTAGAAATATAGAAAAAGCAGCCTCTAGAGTAGAAGGTGTAAGTGAGGCAAATGTAAATTTTGCAGCAGAAAAGCTAAAGATAAGTTATGATCCTGAAAAAGCTGAAATTGAAGATGTTAAAAAGTCTATAGAGAAGGCTGGTTATAAGGCATTAGAAGATTGGGAACAAGCTGATGATGACAAACAGAGGAAGGAGAAGGAGATAAATGAATTAAAGAATAGATTTATAATGTCTGCAGTATTTGCTATACCATTGTTGATTGTAGCCATGGGACCGATGATTCTTGAAAAAACTGGTAATATGCTTCCGGCTTATATAGATCCAATGAGCCATACCAGGGTTTATGGACTGATACAGTTGATTTTGGTAGTACCTGTAATGATTATAGGAAGAAGATATTTTAGTGTAGGATACAAATCCTTATTTAGGAGAAGTCCCAATATGGATTCACTGATAGCCATTGGTACTTCGGCAGCATTTTTATACAGTACAGTGTCTGTTGTCAAGACATTTATTGATGGAATACAGTATCATATGTATTTTGAATCTGCAGGAGTAATACTTACACTTATAACTTTAGGAAAGTATTTTGAATCAGTAGCCAAGGGAAAGACATCGGAGGCAATAAAAAAACTTATGGGACTTGCACCTAAAACTGCCAAGATAATTAAAAATGGGGCTGAAGTTGAGATCCCCATTGATGAAGTAAAGGTAGGGGATGTAATATTAGTAAGACCTGGAGAAAAGATTCCAGTAGATGGGGAAATAGTTGAAGGAGTAACATCTATTGATGAATCAATGCTTACAGGAGAAAGCATACCTGTAGAAAAGGTAGCAGGCAACAAAGTTATTGGAGCAAGTATAAATAAAAATGGATTTATAAAATACAAAGCTACTAAAATAGGGAAAGACACTGTACTTTCACAAATAATAAGGTTGGTAGAGGAAGCACAAGGATCCAAAGCACCTATAGAAAAACTTGCAGACATAATAGCGGGTTATTTTGTACCTGTAGTTATAACACTTGCAGTACTATCTTCTGTTGCTTGGCTTATATATGGCGAATCTTTTGTATTTGCTATAACTATATTTATATCTGTTCTTGTAATTGCATGTCCATGTGCACTTGGATTGGCTACACCTACAGCAATAATGGTAGGTACAGGAAAAGGTGCGGAAAATGGAGTGCTTATAAAAAGTGGAGTTGCACTTGAGTCTGCTCATAAAATTCAAACAGTGGTTTTTGATAAAACCGGGACTATAACCGATGGCAAGCCTAAAGTAACTGATATATATGCAGTTGGAAACATTGATGAAAACTATTTGCTTGGAATTGCCGCTTCTTGTGAAAAGGCATCTGAACATCCACTTGGAGAAGCTATTGTAAAAGAAGCAGAAAATAGAAAAATTGCTATTGAAAAGTTGGATTCGTTTCATGCAGTTCCAGGCCATGGTATCCTATCAGTTATAAATAATAAAAATATCCTTTTGGGAAACAGAAAATTTATGATTGACAATAACATTCTTCTGGATGATATGGAATCAAAATTTCATAAACTGGCATCTCATGGAAAGACTCCAATGTATGTATCTATTGATAATAGGCTTGCAGGAATAATAGCAGTAGCTGATACCGTAAAAGAAAGCAGCAAGGCAGCTATTGAAAAACTGCACTCTCTTGGAATAGAAGTAGCTATGATAACAGGTGACAATAAAAAAACTGCAGATGCTATAGCAAGGCAAATAGGTATAGATACTGTTTTGGCAGAAGTACTTCCAGAAGATAAGGCAAATGAAATTAAAAAGATTCAGAAACAAAACAGGAAAGTTGCAATGGTGGGGGATGGAATAAATGATGCACCTGCACTTGCACAGGCGGATATAGGTATGGCAATAGGTTCTGGTACTGATGTGGCTATTGAATCAGCAGATATAGTACTTATAAAAAGTGATTTAATGGATGTAGTTACTGCTATAGATTTAAGTAAAAAAACCATAAAGAATATAAAAGAAAATCTTTTTTGGGCCTTTGGATATAATACATTGGGAATACCTGTTGCAATGGGAGTGCTGTTCATATTTGGGGGACCGCTTTTAAATCCTATGATAGCTGCTCTTGCTATGAGCTTTAGTTCAGTTTCAGTACTCTTAAATGCATTGAGGCTTAAAAGGTATAAACCTGCTCAAGTAATATGATTAAATTGTCAATTATCAATTGTAAAATATAAATTGAATAAAATAAAATGAAATATGAAAGGAGTAATATTATGTTTTTTGGTAGTAAAATAAAGAAAACAGTACATGTGGAGGGAATGACTTGTCAACACTGCGTGCAGCATGTCAAGAAATCTCTGGAAGGCATAAATGGAGTTTCAAGTGTAAAAGTGGATTTGAACAGTAAAACTGCTGTTATAAAATCTTCAAATGATATAGACAATGATCTTGTAAAGAATGCTGTTAAAGATGCAGGATATGAAGTAACAGATATAGAGTAAAGTTAAAAAAATAGAGGTAGTTTGAAAGTACTTTCAAACTACCTCTATTTTTTATTATAATATTGACAATTAAATTTTATTCAACTATACTTATATTACGATATATGTTCATATGTTCACATGTAACAATAACGTCAAATACTGTGGGGGGAAATATAATGAATGATATTCTTGGAGTGGACTTAAAAGATACCAATATAAAAGAAAAAATGACTTCGAGCGAAACGGCAATTATTGATGGATTGGATTGTGCACATTGTGCGGCAAAGATAGAGGATAAAGTAAAAAAAATACCAGAAATAAAAAATGCATCTTTGGATTTTTTGTCAAAAAAACTTAAATTTGAACTCTATGATGATTCGAATGTTGATTCTACTATTGAAAATATAAAATCCATAGTAGGTAAAATAGAACCTGATGCAGAAGTTATATATGGTTTAAATGCAGAAGTAATAGATAGAGAAGAGTGTGACGAAGGAATCGGTAAAATTGAAAAAATAATACTTGTATCAGGAATAATAATTTATGCTATTGCAACTATTTTCAACTTTTCACATTGGACTGAATTTACGCTTTATCTCATAAGTTATTTAATGATAGGAAAAGATGTATTGCTGCAGTCATGTAAAAATATTTCTCATGGTCAAGTATTTGATGAAAATTTTTTAATGTCCATTGCAAGTATAGGCGCCTTTTCAATTGGACAATTTCCAGAATCCGTAGCAGTAATGCTTTTTTATAGAATAGGAGAATATTTTCAGGATAAAGCGGTGGATAGATCGAGAAAATCCATATCTGAACTTATGGATATAAAGCCTGATTTTGCAAATTTAAAAACTCTAGATGGCATAAAAAAAGTAAATCCTGAGGTTGTGAATATAGGGGACTTAATATTGATTAAGCCGGGAGAAAAAGTTCCT
Source organism: Clostridium tyrobutyricum (assembly GCF_019144085.1). Lineage (GTDB taxonomy): Bacteria > Bacillota > Clostridia > Clostridiales > Clostridiaceae > Clostridium_B > Clostridium_B tyrobutyricum_A. The sequence goes on from NZ_JAHHUY010000030.1 coordinate 33,095, forward strand.
ATAGACGGGGAAATAATAGAAGGAAATTCTATGGTGGATACTTCAGCATTGACAGGTGAATCAGTACCAAAAGACGTGTCATTTGGAGATGTTGTACTTGGAGGATATATAAATAAAAATGGACTTTTAACTGTAAAGGTAAATAAAAAGTTTGGAGAATCTACGGTATCCAAAATACTGGATTTAGTTCAAAATGCAAGTAGTAAAAAATCACCTACAGAAAACTTCATTACAAAATTTGCCAAATATTATACTCCTATAGTAGTAGGACTAGCAATAGCATTAGCTGTGCTGCCACCGTTGATTGTACCTGATGAAATTTTTTCAAAATGGCTATATAGAGCTCTTGGATTTTTAGTAGTATCTTGTCCATGTGCATTGGTTATATCAGTGCCATTAGGATTCTTCGGGGGAATAGGAGGCGCATCTAAAAAAGGAATACTAATAAAGGGAGGAAATTATCTGGAAGTTTTAAATAATGTAGATACAGTTATTTTTGATAAAACAGGTACACTTACCAAGGGAATATTTAAAGTTACAGATATTAAATCTTGTGACGGTTTTGAAAAAGAGGATGTTTTAAGATATGCAGCTTATGCAGAGGCTTATTCAAATCATCCAATAGCTACTTCCATAGTAAAAGCATATAATAAAGATATAGATAGAGAATTAGTAAAAGATTATACTGAAATATCGGGAAAAGGTATTAAAGCAATTATAGATAATAAAGAAGTTTTAGTTGGAAATTCAGTGTTTATGGATGATCAGGATATATCTTACAATCGTATTAATGCTATCGGAACTGTAATTCATATAGCTGTAGATAAGACTTATATTGGATTTATAATAATATCGGATGAAATAAAAAAAGATGCAAAAATAGCAATTGATGCATTAAAAAGTATAGGAATAAGAAAAACTGTAATGCTTACAGGGGATAATAAAAAAATAGGAGAATCAATAGGAAATGAATTGGGTATTGATGAAGTATATGCTCAACTTTTGCCTGATGAGAAAGTTAAAAAATTAGAGTATATAGATGGACAAAAAGAAAAGAATAAAAAGATAGCTTATGTAGGAGATGGAATAAATGATGCTCCTGTACTTGCAAGGGCTGATGTAGGAATTGCCATGGGTGGTATAGGATCAGATGCAGCTATTGAGGCAGCTGATGTAGTTATTATGACGGATGAACCTTCTAAAATAGCTACGGTTGTTAAGATAGCAAAAAGAACTAATAAAATAGTATATCAAAATATTGTATTTGCATTAGGGGTAAAAGTTATTATTTTAATTTTAGAGGCTTTAGGTATAGCAAATATGTGGATGGCGGTTTTTGGAGATGTTGGAGTTGCACTTATAGCAGTTCTAAATTCTATGAGAGCATTAAAAGTTAAAGGTAATAGTACAGTATATTAATCTGTACTATTTATACTAAGAAAATATTATAAAATATATTGATACAGAACTTAAATTATTATATAATAGTATTATAATTAATGTTTCGCATAATTATTTATAATGCCCACAATCTTATAATTAAATAATATAATATATAAGTATACCCGTTG
>NZ_JAHHUY010000031.1:0-33337 GCF_019144085.1 Clostridium tyrobutyricum
CTTGTTATGATTTTCAAGTTCCAGCTACAACTTCTTCAATTATGTATTGTATAGTTGTTTTGTCTACAATAGGAAGCATTTCCTTGGGTTAAGCTTTTGTTACAGGTAAAAATCTAGTCTCCAAACATGAAGCAGGTATAACTGCTTTTCTTATTTTATTCATATGTATCTCCCTGAGAAATAATTATCTATCATTTTTGTATCATTCATATTTTACGTATAATCTAAGACAATTCTTTATAGTCAAATCTAATAAAACACTACTTTCTATATATTCTCTTACATAATTTCAACTTCAGCATACTCTATTACTCTAAATTTCATTGAATTGATTTTTGATAAGTCATTCTTTATTGATTTATTGCTCAACATATTAATGATTATTATCTAACGATCTTAAACTTTTTTAAATATCATATCAATCAATTTCTTATTAATAATATACATACCTGAATTATTTTCATAATTTAGGATAAAATATACTTAATTCTTAATTTTTTATAGAATTACACTTTTACCTAAATATTATATAAATACTGCTTACAATATAGCTGATAAAATTCATAAGAGGACATATATCTTAAAGAAATATCTATACAATTTATAAAATTACATTTTAATTATTTAGAATGTAATTTGACTAAATTCTTACTTAGTTTAATATACAAAAGCAGAATGAATCTTTAAATTTTCTTCTTTACGCTGTGAACTAACTATTTAATAAAATTTTGCTTGAATTAATATTGTAATTTTTTAAGTATAATATAACTATTATTCTCTTATTAAATTTCTTACCTTAACAAATATAAAATATAAATCTTTCTTATTAATGATAAGATAAATTATATAAGTTATTATCATAATTACAAATGCAGTCATTACACTCATATACCAATTACAAATCATAAAAATAACAGCTATAATTATCTCTTGAACTAATTTTTTTATTACTCTTGATGACATCAATTTAGCTAAATATATTTCTGAAATAACACTTCGAAATATTATTGATACAACTATAAAAATTAGAATACTATTAATGTTTTTTAGGAGATATCCTCCTAAAAGTGATAATAAAATACTTAACACCATTGTAATTACATTTATAGTCAATAATAATTTTTCTTTCCTTAATACTTTAAAATATGTATTACAAAGCATCTCCATCTTTCCATCAAATGTGCAAAGTGGTAGCAATAAAGCTAAATAATGTATACTATCTTGATATTGTGGTAACCATAAATTAAGAATAACTTTTACTGGTGTATACCCAATAAATACAATAGGAAGAAATAAGCCTAACATATTTCGGGCATTTTTATAAAAATACTGTTGTTGACTCTTTTTTGCCTGTCTCAAAGTCGGAAATAAAACAATACTAACTTGGCTAATAAAAGTTAATATAAAATTAGTTAATGTTAATGAAAATGAAAATTTACCAAAAGTAATAATTCCCCACTTGTTATCTATAATCAAACGCCCAACACCTAAAATAAGCATACTAGCTATATTAGAAAACATTAATTTTATTCCAATAGAAATACTATTTAGAGATTCACTAATTATAACAGGTAAAGGCCTTAATTTAGAATAAAAAATATCTTTTCCCTTAAAAATGCAATAAAAAAGTGATATAAGAATGCTTACTATATATAAAATAACAAATAATTTATAATTTTTTATTTTGAAAACTAAAAGTCCCGCTATTGCAAAAATAAAAATAATTCTACTTACGATAATAGAAATAGAAAATACTACTGTTTGATTTGCTGCTTGAAATATATACCCTAAATAGTTACTTGAACTATATATTATAAAATAAATGCACGTTGAAACAATAACAAAAAATCTATCATTATTATGTAATAATACAATAGCTCCTATAATAATACATACAGAAATAATACTCTCATAAAAAAATCCAAAATACATTTGAGACTTAATACTGCTTTTATCCATATTTTTATATGGAATCCCACCATATTTTAAATATATACCATCATTTATTCCAAAATGAAAAAACGGTATATAACTACTATAAAATATAAAGAGTTGCCAATAACTAAAATCCCTTACCCCTAATAATTTAGGAACAAAAAGAGATATCAATAAACTCATAATTAAAGATATTCCTTGAGCAATAAAAGCATATGATAAATTCATAGCAAACTTTTTTTTAAATATATTCATATACAAGTTCTCACTTTCTATTCAATGAATTTTTAAAAGAAACTTTTATATCAACAATAAACCAACTAACAAGTTTTAGTAATATAATAATAATTAGATAATTTACAGATAATATGCCTGAAAAAAAACAATCATTGATAGAATGCATAAATAATGGATATGATATTGCCGCATATACAAGTAATGAATAATCTAATTTTTTCTTTGGAAATTTAAGTTTAATTTTCTCATAAAATATACTATAAAATAAGGCAAAAACTGATTGTAATATTATCATTCCCTCGATACCAAAATCTTGAATATATCTTCTATATGCTGTATATACATTTCCAAGCATCACCCCATTTGAAAATCTAAATTCTAAATGTGGAATATACGCATTAATATTTAATAACCCTACTTTTCTTAAAAAATCATTTATTGAATAAAATGTTTCCTTACCCCATATACTAGACTTAGAAATAGGCCCATTTACATACATATTAAATAACTGAATTGAGCCACCTACATAGGAGGTAATATATGTTATAAAATCAACTTTGGAAGTACGTCCTACAAAAGTTTTTAAAAAATAAAAACCAACAAAAACAAAAATTAATATAATAATTGCCTTAAATAAAAATTTTATTTTTATTTGTCTATTCCAACCATTTTTTCTGTGCCATAAAACATTATAAATTATAAAAGCTGAACATATCAAAGCTAATAAATTAAATCTTCCTCCTGTTAATATAACTTGAATAGAATAAATAATTACAGGAATAATATTTAATAAATTTCTTTTCTGATTTGATTTCTCCAATATATTATTAATAAATACATACAAAAAAACAAAAGCACATACATTTGATAATTTAACAAATTGATTAAGAGTTGCTGAAACTCCTGCATTTGTTCCATAAGAAGTATTCATTCTATAAACTGTCATCATTGATGAGAAATCATTAAAACTTCCATATTGTCCAGCAAGACTTCGTACTGATTTTGCATAAAATAAAGCCACTATTATTTGAAACATAGCTACTAATATTATTTTAAAATATTGTATATTAATAACTTTTAAATCCTGTTTCCATTGATATTTTTTATTATATTTAGATTTTATTATATATGTTATAATTATATTTATACTAATAAAAATAACTGTTCCTACTGTAATAATCCAAAATGTATTATTAGCAAGATTTATATCCCATACTTTTATATTCACAACAGCACATAATATACTTATAATGTAAGATATACAAACTATTACTGATGGTTCCATTAAATCCTTATTGTTCAAAATAAATGCTAATAAACATAATACTATTACTACAGTTAAAAGTATGAATAACAAAATTGATCCTCCCTTAAAAAACTATCTAATTGCTCATAATTACATAGTCACATTAACTAATTAGCTGTGATTTTTTATATGGTAATTCAAGAACTTATCGAAAAACATTAATCATCTAGCATAATATACTATATTTTATAATTTAATAACTTTTAAATCGCTTTATCCAATTCGTAATATTATACTTTAAAATTGAATCTTGATTAACAGCAACATAATTGCCTCTCACAAAGTCTTGCAATGTATTTATATCATCTTTTCCCAATATAAATATATTATTAGAATCATAAAATTCAAATTCTTGTATATTTTTATAATTTGTAATAAGTTTTTTATGAAAAAATGCTGCTTCTAAAGGACGTAATGTTGGACCATTTTGTCCTTCTGCAACCAAATCTAAAATAATTTTACTGGATGAAATAATTTCCAAAATCTTTGTATAAGAAATCATTTGTTTATAATTATATTGTTTTAAATTACTTTTCTTAGATGCTACAACATGATAATATATCTTTAAATTCAAATTACTAAATAGCTTCTGCGTTGATAAAATTGTATTCATTCTATTTTTATCAGATCCAATAAAACATATATCAAAATAAATATCTTTTTTGGGTAATATTATATTATCAAAATAAAATGACGTATTATAATTTAATTCATACTTTTTACAATCCATTTTGTCAAAAGACCAAACTTCACAAGGAATATTATTAAAATCTTTAGGAGATATTGAATATTTAATAGAATTCCAAAACCAAATAATTATTCTTTTATTTGGATATCTATTTGCTATGTATTGGGCAATATATTTTGTATTGCCTCTATCAAAAATTATTATTGTATCAAAAAATTTTATGTCATTAATCCATGGAAACCATATTTTTGTAAAAGGAAGGTTAAATTTATAATGTATTTTTCTTAAGAATCGTTGAAAAAATTTCTTCCCACGCTCAGCATCTTTAATTAAAATTTTATCACTAATTGATTTTTGAAACGAAAATAAACCAGAATTGTCATTAGCTAAAATCAAGTATTTATTAGACATTATATTCTTCCTTTCTCTAAACTTTAAATATTCAAAAATAAATTTTCTAATTTTTTTGCTTCTGTATCAATATCAAAGCCATGTTGTTTTATATTCAAATCATAATTTTGTCGTCTATAATTTTTATTTTTTAAAATAACACTTGCCCATTTTTTTGCAGAATCCTTTAATGATATAAACTCTAAACCAGGAGTAACCTTTACTTCTTTAGGAACAGCTTCCATGCTTGTAAAACATTTTAATCCAGCAGCTTGAGCTTCTATAAGAGCCATACCTAAGCCTTCAAATCTTGAAGGGAATAAAAAGATATCCATTCCTTGTAATAAGTTAGGAATGTCATTACGCATTCCTAATAAATATACAACATCTTTAATACCTTTTTCTTGTATATATTTCTCACATTTTTTACGATAATCACCTTCACCAGCTATTATTAATATAGCAGTTTTATCTTTTTTATAAATTTCAGAAAATATATCTATAATAAATAAAGAATTTTTTTGATAACTAAGTCGTCCAACAGATCCTACTACAAACTTTGATCCAATTTTTAATGAATTCCTTACATTTTCTCTTAACAGTGGTGAATATATATACTTTTTTATCTCAATTGCATTATTTATAAATTTAACTTTATTTTTTTTTATACAATTCTTTCCAAACATAAACTTACCTGCCTCTTTAGAACATGCTAATTTTTCTATTGAGAATAGTTGTAATATAGGTTTGCACAATAAATGAAGCCATAATCTCTGTGCATTATTATTATGACTATGTACTAGAATTTTAATATTTTTTATACCAATCAAGCTAAATATTGTATAAACATATGAAGCAGACAATATATTAAAATATATAATATTATATTCATTATGCGTTTTTAAAATTTTTCTAAATTGAAGTAAATGTTGAATTGGCTTTTTCTTTTTGCGTGGGATATAATAAATATTACCTCCTAGTTTTTTAATTTCTTTTTCGTAAGCAATCTCTGAAGCCTCTGTAATATAATCAAACACTACTTTTCCAGTTTTAAAATGCTTTGAATAATTTATTAAATAGCTTTCAATTCCACCATGATTTTTACCCATTCCATAAACTAAAATTCTTTTCATTTAATTTTTCCTTTCTAAGATAAATTATATCTATTTATTCATTAGTTGTTCTCTTCTAATTCTTGCAATTAATGATATTGGGAAAAACCATTTAATCCTAATAAAAAAAAGTGTAATTTTCCTTGTTAGTGATAATCCTACGTTATTTGCTTTTTTTAATGCTTCCTGAATCATTGGATTGGATAAATAATATCTATACTTTTTTACTTTAATGCCATAAGAATCCTTGTTTTCGGGATTAAAATATCCAGTAATAGCCGTTGTCAATATAACATAAATTAGTCGATTATAAAAATTAGGTAATAATTTTTCTCTATTATCATCATTTTTAATATACTCTTCAATTTTTTGAAAACATTTTAATACATATTCATTATTCTTTTCATCAAAACTCGCTGAAATAGATTTATCATTAAAAATATAATGATAAAATGATTGCTTTACAAATATTGCTTTAGATACCTTACCAAAAAGTCGCAAATTAAACTCTAATCCTTCTGCTCCCTGCCTTAATTTTGAATCATGAATTATTTTATTTTTAAGTAAAAATTTTCGATTTATCAATTTAGCATATGCACAAGCTATATTACCATTAAATATTAACAATTTCGCTTGTAGTTCTCTACATTCTTTTTCTTTATACACTTTCATATTTTCTAAATCAAATTTATATTCAATAGATGAATTTGCATAATCCTTAATTATTCCACACATAACCAGTTGAATATCTTGGTTTATTGTTACTTTATACATCTCTTCACACATATTAGATTCAATCCAATCATCACCATCAACAAAAGTTATATATTCTCCTATAGAAGTTTCAAAACCAATGTTACGAGCATCTGCAAGTCCACCATTCTTTTTATGAATTACTTTAATTCGATTGTCTTGCTTAGAATACATATCACATATCTCACCTGAGTTATCTTTAGAACCGTCATCAACAATAATAATTTCTATCTCTCTCATAGTCTGATTAATTAAGCTCTCTATACAAGTTTTAAGATACTTATCTGGCACATTGTATACAGGAACAATAATACTTACAAGTACTGACATTTCATACACTCCAATATATCATATTATTTCTTTAAAAATTTTTTTGCTATCTTCTTCATTTGTTTATATATCCCTAATTGATAGCTAATTAATCTAACAGAACGTTCCAACTTTACTTTAAATGTTTCTGGAAAATATTTATTTAATAAATTTTTTCCATCCATGTTTTGCATATCCAAAACAAATTGTTCTCTTTTATGATTCTTTTCAACTGAATAAAACATTTCTTTCACGCCATTTATTGATTTATCTAAATCAATAGGGTAGCATACTATTTCATGTTTAATTAAATCTAAAATTTTTTCTCCTTTTGCCGATTGTGTAATCATTCTAGTAGTTCCTTTATCATCATCCATCTCTTTATTAAAAGCATCTACTGTAAAACAATCCCAGATAGTAAAGTCACTAATTCTATATCTTTTCTTAAATTTACATTGATAACAAGACGGTCTATCACAAATTTCTGTAAAAAATGCTCTAAGCCATTGATCTGACTCAACCCCAGCATGATACTGTTTCTTATCTGAACAAATAGTCATTGTAGAATATTTATATCCATAATACTTATCTCTAAACATTACTTTGTTAATATTATTTCCTATAGAATCTTTCTTCATATCCAAATACTTTTTCCATAACAATGGTGATGGAACTGCACGACAAATCAAATCTACCGTAATCAAATTTCTATATTCTTTGCCAAGATAAGATTTCAAACCTTCTATTTGACAGGGAGTGCCACTAAAACAAACCATTCTACCACTATCTAAGAAATATTTTGCTTTAATAAATGTATCTCCAATTTCACTTTGAACATATTTACTATTTCGAAATTTTTCTAAATTTTTTTTTTGTTCAACATAAATATGTCTTACAACATAACTTTCATCAAAACATGCTCCAAAAACTACTCCTCCACGACTTAAAATATAACTAGCTATAGCAGTAAAAGCACCACCTGAAGTACTTTCTTTTCTAATTTTTTCATCCTTATTCTGAATTAAAAAAGCTTTTTGATTATGTTTCTCTTCTGGAATAGGATTAAGAATTGGACAGCTATGTTCACAAAGATTACAGTTAATACAGTCTAATTTATTAACTTTTGGATATAAAAAACCTTCCTCATCCATTTGCATGGTAATACACTTTTTAGGGCATATATTAGCACATGAACTGCATCCACTGCAATTCTCCTTATTAGTTATCTCAATCATTACTTTAATTCCCCCGAATATTTTTTAATGCATTGGAAATAAATTGTTTAGATTCATTCCGAAATTTTGCAAGTTCTTCATTTACTTTATCATAATCAATTTGACTATTTATTGATTTGAAAATATCTTCATTTGATTTTAATAACCGTTTTTGCAAACCAAGACGATTAAGCAATGTATCCAATCTTGTATTTGTGGAAGCAGAATTACTTTTTTCAAACCTTCTAAAAGTAAAAAATAATTTCCCATACAATATTGAGAAAACACTGCCATGAAAAGAATCTGTAAATATATACTCTGCATTTCTTATCAAATTAATAAATTCACCTGGTCCTATGTTATAGGGTGCTATATCTGAAAAATCACAATCACTTTTTATATATTCATCAATATGTTGTAAAGCAACAATTTTAAATCCAGTAGCTACTTTAAATCTCTTAACAAATTCTCTTTGTTCTGGATTATTACCTAAGAAGTAACAAAAGATATATCTATCGTTAATAATTCTTTCACTCTTTTGAATATCCATCCACTGTTCAGCAGTAAATAGAAGAGTTGGATCACACACCACCTCACATTTTCTATTTGCTAATTGTTCTACTATTTTTTGTCCTGACAGTTCTCTAACAGAGATATAATCAATTCTTTTTAAAAATTTCTTAGCTTTTTCTCTTTGGTATTTAGGAAGAACTGATACTCCAAAACTAGTTGCATACGAAATTTTTGGTATATTATCTGGAACAAATGTCAAAGTATAGTAATCAGCATCTATATTAGCAGGAGTCCATAACTGATCACTTCCAACTACAATAGCTGAATAATCTTTACATGCTCTTGATAATTCATCTTTAGAACTATATGAACTAGATATCTTATAATATTTATTACAAAAATTTTCGAACATTCTATTCCTAATATCAATCTGTTTTCCAAAAGTGCCTTTTTTAAATTTTCGTCTTAGAGAATGCTTTACAGAATTCATTTTTGCTCTAAACATACCTTGGTCAGTAATATTACGAAAATAGAACTTCATTTTTGATAAAGCAATCTCCTTACTGATTTCTGATATATTAATCATTTCATTTTGAATATTTAATTTATCAAAGTATTTTTGAGTAGCATAAGCTTGCAACATACTACCATAATTCTTTTGAAAATAGCATGATACAATTCCTATTTTTTCTAATTTATTTTCTGAATTTTTCATTTTTTTCTCCATTCTAGTTACTTTGTATCACTTAAACAACATACTCAAATCACTAGACATTCAAAGTATCTATACTATCATATTTTCTATACACTAAGACTTTTTTATTTAATATATCAATAACTTTTTTATTATTAAAATATACTTCATTTTTAAATCTTATATATGTTTATAATTTTAGTATTTACAAATCATAATATTATGATTTGTAAATACAATTCTTCATGTTCTTTAGCAACTCTCTCAACATTAAACCTTTTATTTACTGCTTTATAACCATTACTTATTAATTTTTCTCTAAATTCATCATTATTCTTTATATTAATAACAGCATCATAAAAGCTATCAATATCTCCATAATCAAATAACAAACCGTTGTATTTATCTTTGACAACATTCGGAATTCCACCAGAATTAAAAGCTACTACTGGCTTTTTAGCGGCCATATACTCCGCTAAAACTAGTCCAAATCCTTCCCACTTTGACGTTAATACACCAACATCAAATATAGAAATATATTTAGGCACTTCATTAGTCCATCCTGTTATTAAAAAATTGTTTTTTAATCCATATGTATCAATTAATTGCTCAATCCTAATTCTTAATTCACCGTCTCCTACTAATATAAAGTAAGCATTGTCCAATTTTTCTTGTAACTTTTTAGCTACTTCAATAAAAAGTTCAGGAGACTTTTGTTCAGATATTCTAGCTACCATACCCATAACAAACGAATCAAGTGGAATGTTTAATTCTTGTTTTATCTTTTGTATATCATATTTCACATTATATCTTTCTAAATCAATTCCATTATATATAACTGTTGTATATTTCTTTGGTTTTATTTTATATTTTTTCTGACTATCTTCTTCATGATCAGATATATTAACTATTGCATCTGTAAACTTTGCCAATATTTTTTCCACATACACATAGATCAATTTTTTCTTTTTACCTACATTCATATCAAAAGCCCAGCCATGTGCATTATAAACAATAAGTATGTTTAAAAATATAGATGCCATTCTTCCCAAGGCACCTGCCTTACTACTATGCAAGTGAATTATATCTGGATTAATTTTTTTTATGCAATCTCTTATATTTAAAATAGATTTAAAATCTGACTTTAAAGAAATCTCTCTTTTCATATCTATAGTTAGAATTTCACAATTTAATTTTTTAAATATAGATTTTTGAGATTCATATTGTTTAGAACCTATTAAGTAAAACTCAAATTTGCTATTATCCATATACTTTAAAAGCATTTTTATATATTCTGTAACTCCACCAATTTCTGATTGAGCTATATGTAATATCTTAATCTTTTTCATGAATTCCATCCCATTAAGAATTTATTATTTATTCACATTCCTCTTTATCTCTTTAATCCTGTCAATGTCCTTCTTCTTACCTACAAAAATAATATCATCACTTTCAACTACAAAAACATCATCAAGTCCTACAACTACTATAGGCTTGTCTTTTGCAACAACTATATTATTGCTTGCAGACAGATTCTTTGTATCACCTACACAAACATTGTTGTTGTCATCTTTATCTCTGTATCTCTCTACTGCATACCAGGTTCCTATATCATCCCATCCAAAGTCTGATGGAATAACATATATATTTTTAGCTTTTTCCATTATTCCGTAGTCTACTGATATGTTATCCACTTGTGGATATTTTTCATTTAGTTTATTCGTAAAATCTTTATCTGAGCTTTCGAATATATCTTTCAAAATACTATATGTATTGCTTAAATAGGCTTTGGTAAGCTTTATTATAGTACTGCATTTCCATATGAACATTCCACCGTTCCATAGGAAATTTCCCTTCTGTATATACTCTTTGGCAGTCTCTTCATCAGGCTTTTCCACAAACCTTTCAACTTTATACAGATTAAGGCACTGTCCGTTTTCTTCTCTGGTAACTGCTGCCTCCCCTGACAGGTCATTTTGATAACTATAATCTTTCTTATATTGAATATATCCATAACCTGTTTCAGGTCTGTCAGGCTTCATACCAAGTGTCACTATTCCCTCTTCATGATTCTGTATGAATTTATATCCATGTTCTATAGTTTCTATAAACCTGTCGGGTTTGACAACAAGATGATCTGATGGTAATACAACAATAGATGCGTCTCTGTACTTTCTACTTATATGAAAAGCTGAAAGTGCTATACATGGTGCTGTATTTCTACCTACCGGCTCAACTATTATATTTTCAACTGGAAGATCTTTAACCTGTTCCTTTAACAAATCCACATATCTTGCAGCTGTAACTACAAATATTCTCTCTATTGGAATAAGTGGAAGAAGTCTTTTTACCGTCATCTGTATCATGGTCTCTTCACCCAATAGTTTCAAAAACTGCTTTGGCTTTTCATCTGTAGAAAGCGGCCAGAACCTCTCCCCTTTTCCACCTGCCATTATAAGTGCACACAACATATGTTCAACCATCCCTTTAAGATTCTAATAAGCATTTTTATTTACAAATCCTTTAAAAAATGTTAGAAAAACTATTTTTATATCCAAGAGGAAACTCCAATTTTCTATATAGTACACATCGCACTGAATTCTCTTGTCTATGGAGGTATCTCCTCTCCATCCATTTACTTGAGCCCATCCTGTAATTCCAGGTCTTACCTGGTGTTTTACCATATATTTTGGTATCTCATGCTTGAACTTGTCCACAAAATATGGTCTTTCAGGTCTTGGACCAATCATGCTCATATCTCCTTTTAGCACATTGAAAAACTGAGGAAGTTCATCAATACTGGTCTTTCTCATAAATGAACCAAATTTAGTCTTTCTAGGATCATTCTCTGTTGTCCATTCCACTTTTTCATCAGATGCCTTTTGTACATTCATCGATCTGAATTTATACATGGTGAATGCTTTTTTATTTAATCCAACTCTTTTCTGCCTAAATATAATTGGTCCGGGAGATGTCAGCTTTATTATAATGACACTTGCAAGCATTATGGGTGATGATAATATTATTGCAATACTGGATAATATAATATCAAATGTTCTTTTTACCATATTGTTGAATAAATTGTCTAATGGTATATATCTTACTCCCATGACTGGGATGTTGCCTATTTCCTCAATATATGGTTTTGAAAAACTACTATCAGAAAAATCCAGAGGTAATTGACACTTAGTACCACACTTTTCACATATATGAATTATTTTATTGATTTTATCATATTCATTAGACGGCAATGTTATAAATGCTTCATCTATATTACTGCCCGATATATAAGTTTCAAGTGCACTAAGATCGTCAATTATCTTTATCTTATCTGTAATACTGCCTTTGGATACAGACTCCGCTGCCACTTCCTGAAAAGCTTCCTTAAAATTTTTATTACATAATATACCTTCTACAACATAGCCCCATTGCTTGTTTTGTTCTATTTGTTCTACAAGCTTATATGTTATATTATTGCTACCTACAAACAATACATGTTTTACATTATAACCTTTTTTTCTTATACTTCTTAAAATCATCCTTAAGGAAATTCTTTCAATACAGATTAAACATATGGAAGATAAAAAAAATGCTAAAATTAAAAGCCTTGAATAATTTACTCTTTTTAATAAATACAGAAGAACCATAAATATAACGATACCTAGGATATTACATTTTATTATATTTGCAACTTCACTTCTTATACTTTTGAATCTGTATGGTTCATAAAGATCAAATATACTGAATAGAACTAAATATATTGGTATCATGAGAATTAATGGTAAAATATAAAAATTAAAAAGATTATCATTTGTACTAAATCCATTATATCCAAATCTTATATAGTATGACAGATTTATGGCTAAAAATATGACTAATGCATCTACAAATACAAATAATTTATTGAGATGCTTTTGATTTTGTTTTATCAACTGTATGTTCCCCCCATATTCTAACTTCTTTTTTCCATTATACTCCCAAATATGAACGAAAACAACATAATATTTACAATTTTTTAATAAGCTTTCAATAAAAATGCTGTAAATTATTCAACTAAAATCCATAACTGCATATTTACCACTATTTTTTCTTTTTCTTCTTCTTTTTATTACCATCTTCGTCATAATAGGAATAGTAGTATCCATAATACCCCTTTCCCTTTGCTTCCACTTTGTTCAAAACTGTTCCAAGTATGTTTGCATTTACTTTTTCCAAAAGTCTCTTTGCCTTTTGGGCTGCATCTCTATCCGCCTGTAAGGAAGCTACTACGAGAATGCATCCATCCACATATGTAGATACAATCTGTGCATCTGTTACTGCAATTACAGGAGGAGTGTCTATTATTATGTATCTGTATTTATCTTTCAAGTCTTCAATGAAAGTCTTCATTCTCTTTGAAGCTAGAACTCCTGATGGATTTGGAGGTTTTGTCCCCGAAGTCAAAAGATCCAGATTCTCAATACCTGTATTTATAACAGCATCCTGAAATTCGACCTTTCCTGCAAGTATGTCTGAAAGCCCCGTCTTGTTTGAAACAAGAAATTTCTTATGCAGTACTGGATTTCTCTGATCACAATCTATTATTATAGTTTTGGCTCCGCTTTCAGCCATAACTATGGCAAGATTTGAAGATGTAGTAGACTTTCCCTCTCCAGGGCCTGAACTTGTAAGCATTATAGTCTGTATTTCCTTGTCTATAGAGGAAAATTGAATATTTGTTCTCAAAGTTCTATATGACTCTGATATTGGCGATTTAGGATCTTGTATAGTAATAAGTTCTGGTTTTTCCATTATATATTCACTCCATTATCTATTCATTAGTTGTTTTTTTCTGTTGAAAAAGCTGAAGAATCCCTTTTTTATTTTGATTCTTTCCTGGCAAAGATGTATATTCTCATTTTCAAGCAGCTTTTCACTGTTTTGTTCCAATATTTTAGCTAATTCTTCATCCATGTTTTTCACAATATCAAATGCTTCACTTAGTCCAGGTCTTCTCCTGGTACTTGAATGAGCATCGGAGCCTATGAAATTGCACATTCCATTTTTTATAAGAGTATGCGCTGTTTTCTTCACATTGCTTCCAAATTTTCCACATATACTTCCTGCATTCAACTGAAGAAGACATCCCTCATCTACGAATAAATTTATCTTCTCTGGATTTTCAATTATGTATCTGTATCTTTCAGGATGTGCCATAATGGGCTTTATTCCTCTTATTTTAAGTTCATATACTATGTCCATTGCATTTTCAGGCATTTTTATCATGGGAAGTTCTACGAGCATATAGTCTGTTTCTGCCATAGGTGCTATATGATGGCATTCATACTCGTCTACAGTATGGTCGTCTAAAAATACTTCCTGTGCCGGAAATAGTTTTACATTGATTCCACTTTCCACTGAAAATTCATTTACCCTATGTACAAGTTTCTCCACATCCTCACGATTATTCTCATAATGACCTCTATAAAAGTGGGGGGTGGCTATTACACTATGTATACCATCTTCTTCAATCATCTTAAGCATCTGCTCCGTCTCATCCATGGACTTTGAACCGTCATCTATTCCCGGCAGCAGGTGAATATGCATATCGATCAAATTGTATTACCCCCTTTTATCTATTTGCCGTTTTTTGGTATTACCCCAATAACAGGCAGTTCCAGATATCTGTCTATGTCATCTTCTGTCTTTATGGTATTGTCCTGATATTCAAGTAAAAATGACAATCCTACAGAAACTATGAGACCAAGGAAAAATGCAATTGCAACATTCAGTGTCTTTTTAGGCTTTACAGGTTCGTTTGGAATCTGTGCTCTATCCATAATCTGAATATCACCGCCTGTTGGAAATACTCTCTTGCTCTCACTTATAAAAGATGAAGCCATTGTGTCCACTACTTTTGCAGCCTCATTTGGATCCTTGCTGTCAGCCTTTATTGTAAGTATCTGCGTACCCTCCTGCGGTGTAACTGAAACCATCTTTTGAAACTGATCCAATGTAATGTTTTCATTTAGCTTGTTTAAAGTTGTCTTGGCAACAGAATCGGATTGTGCAATCTGTGCATAGGTCTTTACCAGATTCTGATACATCATTACATCATTGTTGTCTGTCTTGATGTTGTTTGTAGGCTTTCCAACTATTATGCTGGAACTTGCCTCGTAAGTAGGTTTGATGAGAAATACGCTTACAAGTCCTGTTATTACTGCACAAGCCAGTGTTATCAACACTATAAGTTTCAATCTCTTTTTTATTATGTAGAAAAAGTCCTTTAGATCTAAAGTCATCTCTTCGTTTTCCACTATTTTTCCCCCTTTTGTTTGTTTTATATATTAATGGATAAACTCTATTTGTTTAGTTTATCCATTATTTTACCCATATTCTCAGGTCCCACCATTGAGCTTACAGAAGATTTTACTTTCTGCTGTTCCGATGAAGAAAGTTTGTTGTACTTTTCCTGTATGGAACTCAACGCACTTTTGTCCTGACTGCTTATGGCACTGGATATTTCAGATATAACTTCATCTGCTCCTCCTGTGCTGCTTTCAGATGTCTTATTTCCCTTTTGAGTGTTGCTTTGAGTACTGCCTGATTGTGTGCTACCTGCAGAGGCACTGTTTGATGATGCTGCCCCTGTTCCAGTATTTGAATTTGTACCACTTGATATACTACTTGATATATTGCTTCCATCCATGAATTTTTCTATGAATTTATTGACAGTACTGGCATTTTCTGACTGTTTCATAACATTGTTGAACCAGTTGAGTCTTTCCTGAATAGTCATGGATGTAGTATCCGTATGAATGTTCAGCTGTCCACCTTTTATATCAATTGACTTTATCTTTATTGGTAGAAGTTCCGATGATACATTTATCTTGTTGTCCTGAATCTTGATGCCGTCACTTAATCTTCTATTTAATTCATTGATAACATACGACTTTGGAATGCTTATCTTTCCAATCTTGAAATACAGTGGATCATATACTATATTATTGTTGTTATAGGATACACTTCCCTCTGTAGTCAAAAGGAATTTAAAATTCTTATATGATGCAGGAATATAAAATTTTAATGTACTGTCTTTGACTTCTACATTTACACCTTTTACAACGGCATCACCTGATGTCATATTGTCCTTTATAAAAGGTGCTATTGATTCATTTAATTCCTCTGTATTAAACGACACTGTAGTTCCTGCTTTTTGTGCTTCTATTACTTTATCGAATATATTATTAGAAAATTTATACTGTTTGGCACTATATGATGAATTTGAGAAAACAAGTGCTAAAAAACAAGCAACTGCGACTATAATTACTATAATTATCAAAATTACAGCCTTTTTTATACTTCTTTTAGTTCTATTCATGATTCAGCTCCCATTTATCTATTTTTAACATATTTAATTATAACATAACAGATTTATAAATAAATACCTGGTACTATTTGGCACCAGGTATTTATTTACTCAGTATCAGTTGAAAAGTATTTTTCAGCTATTTGATTTAGCTGGTTTAAATACTGCAGCAAGGTATTGTCTGCATTTATTTTGTTTTGCAGGTCAGTTCTTTCTATATCAGAAAGTTTTTGTAAGATTTCCTGTGTTTTTTCCATATTTGACTGGAAATTTGAAAGTGCCTCATCTGCATTGTCCAGTCTAGTTGAAATTGAATTATTTAAATTATCTATTATCTGTTCAACTGCATCTCTCTCATTTGAGTCGCTTGTAGAATCTGCTATAGCTTGAAGTCTATTGTTTGCAGATTTGACTATTACAGTAAGTTCTATATGTTCAAGAAGATAATCTGAAACGGATGCTTGTCCTCCTACTGCTACAATATTGGCTGAAGCATCAACATTGTCTTCTATGAATTTCTGGGTATCTGTGTTTATGTCGTCCTGTGTAAGGACAACAGGTGAGTTGTTTTTAGCTGCAAGTGCGGAAGCTGAAAGGGCATCTGCAAATTCATTTCCTGCAGGACCGCCTCCTTTTGCAATATACACATTGTTCATATCAATTGAGGATTTAAAATAGTCAAGTACGTTTACGTTTGTTTCATATCTGTCTGCTCCTGATATTCTTATTGGATTTGATAAATCGCCTGTTGTACTGTCGGGTATTACTGCGGTACCACCTATGACATATGTGTCCACAATACTTGATTGATTGTCCTGAATATAGTTTTTTACAATGTCAGGAATTCCAATATTACTTGTTAGAAGTATCTCCATTCCCTGTTTGGCTGCAATTGGTGCTATGGAAAGTGCATCTGCATATCCCTGTCCTGAAGTTACAACTATTTTATTGGGAGTTCCAATTGCTTTGGCTACTTTTACAGAGGTTTCATATCTGTCTGCTCCGCCAAGACGCTGTACGGAAAGTCCCATGGATTTCAGCTCATCTTCCACATTTGTGGATATGGAGCCTGTTCCTCCTATTTCTATTACATGTGTCGCTTTAAGTCTCGTAATCTCACTTTTTACATTCTTGTCTAGATTATTGCTTGGTGTTAAAAGTATAGGTGCGTTGTGTTTGTTTGCAACTGGTGCTGCACAGAGTGCGTCTGCATATCCCTGGCCTGATGCAAGAACTACATATTCAGAAGTTGTCCATCCATCTTGCGATATTTTTGTTGAGGTTTCATATCTATCCTGTCCTCCAAGCCTTACAGTTGCTGCAGAGACAGTTTTTGTGGAAGCAAAGTTCACTGTGGATGCGCAAACGGCACTCAGAATAAAACTTGCAATTATTTTTCTCTTGTTCATATTTTCCCCTCCCATAGTTATAATTATAATACATATATCTGTATAGAAAAAGGGTATAAAAAAACAACTGCCTGTATTTTCATGGGGCAGTTGTTTAAAATAACTCATCTAAAGTCCAAATCTACTTTCAAGTGCAAGTGCTTCTGAAACACTTAGTCCAGATTTTATGACTTCATTTTGCAAGCCAGTTTTTTCTGATCCTGAAAGGTTGCCGTAAAGACTCTTTATATTGTTAGCATCAGCAGTATAATCATAACTTGTATCGGCAATGTATTTGTCAATGGAAGTTATTGCTTCTGAAAGTACTTTATTTTGGGTACTGTCAAGTTTTGTTTTATCAACATTTTTGAGTTTGGATGAAACTGATTTTATGGTATCATAATCTGATTGAGAGCTTCCACCACCTGTAGGTGGATTTTGAGTTTCATCTGTTCCATTTATGACATTTTGAATAGCAGCTGCAAGTGAATCTGGAACGGATGCCTGACCTCCAATTGAAACAACACTAGTGTCTTTAGTCAGGTTTGATTTTATAAATTCTTTAGTGTAGTTGTTCAATGTATTGTTTGTAAGTACAACTGGTGAGGAAGTTCTGGCCGCAAGTTCTGAAGCAGAAAGTGCATCGGCAAACTCGTTTCCATTTGGGCCATCTCCTTTTGCTATATATACATTTTGGAATTTAAGTTCTGTTTTGAAAAATTCCATTACAGATACATTTGTCTCATATCTGTTCTGTCCAAATATTCTCATTGGATTTGGCACTGAAGACAATATACTCTCGGGTATAACTCCACTTCCCCCTATTACATAAACCTTTGTTGAGTCCGATTTGTGTGAGTTTATATAGGATTTTACTGAATTTGTTACTGAATTTTTAGGTGTTAAAAGTATTGGATATCCTTTGCTTGCAGCTATTGGGGCTATGGAAAGTGCATCTGCATATCCAAGTCCTGAAGTTAGAACCATGTCTGATACGTCTCCAAGCTCCCTTGCTACATTTGCAGAGGTTTCATACCTGTCTATTCCTCCAAGACGTGTTACTTTCAAGGACATTTCATTTTCAAGCTGATTTTCTATATTTGATGAAATAGAGGCTGTTCCCCCTATTTCTATTATATTCTTGGCCTTGAGTCTTGTAATCTCGGATTTTATTGTACTGTTTAATGTCTTGCTTGTAGTAAGTAGTATTGGTGCATTATACTTCTTTGCAACTGGTGCTGCACATAGTGCATCTGCATAGCCTTCGCCACTGGCAAGTACTACGTAATCAGAACCATTTGCCCATCCATTTTGTGATATTTTGGCTGATGTTTCGTATCTATCTGCTCCTCCAAGTCTTGAACTTGCTGCAAATGTAGTGGCAGGTGATACTGCAATAGTTGATGCTACTAGTGCAGTGGTCAAGAGCAGGGATGAAATAATTTTCTTTTTGTTCATTGTTTAATCTCCTTTGCTAAATATGAATTAATTGTAAACGGTGTGTGGTAGTAGTACTGTGTGTGTCCGTCTGTTAAATTTACAGGACATGTTAAATGTCTGTTGTGGGAATACATATCTTGAATTAATAGAACCCAGGGCTTGGCCTGAGTTCTAATTAGTTTTTTGGTTTTAGTTAGAAGTATCATCTGATGTAGGTGCTTTAATAACATTAACTAAAATCCAATCATTATTAGGTAATTGTATTTTGTAATTATCAGCAACACTAGTCATATCTGTTAATACATTTACTAATGTATTAGCAACTGTTTGAGGTTTATCAGTGGAAGTGTACAAATTTGTTCCATTTTTCTGTATTGAACTTACATCATATCCTAAAATATTTAAAGTCACAGCATTATCTTTTGATTGATGTCCCTCCAAATAATATGCTACTTTGTTTGTTAAGTCACTCTTGAAATCATCAAGTGCATAAGTTGGATTTTGAGATACCTTTTTATTTATTTCATCTATTATTGCACTTGCCCTTAAAGTTCCGTCTGCATTATCTATATACTTTGATCCTGAATTTTTCAATACTTCTTGTAAACTTGCACCATTAATAGTTAAATTGTTGCTATTATATTCAGACTTCAATTTATTATTAAAGTTTGATACTTTAGTTTCTATTTTTTCTTCATCTGCACTTCCAGCAGAAATATATCCTTGTGAAGCATCAAAAACATCTTGGATTGTACCATCATTTTTTAATAATTGTATATTTATAGAATTTGGATCATCACCATCATTATCAGCAATAGTAAAATAACTATTTGCTAAATCACCAGATTTTATTTTATATACAGCTTTTTTATAGTTACTATTATCTTTTAGAGTCTTAGTTATATTAGTAGCACCGCCACCAGGTCCTGGTGTAGGTGTAGGATCAGGAGCAGGGTTAACTATAGCATCTTTAAGAGTGGATACCATTGAATCAGTTATGTTTCCTGTTCCACCTAATACTGTCAATGTACTGCCGGTATTAAACTTGTCCTTTAATAGTGCGGTAGTATAAGGGCTTATAGTGCTTGATGTTATTACCAATGCACTTTTATTTTTGGCTGCTAGGGCTCCACCTGTAAGTGAATCTGCGAATTCATTTCCGATAGGTCCTTTTCCAAGTGCTAAATATAAGTTGCTGAAATCAAAGTCATCTTTGAATCCATCTATTACTTTTGCATTTGTTTCAAATCTATCTTTTCCGCCAAATCTTTCTGGATTTTTAAGTGTGCTGTAAAGTGAAGCACTTACGGAAGCTGTTTCACCTATTACATAAGTTTTAGTTAAGTTGGTGTTACTCTTTATGTAATCGGATGTAACTGTTGGTAATTGATCAGGTTGCGTCAATATTACTGGAATTCCTTCTATTGATGCTGCTGGTCCTACTGAAAGTGCATCTGCGAAGTCTTTTCCACTTGCAAGAACTATTTTGCTTGTATTTCCAAGTGCCTTTGCTATTTTTACAGAAGTTTCGTATCTGTCTGCTCCACCGTATCTTGTAACATCGGCGTTAAGCTGAGTTTTTATGGTGTTCTCGATAGCTGTTGGAACTACGCCTGTTCCTCCTACAACTATTACGTGTTTGGCGTTAAGTCTTTTTAATTCAGCTAATGTGCTTGAATTTAAAGAATTGCTTTCAGTTAAAAGTATAGGTGCATCTTTTGACCTTGCAATTGGATTTGCGCATAGTGCATCTGCAAACCCCTGTCCATTTGCAAGAACTACATAGTCGGAACCACTTTTCCAGCCAGCTTGTGAGATTTTTACAGCTGTTTCATATCTGTCACTTCCACCAAGTCTTGAAGTAGTTTCTTCTGCTTTTACTCCAGTGGTTGAAATAACCGAGCCTGAAATAACCAAAGATGCCAAACTGCAGACTGATAATGCCTTCATATTCTTTTTCTTCATAAAATCTTCCCTCCACATTTCTTGTATAAAATTTTGCAATAACAAATCTATGAATGTATGTTAATTATCTTATCGTGATTATAGACTATATCTTAAGTGTCATAGAGCCAATTATTTATAAATTCTACATAAATTTTAAATTTCCTTCTAAAAAGTTAATATTTTTTAAATTTTTTTGTAACTACCACCCCAAAAGTTTTCTCTCCAGTTCTTTGAAGTCATATGTTCTCTCATTTGTAAGGTTCCATCCACTCATGTTTTTCCTGAAACCAGTTTTTGCTGTATTTATTCCATCTTTTATCCAATTATTCATTATTTTTTCTATATAGTTCATATTTTTTGCATTGTACTGTACAGCTTTTTCAATCGCCATAATAACTATATCACACCCCATTGTGCTGCACCAACTGTTAAGTCTGTTGATTTCCTCCTGTTTGGGAGAATGAATTTTGTTTTCAAAGCATTTAATTGCCTTTTCTAGCTGTTTATTACTTATTGTTTTTTGTTTATTATTTATTAATTCTTGTTTATTACTTATTACTTTATTACTTGCAGGGGGCTTTGAAGGGGCTTCAGATTTGGGCGACGTTTTTACAGCTGTTATTTCCATGTCTTTGAAAATGGATTCCATATCAAGATCATATTTTTGGCACTGGTTGTAGAAGTCCAGGAGGAATTCCCTGTTCTTTACAGATCTTAGTTCCTTGTTTACACATTTTATGGCATTTGTATTGTTTGGCTGATTGTACTTCAGCCAGTTCAGAATTATTATCTCCTTTGTATCTTCACAGTATTTTATCTTGCCCCACTTCTGGAATCTTGAAAGAAGTTTGTCTACATTTTCCCTGCTGCAGCCTGTCTGTAGTTCTATTATCCTCTTTGGAAGTTCATATATTCCGCACTGGGTACTCTTGTAGTTTGTCATAAGGTATAGATAAAAGCATTTTTCCTCTGTGTTTAAATCCAAAATGAAACTGTCATCCCAAAAATAAGTCTGGAGTTGTCTGTATTTTGCCATTATATTTCCCCCTGTTCTTCCATAAATTTTTTCAATTTCTCCACTGCTTTTTTCTTTCTATAGGAAACTGTCCTATAAGGTATTTTCCTGAATTCACTGTACTTTTTCATAGATTTTTCCGCTGCATAACACCAGTATATAATATCCTTTTCCCTGTCAGACAAGCTTTCTATTGCATCTTTAAGTACTGATTTTGTTTCAAGTGATTCAAAATATTCCTCTATGTTTTCATCTGAAAAAATCGTATTTATAAGTTCATCGCCCTGGTTGTTTATACTGTTCAAACTAGCACTGTAGGGCTTGCTTAAATTATTTCTCATTATACAGTAGAAATTGTTTCTTATTGCATTTACAGCATAGCTGGTAAATGTATTCCTATCTGTGTCATAGCTGTCTACCGCCATTATTATTGCCTTGTACCCCTCCTGAATCAGGTCTTCCATTTCATATCCCCTTATATATATCTTCCTTGCAGAATTTATTATAAATCCCTTAAAACCATTACATAGATTTTCAACAGCATTCTTGTCCCCATTTTTAGCACTTCCAACCATGCTTTCTATATCCCCTTTGGTAAACATAATATCAACACCCTTTTTTAAAAATCAAATTTTATTCCATGCTCCTCCATGGTTTTTCTAAGCTTCTGTCTCATCCTGTATCCTGCCTGATTTAACGCCCTTGGATTTCCATCATTTTCTCTTAAATATTCCTCTATGCTTCCATGTTTCAGAATTGCCATTTTATATTCATTTTCACGTTTTGAAAGGTTGGAGTTTTCAATGATGTAAGAATAGATTATTTTGCTTATAACCTTATTTTCTAAAGATTCAGTTATATTATGGTATGAATATTCCAGAATTTCAGCATTTGCTTTTCTCATAAGAGTTCTCCTGTAATTTATTACTGTGTTTATTATGATTTTGAAAACATATCCTTTAAATTCCTTCCAGGTGTTTCCCCTGAACATATGTATGGAAGATACAATTTTGTGAAGAGATATATTTATTACATCGTCTTCATCAGAATTTCCAAATTCCTTTCCTATATATTTATAATATTGATCCTTCATTGCGCCTATAAAGTCCATTTGAAGTGTGTATATAAAATCATTATCTCTCTTTTTAATTCCCTCTATTAGATTTTTCAAACCTTCTTCCGTATACTGCATAAATTATCCCCCTTTTATTCTCTTTATATATAAGACACCATTTTCTTCCAATAAATAACGGAAATTTTGTAATTATTTTCATAATTCATAAAATAATTATACAAATAGTGAATATAAAAAGAAAAAAGAGGCAAAATACCGAAGTATTTTACCCCTTTGACTCAAAATTTATTTCAGGCCCTGGAATAGACTTTTTGATACCGCCTGTAAGAAAAAAACCAAATATGACTATTATGCCAAATAACCAAATAAATGCCTGCAATGTAGTTGAATTATTAAATGAAAAGGAATTGTTTAGTAAATTTCTCGCTGTCTCTACGATTGATGTCATGGGCTGATGTTCAGCAAATAATTTAACTGGCTTTACCATTCCATTCATTGGCATTAAGGCCGAACTTACAAATAACAGCATTAATAAAATATAGGAAAAGCCACCTGCCCCTTCAAATCCTTTAGCCTTAAGTGAAAAGGGAATTGCCAATAAAGTGATTGCAAAGGCAAAAAGGATGGATACAACAATAAATAAGAGTATGTCAGTTGTGTTTGCCGAGGTTCGATAGCCCATTAATAAACCAACTAGGAAAACTGTCAGTTCTGATAAAATCATAAAAATAACAGCATAAAAATTGGTGTCCCAATTACAGTGATTATAGTATCAGCACTTGTTAAATTTTGTTTTATAATTCGTTTAATTAAAATCATTAATTGTTTAAAAGATTTCATTTCCTCTCCCCACTTCCGGTAACATTTAAAAATATAGTTTCTAAATTCATCTTCATTGACTTAAAATTTTCGATAGGAATATTGCTGTCTATAAGTACTTTTAAGCTCTTTTGAGCAAGTTGTTCATTTATCTGAAAGCTCATGTCATTTTTTTTAAACTTGATGTTCTCATTTTTTAACAAGTATTCTGCAGCAACTACATCCTTTTCCGGCACCTGAATTGTATATTTTTCTTCAGCATTCTTTTTAATCTCATCCGAAGTACCATATATATCCTTTAGTACTTCATTGTCCTTGTAGCTTTTCTTCAGGTGCTGAATAGTAATTGCCTCCATTTTTATCCTCCTATTTTTCTTATTTCATAACGTAATTTTTCTCTACTCTTAATTAACCAAAGTTCTTCGGGAAATTGTTCCATTATTGTATCTGCAAATTTTACCGGATCTTCACCAATCACTTCTGATAAAGGTACTTTTTCAAAAGAACTTTCCATAAAAAGTTGCAAAACTTCTTCCAGCACAACCATAAAATTTCCACCTTTAGCAAAACTCCACATGTATCTTTCCAGAGCATTTATAGCCTTTTTGTAGTCATCTGGTAATTTTTCTTTTTCTCTTTTGTAATCTTTATATCGCTTTTTTGACTCAAACATTGATTGAATGTAATTTTTCATGTTACCTGTCTCCTTTCAACTGGTGTAATATTTCCTCAATAAAATCCCATTTCTCCCAAAATAATTTCAAATACTGTTTACCATCTTCATTTAACCTGTAAAACTTTCTTGAAGGACCTACGTCTGATTTACGCTTTTCAATCTTCAATAGTCCTTTCTTTTCTAAACGAAGCAATACTGTATAAACAGTTCCTTCTACAATATCTTCAAATCCTAAATCAATTAAATAATTTGTAATCTCATATCCATAAGTTTCTCCCTTACTAATTCGTTGTAAAATAATACCTTCTAAAACTCCCTTGAGCAGCCCAGTCAAATCTTTCAATATAAATCCCATCCTTCTATGTGTCATTACTAGGTAGCTGATGTTACTTTAAATTTTGAAACCATTTGCCAAACATCTACCTTGTATTACTATATTCAGCTATATAATATAACTATGTAGCATATTTGTCAATAAAATTTATAAAGAAAAAGGGGCAAAATACCAAAGTATTTTACCCCTTTTTCTTTTATATTTTCTCTAGAAGAGTTCTGTAGTTTCAGTGTCAACAATACGTGCGGAATCTTTCTGTACAAGATCTGCACCCTTTGACTCAAATATGTTCTGTGCAATTATAACATCCATGGCAGCTTTTACTTCAGCATCTGTCACTCCATCTTTTACCTCTGAAAGTCTTATAGATACCTTTTCACCATTTCCATTTAAAAAATTCATTACCAATGTTTTACTCATAAATATCCCCCTCTTTTTTCAAATAACAAATAACAAATAACAAAGAACAGTTAGCAACAGCTAACAATTATCAAAGAACAAATAGCAATTAGTAAATAACAGTTAACGGTTATTAAGCGTTTGTTATGTCGCTGTTGTCAGTTTTTATAATTTCCGTAAGCGGCTTTCCAAGAAGCTTTTCCATTTCTCTTGCCGTATTGTAGATTCCATCTTCTGAGGCAGTGAGTTTGAGATTTGAGAATTTCTTGCTCCTTATTATGTCCTCCCCTTTTTCATTTACACCATCCTGATATTTTATTACTACGGCACTGTTTATTTTTGTGATTGCAGCCATGCTATCATCCCCTTTCGAATAGTATATATGCATGGTGGTTAAAAATAGGCAAAAAACAAAAACAGCTATCTGGAATTTATTTTCCGATAGCTGTTATCTTACAATCCTGACTTTTCAAACTCAATTTCCATCTTGTGTATCTGTTTGTTGAACACCCTTTTAAGTGGTGCCATAATGAGAAATGCTCCTGAAAAACAGCCCAGCATACCCAGTATTTTAAA
The DNA here is from genome assembly GCF_019144085.1 of Clostridium tyrobutyricum. Taxonomy (GTDB): domain Bacteria; phylum Bacillota; class Clostridia; order Clostridiales; family Clostridiaceae; genus Clostridium_B; species Clostridium_B tyrobutyricum_A. The sequence continues at coordinate 26,169 of NZ_JAHHUY010000031.1, forward strand.
TAGATGTTGCCAATTAGGCCCTGATATAGTTTCCCTGAATCCATTTACGGAATATGTAAATGGTAAAAATGGTGCCATTGCAGCAAGTCTTCTCGAGATTATTTCAAGAGGGTATATACCACCTGTTCCAAAAATCTGGAATATCATTAGTACTGTAGCCAGACCTTTTCCCGTATTTCCAAATATAAATGAAAATGTAAATATTATTATGGAAAATGTTATGCTTGTAGCAAATGCAACAAGTATCATACCAAGTATGCTTGTGGGTCTTATTCCAAGAAGGAAAAACTCTCCAAGAAGAGTTACAGTAGTCTGTATGAAAGAAATACCCATAAAGAGAAGCAGCTTCCCAAAATATTCCTGCAGCATGTTGATCTTTGTTCCATCTTCAAATTTTCTACATTTCAATGTAAGTATAAGTGAAAGAAGAAGCACTCCAACCCATATGGACAATGTAGTATAAAAAGGAGTTACCCCATATCCAAACAACCCAAGATTATAGAGCTGAACATTTTTCAATTCTACAGGTGATGACAGAAGGTTTGAAATTTGCTCTGGATTTTTTTCCATTATCTCTATTATGTGATCCAGATTTGTTTCATTGATCATCTTCATCTTGTCACTTAGTTTATTTAATTTATCTTGAATGTTTCCAAGATTTTTACTTATATTATTTACCTGTGAAATTGATATTTCACTAATTGAAGTACCTGCATTTGCCAGCGAGTTAAGCTGTGGAATAATGGACCTTGTAGAGTTAAGTATGTCATCATAGCTGTTCAAACTCGTATCAATATTATTATCCATGTTGTTTAATGTCTGAGTAGTACTTGAATAAAAGGCATTGGATGCAGCTACTGAATTTGAAGATACAGTATTTCCAATTTGAGACAGTTGATTTATGATTGAGTTTATGCTGTCTTTGGAACCATTGTTGTTGACCAGCTGTCTCAGCTCTGCAAGATTGCTGTTTTCAGTCTGTATGGAACTCTTCATATTTGTCAGTGCATTTATAAGATCCACCGCTCCATTATTTGGCAAAATATCATTTATGGTATTGAGTATTTTAAGGTTGTTGTCTATTTTCTGTATTGTAGAATTATTTATGTTGTTCAGTTGATCTATATTAGTATTTACAGCAGCATTGTTTACAAACTGGCTGTTCATATTTTCAAGACTTGATAAAAGGGATTGGGCCTGTGTATTTTGAGACTGAATCTCGTTTATTCCACTTGATAGATTGTTCTGTGCCGAACTTATAGTCTGTTTTGTTGACTGTGCCAGGGATTTTCCATGATTTACAATGTCCTGCAGACTGTCTATCTGTTTAGATAATTTTGGAATATCATTTTTAACACTATTTAAATAATCCTGCATTCCCTTTGAATTGTCATTTACTTCTGCAAGATATTTTTTTGCATCATTTATTGTAGTGATTGAATCTGTCAGTGAGTCCTTGAGCTGCAGTATTTCAGGTTTATTGGCATTTAACTTTTTACCAACTGCATTCATCTGCTCAAGAACTTCCTTGTTGCTTATCTTTACAAAGCTTGATTTGATTTGATCTGCCAGAGTATCCTTTGCCTGGCTTGTAATCTTTGTAGCTGCTGCATTTAATTTTTCATTGGACCTGTATATTATATTTGGCTTTTCAGGGTCCGAAGTAACAAGTGTTAAAAGCTTGCTTGAAAAATTTTCTGGAATTTCTATCAACGCATAATATTTTCCCGTATTAAGGCCGTAATTTCCCTGCCATTCGTCTATGATAACCCAGTTAATACTCTTGTTTTTTTTCAGTTCATCTATAATCCGGTTACCTACATTTATAGTCTTTCCTTTAATACTGCCTCCCTCATCCTTGTTTACAACTGCAATTGGAAGCCTGCTCGTATTTTCTGTTGCATATGGATCCCAGGAGGCTTTTATATTTACAAGTGCATAACAGGATGGTACAAAACAAAATACTATAATTGTTATAAGTACGGGAAGACTTTTTATTATGCTGTCAACATCTCTTTTTAATATTCTAAATATAGTCTTCATATACTCCTCCTATAATTAATATCTATTCTTCTCCAATACCCGATTCTATAAACTTTTTATGAAGTTTGTTTGTGGTTTCATTCAATGATCTCTTCAAGAACAATCCAGCCAGTACGGCAGCTGCAGTCATAAGAAGCAATATTGAAAAATCCATGACTACAGTACTTATAAGAGGACCTCCAATGGATTCCCTGAATCCACTTACACTATAGGTAAATGGAAACATAGGCTGAAATATTCTAAAGATACGTGGAGAAAGCTGTATAGGATAAGTTGCTCCACTTCCTGCAAGCTGAACTACAACCAGTATGACTGCCATTGACTTTCCAAGATTTCCAAATATGGACACCAGACTGTATACTATTGTTGAAAACGTCAGGGATGAAACCAATCCAACCATTATCATGAGAAAGAAATTTTCAGTATAAACATGCAGTATGAACTTTGTAGTAAATACAATTACAAGCGACTGTATTATGGATAATGAAACAAATAGCATCATTTTTCCAAAGTACTTTTCCCTCAAGGTTAGATTTTCAGATCCTTTGAATTTTGCCACAGTTGTTTTAAGCATGGCGCCAAGCATAGTGCATCCAACCCATATTGAAAGTGTCATATAAGTAGGTGCAAATGCAGATCCAAAGTTTGGAACCGTATATATATTCTCCTCTTTTATATTAAAAGGCTGTGCTATGAAATTTCCCATAAGATCAGGGTTGTTCTGAAGTATGGTTATTATTTTGACTATATCATCATTGTTTACAAGTTTAAGCTTGTCACTTGCCTTTGAAATACTGCCTTTAAATTTAAGAAGTTGATTTTCCAATTTTCCGGATGAACTGGCTGCAAGCTTGGTTCCATCTATAAGAGTATCTATGGACTTGCTGCCCTGATTATTCATGTCTTTTGCAGTTTTCAAAATATCAGAAGAACTATTGGACACACTAATCAAATCATTTGCTATAGGATTTAACTGTCCTCTTACTTCATTGATATACTTATCGGTTGAATCTATTAGTTTTGTGCTTACATTTTGAGTATTTTCCGATATGGAATTTTTTATGCTGCTGCTTACTTCATTTGTATTGTTCAACTCTTTTTGAAGATTATTTACATTGTTCTTTTCAGTATTTAACAGGTCTTTTACATCATTTAGAGAATTTAAAAGACTGGATATTGAACTGTTGTGTGCAAATCTATTTATTGTCTGGAGAAAATCTATTGCAGGATTTATCTCACTGTTTAACATATATATCTGATAATTTATCTTGTCTGCCGTGGAATTTATATTAGAAGAATTTGCATCTCCAGTTAATGAATTCAAATTGGTTACAAGTGCCTGAAGTCGATAGTTATCTGCTTTGGCATTGTTCAAATTCACCTGAATGTTGTTAAATGAATTTTCCAGAGAAGACTGCACTGACTTTACTAATGCGGCATTTTCAGAATCAGTCTGGCTTGCAATATTCACATTGTTTGAAGCAGAAATAACGGGCTTCAATTGAGTAAGCAGGAGAGCAAGATTGTTGGAACCGTCAGTTATATTGCCGAGTACAGTTGTAACAAGATCCATATTGTCACTCAGAGTTATTATTGAATCCTTAAGATCTATTATCTGGGATTTATTTTTGTCTGCATTGTCACCTATAACATTCAAAGAGGAAAAGATAGTTTTATTTACTGTATATACAAAATTTGACTTTATGGAATCCAAAAGGGTTTTGGCTGCACTTTCAGTAATCTTGGTTCCCATTGGGCTGACTTTTGTATCTGCCTTGTAAAGTATCTGTGCCTTTCTTGGATTGTCTGTAGTTATACTTGTAAGGTCTGATGAAAAGTCCTCCGGGATTTCAATCATGGCATAGTATTTTCCATCCATCATTCCCTGATCTGCTTCTTGTGAGTCAACAATTTTCCATCCAAGATTGTGATTTTCCCTAAGATTGCCTACAATGTCATTTCCCATATTCACATTCTTGTTCTGGGACACGGCCCCCTGATCCTTATTTACTACTGCTATTGAAATATCGCTTAACTTGGCACTTGAATAGGGATTCCATATTGCCTTTACATTTACCAGTGTATAAAGACATGGCATTACACACATTCCTATTATAATTATACGTGCCGCTCTGTTTTTTATAATATTTCTGACATCTCTTTTAAATACACTTATAATGTTCTTTATCATTTTGCAACACTCCTATAAAGCACCATACCATTTATTGTACTAGTCGGTCAGTTCTATTAAACACTATTTGTCTAAAGGTGTCAATACAGTTATTATGGCTTTTTGTGGAAGTGTTATTCTAGGAAATACCACAAGTATGTGGTGTGAAACGATACCATAAATAATGTGTGTTTTTTACAGGTAGTTGTTGTCTGGATAAAAAAAACAGGATAGCTGACTATCCTGCTTTTTAAAACTTATTTTAAATTTGCAATAATCTGGTAACTATTGCCTTTCTATTGATTCTTAAGAATCGAACTGGAAAACTTTTTTAAATCATCTATATGATTTTCAATAACAGCTTTTACTATATCTAAGTTTACTGTTTGATAATCATGAACAGCTATATTTCTAAACCCAACCATTGATTTCAATTCTCTCATGACATTTTCATCTATTATTTTATTATTAAATAGTATTTCGAATGCATCCCTGCTATTTTGTGGAATTCCAAATTTTCTTTCAGAAATTATATGCATGGCTAAATCTATGGAAACTTCACATGCCCTTTGAATATTTAAAATTATCGAATCTTGTTTTGTATAATTTTTTAGATTTTCAGGATTATTGTCATATTCTTCCTTAATTCTCTTTATACATCTTTCAATAACAGATATTTTGTTTAGAACAACATCATTCATATATTTGTCCCCTTTTTTTTATATTATTCAATATGATTTCCCGTTCCTCGTTCAATTTAGCATAATCTTTATATGCATACATTTCAAAATATGCTTTTTTAACATCATCACTGCAATATACACATTTTCCGTTGGCTATTATCTGAACTTTAAATACAGTAGATGCCTTATTTAAATCAATCAAATCCACATCTCTCCCCAAAATATCTGCAAGACTTTGTGAAAACATAAATACCTGATATGGTGTTAATTCATGTTCACTTTTAAAAGCTATATCTATATCACTGTCTTCTCTAAAAATTCCATTTACACTTGATCCAAAAATATAAATCAAATGTGGTTCTATATTTTCCTTAAGAAATTTAATTATTTTATTTATACTGTTTTCATCTATATTCAATGAAATGACCTCCACTTCAATTGATTTTTCTGATTACAAGCCAAAAATTATACTAATTTTACATATTCTGTCTTTATTCTATCAAAATATTCTGCAATAATCCATATCAATGTTTTTCAAAGGGGTCAGATCCTTGGCTTGGACTTGACTTCAGAAATGTAGTAAATCTCCAAATAACTCCATGGGGTCTGACCCTAGCTTGACCTAGCTTTTTCCCTTTGACTGCATCTTATCTTGAAATTATGTCTAAGATCTCCTCCGGTCTGTCTATTACATAATCTGCACCTTTACTCTCCAAAACATCCCTTCCCCTGAATCCCCATGCCGCACCTATACATGGTATTCCTGCATTTTTTGCTGTTTTCACATCCACTTCCGAATCTCCAACATATATGGCTGATGCCCTGTTTGAACCCAGTTCTTCAATTGCCTTGAATACAGTATCCGGTGCAGGTTTTCTTGAAATATTTTCAGATTCTCCAATTGCAACATCTATATATTCTTCAAAATATATTTTGTTGAGTTTCTTGACTGCACCATCAAATTTATTGGACACAATGGCAGTTTTATAGTTATCATGGGACAACCTTTTCAAAAGTTCCATAATGCCTTCATATGGAGCGGTCTTGTTGTTCATATTGTTTGAATAATGCAGTTTGAAATCTTTAAGACATTCATTATATTTTGGATTTTCCATTCCCCGGGGTATGGAAAGTTCAATCAATCGTGCGATTCCATTTCCAACAAAACTTCTTATTTCAAATATAGTTCTTTCTGGAAATCCGTGCATACAAAGTGCGAAGTTCACACTGTCTGCCAAATCATCAAGAGTATTTAATAGTGTTCCATCAAGATCAAATATAATAGTATCGTAATTTTTCATAGCATCCGTCTCCTTGAACATTTTGGATACATTATATCATATTTAAAACAATTGATATTATTTTAAAGAATTTGTAGAATATATTATAAATTAAAGAAATTATTATAAATATTGTATTGATTTATCTAATCATTATATAATATAACTCAAATTACTAATCATTATAAATAATTATATGAATAACTATGAAATAAAAGGAAATATTTAAAATGAAAGAAGTTAAGATACCAGATATTAATTATAAAGAAGAAGTTAAAAAATGTAAGACTATGGATGATGGCTAACTAGAAATCTTTTATTGACTATTTTCCTGCTTTGATAAAATTTATAATTAGGAAAAAGGTTATTTAATTATAATTTCAAGTTTAATTTTAAAAAAATATGTTATAATATATATAAAAGAAGCCATTGCGGTTTTTAGTGAAAATTTTTTAGAGATTAATTAAAATGCACTTTCAGAGGGGTGCATTTTAATTTTTTGAGTTTTTATCTTCGGCAGTTATAGAAATTTCATTTTTAGTTAACTTACCAATTGAAGATTTACCCTTGATTACTAACCTATCCTTTAAATATGTTCCTACAATCACCATAGCTGTTAAGCATAATGATGTAATACATATAGATATTACTATAATCGCAGTATCACTCATTCTGTCACCTCCTCTGATGTCAATTAACCGCAATGACCTCTTTGCAAGAGACAAATTCCGGGAGGTGACTATCTAAAAAATATTTATACTCTCGTATACATTATATCATATAAAATACTTATTATATAGAAATTTGAGTACCTATAAGCCATGTATTTATAAGCTCTGTAGTCTTTTCCCTATTATTTTTGTTATTTTAAATATTCATTTACTTCATCAAGAGATTTAAGATCAAATATATATTGTCTATATTTTTACCTAAATTGGATACCATGATATCCACCTACCCTTGACTGGATTTTTCTAATATTTCTTCTACCTT
>NZ_JAHHUY010000032.1:0-33332 GCF_019144085.1 Clostridium tyrobutyricum
AAAAGAATTTACTTGATTTATAGATATAAAAATATCCTGGATAGTTTTAACTACCCAGGATATTTTTATATCTATAAATTATCTTCTATTTAAGAAAAGTATCTCCCATTAAATATTTATCTACATATTTTGCTGTAGTTCTTCCATCATGTATTGCCTTTACAACAAGTGATTGACCTGTCCTCATATCTCCAGCAGAAAATACACCCTTAACACTTGTCATATTTTCGTTTGAAGTTATAACATTTCCTCTCTTATCATACTCTAGTGATAAATCATCCAATAATCCTTCATGTTGTGGATGTAAAAATCCCATGGCTATAAGTACCAAATCTGCATCTATATCAAATTCACTACCTTTTAATTCATTGAATTTCATAACTCCATTATCATCTTTATACCATTTTACTTCAGTGCAATGAAGTTTTTTAACTGATCCGTCCTTGCCTATAAATTCTTTGGTAGATATATTCCACTTACGTTCACAACCCTCTTCATGGGATGTTGTAGTTTTTAATGTTCGTGGATAAGTTGGCCAGGGCATAGTTTCATCTCTATTAACAGGAGGTTTTGGCATTATCTCAATCTGATAAACTTTTTTTGCATCTTGTCTTATAGCCGTACCTATACAATCTGATCCAGTATCTCCACCACCAATTACAACTACTGACTTACCTTTAGCTGTAATATCCGAATCTATTTTTTTATTTGAATTCTTTTTATTTTGCAATAATAAATAATCTACTGCAAAATATATTCCATCAAGTTCTCTTCCTGGAGCTTTCAAATCTCTAGGCACAGTAGAACCTCCTGCTAGTACTACTGCGTCAAATTCATTTAACAGATCTTTATAATTTATATTGACTCCTACATTTATGTTTGTTTTAAATTCTATACCTTCTTGTTTCATAAGATCAACTCTTCTTTGAACTACAGCTTTTTCCAACTTAAAATCAGGTATACCATATCTCAAAAGTCCACCAATCTCATCATGTCTTTCAAAAACAACTATACTATGTCCTACAGAATTCAATTGTGCTGCTGCAGCAAGTCCTGAAGGACCTGAACCAACAACAGCTACCTTTTTTCCGGTTCTATTTTTAGGGGGATTAGGTTTAACCCATCCTTCTTTAAATGCTTTTTCTATAACCATATATTCTATTTCTCTAATAGATACTGGATTATAATTTATTCCCAATGTACATGATGATTCACAAAGAGCTGGACATATCCTTCCTGTAAATTCAGGAAAATTATTTGTAAGTGAGAGTCTTTTATATGCCTTTTCCCAATCATCATTATAGGAAAAATCATTCCAATCAGGAATTAAGTTTCCAACAGGACATCCCCAATTACAAAATGGCGTACCACAATTCATACATCTTGCAGCTTGTTCTTCCATATTTTTTAATGAAAGAGGAGTATGAACCTCCTCATAATCCTTAACTCTTTCCTTTACAGATCTTGTAGCAAAATCTTTTCTATTAAATTCTTTAAATCCACCTAATTTTCCCATTAATTATATATCCCCTTTCATTAAGATACTTTAACTGACTGCTTCTTTTTTGCAAGTATAAGCTTATAAGCAGTAGGGATAACTTTCCTAAATTTAGATTTAAATTCATCCCAATTATCTAAAATACTCTTTGCTTTTGAACTATTTGTATTTTCATGATGTTCTTTTATTAAATCATATACTAAAGATTCATCATCATTTTCAAGTTCATTAATTTCTATCATATCCATATTACATTTCTTGTTAAAATCATTTTTTTCATCTAGAACATAAGCTACTCCACCAGTCATTCCTGCTCCAAAATTTCTTCCAGTACTTCCTATAACGACTATTGTTCCACCTGTCATATATTCACAACAATGATCTCCTACACCTTCTACTACAGCCAAAGCTCCACTATTTCTTACACCAAATCTTTCTCCTGCCATACCATTTACAAATAACTTACCACTAGTAGCTCCATATAATATAGTATTTCCGGCAATAAAACTATTTTGTGCCCTATAAGCTGCATTTTCTGGTGTTTCTATTATAATTTTAGCCCCAGACAATCCTTTTCCTACATAATCATTAACATCGCCTACAAGTTTTAATGTAAGTCCCTTCATTCCAAAAGCTCCAAAACTCTGTCCTGCAGATCCCTTAAAGTTAAATACAATAGTATCCTCAGGAAGACCTTCTTTGCCAAATTTCTTAGCTATTTTTCCGCTTAACATAGTTCCAACACTTCTGTTAACATTTTTAACTTCAAAATTTCCACTTACATATTTTTTATCATTAAGTGCTGGATATGCAACTTCTATTAAAGTGTGATCAAGAGCCTTATCTATTCCATGATCCTGTAATATAGTACAATATGTCTTTATTTTTTCAGGTATATCTGGTTTATATAGTATGTTGGAAAAATCAAGTCCTTTAGTCTTCCAGTGGTTTAAGACTTCCTGGTCTTTAACTTTAAGTTTATCAACTCTTCCAATCATTTCATTCATAGTTCTAAATCCTAATTTAGCCATATATTCTCTAACTTCAGTTGCTATAAAAGTTAAGAAATTTATTATATACTCTGGTTTACCTTTAAACTTTTTCCTCAAGTCAGTATCTTGAGTTGCAATTCCCATAGAACACATATTACAATGACAGTTTCTAAGAAGAGTACACCCCAATGTTACTAATATGCTGGTAGCAAATCCAAATTCCTCAGCTCCAAGTAAAGTTGCTATTATTACATCTCTGCCAGTTTTAAGTTGACCATCAGTTTGAAGTCTTACCCTGCTTCTCAAATTGTTTAACAACAAAACTTGATGAGTTTCTGAAAGACCTATTTCCCAAGGTGTTCCTGCATATCTCATAGAAGAAAGTGGTGATGCTCCTGTTCCTCCATCATGTCCGCTTATAAGTATCAAATCTGCATGTGCCTTGGCAACACCTGCTGCTATTACACCTACTCCTACCTCGGAAACCAACTTTACACTAATTCTACTATTTGGATTTACACTCTTTAAATCATATATAAGTTGTGCCAAATCCTCTATAGAATATATATCATGATGTGGTGGTGGTGAAATAAGTGCTATTCCAGGCGTAGAATGTCTAACTTCCGCTACAAAATGATCTACTTTAGGTCCAGGTAAATGTCCACCTTCACCAGGTTTAGCTCCCTGAGCAACCTTTATTTGAATTTCATCTGCATTTACCAAATAATTGGTAGTAACTCCAAATCTAGCTGATGCTACCTGTTTTATGGCACCTCTCTTATTTTGGCCATCACTGCCTACCTTAAATCTTCTATCATCTTCTCCACCTTCACCTGAATTACTCTTGGCTCCAATTTTATTCATGGCAATAGCTATAGTTTCATGTGTTTCCCTACTAAGTGCACCTAGAGACATAGCTCCAGAACAAAATCTTTTTATTATCTCACTTACAGGCTCTACCTCTTCAATTGGGATTTCACTATTACCATCAGTATTGAATTCAAAAAGACTTCTAAGTGTACATGGTTGTTTACTCTGATCGTTTATTAAACTTGCATATTCCTTATACATATTATAATCATTGGTTCTAGATGCAAGCTGCAATTTATAAATGCTTGTAGGATTAAATAAATGGAACTCTCCATCTTTTCTCCACGAATACAAACCACCTACATCCAATGCCAAAGAAGAATTTCTAAATCTATTAAACGCTTTTTTATGCCTCAATAAAACTTCTTTAGCCACAATGTCTATTCCTATTCCACCTATTGTAGTTGTAGTACCTTTAAAATATTCATCTACAAATTCCTGACTCAAACCCAATGCTTCAAATATTTGGGCTCCATGATAACTTTGTATGGTACATATGCCCATTTTAGAAAGTATTTTTAAAAGTCCACCACAGATTGCATTTATATAATTTAATATTGCCTTTTCCTTAGAAATATTCTTTATAGAACCATTATCTATTAAATTTTCCATGGATCTATACGCTAGATATGGACAAACAGCACTGGCACCATAACCAATAAGAAGTGCAAAGTGGGTAGTTTCCCTAGCTTCTCCAGTTTCTATTACAATAGATACCTTAGTTCTAGTCTTCTTCTTTATAAGATAGTGATGAACTGCAGATACTGCAAGTAAACTTGGTATAGTAGCTTCATATTCATCTATTTTTTTATCACTTAATACAATTATGTTATATCCTTCTTCAACTTTTGTGCCAACTCTTTCACAGATTAATTTAAGTGCCTGCTTAAATCCAGGTATACCACTATCATATTTAAATGTTATAGGAACAGTTGTAGTTTTAAAGTTTACATCCCTCATATGCTTTATTTTAGTCATTTCATCATCAGTTAAAATTGGATTTTCAAGTTCTATAAATGGATCCTCTATTTTGCCTTTGCTCAATATGTTATTTTGAGGTCCCAGGTAATTCATAAGAGACATTACTACCCCTTCTCTTATAGGATCAATTGGTGGATTGGTAACCTGTGCAAATAATTGCCTGAAATATGAAAATAAAATTTGAGGTCTGTTAGACAAAACTGCAAGAGGTGTATCATTTCCCATAGAACCAATTGGTTCCTTCCCATTTTCAGCCATATATTTAAGTATTAATCTTAAATCTTCCATAGTATAGCCAAAAGCTTGTTGTTCCTCTCTTAAAACTTCTGGACTAATATTGTTATTTACTGAAACATCTTTAAAATCTTTAAGTGTTTTTTTAGTATCATCTATATAATTTCCATATGGTTTCTTTGTAGCAATTGACTTTTTAAGTTGTGCATCATCTATAATTTTACCTATATTTGTATCAACTAAAAACATTTTTCCGGGATTTAGACGTCCTTTTTCAATTACTTCTTCAGGCTCAAATTCCAAAACTCCTAATTCAGAGGCCATAGCTACCTGGCCATTTTTTGTTATTACATACTTGGCAGGTCTAAGACCATTTCTGTCCAGTGTAGCTCCTATTTGAGCTCCATCTGTAAAAAATACAGCTGCCGGTCCATCCCATGGTTCTATCAAAGAAGAATGATACTCGTAAAAATCCTTTTTATATTTTGGCATATCCTTATTCTTTTCCCAAGCTTCTGGAATAAGCATCATCATAGCATGAGAAATACTTCTTCCATCTGCAACTAACAATTCAAACATATTATCTAAAGATGCAGAATCACTGCCATTAGGTGTGATAATAGGAAATAATTTTTCTATATCATTCTTAAATGCACTTGATTTTAAAATACCTTCTCTAGCATTCATCCAATTTCTATTTCCTCTTATAGTATTTATCTCGCCATTGTGTGCTAAATATCTAAAAGGCTGTGCTAAATCCCAGGTAGGAAAGGTATTTGTACTAAATCTCTGATGTACTAATGCTATTGCACTTTTAAAATTTATGTCATTTAAATCAAGATAGTATCCAGATATTTGATCTGCAAGAAGAAGTCCTTTATATACTATAGTTTTACTTGACAGAGAACATATGTAAAAATATTCAGCATTTCTTTTTACTGATTTTTTAATTTCATTTTCTGCTCTTTTTCTTATTACATATAATTTTCTTTCAAATTGGATCTGATCTTCCGAACAATTTTCTACAAATATCTGTCTTGCTATAGGTTCTGTTCCTCTAGCAGTTTCGCCAATTCCTCGATCATCCGTAGGGACATTACGCCATCCTAATATCTTTTGTCCTTCTTCTTTTATTATTCTCTCTAAAATTCCTTCACATTGATATCTAATTGCAGGTTCCTTTGGTAAAAATACCATTCCAACTGCATAACGGCCCACTTTAGGAAGTGATATTCCTGCATTGTCACAATTTATTCTAAAAAATTCATCTGGTATTTGAACAAGTATTCCAGCTCCATCTCCAGTTTTAGGATCTGCACCAACAGCACCTCTATGAGTCAGATTAACTAATACTTGAAGTCCTTTCTTTACAATATCATGAGATTTTTCACCCTTAATATTTGCAACGAAACCAACTCCACAATTATCTTTTTCAAATTTTGGGTTATAGAGTCCTTGCTTTGGTGGTAATCCCCCAACTAATTTCATGTAATTGCCCCCTTTAATTTTTCGGTTTAGTTTAAATTATATATTTATTAATGAAATTTTTCAACAAAAAAATTTCATTTTTTCATTTATTTTTATAAAAGTTATACTATTTAATTAAAATAAGTAAAATTATAATAATTTTTGATAATTTTATTCAATTATCTTAAACATTTTATATGTTTTACCCATTTAATGACATAAGTACTGAAAGTTTTGCCATGTCAAAAATCGAATTTCTTTCATCATATATGGTTATATCCTCTTTTATACATTTATTCTTTTCATCTATATTAAACAAACTTGCCATGCTTTTATTTAGTGATCCATTAATAATAGCTCCTGATAATTCTTTTATATTATACATATTATTTATAGTACAATCTACAGTTTCCATATATTTAGCTTTAATTATATTTCTCTTTTTAATAGTAGTTAGTGCTAAAAATACAAGCCTATTTATATCTTCTCTAGAATGGACATCAATTTTCCAATAATTTTTACATATATAAACAACTGCTTTATTCAGCTGTTTTAAATATATATCTATATTTTCTTTTCCCAAACAAAATGCCAATATAGACATTGATGTTGTCTCAACTTTATCTTCCAGACTACTATCTTCATAATCTACAAATGAACCATCTGCAAATTGATTTTTTGCAATTATTCTAAGTAACATTTCTCTTGGATACTTATTATGTAAATATGAATTGTCATCAATAATATTCTCCTGGCAAGTTTTATAAAAGAAACCTGATTTACTTTTAATACTTATCTGTTCTCCTAGAGTTTTTTCACTAACTTTTATTGGAATTATATTTCTAAGTTGAATACCAAGAACTGGCTCTTCTCTCAATTCCATAAGTATAAAAGTAGTTTCACAACTTATTATTTCATTTTCTTTGGATATTTGTATGATTTTTTTTCGCATAGCCTCTCTTTTTTCGCCGCGTTCTACCTTCATAGCTGCTGCAATTGATTTTATTCTTTTTCTAGCCCATACTTTTTTTAATAAGTTTGCATTTTCTTCTGTATTAAAATTATCAATATCTATTTCACTTAAATATTCGGATTCATTAACATTTCCACTTAATACTATATGCCCTTCTACTTCTCCTACTACGCTGGCAAATATTGAAAATAGTTCCCTATCGTACATATATTTAATTGTTCTAGGATATGAGGACTCTACTTTTAATCTTCCCCAATCAATTTTTATATTATCGACTTGAGGATTTTGTATTCTGTTTAATTGCCTAATAACTATATCTTCGATTCTTTCATTTTCTCCTATAAATTCTGATTTTCCTGAACTCTCATGAGATAATTTGTTTAAAAAATAGTTGTTAACAAATTCCCCTACACCAAAAGCAAATATTCTATTGTCACTTACATTTTGTTTTACATATGAAAGTATCTTGTCTTCTTCATTAACCTGATCATCTGTAAATATAAGTATAGTATTTTCTTTCGTTCCCTTTTCAAGACTGTATTTTATACCTTCAAATATATCTGAACTCAATTCAGTATTTAAATTGTCTATCCATTTAGAAGCTTCTCTCAATGATTGTGCATTATATTCAACCGATTCACCTTTTGAAAAACTATAGAGTTTATTTCCCATGGCCACTATATCAAAAGTATCTCCCTCAGATAAATTTCTAATGCAAAGATGCAATGCATTTTTAGCCTGATTTAACTTTTCTCCTTCCATGGTATAGGAAATATCAATTAGAAATATATAATTTTTATTTCCTTCCGATTCAAATTTATCTAATTTAGGAATCATCCTTATATAAACTATACCTTTCCTTTCATCATTTTTCTTATACTCATATATCATCCCATCTGCTTCCAAAGTTCCTTTTTCCTTCATAATAATTATAAAATCTTTATCAATAGGACTAGAATTTTCATCAAGGCTTATTTTTGCTATAGTATCTCCATCTCTATCTATTCTTATATTGTGATGTGGTGATTTAAAATCCAAATTAGTCAATGATTCAACTATTATGTTTACCTTAAATTCAAAATCTTCACTTTTGAAATTTTTCACACTTGAAGTACTATCCTTATTGAATATTTTAGGTTCCGAAACAGCTGGTATAGTTAATTTAAATTTATTGTTTGCATAATCCAATTCATCCATATAAGAAAATTTTATTTTTACTTTTTCACCTGATATTATCTTACCTATATTTATTTTAAAAAAATGGGGGCTAAATTCTTCTAAAGAAAATATAGTATCTCCTGATTTCCTGGCATTCTCATATATCTTATTTGCCTTGCTCTTATCCTCTACTACTGCTTTTAGAGTCTTTCCACCTATTTCAGCTTCAAATCCAGATATGACAGCCGTATCTGGAATTGGGAAAGCATATACTCCCTCAATATCTTTCTTACCCACATTTTCATATATTTGATTTATAGTTATTTCACCATATCCTGCGCATAAATTTCCATTTATATCTACTTTTTTAAGAAGTACTTCACCATAATTATTTTTATTTAATTTCAAATGAGATATTAACATAAGCCATTCCTCCTTCATATTAACTACAAAGCACTATATCATATATAGATTTTACCATACTTAATTGTACTATTCATAATAAGTATTAAATTTAAATATAAAAATTGCCTATATATTAAGATACTTTTTACAAATCTTATATATAGGCATAAATTTAAATTGTTCGTTTTTATCCTAAAAAGAAATTTAAAATAAGTAAGGCAATTAATCCAGTAATACATGCAAGTGTAGAAGTAATGGACCATACTTTCATCTGTTCCTTAACATTACTTATTCCAATTGATTCATTAATAACCCAAAAATATGAATCATTAAAATACGAAAACATCATAGAACCTACACAAGCCGCAAGTGCTGCAAAAACAGGATCAATGTGAAGTGTTGAAATCATTGGAGCAGTTACAGAAGCAGCCGTTGTCATAGCTACTGCACCTGAACCTTGTATTACTCTTAACAAACATGAAATAATAAAAGGTAGAAGAATTGGAGGTATACTTGTTTTTGAAATACTGGTTGCAATATATGTTCCAACTCCACTGTTTTGTATAATCATGCCAAGTGCTCCACCACCACCAACTAATAATATTAATTTACCACTTGCCTTAAGTCCTTCTTCCATGGCATCTAATGTTTCTTTTCTAGATAGATTCCCTGTTAATCCAAATATAGCAATTAGCAATCCAATTGATAGTGCAATTATTGGTGAGCCTGCAAAAGATAAAATTGAAGCTAAAATATTATTCTTAAAACTTAATGATTTTAAAACTGTATTTAATAATATCAATAATATTGGTACTACTATTGGTGCAAAAGCCATAGATCCAGAAAGAGATTTTTTATTAGTATTAGTATTAATATTATTACTACTAATAACTTTTTTTTCTGAAGGTCTTATCCATCCATCCTCATCATTATTTGGAAGTTGATATATTTTATTTCCCAGATATCTTGCATATGGAATTATGACACAAATAATTGGTATAGAAATAATAGCTCCAAACAACATAAATTTTCCAATATTAACATTTAAAATACCTGCAACACCTATAGGCCCAGCAGCAGGTGGAACCAAAGTATGACTCAGCAACAATCCTCCTGCCAGAGATATACCTAATGAAACAACTGATTTACCTGTTTTTTGGGATAGTCCTTTAACTAATGGTGATAAAATAATAAATCCAGAAGTACAGAAAATAGATAATGATGTAACAAATCCAGAAGCTGCCAAAGCTTCTTCTTCCTTCTTGTGACCAAACAATTTTATAAATGCATTTGCCATTACTTCCGTTGCACCTGATACTTCAAGTAGTTTACCAAGCATAACACCAAATCCAATGATAATGCCAATACTGCTTAGTGAATTACCAAATCCCTTCGTAATTGACGAAATAACATCTTGTTGATTCATTCCACCTATTATCCCTACAGTAATTGAACAAATAATCAATCCCAGAAATACGTGCACTTTTGTTTTTGTAATTAAAAATACAAGCAAACATATACCAATAATCAATCCAAATATCATTTGTATTCCAGAAATCATTTTCTCATCCCTCTTTCAAATTTATAATAATTTAATCTTCAACGCTATATTGGCTTGATGTTTTAGTTTTCAAGTAATTAACACATTTACTTAATGTATTTTTAGTTCCTACTAATCCTCCTTTTGTTATAATAGGTTTCTTATCGAAAATTCCTCCTATTACTCTTCCATAGATAGCCAGTGGAATAACCTCATCTTTTACTTCTATACCCTCTGCATTTATTTTACTGCAGAAAGCCTCAGTAACATCTCCTCCAGACGTATAAACACTTCCTATACCATTTCCCAGCTTATTAATTATTCTATAAACTATTTCGGCTATGGAAGCCGTTATCAATCGTGAACATTCTTTTTTATCTAGCCTATATTTCTTGCCTATTTCATAAAAATCTAATACATCATTATCTTCTGTGGTAGTTGTAACAACTAAAATATCGTAATCCTTTTCTTTATTTACAACTTCATTCACTATTTGATTTATCTCCGTATCCTTTTCTTCTTTATTTAAAAATTTAATTGTATTAGCTTTTACAATTAGCGGATTATATTTTGTTCTTAAATAATTTATCTGCTCTCTTGTTAAACTACTTGCACTGCCAATTCCACATAATACTTTTTCTCTAATTTTTAATCCTTCATCTTTTTTATAAAATATGTTTGCTGCAGCTGCAGTAAAGGGACCTGGATCAACTGATACAAACTTTATTTTGCTATCTATACATGCCTTAGCAATTTCATCAATATCCTCATTTGTACATGCATCAATAACTATAATTTCACTGTTATCTTTTACATTTTGTATAATTTCATTTTTTATTATATTAGATCCTTTCAATACCTTATCCAAAGATATAAAACCTACTCTACGCTTACTTTGATTTTTTATTATTTCAGTTACTCTAGATGTTTTTACAGGTGATGTAGGGTCCTTCGAAACTTCTGTATTCTCAAGAGGAACCCCATTTACAAGCAAGAAGTATACTTACACGTCCAGAATTAGGAAATGAGGCAACAACGATAGCTTTGGTATCATTTCCTAAATTATCAATAATACTGTCAATTTCATATCCAACATTTCCTCTTAAAGTTGAGTCAATTCTTTTACTAAAAAATATATTTTCTTTATTTTCAAATAAATTTACAGCATCATAAACTTTGTTATATGCATCATTAGCTGACATGCCTCTGCTATTAGTTGTTATACTCAAAACATCAAACTTTTCAAACTTAGATAAATCAGATTTATCAAGTAAAGTTCCTACCTTCAATCCATTTTTAGCAAGTATTGCTCCTGTATCATTAGCACCTGTTAAATCATCCGCTATAATTACTGTTTTCAACATATTAACCTCTCTCCTTTAATAAATTGTATTTAATAGTAATTTTAAAAATCAAACGCTTACATATAATATGTGAATTGATATTTTACAATAAGCATTATATTTACATTTTTACTTTATTTATGATAAACTAATTATGATAAGTTGTTATATTCTTTGTAAGATGCCTCTTTTTGTTTTATAGATTTGATTTAAGGGATCTTTTCTACATAAACAAATTGAGGCTTTCATTTATATTTAGCTATTTGTATTACTCTAAATTAAAAATCCAGGTCCATATTTAGCTGCTAATAAAATAGACTCTACCATACTAACATCACTTGCTTTTCCAGTTCCTGCTATATCAAATGCTGTTCCATGGTCTACTGAAGTTCTTAAAAATGGCATGTTATTTGTAAGTGAAATTGTTCTTTCAAAATCAACCATTTTAGTAGCAATATGTCCCTGATCATGATAAAGTGAAAGAACTGCATCATATTTTCCATTTAATGCCTGATAAAATACTGAGTCCGCACCAATTGGTCCATTAATATCCACACCTCTTTCTTGTAAATTCTTAACAGCTGGGAAGATATATTTAACTTCTTCATCACCAAAAAGACCATGTTCACCAGAATGTGGATTAAGTCCTGCTATAGCCATATGAGGTTTTTCAATCCCCAATACTTTTAATGCCTTTTCACATCTAACTATAAATTTTTCGATTCCTTCCTTCGTAATTAACTCACAAGCCTTTCTAAGTGGTACATGTCTACTATAAAAAAATACTTTTAATTCTCTTACTTCAAACATAGTTAATGGATCCGGTGTATTAGTAAGTTTTTCAAGAACTTCAGTATGCCCTATATATGGAACACCTGCAGCTTTAAATGACTCCTTGTTCAAAGGTGTTGTTGCAATTGCAGTTACTTTTTTATCTAGTGCAAGCTTGATAGCATATGAAAGATAATCAAAAGCTGCCTGACCACACTGTGCCTGTACTTTTCCATACTCCAATTTTGAAATGTCAATATTATTTAAATTAATATAATCTATAGTTCCTAAAGTATATTTACCTTCATCAGGTTTTGAAACAACATTTAGCTTCAATGAAGATTTCGTTATTTCCAATGCCTTGCGTAAAACTTCATAATCCCCTATAACTAAAGGTTTACATTGATAGTAAATTTCTTTGTTTTTAAGTGCTTTAACTACAATTTCAGGTCCTACTCCTGCAGGATCTCCCAATGTAATTGCAATAATAGGTTTATTCATCTATATCTCCTCTTTTCAATTTATTTATATTAATTAACGTATGAGAATTAAACAAATACGCAACTATCTAAATCTGATTCATTAAAATCATCAATAAGTTTCTGTGATTGTTTATCAACAATAATTCCTGTCAATTCACTAAGATCACATACCTTAAGCATGCTTCTTTTACCATATTTATTACTACTAGCAAGCAAAAATGATTTTTCACTTGTTTTTATAAATGTACGCTTTAAATACATTTTTTCAATATTGGTAGTCATAAATCCTTTACTTATATCAAAGGCATCACATCCTAGAAAACAAGAATCTACATTATACTTTTCTATAATCTTACATGTTTCAATACCATTGCATCCTTTTGATTTCATAGAAACTTTACCTCCTACTAATGTAACTTCTATATTTTCAAAGTCACTTAAAAAAAGGGCAATTTTCAAATTAGTTGTTATAACTTTTAAATCTTTAACATTTACTATACATTTCGCCATTTCCATTATGGTAGTACCAGTATCTAAAATAATTGTAGTATTAGGCTTAATAAATTCAGCAGCTTTTTCTCCTATTAAATGCTTTTCATTAATCATGTATTTTTCTTTTTGAAAATAGCTTTCTTCCTTGATTATGGGACTTTTAATTATAGCTCCTCCGAATGTTCTATCAATAAGCCTTTGATTTTCCAAGAAGGATAAATCTTTTCTTATTGTAACTTCAGATACATTCAATTTTTTCGAAAGTTCTAATACGGTTACATTTTTAGCTTTTAAAATATAATCATATATTTTTTCTCTTCTCTCCAATGCAAACATAATCTTCTCCATTTCAAAATAAATATTTATTCTTTGAAAGCAAATTTATTATATCATATGCTTCATATGCTTTCAATATGTTTCATTGTATTTTGTTTATTAAATTTTTCACAAAATCCAGAAAGTAAAATCATAAGATTGCAAAAATAATTGCTAAATTAAACAGATATTATTTAGTTTGACATATATCATATAATTTAAAATAACCCACCTTTTTAAATCATAGATGGGTTATTTCTATATACAATTTTGTGTATTCATGAAACTGCCTACAATATTTTATCAATAGTTCCTCCACCAACCATTACATTATCCTGATAAAATACTGCTGATTGTCCTTTCGTTATTGCTCTCTGTGGTTCTTTAAATATTACTTTTACCATTCCATTTTTATCTGGTATTATTAAAGCATCTTTGGGTTTTGCAGAATACCTTATCTTGCACTGTACACTTACAGGTTCTATGAGTGTTTCAAATGGCATGAAGTTTACTTGATTTATTAAAAATTCTGTTTTAAACAAATCTTGTTCATTTCCAAGAACTACTTCATTTCTAACAGGATCTATATTGATTACATACATTGGAACTCCAAAAGCAATGCCAAGTCCTTTTCTCTGTCCTATGGTATAATATACTATACCTTTGTGCTTGCCAAGTACTTTTCCACTTTTGTCTACAAAATTACCACCTTTTATCTTCCCATTCAACTGCCTATTTATATAGGCTCCATGGTTATTGTCAGGTATAAAGCAAATTTCTTCACTGTCTCTTTTATTGTGGACAGCAAGACCTATTTTTTTGGCAATTTCTCTTATTTCAGTCTTTTTATAAAATCCACATGGCATCAAAGTGTGTGCCAATTGAAATTGATTTAAACCATATAATGCATAAGTTTGGTCTTTTCTATCATCTTTAGATTTTGTGAGTACATACCTGCCATTAATTTTATCCACATTAGCATAATGACCTGTAGCTACATAACTTGCTCCTAATTCCATGGCTTTTATCAAAAGCTCGTCAAATTTTAAAAATTTATTACAGGCAATACAAGGATTAGGTGTTCTACCTTTTTTATACTCATTTATAAAATAATCTATAACATTTTTCTTAAAAGAATCTCTAAAGTTCATGACATAATATGGTATATCAAGATCATATGCAACCATTCTTGCATCATCTACTGCACTAAGTGAACAGCAGCCGCTTTCCATATTTTCATAAAATTTGTCATTCTGCCAAACTTGCATAGTGACTCCTATGACATCATATCCTTGTTCCTTAAGAATATATGCAGCAACAGAACTATCTACTCCTCCGCTCATACCTATTACTACTTTTTCTTTCATTTATAATCACCTACTCTATTCATCTGTTGTAATTTTACTGTTTATTCCTGACTTTTAGTTTCTCGCAAACTCTTAACTGATTCTGTTATTTTATCTATTACAAAATCAACTTCATCTTCTGTTGTTTCTGCTCCTAATGTAAGTCTTAGGGCACTGTTTGCCATATCCCTTTCAAGTCCTATTGAGGTCAGTACATGAGATGGTTCTATTGATCCTGCTGAACAAGCACTTCCACTTGACGCATAAATTCCAATATCATCTAAAACTACTAATAGTATTTCACCGTCCACTCCCTTAAAAGACACATTTACATTTCCAGGCAGTCTGTTTGTTCTTGGCCCATTTAGTTTACTTTCCGGTATCTTTAACAAACCATCAATTAATTTATCTCTAAGTTCCATAAGCCTTTCTGATTCAATTTTCATATCTCTTGCAGCAAGTTCAATTGCATAACTCATCCCAACTATTCCAGGTACATTTTCAGTTCCAGCTCTTTTATCTCTTTCCTGACTTCCCCCATGTATTAAATTGTCAATTTTAGTACCCTTTTTTATATAAAGAGCACCCATGCCCTTAGGTCCATAAAATTTATGCGATGACATAGATAATAAATCTATATTCATTTCTTTAACATCAATTGGAACATGTGTAATTGCCTGAACTGCATCTGTATGAAATAATATATTTTTTTCTTTTAAAAATTTTCCTATTTGCTGGATAGGTTCAATTGTACCTATTTCATTATTTGCAAACATAATAGAAACAATTATTGTATCCTCTCTAATAGCATGTTTAAGTTCATCTATATTAACAAATCCATCTTTATCTACATTAAGATATGTCACATCAAATCCCTGTTTCTCCAAATATTTAGCAGTATTTAAAATTGCATGATGTTCAATATTGGTAATAATTATATGCCTACCTTTATTTCTATTTGCAAAAGCAGCTCCCTTAAGAGCCCAATTATCCGATTCTGATCCACCATTTGTAAAAAAGATTTCATCTTTTCTAGCATTTATTACATCCGCCACCTTTTGTCTTGCTTTACTTATAACAGCTTTATTTTTTCGAGCTATATTATAAATCGAAGATGGATTTCCAAAATACTCAGTAAAATATGGAATCATTTCTTTTAATACTTCTGGTTTAACAAAAGTAGTAGCTGAATAATCCATATAAATTTGCTTTTCCATAATTATCGCACTCCTATAACTAATAAAATTTCTTTCCAATTCAGAGTATTTTACTATGATATAATGATATTGTATTTTATAATAAAATGCAATATTTATTTGTTAAAATCAGCTTATTAATAAAAATTGCAATTTTAATCTACACTAATTATTATACTAATCAATTCAATTTAATGATACATTAATATACAATCAATTTTAACACCTGTTGTGAAATATTATCCATATATTCATGCCATTCCCTAACATATATTTTTCTAAAATGCAGAAACTTTAAATGTAATCAATAAATTTAGTTTAAAAGGAGAGATTAATTATGGCATATAATAATAGTAACAAATTAGTAGTTCCTGAAGCTAAGGCAAGATTAGATCAATTTAAAATGGAATCAGCTCAAGAAGTTGGAGTAAATTTAAAACAAGGTTATAATGGAGATTTAACTTCAAGAGAAGCTGGATCAATAGGTGGTAATATGGTTAAAAAAATGGTAGAAGCATATGAACAAGGTTTAAAATAATATATAATTAAAAATTTATGCTGATAAAAATATATATTTTTATCAGCATAAATTCAATTAATTGGCATCCTTTTTTAAGAAATATAAAAGTAGGTCTGTTCGTTCTTTTTGTTTTTTTTCTAAATCCCCTTTAGACCAATTATAAAATCCTTTTCCACTTTTACTTCCTAAATCACCTTTTTCAATCTTTTCTTTCATTAATTCAAATGGCTTTTTATAATCACACAGATCTTTAAATAAATAAGATGATATATTGTAAAATATATCCAGTCCACCTAGATCTGCACTGCTTAATGGTCCTGTAACTGGAAGTCTTCGACCATGTCCATATTCCATAGCCTTGTCTACTTCTTCTGGTTTTGCCCATCCTTGCTCTACTATATACATAGCCTCTCTTAGAAGTGCAAGCTGTAATCTATTTCCTATAAAACCAGCACACTCTTTTTCCATACAAACAGCTTTCTTCCCTATAAATTCAATTAATTCCTTTGTCTTTAATACAGTATCCTTAGAAGTTTTTTCCCCAGGTACTATTTCTACTAATGGAATTAATTGAGGTGGGTTCCAAAAGTGAGCTACCACTACTCTCTCTGGATGTTTTGTAACTTCCCCTATTTTTGTAGGACTAAGTCCTGAAGTGTTTGTAGCAAGAATAACATCGTATTTACAAAGAGCATCCAACTTTTCAAAAAATTTTCTTTTGATCTGCAAGTCTTCGGCTAAAGACTCTATTACAAAATCTGTTCCTTTAGAGGCTTCTTCAATAGTTTTGACCCCTTTTATTCTATCTAATATACTTTTACAAGTACCATCATCTAATTCTCCTTGTGATTCTAATCGTCCTAAGTCCTCTTTTATAGCACTAAATCCTCTTTTAAGACTTGCATCTGACCTACCGTACATAGTTACATTTAAACCAGCCATTGACGAAAATAATGCTATGCCATGTCCCATAGTTCCAGTACCTAAAACTGATATACTTTTTATATTCATATCAAAATTACCTCCTTTTTTTATATTATATCATTTACATATTCAAGCTATTATTAAAAATGTACCCAATATAATTATACCTGTATAAAATAAATCTATTATGCAAAATCCCATTATATCTCTTGCTCCAAGTCCAGCTATCGCAAGTGCCGGTAATGCCCAAAATGGTTGTATCATACTTGCCCAGGCATCTCCCCAGGATATAGCCATTGCTGCTATACTTGAACTTATTCCAAGATGTGAAGCAGCCGGCATAATTATTGGAGCTTGAAGTGCCCATTCACCACCTCCTGATGGAATAAATATAGTACAAAATGCAGTACTTAATACTGTAAATAAAGAAAACGTTTTAGGTGTTGCTATACTTATAAGTCCAGAAGCAATAGTCTTTCCAAGAGAAATCCCCATAACATTCGTTCCTATCATCATGCCCATTATTCCAGCATAGAATGGAAATTGAATAATTATTCCCGTAGTAGCTTTTACTCCTGAAGCTGCAGCATTAAGAAATTTTCTTGGAGTTCCATGAAGAAGTATGCTCAAAAACAAGAATGTAAAATTAACTACATTTAAATCTAGTTTAAATCCCTTAGTCGCAAAATAGTAAATAGTGTATATAATGCCCATACATCCGATAATTACTGAAATCACTGAACTATTTTCCAGTCTTTCTGCAGGTGTCATTTCCTTTTTTGATTTATTCAAACTTTTAACTGGTATTTCATCTTCTAATCTTTTAGGATCTATAATAAATATATCTTTTCCTTTTGGGTGCATAAACCAATTTACAACTGGCATGGTAACTAAAATTATTATTACTATAAATAAATTATAATGACTGAACAAGGTTTGACTAGTAGGTATGGCAGAAGTTATGATGCCTGCACTTACAGTTTTTACATCTTGTCCTCCTGCAGCAATCGTAAGTGGTATTGAGCCAGATAATCCACCATGCCATACTACAAATCCAGAGTATGCAGAAGCAATTAAAAGTCTATAATCAACTTTCGGAACTTTTTTAGCTATTTCTTTTGCCAATATTGCACCTAGTATAAGACCAAATCCCCAATTTATCCAGCATGCTATACCAGCAGAAACTGTAGTTATTATTATAGCCTGACATGGCGTTTTGGGAATAGAAGCTATCTTTTTAATTCCCTTATTTACTACAGGAGTATTGGCAAGTGTATGACCTGTAACTACTACTAAAGCCATCTGCATTGAGAACGACAGTAATCCCCAAAATCCTGAATTCCAATGTATAAGCATATCAAGAGGAGTTTGCCTGGTGACTATTATGCCAGCTATAAACACTATTACTGTAAGTATTGATGCAAATAGAAATGGATCTGGTAAGTATTTTTGGACTAGTATAACACATGCATTGGTGATCTTTTTAAACATAAGTTTCACGTCCTTCCTTATTTTTCTCAATTATCGGTATAAATTAAACTTTTTATAATTATATTTTTATAAAGCAATTTATATACCATATTTAAAATCACCTATTAATGTATACTCTTTATACATTATAAACCATTAGTTTTTAGCTGATTTCGCCAATAAGCCAATAGTCTGCATTGTATACTTTATTTACATGTATATTCTGTTCACAAAAAAAATTGTCAGTTTTATTAACTGGCAATTTTTTTATTCTTAAACTTTCTCTACTATTCTTTTTTCCAGTAACTGATAATAATACATGAGTATGCATATAATATAAGAATCTATTAGTGTAATAAATATTGTTTGAAACATCCTTGGAATCCACAATATCATAAACCCTTTTGCCATAAGTACAGGAGTGAATATAAGTAAAATATAAGTATTAAGGGTAGACACTATGATTCCCGATATTCCAAGAGCAATTACAAGTTTAAAATATCTACTGTTTACATATTTATAAACTTTTCCAGTTCTTTTGTTTATGAAAGTATTTATAACTAATAACAAAAGACCTATTACAGCTACGATCATAAATCCTATTCCTAAATATTGAGATTTTTGACCTAAATTTAAAAGTATTCTGCTCCATACCATGGAAGGCATAAATTTTGTAAATAAAAAATTCACTGATCCAACTAAAAGCATAATCACAAAAAATATTCCATAATATTTTTTTACTTTATAAATATCCGCTTTTCTTATAATTCTCCATATGAGCACAGGCAAAACTCCTGCCAATACATTGGTTATAGTCAAAAGTGGAATGTAACCTCCCATAGGAGCTATAACATAGCCTAGTAAATCTACAAGTCCACCTGCAATTCCTCCATAAAGAGGTCCAAATAGAAGACCTGGGAGAACATAAAATATTGCAGCAAAGCTTATTCTCATAGTAAGTATTCCACCTGCTACTATATTTATTGAAAAAGTTCTTATAACAAGTGCAATAGCTACAAACAATGCTGTAGTAACAAGGGCTTTAGTATTCATATTATTGTTCATATCTTTCCTCCATTTTCAAATAAAATAATCAATATAAAAATAGTTTTATTAGAAAAATAAAACACCTCTTTTCTCTTTAATGTGGTCACATTAAAGAGAAAAGAGGTAAATAAATACGTATCCCTTTAATGTAACAGTGGAAGCAACATTGCATCGTAAGCTTCAAAACCGAGCTTTTCGTTTAGAGGCAACTTCCCATCCTCTAACACTTTACGCACAATATTTACTCTGCTACTTTTATATTCAATTTATATAATAATATAATATTACAATATTATTGATAAAACAAGTCTATTTTCCAATTAATTTTCTAATTTATTTCCTCTTTGAAGAGATGTAAGCCCTGTACGAATACTTTCTTTAATTCCATAAGGTCTCATAAGTTCAATAAAAGAAGATATTTTCCTTTCACTACCAGTTATTTCAATTATCATACTTTTTTCATCCATATCAAGTACTTTTGCTCTAAAAGTATGGGCAATTTCCATAATAAGCACTTTATTATTGGAATCCGCTGAAACTTTTACTAGAGAAAGTTCTCTTGCAACAGCTTTATGATCACTTAAATCTATTACTTTTATAACTTCAATTAACTTATTTAATTGTTTGTTTATCTGTTCAAACATATAATCATCGCCAACAGAAACTATAGTCATCCTTGATATTTCAGGATCTTCTGTAATTCCTACAGTAAGACTATGAATATTATAGCCTCTTCTGCTAAATAGTCCAGCAATTTTACTTAGAACTCCTGGATGGTTTTCTACTAATACTGACAACACATATTTTTCTATAGTAATCACCCCGTATTTTTTTAAAACGTACTTTCATGTGGGTCAACAACACACTCTATTAAAAATGCCCTATCTGAATTTAAAGCT
Organism: Clostridium tyrobutyricum; assembly: GCF_019144085.1. GTDB lineage: Bacteria > Bacillota > Clostridia > Clostridiales > Clostridiaceae > Clostridium_B > Clostridium_B tyrobutyricum_A. The sequence goes on from NZ_JAHHUY010000032.1 coordinate 20,924, forward strand.
TTTTCAAAAACAGGCTCAAACTCATCGTCTTTTTCAACTCTTTCTGCACATATTCCATAAGATTCTGCCAGTTTTACAAAATCTGGATTTGTTTTAAAATTAACTCCAAATTCTCCTTCACATTTTTTATCCTGAATTTCCCTTACCATGCCCAATCCTAAGTTATTAAAAATAATCATAACAATATTCACATCATATTCTTTAACAGTTCCAAGCTCAAAGAGACTCATCTGAAATCCAGCATCACCAGCAACTGCTATTACATTTTTATCAGGGCATCCCATTTTAGCGCCTATAGCTGCTGGTATTGAATATCCCATGGTTCCAAGCCCACCAGAAGCTAAAAATTTTCTATTGCCCATAATTTTAAAATTCCGTGCACACCAAATTTGATTTTGTCCTACATCGGTTATTAATATAGATTCTTCATCCAGCTTTTTAGAAACATTGTTTAATGCATATCTAGGATTTATTTTATCTGTTGGATTTTTATTTATTTCAATACTATTTTTCCATGTTCTAATTTGATTTATCCAATTTTCCGTATCTATAGGAGTTATTTCTTTTATCAATTTTGATAAAACATTTTCAATATCACCAACTACTGGAATGAACGTTTCTAAATTTTTCCCTATTTCAGCAGGATCTATATCTATATGAATTACATCTGCATTTTTCGCAAAATCCTTTATTCCTCTTGTAGTCCTATCTGTAGCTCTAGCACCTATGAGTATTAGAACATCTGCATTATCTACAGCTTTATTTGCATAATCAAATCCATGAGTTCCTATTAAACCCACATAATAATTACTGTCTTCATTAATACTTCCTTTTCCCATCAATGTGTTCACAACAGGTATATTGGATTTTTCTATAAATTCTCTTAATTTATTTTCAGCCTTTGCGAGTATAACTCCTCCACCTGCACAAATAATTGGTCTTTTACTAGTTTTAATTCTTTCAATTATTTTCCTTATCTGACCTATATGTCCCTTTGTAGTAGGCTTATATCCTCTTATATTAACAACTTCAGGGTATTTAAAATCAATATCTTCTTCCATTATATCTACAGGTATATCTACAAGCACAGGGCCTTTTCTACCTGTATTAGCTATATAAAACGCCTCTTTTATAGTTTTAGGAATAAATTTAGATTCCCTTACAAGGAAACTATATTTTGTAAATGATTCTGTAGCACCCGTTATATCTAATTCCTGAAATACATCTCTTCCGATTAACGTAGATTTAACCTGACCTGTAATAATAACCATTGGAATGGAATCCATATATGCTGAAGCAATACCTGTAATAAGGTTTGTAGCACCTGGGCCAGATGTAACAATACAAACACCTACTTTTCCGGTAGACCTAGCATAGCCACTTGCAGAATGGCCTGCTGCCTGTTCCTGTCTTACTAATACATGTTTTATATCAGATTTTCTCAAGGCTTCATATATAGGAACTACTGCAGCACCTGGATATCCAAATACCATCTTTACATCTTCTTTTTTTAAACATTGGATAATAGCTTCAGCAGCCTTCATATTTATCTCTCCTCATATTTTTTAGGATACAAAAAAACAGACTCTCCTATGGGGCGAGAAGTCTGTTTCGCGGTACCACCCAAATTTTACTTAATTAAATAACGACACCATATGCCGGCACAGCTTACTTAGTTCAGCTTACAACTTAAGGGTGAGTTTTCAATATAAATATTTTATAGGCTCGCACCATTACCTACTCTCTTTTAAAACACCATATATTTACTTGTCCCTTTCAAAGTTTTTATATATAAATGTTACATTTTTTATTCATAATTCTACACACTACACACTAAATATTATAATCTAAAATACCAATATACTAAATTTGTCATATTTGAAAATCAGCATAAAAAAAACAGCACTTCCCTTGAGGCGAGAAATCTGTTCGCGGTACCACCCAAATTTATTACTTAATTCAATAACGATTCACATCGGCTCAGCTTACTACTAATTCAGCCTGCAACTCAAGGGCGAGTTTAATATGAAATATTTATGGGTTTTCACCAAATCCCACTCTCTTAAAAATAATTGTCACATCTAATATTCCCTGTCATAGTCTTTATCATTTAACTTTGTCACTATTATAATATAAATAAAATACTATGTCAATAATTCTTTGACATCTTTATAAACAAGTTTGTTTGATATGCCTCCATAGTATCTTATGATTCCATCAATAACAGTTATAGGTGCATCAAATCCTCTTTCTATAACATCCAATACTCTATTTTTTTCCTCTGTCTCAAATCCAGTATCATTTAATTCTATAAAATTCAAGTCTACTTTTCCATATACGTCTGTAAGGTTTAAAAAATCATTTAAACTCATGTATGAGTCCATAATTGTTTTTGTTTCTGCATTGCAATTATTGCATCCACTTTTCTTTGAGCAGGAATTGCAGCCAGTATTCTTGTTGCTACAACATCCTCCAATTATTTTCTTGTTTTTCTCTCCATATATATTAACTTTAATAATATCCATATGATTGAATTCACCTCTTCAAAATAAAATCTTTAAATAATATTATATCATAATTATTTTTTCCACTAATCTTAATTATATAATTATTAAAATCAATATCTTGCATTATTTTCATAAAAAATTAATAGTTCAGTACTAATTGGATAAAAATTCAATCAGTACTGAACTATATTAGTATTCTTTAAAAACTTTATTAATACTCAAACCTATTTTAACACTGCGCCTGTATTGGCAGAAGTAACTAGCTTACCATATCTAGCTAAATATCCTTTTTTTACTTTAGGTTCAGGTTTTACATACTTTTTCTTTCTTTCTTCTAGTTCTTTAGGATTTACTTTTAATTCCAATTTTTTATTTTTTATGTCTATAAATATAGTATCTCCTTCTTCTACAAGACCGATCAATCCGCCTTCCATTGCCTCAGGGGATACATGTCCTATAGAAGCTCCTCTTGTAGCTCCAGAAAATCTTCCATCTGTAAGAAGTGCTACATCTTTATCAAGTCCCATACCTGCTATAGCAGAGGTTGGTGAAAGCATCTCCCTCATTCCTGGGCCACCTTTTGGTCCTTCATATCTTATTACAATTACATCACCTTTATTTATCTCATCTCCAAATATAGCCTTAACTGCTTCTTCCTCAGAATTATAAACTCTAGCAGGACCTTCATGTATCATCATTTCTTTTGCTACGGCAGACTCTTTAACTACTGCTCCATCTACTGCAAGATTTCCTCTAAGTATTGCAAGTCCTCCCTTAGGACTGTAAGGATTGTCAATACTTCTGATAACATCACGATTGAGGACATTATATTCTTTTATAGTTTCTCCTATAGTTTTTCCTGTAACAGTCATAGAATCTTCAGCAATTAATCCTTTGTTGGAAAGTTCATGCATAAGAGCCGGTATTCCACCTGCCATATGAAGATCTTCCATATGATGTTTTCCACTTGGACTTAATTTTATAAGACAAGGTGTTTTCTGACTTATTTCATCAAACAAATCCAAATCAAGTTTTATTCCAGCTTCATGAGCTATAGCAGGAAGATGAAGTACAGTATTAGTAGATCCAGCCATTGCCATATCCATAGTTATAGCATTTTTAAATGCATCTAGTTTTAATATGTCACTTGGACGTCTATTGTTTTTTACACAGTCCATTACATACATTCCAGCATATTTTGCAAGCTGTATTCTCTCTCCAGTCTGTGCAAGTGCGGTTCCATTTAGAGGAAGTCCCATTCCAAGTACTTCTGTAAGACAATTCATGCTATTTGCTGTAAAAAGTCCTGAACATGATCCACAACCTGGGCATGATTTTTTAGCTTCCTCTTCAAGCTGGTCTTCTGTTATTTTTCCATCACTGCAAGCTCCAACTTGCTCAATACAAGTACTAAAGTCTAATACTTTTCCATTGGATTTACCAGCCCTCATAGGTCCGCCACTTACTACAACTGATGGTATATCAAGTCTTGCAGCTGCCATAAGCATTCCTGGAACTACTTTGTCACAATTAGGAATAAGTACCAAGCCGTCAAAACCATGAGCAGTTGCCATAGCTTCAATAGAATCAGCTATAAGTTCTCTACTAGCTAAAGAAAACTTCATTCCAACATGCCCCATTGCAATTCCATCACAGACTGCTATTGCAGGGAACTCCATAGGTGTTCCTCCAGCCATTGACACTCCAAGTTTTGCCGCTTTGGCTATTTCATCTAAATGCATATGACCTGCAACTACTTCATTTTGTGAATTTACTATTCCTATAAGCGGTCTCTCAATTTCCTCTTTAGTATATCCCATTCCATACATAAGTGCTCTAGCAGGAGCACCTTTTATTCCTTTTTTTATTGAATCACTTTTCATATTGTGAAACCTCCCTGAATAATCTATTTTCAAAGTTCTAATTTTTTGTAAAAAAATAAGCCTCCGTCTGGGTCAAGAAGCTTTGCGGTACCACCCAATTCTTTTAATTAATTAATAACGGCAATACCGGCTCAGCTTAATTATATTTCAGCTTACAACTCAAGAGTGATTTTCAAAAGTTTTAGATATATGGGTTTTCACCTTTTCCCACTCTCTATGAAATCCTAAACTATTTACTCTTCTCCATCATAGTCTTTTAAATTCTAAATTATATATATAATAAACTTTATATACGATTTAGGCAACATATTTTTTTAATTTTTTATAAAATTTATATTCAAACTAAAATTTGCTTAACAACCCTAGCCTATACTATCTGTTATAGATGCTCCTGGAGGTACTATTGGAAATACCTTTTGATTTGTATCTATACTACATTCTATTATTATAGGTTGTCTTTTTTCCAAAGCAAATCTTAAGCAATCTTCGACTTCATTATTATTTTCTATTTTTAAAGTTTTTATCCCATATGCTTCACCTAATTTTAATATGTCCACATCATCAGTTAATTCTGTAAAACAATATCTTCTATTATAAAACATCTCCTGCCATTGATGAACCATACCAAGTGAATTATTATTCAGAACCAATTGAATAATAGGTAATTTATATTTTGAAATAGTAGCAAGTTCATTACAGTTCATTTTAAAACTTCCATCACCAGCTACATTTATTACTCTCTTATCAGGATTTCCAACACAGGCACCTATTGCAGCCCCAAGGCCAAATCCCATAGTTCCCAGTCCACCTGAAGTTAAGAATGTTCTTGGTTTTAAAAACTTAAAATATTGTGCAGTCCAAATCTGATTTTGACCTACTTCTGTTGTTACTATACAATCTCTACCCGTTAATTTATATAATGTTTCCATAATATGTCTAGGACTTACATGATCTTTTTTCTCTGAAGCATTATTTTCTATTTTTAGTTCTTCATTTTTCTTTGATAAAATTATTTTTTTCATCCATTTACTGTGATTCTGGTTTTTTATACTTGAATTCAACTTTTCTAAAATATTTTTTATATCACCTTTTATTGCTAAATCTACATTTATATTTTTTCCAAACTCTTTTTCATCTATATCTATATGAATTATTCTAGCATTTTTAGCAAAAGTACTTACTTTGCTTATAACTCTATCACTAAATCTTGCACCTATAGCAATTAACAAATCACAATCATTTATAGCCTGATTTGAAGTATGTGTTCCATGCATTCCAAGCATACCTGTATAATTATCCCTGTCTTGTGGGAAAGCACCTGTACCCATAAGAGAACAAGAAATTGGTGTATCCAATTTATCTACAAATTTTGACAATTCTTCTTCTGCACCAGATGATACAACTCCGCCACCTGCATATACCATAGGTCTTTCACTATTCTCTATAATTTTAATTGCTTTATTTAAAGCATTTTCATGTTTATTTGAAAATAAATCATATATTAATTCATTTTCTACACTATTTAAAGACATTTCACTAATTTCAGAAACCTGTACATTCTTTGGCACTTCTATAACTACAGGTCCTTTTCTACCACTATTTGCTATTTTGAACGCCTCATTTATTACACCCTTTATATTTTCTACTTTATCAATGGTAAAAGTTTTCTTTGTTATAGTTTCAGTTATACTTCTTATATTCACTTCTTGAAATGAATCTTTTCCTACTAAACTTACAGGTACTTGACCTGCAAACACTATAATTGGCACAGAATCCATATATGCTGTAGCAATACCTGTAACAGTATTTGTGGCACCAGGTCCTGAGGTTGCAAGTGCAACCCCAACCTTTCCTGTAGACCTAGCATAGCCATCTGCAGCATGAGAAGCTCCCTGCTCATGCGCAGTAATTATATGATTTAGCTTATCTTGCATATCATATAATGCATCATATATAGGTAAAACTGCTCCACCGGGATATCCAAATATAGTATCAACTCCATGCTGTACTAAACATTCTAAAAGCATTTTAGCTCCCTTCATAGTATCACAGCCTCCTTTTTATATAATAAATTACTCGTTTGAAGGATTTTCTTCAATCCAAGACATCATTCCTCTAAGTCTCTTTCCTACTTTTTCTAATTGAGTATCTGCTTCTATTCTTCTTCTAGCTTCAAAAGTTGGTCTTCCTATTTTATTTTCAAGTAACCAATCTTTTGCAAAAGTTCCATCCTGTATTTCTTTAAGAACTTTCTTCATTTCTTTTCTTACATCATCATTTATAAGTCTGTTTCCTATCTTGTAGTCACCATATTCAGCTGTATCACTTATTGAATATCTCATTTTACTCATGCCGCCTTCATACATCAAGTCGACAATCATCTTCATTTCATGGAAGCATTCGAAGAAAGCATTTTCAGGAGCATATCCAGCTTCAACTAATGTATCAAAACCTGCCTGTATAAGTGAACAAATTCCTCCACAAAGTACTGCTTGCTCACCAAATAAATCAGTTTCAGTTTCTATCCTGAAGGTAGTGTTCATAACTCCACCTCTAGTTCCGCCAACTCCTTTTCCATAAGCCAATGCATAATCTTTACCTTTTCCTGTATAATCCTGATATACTGCATACAAGCATGGAACTCCACCGCCTTCAGTATATTGTTTTCTAACTATATGACCAGGTCCCTTAGGTGCTATCATAAGTACATCTATATTCTTAGCTGGTACTATCTGATTGAAGTGAATATTGAATCCATGTGAAAATAGTAATGCATCACCATCTTCTAAGTTATCTCTTACACTTTCTTCATATATCTGTTTTTGTTTTTCATCTGGTAAAAGCATTGCTACAAGTTGTGCCTTCTTAACTGCTTCAGCTACTTCATATACCTTAAATCCATAGTCTTCAGCTTTTTTCCAAGATTTACTGCCTTTATATAATCCGATTATTACATCAAGCCCACTATCTTTTAAATTTAATGCTTGAGCATGTCCTTGACTACCAAATCCAAGCACTGCTATTTTCTTTCCTTTCAAAAGGTCTAAATTTGCATCTTCATCATAATAAACTTTTAATGGTTCCATAAAAATTTCCTCCTAAAAATAATTTATTTATACTAATTATATATTTTAATTAGTAGCTAGCATTTTAATGTTAATTAAATGAAATTTATGACTATTTTAAATTTTAAGACTATTATATGTACACAAATAAATTTAATATTTATGCATTCCATAAACAACTAAAATCATAAATTTTTGTATAAAAAAAGCAACCAACATTCTCTGCTTTGGGGCGAGAAGTCTGGTCGCGCGGTACCACCCAATCTTTTTACTTAAAGTAATAACGGTTTCTACCGATAAAGCCTACTCAAAGTTCAGCTTATAACTCCAGGGCTACCTTCAATAGCTATATTATGAGCTTTCACCAAAATCCTCATTCTCTAAAAAATAGTCACTATTTACTCTTCCCTATCAATGTTTTTTACATTCTACAATTATGCTAATTAATACAAATTATAATACTATAAATCAAGTCTAGTTATAGCATATAAAATCAATCATGTCTATAAATAAAACATAAACAATGATTTACTTCAAAGTGTATATTTAGATTTAATAAATTACTTAATTAATATTTAGTGTATGTGACGATAATAATACCTTATGAATAGAATGTCAATAGTTTTTTGATTTTTTTGTTACAAAAACTTGTTTTTAGTATAAATAAACCTTATTTTAAAAATCAAGCTTAATTTATATTAATTTAATTTTCATTATTTATATTAATAAAATATTATATTTTTAGATTTTTTACTATTAATATATTATTTTTAAAAGTATTTTCAATAGGAATCATTTATTTATTGTATTTGACATAAATAACTTTTTATAGTATTATTATTGTCAATAAAAAACTATGATGGAGATAAGTAAACAAGATATGCTTTCAGAGAATTGGGTAAGGTGGAAACCAATAAGCTAAAATTGTAGAAAATCACTCCTGAGTTGCGAACTGAAAATAAAAGTAAGTCACGCCGGCACAACCGTTATCTATAATTAAGTAATACTTTGGGTGGTACCGCGGCAAATAGACGCCCCATTAACTGGGCGTCTATTTGCCTTTTTATATTCTACTTTTAATTTAACCGTACAATAAATATTTAGTGTATATTTAATATCATTTATTCTGATTTTTAAATTTGCTGAGTGCATCTGCCAGTGCAGAATTAATTGGTTCTTTGTTTTCATTACGGATTTTATTCATATATTTTGAAATTTCTCTTTTATTTAATTTACTTTCACTTTTGCTAAATCTTTTTTTAAAAGATGCTAATTTCTCTTTAAACCCACAATTAGAACAAACATAAATTTTACCTTCACCATGTCCACGGAGTTCCATTTTCTTATGACATTCCGGACATCTTGCATTAGTAAACACTGCAAGGTTCTCTCTATAACCGCAATTTCTATCCTGACACACTAGCATTCTGCCACGTTTTCCTTTAACTTCCAACATATACTTTCCGCAATTAGGACACTTTTCTCCGGATAGATTGTCATATTTAAATTTATTATTACTACTGCTTACATTATTAACTAATTCAACAGCATATTCTCTCATATCATTCAAAAATACTTTTGAGTCTTTTTTCCCTTTGCTAATTTCATCCAATGTCTTTTCCCATTTTGCAGTTAATAATGGTGATTTTAATCCTGTAGGTACTAAATTTATGAGTTGTTTTCCCTTTGAAGTAGGTATTATTTCCTTTCCTCTCTTTTCTAAATAAAACATATTGAAAAGCTTATCTATTATATCTGCTCTTGTAGCAACCGTTCCAATTCCTCCAGTTTCTCCAAGTGTATCTGCATATTTTTTATCCATTTTTACATACTTCTGAGGATTTTCCATAGCTGATAATAATGATGCTTCATTAAACCTTGGTGGAGCCTTTGTTTGAAGTTTTTCCAATTCTATTGAAATGACATCAATAGGGTCTCCTTTTTTTGGAATAGGTGAATGATCTTCTACATTTTGTCTGTTATTTACATAGATTTTTTTCCATCCAAGATTTTTTGGTGTATTTCCCTTCCATGAAAAAATTTCTTTATCTATATTGGCTTTTATAGATGTCTCTATATATTCATAAGGTGAAAGCATAACAGATATAAATCTCTTAACTACTAAATCATATATATTTCTTTCTTCTAAACTCAAACGCGATATGGGAATATTTTCTTCAGTTGGTATAATAGCATGGTGATCTCCTATTTTACTATTGTCAACAAAATTTTTATTTGCCTTTATCCCATTTTTTAATATTTCATTTATAAAAATTCCATATTGACTTAAGCATATTGATTTTAGACGATCTTTCAGCGTACCAACTATGTCAGTTGAAATATATCTTGAATCAGTTCTAGGATATGTTAATATCTTGTAATTTTCATATAATCTTTGCATTATAGATAATGTCTGTTTAGCTGAATATCCAAATAATTTATTACCATCCCTCTGAAGTTCTGTTAAATCATATAGTTTTTGAGGAAACTGCTTTTTACACTGTGTATTTACTTCTATAATTGTACATTTTTGATTTTTCAGATGATTCACTAGATTGCTTGCCTTTTCTTCTTCAAAAATATTACCATTGCCTTTACTATCTGTCCATTTCAAATTAAAATATTTAGTTTTTGCTTCTATATTATAGTAATCTTTAGGTTTGAAATTATTTATCTCTTCTTCCCTATTAACTATCATTGCAAGAGTAGGTGACTGCACTCTACCTGCTGTAAGTTGAGCATTATACTTGCATGTAAGAGCACGTGTGACATTTAAACCTATAATCCAATCCGCTTCAGCTCTACACTTTGCTGCATCATATAAATAATCATATTTAGAAGATGGTTTTAAATTTCTAAATCCATCATTTATAGCTTTTTGAGTTTGAGAAGAAATCCATAATCTTTTTAATGTTTTTTTAATATGTGCCTTTTCTATTATCCACCTTGCTACAAGTTCCCCTTCTCTTCCTGCATCTGTAGCAATAACTATTTCTGATATATCTTTTCTATTCATCTGTGATTTAACTATATTAAATTGCTTTCCTGTCTGTTTTATAACTACCAATTTAAGATATTTAGGAAGCATAGGCAAATCTTCCATATTCCAATTTTTATATTTTTGGTCATAAACCTCTGGATCAGCTAATGTAACCAAATGTCCAAGAGCCCATGTCACTACATATTTATCTCCTTCAATATATCCTCCATTTTTTCTATTACATTTAAGTTCTTTTGCTAAATCTTTTCCTACAGAAGGTTTTTCTGCGAGAACTAATATTTTGCTCATTATTTGTTTCCTTTCATTGATTGTATTAATAATACATAAAATTAAAAACTCATATATGTTTATGAGTTTCAATTCATATTATACGATTTATTATTTTTGTTTACAAGCACTCTGTCTGATGCTTATATAATAATAAAGCGATAATTTATATAAATTATCGCTTTATTTGGTTCATAATTTTTCTTTTACGGAATTAATTTTTTGATCCATAGAAGCCTTTTTATCTCTTCTATCATCTATACTTATTGAAGTAATAACTCTTTTAGCACCATTTTCAAAAGGTACTTCATGCATATTTCTCACAATTTCAAATATAACATTCAAATCTCCTTCGATAACTGTAGACATTGGAGTAAGTTTATATTTAACCCGTTTATCTTTTTCCAATACTTTATGACAATTAGCCACATATTTGCTAACACTTGTAGATTCAGTTCCTAAAGGAACTATAGTCAATTGTGCTATAGCCATATTTACACCTTCCATCAATATATTTAACTTATATAAAAGTTACATTGCTAAACATTTTTTGAACAACCGTCACATCCCGAAGGTGGTAATATAAAAGGCTTCAGTTCCAATCCTTTACCATTATTTTCTGTGTTGGATAATATTGTGAATCCACTACATACATTTATAAGTTCCCTTGTAGTTATAAAATTAATGTCTTTAACTTGATCTGATACATCATCTTCTTCAACTTTTCCATTATCAATATTGAATACAGGTCCGCTGCAGTTTGTACCTAAATAACTTATTTTCAAATTATAATCTTGTACATTACTGGATTCCAAAAAGCTTTTAAATTCATCATATGCTTCATCACTAATTTTCATAAATTTCATAAGGATACCCTCCCTTAAAGTATAATAGTTCATAATAATATTAGTAGATATTATACCATTTTATTAACCACTTAACAAATAAAATTTATATAAATTATCTTTTTTCAATTATTATGAGCATAGGTGGACTATTTACCTGATTTGCAAAACACAATTTAACTACATTATATGTTATCTGACTTAAATTTTTAATATAATCTTCCAATACATTTTTCTCACGACTTCCCTCTTCATGTCCACAATATACTACTAAAATTACTACTCCATTTGCCTCAATTAAATCTAAAGCCTTTTTTAATCCAAGTAGTGTAGTATCAGCTGTAGTTGTAATAGAATGGTCTCCTTTAGGCAAGTATCCCAAATTAAAAACAACAAGCTTTACTTTATCATTTATGTACATATCCATGTTCTCATGACTATCATTTATCAATTTCACATATTCCAAGCTTCCATTTTTAGATATCTTCTCATATGTATTTTTTAATGCAGTTTGTTGTATATCAAAGGCATATACCCTACCTGAATACCCTACAAGTTCTGATAAAAATAATGTATCATTTCCATTTCCCATAGTAGCATCCACTGCAGTATCACCATTATCAAGTTTTCTCTTACATATATCTTTCGCAATATTCACCGCATTTGTGAAATAATTATTAATCATTGTATACTTCCTCTATTATTTTAGTTTACACCTTTATTTTATAAAATAATTATACTACATTAGTATTAGCATTTGTTATTCACTTATAGAAAAAACTGCCTCAAGATTTATTTTGAGGCAGTTTTTTCTATCATTAATTTAAAGCTTTAATTTGAG
>NZ_JAHHUY010000033.1:0-30842 GCF_019144085.1 Clostridium tyrobutyricum
AATTTAATAATATATTATTAAATTGGGGGGACTATCTATGAAAAAGAAAAAAATACTTACATTTTTACTTATGCTTGTTGTTATCACAGGACTGTTTGCAGGGTGTTCGTCATCCAAGACAAGTTCTACAGGAATAACTACTACTTCACAGGGTAAAAAAATAGATAAGGACAAGATTAAAGTTGGATTTATCTATCTTGCAGCTGTAGGTGACGGTGGATGGAATGATGCACACAATGATGGGAGACTGGCTCTTGAGAAGATGGGAATAAAAACTATTTACAAGGAAAACGTGCCTGAGTCACAGAAAGTACAGACAGTTATAGAGGACATGATAAACCAGGGATGCAATGTAATTATTGGTACAAGTTTTGGATATATGGATTATATGTATAAGGAAGCACAGAAGCATCCGGATATAATATTCTTACATAATACTGGATACAAGACGGCAGACAATATGGGAGTGTATATTGGAAGATTGTATGAAGCAACTTATCTAAGTGGTATAGTAGCTGGAATGAAAACAAAGACAAACAAAATAGGTGTAGTAGCGTCTATGCCAATACCAGAACTATATAGACAAATCAATGCATTTGCTTTAGGAGTGCAATCAGTAAATAAAAAAGCTGTAGTAAATGTGAAATGGACTCACACATGGTATGATCCTGCAAAAGAAAAAGAGGCAGGCAAAGCACTTGTTGATCAGGGAAATGATGTTATAAGTGAAGAACAGGATACTACATCAGCATTGGATGCTGCCCAAGAAAAGGGGCTTGCAGGTATAGGATTTGACAGGGACAAGAAAAATGCAGATCCAAAGATGTATATGACTGCACCTGTTTATAACTGGAGTGTATATTACAAAGAACAGATCAATGACTTAATTGCTGGAAAGTGGAAATCACAGAGTTGGTTGAAAGGTCTTGAATCAGGAGTTGTTGATCTTGCACCAATCAGAGATCAAAGTGCACCAGCAGGAGCAAAAGAAGCTGTAGCAAAAGCCAAGGCAGATATAAGTTCGGGTAAATTGAAGGTATATGCAGGCCCTATTAAAGATCAAAAAGGTGAATTGAAAGTTAAAGCCGGACAATCGCTAGATGATGCTTATCTTCAAAAAATAGACTGGTTTGTACAAGGAATAAATGGAGCAAATGAAAAATAAAAATGTCAATGATAAAAATGCTAGAATAAATATTTCTAGCATTTTTATTATAAATTTTTTACATTTATGAAATTTAAAGATACAAAAAATGCTTTTTCAGAAAATAAAGAAAAACATCGATAAGATTGATAACTAATGAAAATCATATTTAAATATGTAAAAAAATGATATAATCATATAAATATATACGTTATCATAAGATTTATCATATATAAATCAAAAAATATTAATAAATTTGTATTTTATCTATTGCATTATTTTAAATTCGCAATTATAATACTTATTATAATAATAATTTATTATAATAATATATTATTATAACAATAATGATAATTTTATTAAAATTATTCTATAAAAACATAAAAATACTTAATACTTATTAATAATATGATTGTATATTACATGTACTTAAAAAATTTGTTGCATGAAATCAATAGTAATATAAAATTCATATTAAATATCAAGGGGGACCTAATAATGAAAAAGAAGAGAATACTTGTATTTTTACTTGCACTCGTTGTTATTACAGGATTATTTGCAGGATGTTCATCGTCAAAGACAAGCTCTACCGGAGTAACTACTACTTCGCAAGGTAAAAAGATAGATAAGGACAAGATTAAAGTTGGATTTATCTATAGTGGAAGTTTAGGTGATGGTGGATGGGTTGATGCCCACAATGATGGAAGACTGGCTATTGAAAAGATGGGAATAAAGACTATATACAAGGAAAATGTACCTGAATCACAGAAAGTACAACCTGTTATAGAAGATATGATCAGCCAGGGATGTAATGTAATTATAGCTGCAAGTTTTGGATATATGGACTATGTATACCAGGAAGCAAAAAAACATCCAGACATAATATTCCTACATAATGCAGGATACAAGACAGCAGACAATATGGGAGCATATTTTGCTAAATACTATCAAGCAACATATTTAAGTGGTATACTTGCTGGAATGAAAACAAAGACAAACAAAATAGGTGTGGTAGGATCTATGCCAATACCAGAGTTATATAGGCAAATCGATGCTTTTGCATTAGGAGTACAATCTGTAAATAAAAAAGCTGTAGTAAATGTAAAATGGACTCATACATGGTATGATCCTGCAAAGGAAAAGGAAGCAGGAAAGGCACTCGTTGACCAGGGAAATGACGTTATAAGTGAAGAACAAAATACTACATCAGCATTGGATCCAGCTCAAGAGAAGGGACTTGCAGGTATAGGATTTGACAGGGACAAGAAAAATGCAGATCCAAAGATGTATATGACTGCACCTATTTATCACTGGGATGTATACTACAAGGAACAGATGAACGATATCATAGCAGGAAAGTGGAAATCTCAAAAATGGTTGAAAGGTCTTGAATCAGGAGCTGTTGACCTTGCACCAATTAGGAAGGAAAGTGCACCTGCAGGAGGAGAAGCAGCTGTAGCAAAAGCAAAGGAAGATATAATTTCAGGTAAATTGAAGATATTTGAAGGACCTATTAAAGATCAAAAAGGTGAATTGAAAGTTAAGCAAGGACAAGTTTTAGATGATGCTTATCTTGAAAAGATAGATTGGTTTGTACAAGGAATAAATGGTGTAAATGAAAAATAGGAAGGAAGTGTATCCTTTTGAATAAAGAATGTTATTTAAGCATGAAAAATATAACTAAAAAGTTTGGCGATGTTGTTGCAAACAATAATATTAATTTTAATGTTAAAGGTGGAGAAATACATGCACTGTTAGGAGAAAATGGTGCAGGAAAGAGTACTCTTATGAACATGTTGTCAGGAATTTATATTCCTGATGGCGGTTCAATTTTTATACATGGCAGGGAAGCTAGGTTCAAATCACCTACCGATGCTATAAAATCTGGTATAGGAATGATATATCAACATTTTAAACTTATAGAGTCCATGACTGCCATACAAAATATTCTTTTGGGAAATAAAAAGAAATTCTTCTTGAATTATGACCAGGAATTGAAAAAAATTCAGAAGATACAAGATAAATATGGCTTTGATGTGGATTTAAACAAATATGTTTATGATATGTCTGTAGGAGAGAGAGAAAATCTTGAAATATTAAAAGTATTATGCAGAGGTGCTGATATTCTTATTTTGGATGAACCAACAGCAGTATTTACTCCCCAGGAAACTAAAAAGTTATTTGATTTGATGAACAGAATGAAAAAAGAAGGATGTTCCATTATCTTTATAACTCACAAACTGGATGAAGTTATGGAGGTAGCAGATAGTATTACCATACTTAGAAAAGGTGAATCTGTTGAAACTGTAAAAAAAGAAGATACTACACCTAAGGAATTAGTGGATAAAATGATAGGGTATCATGTAGATCTGGCAATAAAAAGGTCAAATACAACTATTGGAAAAACTATTTTGAAAGTTTCAGATTTGAATTTAGTAAATGATTCGAACATTTCTGTACTTAAAAATATAAATTTTGAGATACATGAGGGTGAAGTAGTAGGTATTGCAGGAATTTCAGGGTGTGGGCAAAAGGAACTCTGCGAAGCTATAGCTGGAGTTACAAAAATATCAAGTGGTAAAATTGAGTTCGAAGGAAAAGATATAACCTGTAAAGATAGTGCAAAGCTTGCAAAAGAAAATATGGGAATAGGTTTTGTACCTGAAGATAGACTTGGCATGGGACTAGTAGGAGCCATGGATATGGTAGACAATGTCCTTTTAAAACATTATAAGGACAAAAAAGGTTATATTTTAAAGAAAGATGATATGGAAAAGGAATCCCAGAAGATTAAAGATGATCTGGATGTAAAAACTCCAAACATACATTATCCAATCAAAAATCTATCTGGAGGAAATATACAGAAAATACTTTTAGGAAGAGAACTTGGGTTAAATCCTAAACTACTTTTAATGGGATATCCTGTAAGAGGCCTTGATATAAATACATGCTATACTATTTACAATCTGGTAAATAAAGAAAAAGAGAAGGGTACAGGAGTACTGTTTGTTGGAGAAGATTTGGACATACTATTGAATCTATGTGACAGAATCATAGTTATGCATTCAGGTGAAATAACAGGAAATTTTGAAAGTGAGAAAGCTACAAAGGAAATTATCGGTTATAAAATGCTTGGTAATAATTACAAAGGTGATGAAGTTTATGAAAATGAAATTTGTTAAAAGACAGGACATAAGTAAAAAACAAGAAGTATCTATAAGAATAATTGCTATAGTACTGGCTTTTATTGTAATGGGGATTTTATTTGTAACACTTAAGTGCAATCCGATAGCAGTTTACATTTCCATGTTTAAGGGGGCATTTGGAAGTGCAAATTCAATAAGACAGACTATAGTTGCAGCAATACCACTTGGAATCACTGCACTTGGAATTACAGTAGCCCTTAAACTTAAATACTATAATATAGGCGGTGAAGGACAGATAATAATGGGAGGATTTGGAGCAGCTCTTGTTGCATTTCACTTTCCGAATATGCCAATGCCGGCACTTATTGCTTTGATGTTTTTAAGTGGAGCGTTATTCAGTGGAATATGGGGATTTATACCTGGTTTCTTTAGAGTAAAGTGGAGAGCAAATGAAACTATAACAACACTTATGATGAACTATATTGCATTAAAATTTATAACATACCTTCAATATGGACCTTGGAAAGATCCGGGTTCCCTGGGATTTCCCAAAATGCCTAATTTTTCTCTCAATGCGGTTTTACCAAGTGTTTTCGGAATTCATATTGGATGGATAATTTTAATAGTACTTGCAGTATTTGTAGCTGTATTTTTGAATCATACTAAAACAGGCTATGAGATTTCTGTAATTGGTGAAAGTGAAAATACTGCTAAATATGCAGGAATGAATATAAAGAGAACTACTCTTATTGCAATAGTATTAAGTGCTGTATTTTGTGGAATAACAGGAGTAATACAGGCTTCAGCAGTAGAACAGACTCTATCTACTGAAATAACGGGAGGCGTTGGATATACAGGAATAATAATAGCATGGATAGCAAATTTAAATCCTGTTATAAGTATTGTAGTATCAGTTTTATTTGCAGCACTTTTACAGGGCGGATCATTTATCCAGACAGCATTTGGTATACCTGATTCAGTATCATCACTACTTCAGGCGGTAATTTTATTCTTTGTACTTGGAAGCGAATTCTTCATTAGATATAGATTTTCAAAAGGCGAAGAAAATAATGAAGAAAAAAATAAAGTCGTAAATGAGGTGTAAATAATGGATGCAGTAATTAGTTTTTTAGCAGCAGCTGTAGTTGCAGGAACTCCTCTTCTTTTTGCAACACTAGGAGAAATTCTAACTGAAAAGGCAGGAAACTTAAACCTTGGAGTTGAGGGATTGATGCTTATGGGTGCAGTTATGGGATTTAGTATAGGATATAAAACCGGAAATCCTGGAATGGCCATTTTGGCAGCAATGATAGCAGGAGCACTTGGCGTACTTATATATACTGTTTTAACAGTTAATTTAAGAGCAAATCAGACGGTTTCAGGATTGGCTATATCCATATTTGGTACTGGATTTTCAAATTTTGTAGGCAGAAATATAGTTGGCAAAAACGTACCAGCTCATGTTAGTCAATTTTTTCAACCTTTAAATATACCGGGACTTTCACATATACCGTTTATCGGACCTATTTTTTTCAAACAGGATGTTTTAGTATATCTTGGATATATAGCTGCAATTGTTATGGGAATTTATTTTTACAGAACCTATAGAGGATTAAATCTTAAGGCTGTAGGAGAAAATCCAGCTGCAGCAGATGCAGCTAGTATAAATGTAAATCTGTATAAATATGTACATATACTCATTGGAGGAGCACTTTGTGGTCTTGGTGGTGCATATTTATCACTAGCTTATGTTCCAAGTTGGCAGGATAATGTTACAGCAGGAAGAGGATGGATTGCAGTAGCATTGGTAGTATTTGCAGCATGGAATCCATATAAAGCTATTTTTGCATCATATCTCTTTGGCGGACTTGATATAATAAGCTTTAGAATGAAAAATATGATTGTTTCACAGTATTTTATAGATATGCTTCCTTATATAGTGACTATTGCAATACTTGTGTTTGTATATATGAAGAAATCAAACAAAAATGCTCCACCTAAATCACTTGGTACCCCTTACTTTAGGGAAGAACGTTAAGGAGAGGATTATATGAATGATATTTATAAAAATATTTATAAATATTTAACTCAGGATAAATCAATTTTAACAGCTACAATATATACCAGCGAGGGATCATCTCCAAGAACTTCGGGAGCTAAAATGATTATTTTCAAGGACAAAAGTATTTATGGAACTATTGGGGGTGGAAGACTTGAAGCACAGGTTATAGAAGCTTCTTCAAAGGTATTTGAGAAAAAAGAGAATTTGGTAATGAAATTTGATTTAAATGGAGTACGTGATACGGATATGATATGTGGAGGAGAAGTTGAAGTTATTATTGAATATCTGTCTAGTAAAAACACTGAATGTATTGAACTCTATAGAGAAGTCACAAACTCTATTAACAGCTTAAAGTCCTGCTATATAGTAACTTCAATTGATACTGAAATTAATAGTGTAAAATATGATTTGTACAGAGATGGTAAATTTATTTTTAATAAATTTACACATAATAAATATGTATATAATATAATTGAGGATAATTTAAGAAAGCTTAAATCTGTTAAAATCAATAACGAATTAATTATTGTAGAACCAGTTTTGGTAAAGGAGAATGTATTTATATTTGGAGCAGGACATGTATCACAGCAAATTGCAAAATTAACCAGCATGGTTGATTTTAATACAATTGTAATAGATGATAGAGCTGAATTTGCAAACAAGAATAAATTTCCTGAAGCGGACAAAATACTAGTCCTGGATGACTTTAAAAATTGTATGGATAGTTTGGATATAGATGATAGAAGCTATATTATAATAGTTACACGCGGACATAAAAGTGATTTGATAGTTCTGAAACAGGCACTAAAGACCAGGGCTTACTATATTGGCGGTATGGGAAGCAAGAGAAAAAAACTAGAATTTTTCAACAAATTAAAGGATGATGGATTTGATGATAAGGCTCTAGGCAGGATATTTATTCCGATTGGAATTGAAATAGGATCTGAAACTCCAGAAGAAATTGCAGTAAGTATTGTGGCTGAATTGATACAGAAAAGATCTCAAAATATAGAATTACATAGTTCTTTTGCTATAAATGACAAGACATTATAGTCGAGGTGAATTTTATGAAAAAGATAAAAGCGAAGGATGCTGTAGGAATGTCTATATGTCACGATATGACTAGAATTATACCTGGCAAGTCTAAAGGTGTTGCTTTTAAAAAGGGTCATATAATAACGGAAGACGATTTAAGCATACTTGAAAAGATGGGCAAGGAAAATATATATGTATATGAAGACAAACCAGGTTTTATACATGAGGATGATAGTGCCCTAAGGATTGGAAATGCCATATGTAATAGTAGAGAATTTGATTTTAGTGATATCAAAGAGGGAAAGCTTAATATACACTCCAAAAGATCTGGACTTATTAAGATAGACAGGGAAAAATTATATGAACTAAATAGAATTGAAGATATATCAATAACTACTGTATATGATAATATAATAGTTTCAGAAGGTGAAAAAATTGCATCATGTAGAATAATACCAATGTTTACTAAAAAGATAAACATAAAAAAACTTGAAGGTATATGCAGCTTTGGAAAGTTATTTTCTGTAAAGCCATTTTTAAAGAAAAAAATACATCTTATTATTACTGGAAATGAAGTATTTAAAGGACTTATTGAAGATGCATTTTACGATACATTGAAACCTAAAATTGAATATTACGGGAGCAGTATAGTTAGAACTTTAAAGCTTCCTGATGATGATAAATTAATTGAAAGTCAGATTATAAGATCTGTGGAACAAGGAGCGGATATAGTCATTTGTACAGGTGGAATGTCTGTAGATGAAGATGATTTGACTCCAATTTCTATAATTAGAGCATCTAATGAAGTTATTACACATGGAGCTCCAGTTCAACCAGGAAATATGTTTATGCTTGCATATAGAAATAAAATTCCTATAGTAGGTATACCAACAGCTGCAATATACAACAAGATAACTTTATTTGACAAAGTATTACCTATGTTGTTGTGTAATGAAAAACCTGACAGGGATTTCTTTATAAAATTGTCACTTGGAGGATTGTGTAGATCATGCAGTGAATGTCATTATCCAAACTGTACTTACTGTAAAGGAAGGTGATTCAATTGAATTTAACTCATATAAATGATCAGGGAAGAGCTAAGATGGTTGATGTAAGTTCTAAGGGTGAAACTGAAAGAAGTGCTGCAGCAGTAGGGCACGTATTCATGAAAAGTGAAACTTTGAATAGAATAAAAAATGGAAGTATAAAAAAAGGAGATGTATTGGCTGTAGCACAAGTAGCTGGTATAATGGCTGCAAAAAATACATCCAATATAATACCTATGTGCCATCCAATTTTTATTTCCGGTTGTGATATAGAATTCTCCATGAATTTTGATGACAACTCAATTAAAATAAAATCCACAGTGAAAAATACAGGACAGACAGGTGTTGAAATGGAAGCATTAACTGCAGTTTCAGCTGCAGCTCTAACTATATATGATATGTGCAAAGCTATTGACAGGGGGATGGTTGTCAAAGATATAATGCTCATGAAAAAAAGTGGAGGGAAATCTGGGGTATTTGAAAGAAAAATTAAATAAGAGAGAGGACTCGATAACTATGTTAAGTGAAATAAAATTTAAGTATAATCCCAATTCAGGAGATAAAATATCAGATATAAGCAATACGGATTTCTTGTCTAAAGAGTCTATCGGTACTGTAAGAAAATTCTTTGAAACATTTCCAAATTACAAAGTTACACCACTTCACAGCTTGAATAATTTAGCAAAATATCTTGGAATAGATAAAATTTACATTAAGGATGAATCAAAAAGATTTGGCTTAAATGCTTTTAAATCATTGGGAGGCGCTTATGCAGTTAGCAATTGTATTTGTGAAAAACTTGGTATTGATATAGAAGATGCAAGTTTTGAAATGCTTAAATCAAAAGAAATAAAAGATAAAATAGGAGACATAACTTTTGTAACTGCAACTGATGGAAATCATGGTAGAGGAGTAGCATGGGCAGCTAAAAATTTTGGATACAAATCCATAGTATATATGCCTAAGGGATCTGCCAAAGACAGACTTGAAAATATAAGAAAAGAAGGCGCAGAAGCAAGTATAACAGATATGAATTATGATGATGCTGTAAGATATGCCAAAAGTGTAGCAGACAAAATAGGTGGAATCATGGTTCAGGATACTGCATGGGATGGATATGAACATATTCCCACATGGATAATGCAGGGATATACTACTATAACCGATGAAATAATTTCGCAGCTTCAAGATATGGGAGCTGAAAAGCCAACTCATGTATTTCTTCAGGCAGGAGTTGGATCTTTCGCAGGATCAATACTTGGATACTTTACTAATCTTTACAGAGAAGACAGACCTATATCTATTATAGTAGAGCCAAATACAGCAGCATGCATTTTTAAATCAGCATCAAGCGGAGATGGTAAAATTCATCCTGTAACAGGGGATATGGAAACCATTATGGCAGGACTTGCATGCGGTGAACCTAATACTATTTCATGGAAAATACTCAGAGACTATGCAAATGCATATGTTTCCTGTGGAGATTATGTATCTGCAAGAGGTATGAGGATACTTGGAAATCCATTACCAGGCGATGATCAGGTAATATCAGGTGAATCAGGAGCAGTTGGAATGGGACTTTTAAGTCTTATACTCCAAAGAGAAAAGTTCAAGGATGTCAAAGAAAAATTAAAGCTTGACAGCAACTCGAAAGTCTTGATCATAAGTACTGAAGGAGATACATATCCAGATGGATATAGAGAAGTAGTATGGGATGGGAGATGTCCAAGCTATGAGTAGTGTACTTATAAAAAATGGGATTATTGTAGATGGAACAGGTTCATCACAATATAAAGCGGACATTGTAATTAAAAATGAAATTATAAGTTGCATAGGAAAGAATATAGGAGGCAAATTTGATACTGTAATAGATGCAAATGGAAAAGTTGTATGTCCTGGTTTTATAGATACTCACAGTCATTCAGACGTACAGATACTTCTTGACCCATATGTGGAACCAAAAGTTAGACAGGGTATAACTACTGAGGTACTGGGACAGGATGGAGTGTCTACAGCACCTATACCTGAAAAATACATAAGTCCATGGAGAAAAAATATAGCCGGACTTGATGGCGACAGTACCAAGCTTAAATGGGATTGGAAAGATACCAAAGGATATTTGAAACTTCTTGAAAAAAATAAAACTGCAACAAATGTATCTTATCTTGTTCCACATGGAAATATAAGAATGGAAGCTGTAGGTCTTGAAAATAGGCCATTGACCAGGGAAGACATTCAAAAGATGAAAGACATAACCGAAAGAGAATTGAAGGAAGGAGCTATAGGTATTTCCTCGGGACTTATATATATGCCATGTGCATACAGTGAAGTAAATGAATTAATAGAGATTTGCAAGGTGGCGGCAGAGCAGGACAAGATATTTGTAGTTCATCAGAGAAGTGAAGCTGATGATATAGTAAATTCCATGAAGGAAATAATAAAAATTGGAAGGGAAAGTGGAGTCAAGATTCATTTTTCACATTTCAAAGTATGTGGAAAGAAAAATTGGGATAAGGTTGACAAGATGGCGGAACTTCTAGATGAGGCTGAAAAGGAAGGATTAAGGGTATCCTATGATCAGTATCCATACTCTGCAGGAAGTACAATGCTTGGTGTGGTTCTTCCTGGATGGGTTCACGATGGTGGAACTGATAAATTACTTAAAAGATTGGAAGATAATGATCTTAGAAAGAAAATGATTGACGATATAAAAAATGGAATTCCAGGATGGGATAATTTCATAGATTTTGCTGGCTTTGAGAACATATATGTTACTAGTGTAAAGACAGACAAGAACAAAGATTGTATAGGAAAAAATCTTGTGGAAATTGCAGATATGAGAAATAGAGATCCTTATAATGCTACTTTTGATTTACTGTATGAAGAGGAAAATGCAGTAGGTATGTATGATTATTACGGAACAGAAGAACATGTAATAAAATTTCTAAAGAGAAGAGAGCAGAATGTGTGCACGGATGGTCTGCTTGCAGGAAAGCCGCATCCAAGAGTTTATGGAACCTTTCCAAGAATACTTGGAAGATATGTAAGAGAGAAGAAAGTGCTTACGCTTGAAGGTGCAATATACAAGATGACTTACAAGGCTGCAAAGACATTCAACATAAAGGACAGAGGAGTTCTACAGGTTGGCAAAAAGGCCGATGTTGTAATATTTTCACCAGATACTGTAATTGACAAGAGTACATTTATTGATCCTGAACAGTATCCAGAAGGAATAGATACAGTAATTATAAATGGAAATGTTGTACTTGACAATGGAAAAAGAAGCAAAGATCTAAGTGGAAGCGTAATAAGAATTTAATATTTCAGGGGGTATAAAGATGTTATCGGAAGAGAGAAAAAATGAAACAGTAGAATTGTGTAGAAAGCTTATAAGTACTAGAAGTTATTCAGGGGAAGAAAATGGAGTTGCAGATGTTATAAAAAGTGCATTTGAAAACATGGGCTTTGATGATTTTTTTATAGATGATTATGGAAATATAATAGGACATATAAAAGGTGAAGAAAGTGGAAAATCCATATTGTTTGACGGTCATATGGATACTGTACCTGTAATTGATGAAAGTGAATGGAAATACCCTCCTTTTGCTGCTGAAATCCATGAAGGAAAGATGTATGGAAGGGGAACTTCTGACATGAAAGGTGCACTTTGTGCCATGATATGTGCAGTTTCTTATTTTGCAAAAGATATTAAAAGAAAGTTTAAAGGTGATATATACATTGCAGGAGTTGTTCATGAAGAGTGTTTCGAAGGGGTTGCTTCAAGAAAGATAAGTGCAAGAGTAAAACCTGATTATGTAGTAATAGGAGAAGCATCAAACTGTAATTTGAAAATAGGTCAGAGAGGAAGAGCGGAAATCTTAGTTGAAACTTTTGGAAAACCTGCTCATTCAGCAAATCCTGAAAAGGGAATAAATGCAGTTTATAAAATGAATAAACTAATAGAAGCTATACGAAAACTTAAACTCAGCACTCATCCTTTCCTTGGAGATGGAATACTTGAACTTACAGATATAAAATCATCCCCATATCCAGGAGCATCCGTAGTTCCAGATTACTGCAGGGCAACTTTTGACAGAAGACTTCTGGTAGGAGAAACAAGAGAAAGTATTTTAAAGCCTATACAGGATATTATTAAAAAACTTGAAGGCGAAGATGCCGAATTTAAAGCTAAAGTAAGTTTCTCGAAGGGAAAAGAAAGATGCTATACAGGTAATGAAATTGAAGGAGAAAGATTTTTCCCTGGATGGTTGTATGATAGAAAAGATGAATTTGTTGAAAAAGCATACAATGGCCTTAAAAAGGCTGGAATAGATCCGGAAATAACTCATTATTCTTTCTGCACAAACGGAAGTCACTATGCAGGTGAGGCGGGAATAAAGACCATAGGTTTTGGACCATCCAAGGAAAACCTGGCTCATACAGTAAATGAATATATTGAAATATCGCAACTTACAAAGGCTGTGGAAGGATATTATACAATTGTCAAAGAGGTGCTTTCCTAATGTCAACCATAATAAAAAATGGTAATATAGCGACTTCTGAGAAGTTGTTGAAAGGTGACATATATATCGAAGATGGAATAATTGTAGATATAGGAGAAAATATACAAAGAGATTCAGACAATATAATTGATGCTTCAAATATGTATGTAGTTCCAGGTGGTGTAGATGTGCATACCCACCTGAATCTTCATACAGGAAGTGCAGTTGCCGTAGACGATTTTTATACGGGTACGGTGGCTGCGGCCTTTGGCGGAACTACATCCATTGTAGATCATATTGGTTTTGGGCCTCAAGGCTGCAGTTTAAAACATCAAATTGATGTATATCATGGATATGCAGATAATAAGGCAGTAGTCGACTATGGATTTCATGGAGTCATACAGCATGTAGATGATCATATAATCAATGAAATGAAATATATAGTTGAGAAAGAAGGAGTAACCAGTTTTAAAATATACCTTACATATGATTTCAAACTTGAGGATCAGGACATTTTAAGGACAATGAAGAGATTGGGAGAACTTGGTGCAGTTACTGCCGTTCACTGTGAAAATGATGGAATATTGAATTATTTTAGAAATTTCTATTTGAGCAGAGAAATGAAATCACCTATATATCATGCACTTAGCAGGCCTGAAGAGGCAGAAGAGGAAGCAGTGAATAGAATGATTACACTGGCATCTCTTGCAGGAAATGCACCACTTTATATAGTTCATGATTCTACAGCAAAGGCTGCCAAATTAATAGAAAATGCAAAGAAAAACAAAAGGAATGTATTTGGAGAAACATGTCCACAATATCTTTTCCTGGATGAAACTCTTTATAACAAACCTGATAATGAAGGACTTAAATACATAATGAGTCCACCTCTTAGAAAGAAATTCAATCAGGATATTCTTTGGAAATACATTGAAAATGGTACATTGGATGTAGTTGCTACAGATCATTGTCCTTTTAATTTCAATAAAGAAAAACAATATGGAATAGGTGACTTTAGTAAATGCCCAAATGGAGCACCTGGAATTGAAACCAGATTACCACTACTTTTTTCAGAAGGGGTTATGAAGAAGAGGATAAGTATTAATAAATTTGTTGATATAACAAGTACAAAACCTGCAAAGATATTTGGACTTTATCCTAAAAAAGGAGATATAAAAATAGGCTCGGATGCTGATATAGTCATTATAGATCCAAAGAAGAATATGACTATAAAAAATGATATGCTTCATGAAAATGTGGATTATACATGTTATGAGAACTTTGAACTTCAAGGTTATCCTGTAATAACCATGTCAAGAGGAGAAGTCATAGTAGAAAATGGACAATTCAAAGGCAAAAAAGGAAGAGGAAAATTTATTAGAAGAAAAATTCCAAACTGTTAACTGAAAAAAGGTTGGTGCTAAAAGATGCTTGTAAAAAATGGGAGTGTACTTAAATTTGACAAATACAACACCATAGTAAAAAATGGTGCTGTTTATATAAAAGATGGAATAATACAAGAAGTTGGACCAAGCCAACAGCTTGAACATAAATATGAGCATGAAGAGCAAATTGATGCTGGAGGAAATTACATAATGCCTGGAATGGTTTGTTCTCATTTTCATACCTATAGTGCTTTTTCACGTGGAATGAATATTGGAGGAGATCCATCAAAAAATTTTCTTCAAATACTTCAAAATCTCTGGTGGAGATTGGATAAAAAATTGTCCATGGAAGATATATATTACAGTGGACTTGTATCAGCTATTGAAGCAGTTAAACATGGAACTACATCTATTGTAGATCATCACTGCAGTCCGTATGCCTGTAGAGGCAGCTTGAATGAACTGAGCAGGGCTTTTGAAAGTATTGGAGTAAGAGGAAATTACTGCTATGAAGTGTCTGAAAGAGATGGAATGGAAATAGCAGAAGAAGGACTTAAGGAGAACTATGACTTTATAAAAAGATGTAGAGAAAATAAAAACAGTTTGATAACCGGATCTTTTGGAGTTCATGCAGCTTTTACAGTTTCTGATGAAACTTTTAAAAGGGCAGTTGAAATGCAGAGGGAGCTTGGATGTGGATTTCATATTCATGTATCTGAAGGTATGGCAGATGAAGATATAAATCAATACAGATATAGGAAAAGTGTAGTTAAAAGACTCTATGATCTTGGGGTTTTAGGAGAAAAAACCATAGCCGTTCATGGAGTAAATATAGATAAGGATGATATTGAAATATTAAAGAATAGTGATACTATGGTGGTTCACAATCCTGAATCCAATATGAATAATGCAGTAGGACTTCCAGATGTAAGCTACATGCTTGATAGAGGAGTACTTGTAGGATTTGGTACAGATGGATTTACTACAGACATGTTTAGAGAAATCCAAACTGCTTATGTAGTCCATAAGATGATAAAAAAAGATCCTTCGGCAATGGGATTGGATTCTATTGAAAAAATGGCATTTTACAATAATGGTGAAATAATAAACAGACTTTTTGGAAAGCCTGCAGGTGCTATAGAAAAGGGATGTTTTGGAGATGTGATAATAGTGGATTACAAAGATTATACACCTGTATCAGGAGATAATATATTAGGTCATCTGGTGTTTGGGATGGGTGCCTCCAATGTAGTATCTACTATTATAAATGGAAAGATAATAATGGAAAATAGAAAATTGAAGAACATAGATGAAGATAAGATTATAACAAAAGCACGTAGTTTATCTGAAAAGTTGTGGAAAAGAATTTAAGGAGTGATTTAGTATGGCAAAAACAAGTGTTAATATATGTGGAATAGAGTTTAAAAATCCTGTAATTGCAGCAGCAGGTCCACCTACAAGAGATGCAGAAATGATAATAAAATGTGCCAAAGGAGGAGTAGGTGGAGTTGTAAGCAAGACTATATCTACAGAGGCTGCTAAAATACCAAAACCATGTATGGCAACTTTTGGTGAAAAATTTTTAAATACGGAATTGTGGTCTGAACTGACTCCAGAACATTGGATTGAACATGAATATGAAAATTCAAGGAAGAGCGGCGTACCTATAATAGTAGGGCTTGGATACAAAGAAGATGAAATTGCAAACCTTGTTCCAAGAGTGGATAAATTTGCAGATGCATATGAAATATCAGCTCACTATGTAGGAAGAGATATACGCGCAGTTACCGGCCCACTTGAAGCTGCAAAAGCTCATACGGACAAGCCTGTTTTTATGAAGATAAGTCCTGGGGTAGCCGATGTAGGAAAGTTTGCATCAATGCTTGAAAGTGAAGGAGCAGATGGCATCGTAGCTATTAACTCTGTAGGACCATGTCTCAGCATAGATGTAGAAACTGGATTGCCAAGAATGGGAAGCCAACTGGGCTATGGCTGGATGACAGGTTCAGCTATAAAGCCCATAGCACTTAGACACGTATATGAAATATGTAAAGCTGTATCCATTCCGGTATTTGGTGTTGGAGGAGTTAGTTCTGGAAAAGATGCCATAGAGATGATAATGGCAGGAGCATCTGCCGTTCAGGTCTGTACAGAAGCTATAATACATGGACATGATGCTTTTGGTAAAATTGCTCGGGAAATAGATGAGTGGCTTGATTCACATGGATATAATTCCCTTGATGAAATAAGGGGGATTACTATAGGAAAAATGAAAAAAAGAGAGTCTGCACTTTATAAAACTGTATTTCCGTCAGTAATTCAAGATAAATGTATAGGATGTGGAAACTGCAAGACAAGCTGTATGTATGATGCTATATCAATTGCAGACAAGAAGGCATTTATAGATAGATCAAAATGCTTTGGATGTGGACTTTGTACTACAAAATGCAAATTCGGTGCTATAAAACTATGATGGTTGAGGGCATTGTTTTAGCAGCAGGGCTGTCTTCAAGAGCAAAAACTTTTAAAATGGCCCTTCCATTTAGAGGAAAAACCATTATTGAAAATTGCGTAGAGAACATGATGCAATATTGTAATAAAGTATATGTTATAGGTGGACACAAGATACAAATTATACAGAGAATATTAAAAGATTATGATAAAGTTAAGATAATATATAATTCCAATTATAAACAGGGCATGTATTCTTCTGTAAAAACAGGTATAACTAAACTTGAAGGAGACAAATTCTTTCTGACACCTGGAGATTATCCTCTGATAGATAAAAGTACGTATAATACTTTATTGAATAGATCAGAGGATATTGTAATACCCACATTTAAAAAGAAAAAGGGTCATCCTGTATTTATGGAAACGACAATTGGAAAACAGCTGCTATATGATAATTCCTATGACAATTTGAGAGATTTTATAAATTCAAAAGGATTTATACCGGTTGAGGTTGAAGATAGAGGCATAATTTTAGATGTTGATACTATGGAACAGTATAGACGATTGACAACTCAAAATTGACAGTTCACAGTTGAAAGAAGGGAGCTATTCATTATGGAAAATAATATAAGTGATTCTGTAATAAGATTTGATGCAGAAGAAAAAATATCGGGAAAAGCCAGATATCTTTCTGATATAGAATATGAAGATATATTATATGCTAAAACATTCAGATCCGATAGAGCAAAGGCTAAAATACTTTCTATAGATTTACCTGATATTCCAGAAGGATATTTTATTGTAGATAAAAATGATGTACCTGGAAAAAATGTAGTAAAAGTAATGTTTGATGACTGGCCAATTTTTGCAGAAGATCAAGTAAACTATATTGGAGAGGGCATACTTCTTGTAGTAGGACCAGATAAAAAAGTAATAATGGATATTATATCTAAAATAAATGTTAAATATGAAGAAATACCTGGAGTTTTTACTATAGATGATGCCTCACAAAAAGATGATAAATTCATAGAATACAAATATTCCAAAGGTGATATGGAAACCGCATCTAAAAATGCTGCTTATGTATTTGAAAATGAATATACTACAGGTTATCAGGAACATGTATATATGGAGCCCCAAGGTATTGTTGGAATTTATAATAATGGAAAAATTACCATTGATGGTTCCATGCAGTGTCCATACTATGTAAAAGATGCAGTTGTTCAGGCGATGGAGCTTGATTATGATAGAGTTCAGATACGACAGACCACTACAGGTGGAGGATTTGGAGGAAAGGAAGATTATCCATCACTTTTAGGATGTCAGATTGCAGTAGCAGCTTATAAGGTTAAAAAACCTGTAAAACTTGTATTTGAAAGAAATGAGGATATAATGTCCACCACCAAAAGACATCCATCTAAAGTTAGATTAAAAAGTTATGTAGACAAAAATTACAAGATAATTGGAATGGATGCCAATGTAAGATTGGATGGAGGGGCTTACTTCGGACTTTCAAATATAGTACTTCAAAGATCTCTTTTTGCAGTATGCGGAGTATACGATATA
The DNA here is from genome assembly GCF_019144085.1 of Clostridium tyrobutyricum. Lineage (GTDB taxonomy): Bacteria > Bacillota > Clostridia > Clostridiales > Clostridiaceae > Clostridium_B > Clostridium_B tyrobutyricum_A. Next base: position 18,338 of record NZ_JAHHUY010000033.1, read on the forward strand.
GCAAATGTTAAAGCCAGAGGCACAGCTCTTAGGACAAATAAAGTTGTATGTGGTGCTTATAGAGGATTTGGGGCTCCACAATCATTATTTGCAGTTGAGTTATTTATGGAATATATGGCAAATGAACTCAATATAGATCCACTGAAATTCAGAAGGATGAATTATGTTAAAAAAGGCAGAAAATCTCCTACAGGAGGAACATTTAAAGAAGACATATTACTGGACAAAATTATGGACAAAGTAGAGGAAATGTCTGATTACAAGAAAAAGTACAAGGATTATATGTCAGGAAATAAATTAAAAGGCATAGGTATGTCTGTATTTTTTCATGGCGGTGGTTTTACAGGAAATGGTGAAAGAGATATTATAAAAACCAAGTTAAAGATGAAAAAAAACAAGGACGATACTGTGGAAATACTTGTATCAAATGTGGAAATGGGACAGGGACTTGCAACTACTTTTAGAAAGATAGCTTCAAAAACTATTGATATACCAATAGAAAGAATAATATATAACAATCCTGATACGGATAAAGTACCTAATTCAGGACCAACGGTAGCTTCAAGGAGCATTCTTATAGTTGGAAAACTGATACAGGAGGCTTCTCAGAAGATAAAGGATCAATGGAGTGCAAAAGATGAATTTGAAGTTATAACTAGATACAGCCATCCGGAAGAAGTAGTCTGGGATGCAGACAAGTTTATAGGGGATGCATATAACACTTATGCCTGGGGTGCTAATGTAGTAGAGGTTGAAGTGGATCCACTTACTTATGAAGTAGCAATTAAAGGTGTATGGACTGTTTATGATATAGGAAATGCTATTGATGATAATATTGTGAAGGGACAGATAGATGGAGGAGTAACTCAAGGACTTGGATATGCCTCTATGGAAGTTTTAAAGTCAAAACAGGGAAAACTTGGTCAGGCTACATTTACAGATTATATTGTTCCTACAGCCATGGATTTTCCTAGGATACATCGTGAATTGGTAAACATGCCCTATTATAATGGACCTTTTGGCGCAAAGAGTGTTGGAGAACTGACTTTTGACGGAGCGGCACCAGCATATGCCATTGCAGTTGAAAACGCCATTGGAAAGCCGTTGAATGAAATACCGATAACACCTGAAACTATAATGGAGGTAATGAACAATGAAGATAAACTTTAATTTAAATAATAAAGATGTAGAAATTGAAGCTCCAGGTGTTAAGAGGTTGCTAGATGTTCTAAGAGATGATTTCAAGCTAACTGGAGTAAAAGAAGGCTGTGGCCAGGGAGAATGTGGTGCCTGTGCTGTTATAATAGATGGAAAATTGATTAATTCCTGCTGTGTTCCCATAGCCAATGTAATAGGAAGTAAAGTTACGACCATTGAAGGATTAAGGGATACAAGTGAATTTGAATTGCTTGACCAATGTTTTAAAGAGGCAGGTGCTGTTCAATGTGGATTTTGCATACCTGCAATGATAATGGCATCCTATGCCCTTTTAAGTGAAAATGAAGCGCCTACGGAAAATGATATAAGAAGGGGAATATCAGGCAACATATGTAGATGTACAGGATATAATATGATAATTGATGCTATAAAATTGGCAAGTGAAAGGGGGAGAGACATATGGAATGTTTTAAACCGCTAAATATTGAGGAAGCATTTGATATACTTAGTGTAAAAGATGCAATTATAGTAGCTGGTGGAACTGATGCCATGGTAAAGCGAAGAACTGAACCTGGAATTGTACCTGAATTTGAAAATGATGTAGTTTTTATAAATGGAATAAGAGAATTAAAGAATATCAACAGTGATGAAAATTATATATATATTGGAGCAGGTTGCACTTATACTGAGGCAGCAGAAAACGAACTTATACCAGATTGTTTTAAAACAGTAATAGATGATATAGCTACTCCTGCAATAAGAAATGCAGGAACTCTTGGAGGAAATATATGCAATGCATCTCCTGCTGCAGATATTCTTCCACTGCTCTATGCCCTTGAAGCTAAACTTTTAATAGAAAGTAAATCTGGAAATAGGACTATACCCATAGAAGATTTTGTAGTAGCTCCGGGAAGAACTGACCTAAAGAAAGGTGAAATATTGACTTGCATTAAAGTTCCGGTAAAAGAATACAATTTATTCTATTATAAAAAAGTTGGAACTCGTAAAGCTGCCGCTATTTCAAAGATATCCTTTGCTGGATTTGCAAATGTTACAACTGGTAAAATAAAGGAATTTCATGCTGCTTTTGGTTCCGTTGGTCCTACTACAGTTAGAGTAAAGAAAGCCGAAGAGAAAATAAAGGAAATGAATATAGATGAGGCACTGCAACTTTATGGAAGCTCTATAAATCCAATAGATGATCAGAGATCTACAGCTATTTATAGAAAGAAAGTTTCATTGAATTTGCTTAAAGATTTTATAGGAAAAGTGGAGGAAAAATATAATGGATAGAGTCAAGCATCTATATTACCTAAGAAGAGCAAATGAAATTGCCAAGAATTCACGTGATCATGGAAATACACCTTTTGGAGCACTGCTTGTAGATAAAGATGGTAATATACTTCTAGAGCAGGAAAACATAGAAATAACAACGAAGGATTGTACAGGACATGCTGAAACCTCGCTTATGAGAAGGGCATCACAAAAATATACAAAAGAGTTTTTAAAAGAGTGTACACTATATACTACATTTGAGCCATGTGCAATGTGTTCGGGAGCTATTTATTGGGGAAATGTAGGAAATGTAGTATATGGACTTACGGAAAAAGAACTTTTAAACCAGACAGGAAATGATGAGCAGAATCCAACTTTTGATCTTTCCTGCAGGGAGGTATTTGAAAGGGGACAGAAGGACATCAATGTAATAGGACCTTTTAATGAATTGAAGGATGAAATCTTGAAGACTCATGAAGGATATTGGGGGAATAATAATTGAAAACTTATTCTGAAATAAAAAATCTTATACAAAGTGGACTGGGAGAAATTTCCTGCAATTTAAAACTTTCAAATGTAAATTTGGTAAATGTATACTCTGGTGAAATATATAATACAAATATTTATATAAAAGATGATAGAATTGTTTCCATTGATCCAGAAGTTCAGCTGAAAGCAAAAAAATCTATAGATTGCGGCGGAAAATATGCTGTTCCTGGTTTTATTGATTCACATTTACATATTGAGACTACCCTGCTTTCTCCAGAGGCTCTTTCCGATGTGATAGTCCCCAAAGGTACAACTACTCTATGTGCAGACCTTATGGAAATTGCAAATGTATGTGGAATAGATGGAATCAAGGCACTTTTAAATTCCATAGAAAAATTACCTTACAGAACTTATATTGAAATTCCATCAAGAGTTCCTACGGCGCCGGGACTTGAAACTACAGGAGGAGTAGTTGGGTTAAGCGAAGTCCTGGAAGCACTTGACTGGAAAGAGACGATCAGCCTTGGAGAACTTGATCCATCCAAAATACTGTTTAAAAAAGAAGAGTACTTGAAGAAAATAGAAGCTACTCTTAGCAGAAGAAAAATAGTTAACGGGCATGCTATAGGAATAACTGGAAGAGATCTGAATGTATACTCTGCCTCAGGTATGAGTGACGATCATGAATGTGTGTCCTTTGAAGAACTTCTTGAGAGAATACGACTTGGAATGGACGTATTTATAAGGGAGGGAAGTTCTGAGAGAAATGTTGAGAGACTTATAAAAGGTGTTGTAGAAAATAAGCTTTCCTATGAGCATTTGATGTTTTGCACTGATGACAAGCATGCCAGTGATATAAAAAGTGAAGGGCATATAAATTACAATGTAAATAAGGCTATTTCCCTTGGAGTACCACCTGTAAATGCCATCCAGATGGCTACTATAAACGCAGCTAGACATTTTAGGCTGGAAGATGAAGTAGGAAGTATTACACCTGGAAGAAAGGCAGATATTCTAATAGTGGAAGATTTAAATAATATAGAACCGAGTATGGTATTTTTTGAAGGAAAACTTGTAGCAGAACAGGGAAAGCTAATTTCATCAAAAGTTAGTTCTGAGTACCCAAACTGGATAAAAAACACTGTGAAGTTCAATAAAACAATAACTCCAAAATCTTTTGAAATGAAATCTAAAAGTAAAAATTCAACTAAAGTAAATGTAATAGAACTTATTAAAGATCAGATAATAAATAAATGGACAACGGAAGAACTTGAAGTCAAAGAAGGATTAATTAAAAATAATTTACAGGAAGATATTTTAAAACTTGCAGTGGTTGAAAGGTATGGGAAAACTGGAGGTATTGGAATTGGATTTGTAAAGGGATTTCATATTAAAGATGGAGCACTGGCATCTTCTGTATCCCATGATCATCACAATATAGTATGTGTAGGTACAGATGACTACAATATATCACAGGCTGTTAATGAAGTTAAAAATATTCAAGGTGGCTTTGTGCTTGTAAAGCACGGAAAAGTTATTGGGAAAATGAATCTCCCTATTGGAGGACTTATGAGTTCTCATGATTCGGAATCAGTCATAGATGAGATTACCCACTTAAATAATCTTACCCGTCAGATAGGATGTACACTAGCTGCACCTTTTATGACATTATCATTTATTTCACTGCCTACTGTACCGGAACTTGGACTTACAGATATTGGACTTGTTGATGTACTCAAGCATAAAATTATTTCTACAGAAATTAAAATATGATTTAAATGTCAAAGAAGGTGGTTCTCCATCTTCTTATTATTTTGATACGTTATAACATCTTTTATAATAAATATCCTTAATCATTTATAAAATACTAATAAGTGATAAATAATCATAAAATATGACTATTAATTATCAATATTGCAATTAACATTAAAAAGTATTATTATATTACCAATGAACTTTTAGACAATATGTATTTAAACATAGTATTACTGATTTTATATATTAGGTTATAATACGCTATATTATGTTATGTAATTATAATACGATAAAGGGAAGATGGTGTGACGTTAATGAAAGAAGGCTTAGATACTTCTTCAACAAATATTAAAAAAGTGAGTAAATCCATGGTTAAAGAAAGTGGAAAAATTAAGAGAAATATATGCTATGCAAACTGGATATTTTTATTATTACTTATAATTACTTTTCTATTTTCCTTTACTGTAGGCACTTATAGATTATCAGTATCTGAAATTATAAATGTATTTTATGCTAAAATAACAGGGGCTCCTTCTTTATATGGAGCAAATGTAGAAAATGTAATATTTAGGGTTAGAATGCCCAGAATATTTGGAGCTGTATTTATAGGATGTGCTCTTTCAGCAGCAGGTGCAGCTTATCAGGGATTATTCAGGAATCCAATGGTAGCTCCTGACATACTTGGAGCTTCAGGAGGAGCAGGATTTGGGGCGGCTCTTGGTCTTCTACTTTCTTTCAGTTCCGTGGAAACTCAGATCATCTCATTTGCATTTGGATTAGCAGCAGTACTCATTACGCTTGGCATTAATTCAGCAATAAATAGGGGAGAAGAAGGATCTGTACTCAGTCTTATACTTACAGGTATGGTTATATCAAGTCTTTGTCAGGCCTTTATAGCTTTAATCAAATATGTAGGGGATACAGAAGACAAGCTACCTGAAATAACATTCTGGCTTTTAGGAGGGCTTACTACTACTACTTCAAAAGATATTCTAATTATGATTGTACCAATGTTTATTGGTTTAATTCCCCTATTTCTTTTAAGGTGGAATTTAAATGTACTTTCTTTTGGAGGGGAAGAAGCAAGATCACTTGGAGTAAACACTTATAGGATGAAGGCAATTGTAATAATCTGTTCTACGTTGATTACAGCTGCATCGGTTTCAATAGGTGGAATAATTGGATGGGTAGGACTTATAATACCCCATTTGGCTAGAATGATTGTAGGCCCAAATTATAAAGCTGCCTTGCCTGCATCTATGATTATCGGAAGTATATATTTATTGCTGGTAGACGACATAGCAAGGGGAATATTTACAGCTGAAATTCCACTTGGAATACTAACTTCATTAATTGGAGCTCCATTCTTTATATATTTACTTTTAAAAGGAAGAAGGGGATGGATATGATTTTGGATATACAGAATATATCCTGTGGATATGGAGTAAAAACTATAATAAGCGATATATCCCTAACTGTAAAGTCAGGTGAAATATTATGTATTCTAGGACCTAATGGTGCTGGAAAAACTACTCTTTTCAAAACTATATTGGGATTTTTAAAATTAAAATCAGGTAAAATATTGATAGATAATGAAGATATAAAAAACTGGGACAGAAAGAGAATAGCAAGAGCTATAGGATATGTCCCCCAGGCACATACTACCCCTTTCCCATTTACAGTTGAGGATGTAGTAGTTATGGGGAGAACGGCTCATTTAGGTGCTATGGGTTCTCCAAACAGCAAAGATATGGAAATTGCCGACAAAAATATAGAAATGCTTGAAATAAATTATTTGAAGCATAAAGTTTATACTGAAATAAGTGGAGGAGAGAGGCAGATGGTACTAATTGCAAGAGCACTTACTCAGGAACCGGATATTCTCATAATGGATGAACCAACTTCCAATTTGGATTTTGGAAATCAAATAAGGGTATTAAGACAGATTTCAAATCTTGCTAAAAAAGGACTGGCAATTGTAATGACTTCTCATTTTCCTGATCATGCATTTTTGTGTTCTACACAGGTGGCACTTTTAGAAAAGAACAATAAATTTAGTGTTGGAAGTGCAGATGATATTGTTACAGAGGAAAATCTCAAAAATGCCTATGGAGTAAATGTAAAAATTATAACTACTAATTCCAGTGATGGATACGAGATCAAATCATGTGTTCCATTATTGTAAAACTAATCTTAGCTATCAAAGACAGAAAATACTGTCTAGGATATAAATAATTATATTAAAGGATGTGGAATTATGATGAAAAATAAGAAACGTATCAGAAATCTAGCTATAGTTATGCTTTCTGCAGTTTCACTATTGGCTGGATGTGGTCAAGCCAGTACAAACTCTAGCAAGAGTTCTAGTGAAAATTCAACCAAGCAGACTGTTGTAATAGATTCAACTGGTGCAAAGGTAACTGTCCCTAACAAGATTACTAAAATAGCTGATGCATGGCCTGCACATAATGAAATAGTAGCAATGCTTGGTGGAAGTAGTAAAATAGTTGCAACTATTGATTCGAAGAAAGCATACCCTTGGCTTTATAAAGTATTTCCTGATATGAACAAGGCTCAGACTATATTTACTAATACAACTGTAAACACCGAAACCCTTGCAAAATTAAAACCAGATGTACTATTTATCCCAACTGAGTCTAAACTATTGGCAAAGACAAAGGAACTTGGAATTCCTACTGTTCAGTTGATATTCCAAAATTATGATGATTTGAAGAAAGTTGTAAATATAACAGCACAAACTCTTGGGGGCGATGCCCAGTCTAAAGCAGACAAGTACAATTCTTATTTAGACAACAGACTTAAATCAGTAAAGGCTGTAACTTCTAAAATACCAGATTCACAGAAACCAAAGATACTACATATAGAATCATTCAAGCCACTTACAATTGATGGAAAAGATACTATAGTAGATGATTGGATACAGGCAGGTGGAGGTAAAGATGCAGCTGAAATATCTGGAAATAAGAAACCTGCATCTATGGAACAAGTACTTAAGTGGAATCCTGATATTATAATAATGGGAAAAAGTGTTTTGAATGACAAGAATAGTCCTATAAAGAGTTTGGATGAATTATACAGCAATCCTCAGTGGAGTCAGGTAAATGCAGTTAAAAACAAGAAAGTATATGTAAACCCAATGGGAGTTTTCCTCTGGGATAGATATGGTATGGAATCAGCACTTCAATTTCAATGGCTTGCAAAATTGATTCATCCAGATCAATTCAAAGATCTTGATATGGTAAAAGAAACACAGAATTTTTATAAGACATTCTTGAATTACAATCTTACTTCAGATGAAGCAAATAAGATATTAAATGCTCAAAATCCTTAACAATAAATAGCATCAAAGAAAGAGGAAGGGATATGACCTTAAAGGTTAGCCCTTTCTTTTTTCATTACTTCTAATGTTATTTAAGATAATCTGACTATCATAATTGGATTTTTATGATTAAATATAACAATTTTTAATTTAATTTTAATCTGTTTAATATATAATATTAATGGGAAATACAGCTTAAATATTGTTTTAGAGGTGATTTTTTGAAGGATTATGAAATACTTATAATTGAAGATGAAAAGAAAATGTCAATGTTTATTCAAATGGAACTTGATCACGAAGGATATGCTACTGATGTTGAATATAATGGAAGAGATGGATTGAAAAAAATACAGAATAAAAATTATAATCTTGTGCTTTTAGACATAATGCTGCCTGAACTAAATGGAATAGAAGTTTGTAGGAGAGTAAGACAGTTTTCCAAGGTTCCAATTATAATGATAACTGCTAAAGATGATGTTACAGATAAAGTAATGGGTTTGGATATCGGAGCAGATGATTATCTTACAAAACCATTTGCGATAGAAGAGCTTTTAGCTAGAATAAGGGTTATAAGGAGAAACAACGTTGAAAAATCCGGCAATCATGAGTATAAAGTAAATAATCTAATAATGAATACTAAAACACATGAGGTTATAAGAGGTGGAAAATTTATTGAACTTACCAAGAAAGAATATGATCTGCTGGAATTTCTTTTGAAGAATAAAAATGTAGTTTTAACAAGAGACAGACTTATTGAAAAAATTTGGGGATATGATTATTTTAGTGATACTAATGTAGTTAGTGTATTTATAAGATATCTTAGAAGTAAAATTGATGATGGATTTGATGATAAATTGATAACTACTGTAAGAGGGGTCGGATATGTAATAAGAGGAGATAAATAATGAACTTGAATTTAAATATAATAAGAAATGCAAAGATATCTGTTAAACTGACTGGAATATTTGCCATTATGTTCTCTGTGATGTTGACAATATCTAGTGCTTACATATTGAATGGAGTAAGGCATTATCTATATACACAGGCAAATAAACGTGTAGAAGATGTAAATTCAATAATAATCAACAGATTAAAATCAAACAGAAATTTATCAAATAATGCGCTTTTTTCAGATATAATGCCAAACGAAAATATATTTGTAAAAGTTATAGATAGTAATAAAAAAATAATTAATGCGTCCAATGAATTTGATTACAATTTAAAAATTTCTAAACCATATGGAAAAGCAAGACATATTGAAAGTCAGGAAAGGCATCTTACTTATTTGAATGCAAAAATTTCGGATAAAAATGATAGAAACTTATATATACAGATAATTAAGGACATGGATAATGAATATGATTTCTTAAAGGTATTGTTCCTTTTCATGGCTGCAGCAGATCTATTTGGAATAATTTTATCCGTTTTATTAGGGTATATTATAAGTAAAAAAATGTTGAATCCAATTGATGATATTACAAAAACTGCTGATGATATAAGCATTAATAATTTGAAAGAAAGAATAAGCATAAAGGGACCAAATGATGAACTGAGAAGGCTTGCTGCAACATTAAATAATATGATTGATAGACTTCAAGGTTCTTTTAACAGGCAGATTCAGTTTGTATCGGATGCATCTCATGAGCTCAGGACACCAATAGCTATAATTCAAGGATATGCTGGCCTTTTAGATAGATGGGGAAAGAATGACAGAGCGGCTCTTGAAAAGTCTATTGAAGCCATTAAATCCGAATCATACAATATGGGCAAACTTGTAGAAAAATTGCTTTTTCTGGCTCGGGGCGACAATAAGTCACAAAAGATAGAAAAAAATAAATTTCACCTTAATAAACTGATAGATAAAGTTGTGGAGGAAACTAGACTCATAGATAAAAAACATACTATATCAAATACTAACAATGAAAATATACAGATTATTGCAGATTATAAGCTTATAAAACAATTAATTAGAATAATTGTGGATAACAGCGTAAAATTTACGGCGGAACACGGTAATATAGATATAAGTTCCATTAAATCCGGGCAATACATTAATATAATAATAAGTGATACTGGAATAGGTATTCCGAAGAATGAAATCCATAAAATATTTGATAGATTTTATTGTGTAGATAAATCGAGATCTAAAGATCTTGGAGGAAGTGGTCTTGGATTATCTATTGCCAAGCAAATTATTGAAATATATAATGGAGACATTGATGTTAAGAGTGAAGAGGGAAAAGGTACAAAAATAACTATAAGTTTAAATATATGATTGAAGATTGCATATTATTGATTGCACGTCATTAGCTTAACTTAGCACGTTTATGTAGTATATTTTTAACTTCATTTATATCTCTTGCATTATTCTTTGCCATCTTTATATAAGCTAAAATAGTTCCTATAATAACAAGTAACTTTCTATTGAATTTACCTGTAAGATAACCCCATAGAATTGATGAAAAAGATGTAACTAAAATGTTAACCTCTGAAATAATTCCCAATGAAGAAATTTGAACATTCATATCTTTTGCTATAGAAGAAAAAAGTGGTGGAAATAATCCTATGATAATATTATCAAAGGCAGCTAAAGCTATAAAAACAAAAACAGTGTAAATCATTTTTATATTATTGATGTCAAAAATCCACAGCTCCTTTACTTTTCAGATCTTATTATAATCCATTTTTTAATCAAATATTAAAATTTAATATAATTTTAATTAAGTTTTAATATTGATTTATGCTTGATTATGTAAAATTATATATAGATGGTAGAAAGTTTCTACAATAATATTATTGGTAGTATCCATTAAAAGTTAAATTAAAAATATTTAACTCTTAAATAACAGAAGGGAAGAAAAGTTATGAGTATTATCGGAAATCTGATTAACATTGTACTACATCTTGACAAATATTTGAATATTATAATGCAGAATTATGGCTTATGGACATACGGTATAATATTTTTGATTGTATTTTGTGAAACAGGACTGGTTGTTACACCATTTTTACCAGGTGATTCTATTATTTTTGCAACTGGAACGCTTGCTTCAGAAGGTATTATGGAAGTATTTACACTGTTTATGGTATTTTTTATTGCGGCAGTAATAGGTGATACCGTTAATTATTATATAGGCAAAAAGGTTGGAAATGGTATTCTAAAAAAGGGAAATATAAAATTTATAAATAGAGAATATCTTGATAAGGCACATAGATTTTATGAAAAACATGGAACTGCAGCCATAGTAATAGGAAGGTTTATTCCAATAATAAGAACATTTGTGCCATTTATAGCTGGGATTGGAGAGATGAAGTATTCAACGTTCATAATTTATAATATGTTGGGAGCATTTTTATGGATATGCTTATTTTTAGGTGGAGGATACTTTTTTGGAAATTTGCCAATTGTAAAAAATAATTTTTCCTATGTATTGATTATCATTATAATAATATCGCTTATTCCAGCGGTTATTACATTTATAAGAGGAAAGAAAAAGGATAATCATAGTGACGATATTGTCAATACGGAAATCTGATTTTTCATAAATGTAAATATATTTAATGTAAATACAATAGTTCCTTAAATAATATGGATATAAGATAATAAGTGTATTGCAAACAAATTATTATTAAATTTATCATAATATAAATGTTAAATTCATTGCATTTCAAGTTCTCAAGTAGGTATCCAATAGTATTTGGATACCCACTTTCATATAAAAGATCTATAGAATATATATTTTTGTAGAAAAGGGATGAAAATAATTATGTTGATGTTACAGAGATTTGATATGTATATATTGTCTATTATCAATAAATATTTGAGAAATAAATACATGGACACATTTATGTGTATCATGACAAAATTAGGGGATATGGGTGCTATTTGGATTGCAATAGCTTTTATTTTACTACTGGACAAAACATATAGATACATGGGAAAGATTATAATAATAACTTTGGTTGTAAGCACAGTCCTTGGAGAGGGGATATTGAAACATCTGATAAAACGTTTAAGACCATGTAATGAAAAAAAGGATATGGAACTTATAATTAAGAAGCCAGTGTCATTATATTCATTTCCTTCAGGACATACTTTATCTTCTTTTGCAGTGGCAGGAGTCCTGTCAACATATTTTATACAATATAAGCTGATTTTTATTGCACTAGCATCTTTAATAGCTCTGTCCAGGATATACTTGTACGTTCATTATCCTACAGATATTATAGGCGGAATTATAATTGGATTAATGTGCTCAAAATTTATTTTTATGTTTTGTAACTGATATCATAGAAATAAAATAATATATAGTTTTATTTTTTATTGTATTTAAAATCCCATCTCAGAAAAACTAAAATACTACTATATTGTAATTGTTATGGAAAACTTTCTATAATATTAATGCTATCTTAATTTATATGTACTAAAATAATTAACGATAATTATCATAAAATTTAGGAGGATGAATAAAAATGTATCTGCTACTT
>NZ_JAHHUY010000034.1:0-29720 GCF_019144085.1 Clostridium tyrobutyricum
GAAAATGGCGGGAATATCAAATTCAGGGGAAAATAAAAAACACTGAAAGTCAGTGTTTTCAATGGTTATGGTGCACCCAGTGGGATTCGAACCCACGGCCTCTGGAAATTCGAGGAGCACATTTTTATAATTTTAAATGCCCCTTAATCCCTGTTATATAGCCATTTTACTTTTTAGTATGTGCCTGTCCATACCTTATTATATTAGACTATAAGGGGCAAAAAGAGGGGCAAAATTATATATCTATATATCTTTATTTCCAAGTTCAACTTCAATTTCTGGAGTTTCTATATTAACATCTATCATACTTTTAATTGATTCATAGATTTCAATATTTTGATCAATAGCTTCAATACTAACCGCTAAAGCATATTTTGCTTTAAAAAGGGAACCCCACCCTTTGTGACCCCTAACTGCAATACAAAATGCATCTGTAAGCTGATTAGATTTAACTATAGTCCAATCTTTTTGTAGGGTACCATTTTTTCTAGAAAATTTTTTACTTTTACCATGGTTAGTAGCATCTCCTATTGTCCATTTAAAATCCCCATCATCTTCAATAGAAGACCCTGTCTCAAAGACACGACGTGCAAACGTACTATAATCTTCTCCTATTCTACTACAACACCAATCAAGCCACGTTGACAAATATCTTTTTACAGTTCTTCTTGTCCTTTTAGGTTTAGCTGCATATGATAATGTAATTTCAATTAAAATATTGTAATCTTCTCCAATAGAACTTAATTCTTCAGGAATAGGGATTCTAAAAATATGTGCTTCTTTTTCACCAATTTCAAATATTTTATCTGTTATTAAAGTAACTCTATACTCATTATTCTGAGTTGCACGAACTACATTTGGAATACCATAACCAATGTTTCTAAGAATCTTATTATAATCAGTATCTTTAACATATTGTGTCCATTCAGGCCAACGTGCAGATTGTGCTATTAATGCTCTATATAATAGAGTAGATGAATCTGGCAATATTTTTTGTATTTCAGCAGCAATATTTGTAACTTTAGGTGTTGAAAAAGAAGTTCCAATTTCGTCTTGTGCAAATGGTGGTCCTTCTGGTGACTTCCTTATTAACTCTGGACAAACTTCTTTTGGTGTAGTTAAACTAATATTTCCCATAGAACCACCTTTAACATATGTTCCTCCATATTCTACTACATCTGGCTTAATTACATCCCAAATACCAGGTCCAGAACGCGAAAAAGCAGATATTTCATCTTTGTTACCCAATGAACTTGCATCTGGAGTTTTATAATCATTTATGGAAATAGACCCAACTGTAATAGCCTGTAAACTTTGTCCAGGATCACTTATTCTTGATAATTCTCTATATAAATAGTCAGGATAGTTATACCCTGCCTTAATATAGGATTTAATAACTTCTTGTTTTATATTTCCTGCTGCCTGTATAAATAAAATATCATTTTCATAGCTCTGTAAATCAATTGTAGCTGCCCAAGATGACATATGTATTAATTCAAAAGGATCATATGTACCTATCGAATGATTAAAAATTTTTGATTTGTCTGCTCTATTATTGCTATATTTATCAATTATATACTCTATTATTTTTGGTGGGTACATATCAGTTCTCATTATATTGTCTTTATCTAATACTCTAATATTACGAATCCAGCATGGAAGATAGTATGTCCCACTAATTGGTATTTTATTAGGATATAAAATTGCTCCTGCAACACGAGTTCCATGCCCTCCATAATTGACTTCATCCCCTACACTATTTTCTTCAGGTATTAAGCACATAGACTCATTACTAATGATAGCTTGTGAAATGTATTTATGTTTTTCCTGAATACCACTATCTATAACACAAACTTTAGGCCAATCTTTCTGTGGAGGTATTATCTCTACATTTATACCTATACTTTGTGAATTCTTAGATGAGGAATCAACAGATATCATTTTACTAATTGTAATCTCAAAAACATACGCAAAATTCAATGCCAGATCTTTTAAACATTTACCATTTATATTTAACCTTGTAGAAAAGCTATCAGGTAATTTTGTTATATCACTGGTCCCATCTATAAAATTTAATATTTCTCCATCATATGAAGAAACAAATTCAGTAATAATATCTTCACGTTCAGACTTTAAATCATCCCATTTCATATAGGCATCATTAAACTTTTTTTCCCAGTTATTTAATCTATTTTTATAATGATCACCTGTTTCTTCTGGTCCTTTAAATGGCTTATTTGGTAATTTTATTCCACCTGTACAACTTACACTAATATCAACTGAATATTTGTCATTATCACCAATTTCATCCCATTTTTCATATAATTCTTTGGATAATATATTTTTCAATCTATCATTATCCTCACATAAGGCATATATTTTTGCTGGAGAGTTACACCTTGAATTAATATTTTTAATAAAATTATCTATTTTCTCATTTAAAGTCTTTAATTCAATGTCTTCGGAGCAAACTATAATAAACCCATCTTTTAATTCTGTAATAATTTCAAAACCTAGGCCTCGTAAGAAATCTATATCCGAATTAGTGTCTATTTCCAAGAGAATAGGAATACCACTTTTTATTTTCGGAAGATTTTTAGTTTTTCTTTTTGATCGTCTATCAATCCAAAATCTAGATAATTCTACTGAGCGTTTTGTCATATATTGACCATGAATATTACGATTCTTTCTGTTATCTAAAGTTTTTTGAGAATTAGGTGAATTACCATTTATCTTAGGTCTGCCTTGTAGCATCATAGGAAGTGGTAAATGTCCAAATTTATTATTTATAGCCATGTATTTTTACATCCTCCTTCTTATTATTGAAATTTTGCTGCATCAGAAATTGCTTTATTAATATGGCTAATACCTATCATTTTATTCCCTGCTAAGATACAATTTTTAGCAGCATTTTGAGATATCGAAACTATATTAGCAGCAGAATATTTATTTAGTTTCTTCGATATTTCATCAAAATTGATGCTAGAATCAACGGACATAGATGATAATGTCATTTGTAATAATTTCTTTATTTCCACAATTGTAGGCATTGGCATTTCTATTACATCATCAAATCTTCTAAAAAGCGCCTCATCTAAAGATACTTTCAAATTAGTAGTTGCAATAACTAATCCTGGAGCATCATATTCATCTAATAGCGTAAGTAGCATATTTACTATACGGGGCATTTCACCAACATCTTGATTTGTAATACGTGATTTAGCAATAAAATCACATTCATCTAATAAAAGCACAACTGGATCTCTTCTACAATATTCAAAAACTGCTCTCAAATTAGATGCAGATTCTCCAAAATATGAGGAAATTAAAGAATCGAATCTTACTTTTAATAAAGGTAGTCCTATATTCCATGCAATCCTTTCAGCACTTAATGTTTTTCCACACCCTGGAGCACCATATAACAAGATTTTACGTTTTGGATATAAATTGTATTGAAGTAGCCTGTCTCTAGCAGCATATTCCTTTTCAATACACAAAAGACGTTCTTCAATATCGTTAGGCAATACCATATGATGCTTTAATTGGTTTCTAGGTATATATGAAACAAGTGGCGTATTATTTCTTTTACTTGTAGGTAATGCAGTCATACTATTAGCAGAAATTGTTCTACTAGGGAAAATAGTTTTGGGTTTTTCTGTTGACGAAATTTTTTCTAACGAATCTGCAAGTTTATTATGCCCTAATTTTCTTTCATCTTTAATAATCACAAAAGCAATTTTTTTTAACGATATTAAGTCTTCCGAAAAAATTGCTTTAAATAATCTTTTAACAAAATCAGCTTTCACTTATATCACCTCGATTCAATGTTCATTATAAAAATATATTAAAATCACGCCTAAATATTCATATTATACCACATTCCAAAATTTACTATACAATATTTACTAATCTGTTTTTAATTAAGAAAGAATATCCACATGATAAGACATTTTCTCCATAGATTTCTATATTCCTGCTATTTTTTACAAAAAAATAAAACTTAAAACACATTTACTGTTCTAAGTGTTATATACATTCAAATTATATTTTATAAATAAATTTAAATAAAGGAATAAGCACCTGAGATGCCACTCGATGCTTATTCTTGTGCATAGGATATAATTTATTCATTCTTACTCCAGTTATTATTATATTACTTTACTGTTAAAGCTAAATTGACTACATGTTAATTAAATTTATCATAATAAAAAAGTATCTGGAGGGCTTTCCAAATACTCAAAGTGAGATTAATGCTAGATTCTCTATTTATGGGCACTTATTATTTTATACTAATATCATTAAGAGTATATTAAGTATATGTTATAAAAATAAGCTTATTAGAATCAAATTTATATTTGAGTATCATCTACAAGTTTTTTAATAATTTTATACTTTAAACATCCAATATATCCACTACTCAAATCCAATTCTACAGACATATCCTCATATTTCATTCTTTTAAAATATTTCATCTCAATTATTTTCCTGTCTCTATCATTTAAAAATGAAAGCAAGTTATCTATTTTTTGAACTTCAAGCTGTTTCTGCTGCTTAACCTGATTGAGTCTATCTAGTTTCTTATGGTCCGGAGCATCACTTAAATTCAATTCTTCTATATCAATATCTATATTTTTTAGTATTGCAATATTTACAAGATAATTTTTAAGCATTTCCTCAAGCATCTTCTTTTTATCCATTACTAATAATCCTCCTATTCTCCACAGTTCTATGTAAATTCCTCCTATAGAAGAAGGGACACACACATGTCCCCTTAGACTCATCTCAAACCAAATACACTATTTATTTGTGACTTAATTTCTTCATTACTCTTTTGTGATTTCCGAGCAGCTATTTTTTGAGATTTACTTTGCTTATAAAGATTTTTTATCTTGTCTATTTTTTCATCAATTCTAACCTGTTTATTAATATCTCCTGAAGCTTTGTAAAAATCCTTTATAGACTGTAAGTCCGGCATTATATCGTCTATCATGTCACTTGCATATTCGTAATTTTCTTCACTCATTTTTTATTACCTCCGATTTTATAAATATATACTATTTGCTGACCGATTCAATTTTATTTGAATATCCTCATAACTATGACTACTTATAAACATGTCATTCGTACAATGATATTCCTTACCATGCTTACCCAATGTATTGGTAACTTTATCCTTAATTTCTTTAGGAACATTATCAGCCATTATATCTATTGAATATCTTAGTGAATATATGTCATGCAGCTTGTTTTCATAATCATCAAGTAGATTAAGATACTTTTCTTTTACTTTTATAACTGATTTTTTTAAATCATCAAGCCCTACCTTTTGTATATAAGAATCTATTTCTTTCTGTAGATCAGATAAACTATATTCGAACTTACCAGTACCCATAAGACTAACTATTTCAGATATTTTATTTATATTGGATTGAATATCATCAACATCCTTCTTATACTGGACCAGTTTTTCAAACAATTTATCATCAAAGGTCTGTTTATACTCTTCCTGCAGCTTTGATATTTCTCCATTTTTAGATTGAAGCTGACTTCTTAAATCAGCTATAACTGCTTTTTTCTCAGATATTTTTGAATTTCTCTGATCTATATATTCTTTTAATTTAACCACAAATGGTATTGTATTTCCTTCCATTACACAACTCTCCTATCAATCTATTTTTCCCATTCTTTTAAATTTTTCAAGCTGCCTTGCAAGTTCATTTTCATCTACAGTATCATTTTGAGCATCACTATAATCATCTGCCACTGATGTAGTATTGCCATAAACTCTATTCAAAAGATACTGGTTAGCTGCAAGACATGTTCTTTTATCACTCTTGTCCTTTGCTAATTCCTTAATTTTGCTAATATAGGACTTAACATCCTTTAGAATGTAATTATTACCTTGATTTACAATCTCCTGACGTCTCTTATTAAGTTCAGCTTTGATATTATCCTTACTGAGCCATGAGTATATTGTGGAACGTGTCACATTTATTGCTCTTGCTGTTCCTGCAATGGTTTCACCTTCAATAAGCATTGAGATCATCTTTTCTTGTTTTTCATTTAAGACCACACTCAACATTCATATTCCCTCCTTTACTACAAAATAAAAAGCACGAAAAATTGTTCAATCCATAGAGGATTTACTAAATTTCCCGTGCCTGATATATCGGCTTCCACACTAAAAGTGTAGGGTACTTTTCAAATATTTTATTTTTTCATTATATTTATATTATATCACAAAATAGCCTTTAAATCTAGTGATGTCAACAGTTTATCTGCAATTCGTAATTTGAAGTTAAATAAAAATTCTTCAACGAAGTAATGCGCATTTAGGCTCTTTTGAAGGCTAATATTTATACAAATGCCTTGAATATTTAATGCATAAATTGTATATTACGAATTGCAGAGCCGTTTATATAGATTTAAAGACCCTAATAATTTAGGAAACCGTTTCTTAAATTATTCCTTTGAAAGTCTCACAAGTCTTATAAAATTTACCCATTGGTGGGCTGTTAACTTTTTACTTTCAGCATTATCACATATAAACCTGGCTACATTTCTTATATCTTCCTCATTTTCAAATCTTCCAAGTTCAATTAAAATGGTCTCCTTTATTAAGTGATTGTCAGGATCTAATAAGAACTTAACATCTTCCATTTTTTCAACTACTGCGTGAGCTATAGTTTCATAGTGCTTGTTTAGTATTCCCCTTCTAGTTTTTATATCAGGATATATCATCTGGAGCCCTTTAAAAAGACTATCACTAATCTTACGTGGCCGACCTACTTTATTATCCATATTACAACATCCATCCTACCTATGATTATATTTTTTCTTCCACTGGTGCAACTCTTGGATATCAGGTTCTTTATGAAATATTCTACAATAATCCATATAAGCCATAAATATTGACACTGACATGAAAATACCTCCTTGACATACTGCTTGTTCAGGAAGTAAACTTTATTTGTGTGTTGAGCTTACTTCCTTTGGTAAGCAGATTTTATTTATTTCAGGTCTATGTAAAATCTTTTATATAGACCCTTTTTATATTCTTTTGATATTTTTATTATTGTGAAAATATTCTGTATCTTCTTAATAACATCTGATTCATCTTTTCCCTCGGGAATACTCAAAACTACTTTCACTATATTTTTATTTTTCATGTAAAATCCTCTTTAACTAATTTCTTTTTTGAAATTTCATATTCCTTAGACCTCTTTTAGTAATAAGTCTATGAAACTCCAAATTCTTTTTTCTACTCGATAAATTTTCGTTTATAGATACAAGCATAAATCCATTTCTTTTTGTTTTAAATCCTGGTACAAAATCAAACCTGTTTTCAGTAAGCATATATTTTTGACCTTTATATTTAAAAAATTTAGCTTTAATCATCAATAAATCCTCCCATATAGGTTATATCTTTTATTTCATTTAAAAACTTTAAGTCTGTAAAGCCTGCCATTATTCCTTTCTTGAAGTAATAATCTTCATAAAGAAGCGTCCTGCGTTCTTCCAAATCCATAATCTCACAAATTAATTCATAAACATCTTGAGATATCTTAGATTTCAAAGTACTTAAAACCTTAGATAGTTTATTATTTATGTTCCTGTATTTCTCCGAATTACACAGCTCCTCAACTTCTTGATTTCTAACTATATCATCTAATTTCAAGTCCATAACTCCACTAACAACATCTTTCAATACTTTATCCATTGATAACCCTCCTAATCTTCATTCATATACTTATCCATGCAATTAAATATTTCTTTAATGATCTTGATTTTAGTTTCCGGTGTAGCAAGCTCCTGTTTTCTATCTACAATTTTCCTTATCCATCTCAGTATCAGGTAATCAGTAAAAGTTAAAACTCTTAATCCCTCTTTAGGTAGTCCAGATGTGGCTCTCATTATATCAATTTCATTAAAAAGCAATATTTTTTCAACAAACATCTGGTCAACTGTTTCCTTTATGGTTTCATCACTAATCTTATTCATATGAACACTCCTTTCAACTTACATATGGTGTTTTAAAATTCTATAGAAATTCTGTTATCGCTCACGGGGACTTTTTCAAATTCCAAAATTAGAAGGTACCCGGGGCAGAACTCAAGTAAATATCTATTCATTCTCTATTTATTGCCCTTTTAATTAATTAAACTATACCATTTTAGTCATATTCGCTAAACCTCAGTTTCACGAACATAGATATCATGCTATAAATGCTCTTAAACCATTGATATAACTAAGCTTAAGTCCTTTTAACTTAACTTCATAACTATTTATATCATTATTATTAAGATAAATTGGTAATTATTCTACCTCATATTACCTATTAATACATCTTTTATGCCATGTATTACAATTTATCTGTATTGGATATTAAGTTAATTCAATCATATATAAATACATATTTAACTGGATTTTATACTTAATAACCATCCTATTGTGGTGTTTGGCTATACGTTTGTGTCTGTTAGCTTTAGCGTTAATTCTTTAATCCAACACAACCATTTATCAATCACCACAACATCAATGCCTAAGCCAACCATCACACCTCTATCTATATATCCATTACATGATGTATACAGCTATACAATTTATATAAGCTCAACACCATGAATTTTACAGAACTTATCTATTACCTTATTACCTTGAGGCACAACTTGCATTGCTCTTGAACATGCATCACCAATCAATGATATTGAATTTTTAGGAACTTCTACTTTCTCACCCTTCTCATAACACTGGATAGCATAAAACATAAATCTATCTATATAGTGACCAAAGCTATCTGATATTCTAAAATATTCTTTCTTTAAACTCTTATTTACCAATGGATTCTCACCCAACTCATATATTTCTTGTGCTAAAAATTCACCGAACAAAATCATCATTTGAAAATGTTGCTCCTCATTAAGTGGCTTTCCTATTTCAAATCCTTCATGTAATGACTTAGTCCAATCCCTTTTCAACTCAACTATTGACTTATCTGCACTTACTACCATATTTCCCATTACTTCATATATCTCAAACATATTATCAAACTCCTTTTTTATTTTAAAAATCCCCCAAATCCCCCAAATCGCAAAATCAATCCCCACAGTAAAGCCTTATATATCAATGCTTTTCGTAACTTTGGGGAAAAAGGGGAATACTTTTAGCACTTATATATAAACAACATAGAACCAATATATTACATTTATATATATTTCAATTATTATCAGTTAAAAAAGTAATCCCCTAAATCCCCCAACGCTTGTAATCCATTGATATTACTTAATCATAGTGGGGGAAAATCCGGGGGATTGACAATCCCCTTTTTCCCCAAATACCTAAATTATTTTCTTATAATTCCACGATAGTAATAATCACCATGAAGTTTTATAAGCGGGATACCATGTTTCATTGCCCTTGCCTGTATATTCTTTTTCTCTAGTGCTGTAATATCATTTCTTAAGGCCCATGCTGCATACTCACCTTCAAAATCAGTCTTTCGTATCCTATCTTTTTTATTATCAGTTATAAGATAGTTTTGTTTTATAAATTTATATAAGCTATCATTAGCTTGTCGATACTCTTCAAGTGCCCTATCACATGCTCCACTGTGGGTAAATTTATAATTGTTATCAATAAGCCTGTGTAAACCTTCTAATCCCCACAAAAATACTCCATCTGCTTCAAGTTCAAATCTTTCTATTATGTCCCCTATTCTTTTTTCTTCCGGAATTACATTATCACATGGTATCACTATAAATCTTTCAAAAAGATGATCTCCTTTATCACCTTTAAAATAAGGTAAATCATTGCATCCAAAGGTTAACGTACCATTGAACTTATATGGAAAGGCTTGTTTCCCTTTTATTTCACATCTTATAAAACCACCGCCTGTTATACTCTTAAATACACTGCTATCATCAATATTGGTTGATTTTTGATCATCAATAATAATTGCCTTGGCACCATAAATATCACCTGTAGCAAACGTCTTTGAAAAATCCTGAATAGGTACTGTACATATATTGGAGTCACCAATCAAGTAGATAAGCATATTATTATACTGGGTCTTACCCGTATTACCTACAGTTCCCCATAATGCTAAACATTTTTTTGTTATTGAACCTTGAATGTTAGATATTGTCAACCCAAACCATTCCTGCAATATATCCATAGTCTTTTTATTACCATTTGATAACATGCTAATAAATTTCAACCATTCAGTAGGTCTTTCAGCTTTAAGATCATAGTTACAATTCAATTGAATTGTACTTTTTATATCAGAATTATGTTTTTCTAAACTTTTTGAAGTTACATTATATAATCCATTTTTTACATTTATATAATTAGAGCACATATTCAAATCATCAAATCTTATACTAGCTTTATCTGTTATAAGTTCCTTATAGACTTCTTCCCATTGATGCGGTTTCCTTATCTCAACAGGTATAAAATCTTTTATTTTTCCCTTAAATTCATTTGCTGACATCCTTTTATAATATCCATTTTCATACCAATAAAGAAAATCATTATCAAATCCTTGTTTTCTCACAATCATATAATTGTAATTTTCTCTTATATAATCAGCTAGTAAACCAGTATTTACACACTTTTTACCTCTGTTATTTACATAAATAAATTTCATAGTAGTATTGTAATCAGATGATTTGTTTAATTTATTTTTTTCTAAATATTCTTGATATGTTTCTCCACAATCTCTGATAGCTTTATTTATAGTCCAATCTCTATAATCCTGTCTATTCCACTTTTCGCGGTATAACCCACTTTTTCTGAAAGCTTGATCTATAAGTTCAGGATTTTTGTCACACCAAAAAGCCATATAATTACAAAATGCCTGTTCTGCTTCTGATTGACTTGGATAACCTAAACACTCCCATTCTCCTCTATAAAGTGTTTCTATTTTAAATCCATTCTTACTCATAAAAGCTTTATTAAGCAATTCATCAATATCTTTGTTATTTATAATTTTATTTTTAGTGATTTCAGGATTATTCTTGTGGTACTTTTCATAAAATTCGTTTAAAATATCTTGTCTGTTTTCAATACTATCACCACAAATCTTATTTCCTGTAACTGTAAAAAATCTACCTGTACTATAGATTTCTATATCCTTTTTTATAGCTTTTGGTATATTTCCATGTACATATATGTGTATACCTTCACCACTTGGAGAATACTCCGTATAGCTACTAAATTGATTGATTATATCCTGAGTATCTTTATTTATAGATCCCTCTTGTGATAAAATATGGTCAAGATCTATACCTGTTATATCAGTATTTGTAAATACAAAACCAATACCGGAATACTGTCCTTTGTTATATGTTTCTATAACATTGTCAAATTTAGTCCATGTATCTAAGTTGGTACTACTTGCAATCTTGCCATTTACTTGATATGGAATCTTTGTTTTCCTGCCCTTTACCTCTTGATACTTCCATAGCACCCAGTTATCATGTTTCTTCAAGTCTTGTGGAATGTTATTAAAGTTGTTATTCATCTGCTGCATACCATCACCACTTTTCACTTACAACATAATTATATCTTTCTATCTTCTGCATTGATTATTTGCCCATTCCTGTAATAATTCACGATTTACAAAATATTTAGTACCTATTCTAAATGCTGGAAAATCTTCTCTTTTCAATAAATCTTCATACATTCTATTACGACTTACTCCTAAAAACTCTATAGCTTCTGTAGGACTAATTAATATAGTCTTCTTGCTCTGCTTACTTTCAGATACTTTATATTTTTCCATTAACCTTCTATCCCTTCTACTGAATTTAATTAATAATTTTAAGCACCGACGCTTTTATGCTTGTACATGAGCTGTCATTTAAATTTTTAAGATATGAATTTAATTATTGCTTATTACTTTGTAGTATTGTTCAAAAATAATTCTTTAGGCTCTGCACCAAGTAAATCACAAATTTTCAATGCTAATTTTATTTTGGGCTCAACTGAACCTTTCTCAATTTTGCATAAATATTGAGGGCTAATACCTAATTCTTTAGCAAATTCACCTGCTTTAATTCCTTTCTCAACTCTTTTAGCTTTTAATTTATATTCCATAAAATTCCCTCTTTTCTTATAAACTCTAGTTTATTTTTTTAAATTTCATGTTATACTTAATATAAAAGGAGGTTGAATTTTTGTTTAAAGATAAATTAAAGAAAATTAGAAAAGATAACAATCTTACACAATCACAATTTGGCAAAGTGATAGGCGTTACTGGAGCTTATATACAACAATTAGAAAAAGGTATTAAGAAAAATCCATCACTAGAAATAGTTTTTAAAATATGTAATAAATTTAATATTGACCCTGTAGATCTGATAGATTCCAACTCAGAATTATTAAATGAATTTATAAATGGTTTAGATGAAAACGAAAAAGATGAAGTAACTGATTCTTTATTTAATAATGAATTTAATAAAATAGCTAATGTTCTAGAAGATAATGGATACGAAATAAATCGTATATCATCTGATGGTTATGATATTGTAGAGATATTGAAGGATGATTGTACAATTTCAGAAATGTTAGAAGTTGATTTTGTCAATAATGGCATCATTATGGTAGATTCTATAAATAAATTTATACGTTTTAGTATAGAAGATTTTTTAGAAACGTATAATAATCTAGGTAAATCAAAAAATAAATAATTTCATGCTCTATATAGCTTTATTGTGGCTGTTAAAATCATTTAGATATGTAATTGTATTCTTAAATACATAAATACTCTTAAAATGGTTCTATGTAAATTTTAGAGTAATTTTATAAATTGAATAAAATAATCCTAAGTAAAGGAGTTGATACCTGTGGACAATACTGCTAAACACAACACTTACACATATGCTGACTATACGAAATACCCTGAGGGTGCAAGAATAGAACTTATAGAAGGGAATATATACGATATGTCTCCCGCTCCTAGTAGAATGCATCATGAATTAATTACTGAACTAGTAACCATATTTAATAATTATATAAAATCCAACAATGGGCCATGTAAGGTATACCCTTCACCCTTTGATGTATTTCTCACTGATGATGACAACATTGAGAACTGCAAGAACATTGTTCAACCTGATATATCTGTAATATGTGATAGGAATAGATTGAATGATAAGGGCTGTACTGGTGCTCCTGATTTAATTATTGAAATAGTATCACCCTTTAATCCATCCAATGATTATATACGGAAATTGAATCTATATGACCACTATAAGGTAAAGGAATACTGGATTATAAATCCCATGAAGAAAAGCATATTAATATACAGACTTGATGATACAATGCATTATGCAACTCCTGAGACTTATTCATTTTCAGATACTATAAAAGTTGGTATATATGATAATTTAGATATTGATTTTAATATTTTAGATATGTAAGCACTTCATAATATCAAAAGTAAGGAGTAAATCATGGCCAAAACAATTTACAAGAAAAAACTTAAAAATGGCAAGGAATATTATTTCCACAGATTAAGACATAAGAATCTTAAGAAGCCAAAAGACATATATGGAACTACTGTAAAAGAATTAGAATTTAAAATAAAGGCTATCACCAAAGAACTTGACTATGGTGTCAATAATAAAGAATTCTTTGGAAACTTTTTACGTGACTGGCTCTTTGATGTACATTTTATAGATATAAAGCCATCCACTAGAGAGAGATATGAGGGTATTTACAGGAATTATATTAAGAATAGTGATATATACAATATCAAACTAAAGAATCTCAATTCTAAAGATATACAAGACTATTACAATAAATTATTTAAAAAAGGTAAGTCAGTAAATTGTATAAGAAACTTACACAAAATAATAGCTCCTGCCATTAGATATGCCTATGATAGCAACATGATTATAAAAGATTTCTCCCGGGCAATAGTGCTTCCAAAAGATAATGAGGAAAACAAATTAAATAAGACTAATGATGTAAAACCATTTACCTTAGATGAGCAACAAAGATTCATTGAAGCTATACAAGGACATGATCTTGAAATATTATTCCTGACTGCTCTTAATTCAGGATTGAGACAGGGTGAGTTATTGGCCTTAACCTGGAATGATATTGACTTTGACAATGATACTATAAGAGTAAATAAAACAGTAAAATATATATGTGATGTTGATAAAGAAGGTCGTGAGAATTGCCATATGGCACTACAAACACCTAAAAGTGAAAATAGTAATAGAATAGTAACTATACCAACATTCTTAACTAAAAGACTACAGCAGTATCAATTACATCAAAGAGAATTAAAATTAAAAATGGCTAATTTATATAAAGATAAAGATTTGGTTTTCTGTAGTATATATGGCAATTATTTAGATAGCAGCAATATACGTAAAAGATTTAAAAGAGTGCTTACAAATATAGGATTACAAAATAGAAAATTTCATGATCTAAGACATACCTTTGCCACTAGATTGTTTGAATTAGGTGAGGAACCCAAAACCGTTCAGGAACTACTTGGCCATAGTAATATATCAACCACCTTGGATATTTACACTCATGTATTAGAAGGAATGAAGAAAAAGGCAGCATCAAAATTAAATGATTTATATAAATTTATGGGGGCAAAATAGCTCCTTTTTATTTTTAGAAATTTATAAAGGGCAAAAAAGAGGGCAAATTTTATTTTAAGGCAAAATAAAAAACACTGAAAGTCAGTGTTTTCAATGGTTATGGTGCACCCAGTGGGATTCGAACCCACGGCCTCTGGATTCGGTTTTCTAGCTTTACTATTTATTACCATATGTTAAATTCCTTTAATACCAACGCTTTACGCATTATCATTAATTATTTAAAGTTACTGTTTTTTATACTTATTTAAGCCTTTGGCGGGAAAATGGCGGGAAAATTATATTATCTAAACCTAGTAATATCAATCATATAGAGTAATATATTATAATAATTAAAGTAAAATTTTGCACTAAAATATAAAAGGATACTGGCTATATTTTTAAGTATCTTAAATTTTATTCTTATAAAAGACTTATGCAAATTAATTTGTATTTCTCTTTTTAAGTTCTTTTATTTCTTTTGTAATTCCATCAATTTTTTCAATTAAATCATTATATAAAATCTCATTTTTTGTTAAATTATATATTCTATCTCTAAAAATTTTTTGTAATTTATTCCTTATAATTGGTTCACCTATCATTGCAATCATATAATTAATTTCTTTGCTTTTCCTTTGTAAGTCCTCATCAGAATCATTTATCAGAGATTTAATTAGATTGTTTATTTTTTGCTTAACAAAGGAACCAATTAATCCATCTCTAATAAAAAAAGAATCTGAAAGTAATGTATGAATATTGGCCCCAAATGTATATATATTTTCTTCTAATCCATTCATAACTTTACAATTTTGATTCTCTTTTGTTATAAAAATTATGTTTCTAGTAGGTATATCCGAAGCTATAAATGGAGAATTTGATGTGAGTATAACTTGTATCTCTTTAATAGAAGTATTCTTATATATATCTTTAAGTAAATATATCATAGTTTTTATAAATTCTTTCTGCCACTGAGGATGATAATATAATTCTCCTTCATCAATAAGAAGAATCATATCATTCTTAAGTTTTATTATATCTTCTTTTTTTGCTATGTAAAACAATCTCGAAAACATAGTAAGTTGAGCTTTTTCACCTGAACTCATATCCCTCCAATCAAAATTTAAAAATGGTCTAAATGAAAAAGATTTATCATATAACTTTATAAAATTAAATATTGAAAATTTACTGATATCAACACTTAATACGATACAGTTAGATGAAATATACTCGTTATTAATAGCATTTTCAATAAACCCTCTTACTTTAATAATAGATTCAACCCATTTTATATCATAATTTGGTTTATTTTTTTTACAGCAATTTAATATATTTTCAAAGAATTTTTTAATTTTATAAAAAATATCATTATTCTCAAATTCTTTAGTTCCAAAATATATCGTTTCTTGTTTATTATTTATAACTTCAGCACTCCTATTAATGTCATCTAAACTAAGTACTGGATTTAAACATAAATCATAATTGTAAAAAAAGGAATTAAAAATTGCTGTATAAAAATTACACTTTAATACATCTTTTATACTATTACACCTGTTTTTATAATCTGTTAATTCTTTATTAACATATTGCATTAAAGGAAGTAATTTTATTTTATCTTTATTCATATTTTCTTTAATAGGTTTCTCTAGCATTATAGGGTTAATTGAAATATACACACTATCGGGTAACTTAAATTTAAATTGAACATTATCTTTATAGTTACTAACAAAATCCAATTGACGCTTAATCTCATTATGTCTAAATATATCTACTTCGCTATAATATGTATTAAAATACTTCATTTCTAATCCTTGTTTTTTATCATGATTTATAAGATAATTAGTAGATATATTATAATTTTCTCCCCATTCACTCTCCAATTTTGAATAATCGAAAACATTAGAATAAAATATAAAAGAAGTATTTCTATTGTCATTCAAATATTTAAAATTAGGTTTATCACTATATTTAAACTCAGTAAAACTTTTATCTACTTTAAAATTCATTTTTATAGATTCATGGTAATATATAACTTTATTTTCACCATCTTTTATAATTATAATTGCAGGAATTTGCATTTCTCCTACATTAACCAAATTATCTTTAATAAAATTTAGCAAAGTAGACTTGCCTGCTCCATTTTCTCCTATTATAGCAGTAATATCAGTTATTTTAATATTATAGTTTGGGCATCGTTCAATATTAAAAAAATCCTTAATATAATTTTCATTTTTTTTAATATATAAAGTAAATTTATCTTCATTATTATCTTTTTCTAAATTGACTCTAATATCATATTCTGAATTGGTTAAAAATCCTTGTTCTTTTATGCATCCATATTCTTTAATCCACATATACAAGATTTTCATATCAAATACCTCCTTATATAATTTTGATTTTTAACTAATTAATCTTATTATTGTAATCCTAATTCATTACAAATATCTCTAGTCAGTTTGGCAAGAGGTCTTTTTGCTAAATCATCAGCATTTATATAATTCGAAACTACCATATTTAAAACTTCATCTCTACTGCTAAAGAGTTCTGGATATTGATTATACAATTCATCTATTCTACTCTCATTATAAATAATGGCTTTCTTAATAAGTTCTTTAACATAATCTTTATTAAAATTATACACTTTCTCAATATTAAAAACTTCTTTTGATTTATCTATTCTTTCCTTAAATTTTTTAATTTTTTCCTCTAAATTAATCTTTATATTTTTTTCTATACTTCTTTTAATTAAGTCATTTTTTAGTCTCTCTTCATCTATTAATAACTTTATTTCAAAATTATCAGAATTTCCGAATAGGTAATTTAAATCATACGAATCCTCACCATTTAACTTTGCAAAACGAGTTGTAAATCTAACATTATCATCAAATTGTTCCTCATATGGATAAATAATTTCATTATTCTTGTCCAACTTACTGTGATTACAAACTGAACAGCATGGAATTAAATTATAAAGAGACAGTGCTAAATAAGGATAGTATTTTTTTGAATAAAAGTGATCTAGCTGTGCATTTGTTATATATTTCCCGTTTTTATCAATTTTATATGTATCTACAAAATTTCTATTGCAATAAGGGCAAACTTTTATATCTAGTTCTTTAACTAAATGTGCTCCTCCCCATTCATCATTGGTGTTTCTAAATTTATTATATTGTCCTTCAAAATATTTTCTTAATTTTTTTATTACATTACTAGATTTTGTTCTATCAATACTTTCATTAATAAGTCCTATTTTTTCTTTTAAAAGATCAATTTTATATTTATTACCTATTATAAAATTCTTAAATATATAAAATTTTTCATGTTCCTGTTTTTCTATCCAATTTACAGTAGATTCTCTATTTTGTTTATCAAACCATTTTCTGAAACTATTCTTATCTTCAAAGAAAATTTTTAAAAATAGTCCTTCATATTCTGTATTATCAGCATCTTTATATATCTGTGTTATCCAGTTTCTCAACATATTGTTTTTAAACCATTTCCAATGCTTATTCTCTATTTGTTTCATTTTTTCTTCGCTGACATTAATCTTTATCATTTATACCACCAGCTTTTTCTTTTAGTTCTTTAATTTTTTCATTTAATAATTTTAATATGTCCTGGATTTTATATGAATTTACAATTTTTTGGAGTTGACGTTTCTGCTGCTCCAACTCTTTTATCTTTACCTCATAATCAATTCTGTCTTTTGGAAATTTATCTTTGAATAATTGTTCTAACTTTCTTTTAATTACTGGTTCTCCTATAAGGCTAATAGTATATTCTATATCTTTTTTTGTTTCTGGAGTATTTGATAATTCTTCTTTTGTTTTCTGAGTTAAATTTTCTATTACCTTTTTTATTTTTCTACCTGCAAAATCTCCCATAGTATTTTCTAAAAAAAATGAATTACTCATCATAGTATGGATATTAGCTCCAAATGTATCAATATTATTTGAAGTAGTTCCAAAAACATCACTGTCACTTTTAAGTAAAATAACATCCTGTTTTCTAACATCAGACAATAAAAAAGGTGAGTGGGTAGATATTATAAATTGAGAATTTAGCCTGAATTTTTCATCTAATATACCAACAGCTTTAAATAAATTACTCATAAGCTCCTTTGCCCACTGAGGATGAAGAAAACAATCTGGTTCGTCAAGCAAAAAAATATTTAACGTATCTTCTCTTCCATGTCTTAACAAATTAATTATTTTCGAAAAAAGAACAAATAGCACTCTTTCTCCATCTGATAAATTTTGCAATTTAAATTCAAATAAAACTCTTATATCAGAGTATTGTTCATATTGATATTTTTCCAATACCTCTAACAGTTTTTCTATTTTTTCATCTTTTTCCAGGCTATACATTAAATTGATTTCATTATTATTTTGGAAGCATTTTTCATTCAGTTGCATTATCTTTTCTATAACTTTCTCAAAGGATTCTTGATATTTACCTTCTTTGATGATATCAAATGCTATACTTAGCCTTGAAAATATATACCTACTTATAATTATCATATGGTAAGCTTCAAGTTCAAAATCACTAATTTTCTCATCTGGACTTATGTTGAAAATTGTTTGAATTATATGAATTTGTAGATGTTTCACTTTTTCAATTACCGAAGTCACATAAAAGAACTCATCACAAATACTTTTTATTTTTTCATTAATATCAGATGTCTTCATTAAAAGTTCTTTATTAAAATTATTAAACATTCCTGGATTAATATGATATTTTCTTAAATTTTCTTCTATATATTTCCCATTTATATCATTTTTACTTAAAGCATTCCTTATGTCATCTTCAGAAAAAGAATTTTTTAAAAGTAATGTAAAATTATACATAATATAATCATTAAGCCAGTTTAATATCATATCCTCTTTTTTACCAACAGATTTAAATCTTAGGCTATCAACCATACTTTCTTTTAAAGCATCATAATTACTGGCTATTAACTGCTCTCTCGAAGTTGAATTAGGCGGTGGAATTACCTCCTCTTCTTTAAAACTATGCAGTAAATCTATCTCAATATTAGCCTTAAAAACTGCTTTTCTAAACTCATCATATTCTTTATTATATAAAAACATATATGCAGAGTGCCAATCAGAAGCATTCTCAAATTTAAAATTACGATAAAAACGCTTCATTAAATATTCTTCGTCTTCCTTTTCTACATCATCAGAAATTTTTGATTCACCATATCTAATTCTTTCCCTATAACTATGTGAAAAATAAAATAAATGACACAAATCACATATCTTATGATAATACTGATAGGTATCATTTGGTGATCTATAAATATTTCCACTTTTATCAATATGATCAAAGAAATGATACACCATTGAGATGATTTTATTGTTTTCATATTTAAAAATAAAACCAATTGGTAATTTATAAAATGTGTCTTTATTTATAACAATATTTTTAATAAACCACTCTTTATCTTTAAAAAAATTACCCGTTACTTCCATGCCAAATATACATTTTTCTAACTCTTCATTATCCTTAATTAGATAAATAATAATATATTCATCTTTAAAATAACTTATATCGTCATTTGAATTATGAAACACATTACTTTTTATGTTTGTACCTAAAGATTTATATTTTCTCACAAATGACTCATCTATCCTGTCATTTCTATTCATTCCGAGTACATCAAGCAATGTACTCTTACCTGTCCCGTTTTCACCCACTAACATTTTTACATTTTCTATATATTTCCCGTAAAAGTTTGGATGTCCATCTTTTATTTTTTCAATATTAAGTTTCCTAGATTTTAAATCAAACTTTATTTTAAATCTATCACTAAAATTAAATTCTTTATCTTCAATAAATTGTTTATTGTCAACTTTATGTCCAAAATTTTTAATATACATATATATAAGCTCCATAATTACCTCTTCCAATATTTAATTTAATAAATAAGGATATACATATGTTTTCCATATACCTAACGTTATATCTTCAACTGATTCACAGTTTTGACTAAATGAAAATCCCATTATAGGCTTTAATGCCATCTTTCCATCTGTTACTTCTAAAGATATCATTCCATTATACGAATTATTTCCGAGAGAATAATTTTCACAGGATATAAATATGTTATTTGATCCCATCCCAATTAAATTTCCTAAAAATAATTTTAACACTCTAACTTGGCTGCCATTTTTGTAAAACTTGTACAAATTAGTTTTCGAATTTAAAGTTTCAATTTTAACATTAATACTGCTGTTTTCTCTTTCCACTTTTCTGAAAATTTCCTTTAATAATTTATTTATACTTTCAAAACTAACTGTCATAAATTCATCTTTTTCAAAATCGGTAGGTACAGAATTTAGATTAACTTTTGTAAAATCAAATTTTGAAAGAAAATCTTGTTTCTCTTGAATTTTACTTTTCCCACCAGTAATGCTGCTGTGATTATCTCCTAGTAACCCCTTATCTTTAAGCTTATTTTCTATTGCTAAATTTATATTTGATACATCAGGATTGTTCATATCAGAAACTTCAGCTAAAAATTCATCTATAGATGAACGAATACTTTGTGTCTTTTTTAAATCATCTATAGCACTGCCTGCATTAACAACATCTATTTCGGAAATTTGATTTCTTAATTCATTGAATTTATCTTCCCAGTACTTTATATATGGTATTCTGCCTCCAGCCGAATAAATGCTTGATTCAACTACTGCAGGGAAAATTTTATTTTCATAATCTTTTTCTTTCATAACTTCCAGTACTTCATACATACAATTAAATGACTTAAGGTAATTGTCAGTTACAATTAGAATTGCATAATCCATATTTCTAATTGTTTTCATATATTCACGAATACTCTTCCATTGACTAATATCCCTTGCATCTCTACGTACATTTACGTCTTTATCTTTAAAATATAAATCAATATTGTCAGCATATACAGAATCTTTTTGACAATACGATACAAACATATTTACCATAGTTACATCTCCTAATACAATCTTTAAATTAATTTAACTTCCTTCTTACCGCTTAAGAGCTCTGATAAGATTATAGTATATCTGTTAAGAATTATTCCCATTTATAGTCATGATAGTATAGTGCTTAAATTACTCATTTTGTATATCAAAAATCTAGTATTTAATCCAATATTATATTAAATGCTTAGGAGTATTAGTAATTAAATGAGAAATTCGTGATTTTTCATTTTCCCTTATTCTATCTGCAAACTCTAAAATTTTATTTGTCAACCACAAAAATGCTGTAGTACCTTCTGAATAATCTGCTTCTGCATACATATTAATTCTGCCGTCCATTCTCATTTGTTCAACCTGATGAAGTGCTTCCATATTTGCTTTAGGATAAATAGCAAAAGTAGCACCCCCATTTTTATTAACTACTGAAAAGGCTGGAATATCACTTGGACCATCTGCAATATAAATCATATTTTTAAAGTGTACTCGTCTAAACTCCTCTGAAACTTTTGTATTAACATTTACCCCATCTCTCTGGCGTACTCCTTTATTAATTTCAAAAAGAGCCCTTGTTTTAGATGTATTGTCAATCGTATATCCTATTTCACTAATTACGGGATTCCCTTCGGAATCATTATCTTCAATAAATTCACATCCCCAAACATCTTTAACAGAAGGCATAACAGATGATCCTTTTATAACTTCTGCTATTCCAGTACTAATTATATAATGTTCTACTTTAATATCATATTCTTTATATTTTGGGTCATTTGAAATTAAGTCTTTAGTCTTTTCAAAAATATCTGGTACACCATCATAAAAATTAAGTTTTTTACCATATTCATGTAAAGCAGCATTGTTTAATCCTTTAAATTTACCTTCATGTGTATAACGTATAAATTGATTCAAATATATAGTATCTGGATTAACTCTAACTTTTTGTTCTTTCATATATTTATCAGGAAGTGCATTTACTTCATCCCAAAATTTTTTAGCATCAACTTTATAAGCTTTGAAAATGGGATCCTGCATATAACCATTTACCAAAGTTTTATCAAAATCCCAAACTACAGCGATAATATTAGCCACAATTTTCCTCCCCCAATTACTACGTTTATATTAACCCCTATTCATACATAATTCTATTAATAATTCTTTTTCTGATTCGGTAATTATTTTTGGATTTAAAGTCTTATCTTTAATTGCCTCTAATTCAGAACGTCCATCTATAGTTTTCTTACTAAAATAAGCATCATCTGCATGATATGAAGTTAATTTGCCAATTAATGTTCTGTCAAATAATAAAGGTGATGTTAATATCTTTGAATGATTTCTATCACCAATTACTACAACTTCATCTGTTTTTGCATCACAGTTAAGGGCATTAATTTCACTATCTTGCTGTCCTTTAACAAGTATTTTTTCTACTTGAAAATATGCTGTAATAAATCTACTTTGAGCAATATTAGCATTAAAGAAAATATATGATCCTATACTAATATGTTTTTTAATTATATCTCCATTTTTTGAACTATTACCATATACAAGTTGAGTAAAATTTGGATCTACATGTCCCTTCTCTGCACATTCTAAACTATAAGTTACTAATACATGTTCCATACATCTTCCCCCTGTTAAAATTTAAAATAATTAGTTACCATAAAATATGAATTACTAATCATATTTTATATTACATTTAATTTTTACATAAATATTTATACGCCAAATCATGCTTATATAACATCTTTAGTACAATCATAATATTCCGAATATACTTTGTTAAAATTATCTACTAGATCATAAAATTCTACAATTTCAGATTTTTTCATTAAATTGTGAAATAACTTTACATCATCTTTTTTACCTATTATTGTTTTGCCTCTTATTATTCTCTCATTACTGCATGTAAAAAATAGTCTTTGTTTAGCTCTAGACACCGCAACAAAAAAATTACATAATTCCTCATCAAAGTTATTTTTTATTCCCCAAAATGCTGAATTTTCAACTCCTAATACTATTACTGTATTAAATTCTAATCCTTTAGATTTGTGTATTGACATTATGGATATAGTATCTTCTCCAATAAATTTTTCTATAGATTTTCCCATATCTTTAGTTGTATCATAATTTTCCCAAAATAAATTTATAAAGCTGTTTATAGTATTATCCATATATTTTCCTTTTTTGTATTGTGGATACAGCGCCTTTAAAGAGGCTACTCCTAAATATGCTACTATACTATTAATTAATTTTTTAAATTCATCTTTATTTATATTCTTAGATACTAATTTATTAATTTTCTTTAAATATGTATATATATCCCTTTCTAAAGACTTAAGTTTTTCCTCTTTCGTATAGGAATTGTAGCCACTAATTTTTTTTAATAATTTCACTATAAATGTCCAATCATCAGGATTAGATTTATCTATAGATAATTTTAAAATAGATAAAACTATTTTAACTAAATCTTCCCTTAATAAATTTTGATAATCATTTTCTACTCGTGAATCTATATTTAACTCTGATAACTTACCAATTAACTTATTACAGTACTCTACAGGTAAATTTCTTGTAAGTATACATATTTCGTTTTTATCTACTAGCTCCTCTTTAATTAATAATTCTATTTTTTTGGATAAAAATATTGCTTCATCATCTTCATTATTAAAATACCATTCCTGACAAATGCCTTGTAATTCTTTACTTATATTATCTGATCTTATATTTAATTTATCTTTTATCATTTCTTCAATAATTATATTTTGAAATTTAATTAATTCAGGTACTGATCTATGATTTACTAATAAAGTACTTTCATTTGAAGAAAAATCCTTTTTAAATTTTTGAAATATTTCAGGTACTGCACCTGCCCATTTCATTATTGTTTGTTTTTTATCTCCTACTGCAGTAATGATTGTACTTGTATTTTGAAAACAAGTTTTTATAGTATTATATTGTTCTACATTAGTATCTTGAAATTCATCTAAAAACACATGTGAATATGTTAATTGTAATAATTTTTTTATCATTGGATTTAATTTTATAATGTATTCAACCAATCTTGAAGCCATCTTAAAAGAAATTTGCGATTCATCTCCATCATGCAATAAAATATTCCATACCCTTTTAGCTGGTTCTTCATAATTTGAATCATTAACAGGTAACCTATTTTCAGTTAAATAAAAATTTGTACAAAATTTTCTTTTTGGTATTGATAATTTTTTTAAATCGTATCCAGCAGACTCATAGGCATTAATTATTATTTTATTATCAATAATTATATTATAATCATCAGAAGGTTTATAAATACTAGGCACTAAGTTAAAAAACCTACTTAATAAATATGTAAAAAATGAGTCGTATGTACTAGAGACAAATCTATTTGATAATTCATGCCCACACCTAATATCTACACGATTCTTAAGATTATCAGATGCATCTCTTTTAAAAGTTAAAGCTAAAATTTTTCTAGGAAATGTGCATTTATTAGTCTGTAATAAAAACGATGCTTTTTGAGATAGTAGTTCTGTTTTTCCAGCTCCAGGTCCTGCAGAA
Organism: Clostridium tyrobutyricum; assembly: GCF_019144085.1. Classification (GTDB taxonomy): domain Bacteria; phylum Bacillota; class Clostridia; order Clostridiales; family Clostridiaceae; genus Clostridium_B; species Clostridium_B tyrobutyricum_A. Next base: position 25,112 of record NZ_JAHHUY010000034.1, read on the forward strand.
ACTAAACAATTTTTATTACATTTTATAATTTTCATTTCTTCGCTTTCATCACTATAAATAATATTATCTGCTGGTTTCCATTCAGAAGCTCTTATAATTTTATTCATTTACAACATCTCCTATATATTTAGCTGTTTTTTTATAGACTGACATAGATTTACAAATACATCAGGTAAATTATTCTTAAATTTATCTTTACTAATTAAAGTAACAGCTAATCTATGTATCAATGGTTTACCTCTTCCCAAAAAGAAATAATTATACCAAACCATCAACTCTCTTGATTCTTCCGAATAACAAATTCCTTTTTTATTTTTATCTTTTAAGGCATAGCCAACTGCATCCTTGACTTTTTCTTTATATTCTTCTTTCTCTAAATCCTCTTTTTTAAGATCAAGTATCTTTTTATTTTTACTATTAATTTTAACTACAGGTCCTTGTCCATCTCTTAAGGTTTGTATATATTCATGTTTAAACTCATTTATCATTAAAAAGTCTATATCTAATGGTGAACTAAAAAATACATTATACTTTTCTAGAAATTTTGCACAAGAAAATAAAATTTCTCTATCTGTTTCACTTTCTATAGGCCAAGTGTGCATATTTTCTAATTCCACATCGGTTAGTACTTTATCAGCTCTAATTTTTGATAATTCTTTTTTATCATATCCATTCTCTATCAACTGTTTAATAACATATTTTATTCTTCCCCATCCACCACCTTCTCTTTCTAAATCTAAATCCAGTAAAGTTACATATGGTATTTTCAATTGCTCTAGCAACTTCCAAAAATAATTTACATGTCGTCCACCCAACGGTACAATTGCAATTTCATTGGTATTTATTTCAATATCTACAGTATCTAAAACTTTAGGCAATATAACTTCTTCACTATCCCCTTCACCCAAAACAACCAAACTTGAAAAATATATTTCCGGATATGCCCTAACACCTTCTTTTACATATTTATAAGCAATATCTGTTTCTGGAGGTAACACTATTTTATTTACTACAGTACACAATTCATCTTTACAATTTCTAAAATGTCTTATTTCCTCAGGTTCAACTCTTTTTACAATAGCTGGAGTATGAGATGATAAAATAATCTGACAATTGCTATTATTAGATGTATCTCTTAAATTACTCATTACTTTTCCTAATAAATGTGGTGCAATATGATTTTCTGGTTCTTCAACAGCAATTATAGTTAAACAAGGTGGTTCAAAGCTAAATATCCTATCATCAACACATTTTTCAGGATTAGTTATAATTTCTTTTAAGGTTTCATATTCAGCCTTTAATAGAGAACCAACTAATGTAAAATAAAATAAAGATCTTAATCCATCACCTAAATCATCTACTTTATAGCTATTTCCTGTTTCTGTGGGAGAAAATTTGACATCAATTTTACTTAGAATACTTTCTATATCACTGCTATTATATTCTAAACTCAATTCATTATATCTAGTATCATTATCATACTTTAACCATTGTTCTGCCATAATAGATTTTAATTCTGATATACCTTCTTGTTTTCCTATCTCCTCATTTACTTTATCAAGTTTATCATTTATATTAGATTTAAACGCATCATTTATATTAATTCCATTAAATAATCTCCATAAAATAGTACCTGCAACATTTTTTAATTGTATATGAGGATCTCTAATAGCTGGAACATAAATTACTTTTATCAATGATAATTTTAATTTATCAATTGGTTTTTTGTCTTCAGCTTTTATTTTTTTCCCTTCTGGAACGGTAATAAAATATACTTCTGAATCAATAATTCCTTCAGGTTGATTACTTTTATGCCACTTGGCATCTAATCTGATCCGTATATATGGACATGATTCTTTATCTTCTATAATAAAATTCTCAAAATATGGCGGCACAGTATATTTCTCTATTCCATTATCTTTTTTAACTTCATTAAATTCAAATACAGTTTCTATTGAAAAGTCATTTTCTGTTATTGAATTTGGATCTTGATTAAATGGTACATTAAAATCTGACCTTTTTATTTCTCTTTCAGCATTGGATTCTCCAAATAACTTTAATATGGCATTAAAAAAAGTAGTTTTTCCACTGCTATTGGCACCTATAATTACTGTAAAATTCTCTGTGTCTATTATTTTTTCATGGTGAAATGATCTAAAATTTTTAATTTTAACTTTTTTTAATCTCATAATTATTCTCCTAAATAAAACTTATTATAACAATTTATATCAATATATGTTAAATAAAGTAAATATATACATATTATATCATAAATAAACATATTTTAAGGATTTCATTAGAGTAAAATTAATTGATTACTTAAGTTCATTAATAAGATTAATTATAGGACAGCAGCTTTCTAATAAGGCAACTGCATCTATTTGGAATAGGCTTACTAATTCATTAAAAGAAATAACCCCAAAGGCTACTATAACTTGTGATGAAAATATCTTAAGAGAATTTGGTATTTATAAACTTGATAAATCACTCAAATCATCATATTTTATCCTGCTTACAGTGCAAATCTATTTCACATCCCTTTTCAATTCTGACTTCATAATGTATTATAGCTTAAAACCTTATATTTTTTATTGCTTTTACTGCTATAAATTACAACAATGCTTTCAAATAAAATATTATAATGTCTATATATTGACCTAACAAGATAAATATGATAGATTATGTTAATATATTTTTAGAAAGGAAGTGATAGAATATCGCGAAAATTGGATGTACAAGGCCTAAGAAAATGGAAAAAAGCTGAAAAAGTTAAAAGTAGGAGGGAAAAAGAAAAAAGGAAAATCAGAGAAGCTTTTTCTAATACTTCCACTGTTGAGGTTATCCCTGCTAAAACTGAAGAAATGAAAGAAAAAATGAGGCGAACTAGGGTAGCTGCATATTGTAGAGTTAGTACATATGAGGATGCACAAGCTGGAAGTTTTGAACTTCAGGTTCAGTATTTTAAAGAAACGATTGAAAAAAATCCGAATTATGAATTAGTGAAAATCTATGCTGATGAAGGAGTTTCTGGTACATCCATGAAAAAGAGAGTTAAGTTCCAAGAAATGATTCAAGATTGTCGTTTGGGAAAAATAGATTTGATTCTCACAAAGAGTGTAAGTAGATTTGCAAGGAATACCCGGGATTGTTTAGAAATAATACGTGAACTAAAAGCTTTAAACCCACCAGTCGGAGTTTATTTTGAAGCCGAAAACTTAAATACAATAGAAAGTAAAAATGAATTTACTCTTGGAGTTATGAGTCTAGTAGCACAGGGAGAATCAGAACAAAAAAGTGCATCTATTATTTGGTCAGTAATAGAACGTTTCAAAAGGGGAATACCTATAATTTCTACTCATAATCTTTTGGGTTATGACAAAGACAGATACGGAAAAATGGTTATTGACGAAGAGGAAGCGGAGGTAATCCGCTATATTTACGGCTGTTATAAGGATGGACAATCTGTACGCGAAATAGCAGAAAATTTAACAGAGCAGCATATACCAACTGTCAATGGTGGAACAGTGTGGAGTAGCAGTACCATCAGAAATATTCTTAAAAATGAAAAATATTGCGGTGATGTCTTGATGCAAAAAACATTTACAGTAGATTGCTTTTCTCATAAAGTTGTGAAAAACAAAGGACAAAAACCACAATATCGGCTGCGCGACCACCATCCACCTATAATTCCAAGAGAAGAATGGAATAACATACAAAAATTATTATTGAAACCTAGACATAAATCAAAAATCAAAGGAAAACGTTTAGTAAAGAAGATTATCGTTACAAAAATAAAATCTGGAAAACTTAAAGGTTTTGTAGTAATTAATCCAAAATGGAATGATAAAGAAATTGACCAATTTTTTAAATTTATGAATAAAAACATATGAAAGGATGATAGATTATGTTTAAAGATTTTAGTCAATTTAATTTTGAAGTAATTGATATTACAGTTAGAGGTGATCTAGAAATGGTCATCAATAAGAATGGAATATTTTTTTCATCTCAAGTGCTTGATAACCTTGAAAGTCCTGATTTTGTAAAACCTTTACTTGATATAAAGAATAAGGCATTTGCTGTACAGGCATGTAAAAATGAAACTGAATGTACAATGAAATTTAGTAATTCCAAATCTAAGGGCAATGGAAGTTATACTTCAACATGTACAGCTATTCGAAAGACTTTAAGAAGGTTAATGGAAAATTGGAAGGATAATGCAAGATATAAAATTCCAGGAGTATTTTTTCAGGAGTATAAGGCTGTTGTATTTGATTTAACAAAAGCAATTGAGCTATCTCCAGCGGCAAGCAGACATAAAAAAGTATTAAAATAGTAAATATATTAGAATAATTCATTTTCCAATAACATAAAAAAATTTTTACTGTTGTTTTTCATAAAAACATACATAATATTATTCATAAGAGATACGCCCTTATTTTATATTTTTATTTTGACTGCTTAATATATTATCAAAAGTTGAATCGACCCTTGTCAAGTAAATAGGTGAAATAACTAAAAATATACAATATGATGCGCTTTGTTTCTGCTTGTTTAATTCTAGTTCTGATATTAGCATAAATAGGATATGGTGCTAGTATAAAAATGTAGA
>NZ_JAHHUY010000035.1:0-28897 GCF_019144085.1 Clostridium tyrobutyricum
TACCTAAAAATAATGTTATAAGCATAACAAAGCACCAGCTACTGCTGGTGCTAATAATTAAAACTTTTTGGGACATTTTCAAAATTAGTTGACACAAATATTAATTATAGTATACATATTATTTTGGAATATTAGCGGTGAACTATTAATAATTATAATATATACTTAAGAATAGGAGATTTTAAATTATGAATATATTAAAATACGTTAAAATGTCTATAAATCTTTTCTGCATGCTGATTATTATAATACTAATATTCATATTTACAATGCCATCTAATGTTAAAATAAAGAATTCAAACTTAAAAATGAATATACCTACATTTAAATTGAATGACACATCTATAACATATAGCAAAAATAATATCAATTCACCTAATTACAGTATTGATCGCAACGAAGTACTTAACAGAGCTAAAGAAATGACTCAAGTCAAATGGACACCTAAATATGATCTATTTGACAAATACGGACATTACATATTTAAAAAAGGTAACACTTATTATGGAATACCATACAGTATGGATTATTATCAAACAAGTTCCATCAATGATTTTTTACACAAGATAAATAATTCCAAAATTATATATGGAAATGACTGTTCTGGTTTTATAAGCATATGCTGGGGTGTAAGCAGGCAAACTACTCTTTCACTTCTCCATGCAGTAAAATCTCATAATAAAATTGATGGCAAAAATGTAATTCAAATTTCATGGAATGATTTAAAACCTGGAGACGCCTTACTTGTTGACAATGGAAAAGGAGAAGGCCACATTATGATGTACATTAATACCAATCCTAAAAATAGCAATGAATTAAATGTATATGAGCAAAACATTCAAACTACAGTTCCATTTTATCCAGTGCCAACAGCAAGAAAGGATACAAGATTTAAAAATATTCTTATAAAGGAGGGCTATATTCCAATTAGATTAATTATAATGCAGTGATATATATTAGCATTGATCTAAACAGTATATTATATCTCCAAGCTTATGTGCTTCATATTTATCATGAGTCACTATTATCATGGTATTGTTTCTATTTTTATGAATTTTTAATATTTCATCCATAATTCTATCCTTCAATCTATCATCCAATCCCTTAAAAGGCTCATCCATCAATATTAAATTGCTATTATATGCAATGGTCCTTCCAAGGGCAACCCTTCTCTTCATTCCACCACTTAACTCATGTGGAAATTTATATTTGGATCTCTCAAGTTCCATTATTTTTGCATATTCATTGGCTATATTTTCAGATTGTTCTTTTTTCATATTGGACTTAAGTACAAAAATAATATTTTCCAATACTGTCTTGTTAGGCAAAAGCCTGTCTTCCTGAAACATATAGGATATGCTGTTTCTGTTTACAAGAACCTGACCTTTATAAGCTTTATCAGTACCTGCTATTATATTTAAAAGTGTAGTTTTACCACATCCTGAAGTACCAAGTACTATATTGATCTTATGATTTTGAAATTCTATATTAAAACCATGAAATACATTATTTTGATTATAGGATTTAAATAAATTTTTTATTATAATATTCCCACTATATTCCACTAAATATTCTCCTTCAATTTCAATTATACATTTTCAGATCTGAATTCTCTTAAACAAAATCTAAATACCTTTTCGAATATAAAACTCATCAATATTACTGTAACCGTCCATGCAAATAATTCAGAAGTTTCAAGCATTGTTTTTGAATTTAAAAGGTTCAAACCTATAGAATATTTAGGAGTACTCAACACTTCTGAAGCTACTGAAACCTTCCATCCTATACCAAGGCACATTACTATTCCCGAAACAATATAACTTTTTATACCTGGCAAATATATATCAATTAGTATATACCTCTTTTTAACTTTATATATATTTGCCATTTCTATAAGTTTTCCATCTATTGATCGGATTCCTTCAAGTACATTTGTATAAACTATCGGGAAGCATATTAATATTGCCGTAAATACAACTACCTTTGAGGAAGTAAACCAGACAAGGGCTATTATTATTATTGATATTACCGGAGTAGCTTTTACAGTTACAATTACAGGTTCTAAAAGATCTTCGACAAATCTATTAAGTCCTGCAAATATACCCAGCACAATACCCCCAAATACAGATATGGAAATTCCCAATATGACCCTAAATAAACTTTGAAAGATACTCTTCCAAAAATAAACTTCTGCTGCTAGAGATATAAAAGCTTTAATAACTTCAAATGGTGAAGGTAATAATATAGGGCTGTTTACTACTTTAGAACAAACTTCCCAAATTATTATCCAAAATAATAGTATAATCGGTTTTCTAATTATTCTTGGCTCCACTATAGTAGAAATTTTCATCCGGCATTTTTCCTCCAATGGATTTTGGATTGTTTGATTTCAAAATACTATAAAAATTTTCTAGAGATTTCCTACCGTCTTTAGTACTTATAAATACTATATTGCATCTTGGTATAGCTTTTTCTGCCACTTTCGCATTAGGAAGAATACCATTTTTCTGTATAAGTTCTCCAGCCTTTTTAGGATCTTTATTTACAAATTGTACAGATTGACTGTACCTTTTTAAAAACTCATCTGCATCCTTTCCTTGTTTATCTACAAAATCCTTTTTAAATACAATAGTTCCCATTATAAGATTGCTTTTTCCTCCTGATACCTTATTCCATTCTTTAGTAAGATCCAATGATATATGCAAATTTTTATCTTTCATTTGAGTAGTTGTAACAAAAGGTTCTGGAAGAACTGCTATATCAATTTTTTTAGCTGCTATAGCAGAAGCCACCTCGCTGTGATCTGTCTTGTACTCTATTTTTACATCTTTATCAGGATCTATTCCATTTGCCTTAAGTATATAATTTAATGCAAATTCAGGTACAGCTCCCTTTCCACTTGAATATATGGTTTTGCCCTTTAAATCTTTTATATTTTTTATTGAATTTCCATTTTCAACTATGTAGAGCATTCCAAGGGTATTTATTCCTGCAAGTTTAACTTTTCCATTTGTTTTATTATACAAAACTGCGGCCAAATTTGATGGAACTGCAGCAATATCTACTTCACCACTGACAATTTTAGATACTATTTGATCTGGTGAATTATATACGGAAATATCATAATCAGATTTATTATCTTCCATAAGTTTTATCATTCCAATACCTGTAGGTCCCTTTAAAGCCGCCACCTTGATTTTGAATTTTTGAGTTTGCTGAGAAGTCGTACTATTTGAGCATCCAACTGCAAAAAGCATAGAAAATACTAAAACTACTGTTGTTAAAATAATACCAATTTTCTTTTTCATGATTTGTCCCCCTATCACTGTATTTATTTAAAATACATCAATTTATTACAGGTATATTATATATCAATTTTATACATTTTGCTATTAATACGTTAATTTCTTGACTAATCCATTTTAATATTTTTATTCAAAAATTTAACAAAAAGTTGACATGTGAAAAATCAAGGATTAAAATATATTTATTAGCAGTTAACCACATCGAGTGCTAATTTCAAAATATTTTTACTAAAGTACTCTATTACTCTTATAAAAATTACTCTAAAAAACACTTCTTAACTGATATTATGGTATTTGTAATATCAAGCTAAAAAATGTCTAAAAAACTTTTACTATTAAAAATAAAATATATTTTAATCAAGCTTGTTAATGTAAAAAGTGGATTAAATTCCAAATATTAATTTTATAGGGGGAAGCAATATGAAAGCATTACTTTTAGCAGGCGGCAGAGGTACTCGATTAAGACCTTTGACAGACAATATTCCAAAACCAATGGTTCCTATTATGGGTAAACCTCTTCTTGAAAGAACCATACTTAAATTAAAAGAATCCGGTATAGATGAAATAGTGATAAGTACTTGCTATAAATCAAATTATATACAAAATATTATCGGAGACGGACACAATCTAGGAATAAAAGTCAATTACATTTCAGAAGACATTCCTCTTGGAACAGGTGGAGCAATAAAAAATTCAGAAAAATTTTTCAATGACAGTTTTATAATTTTAAATTCAGACATTGTATGTGATATACCCTATGATAAATTTATAAAATATCACAAAGATAAGCATGCCAAGGTATCCATAGCCATGACCAAAGTTAAAGATCCATCACAATATGGGGTAATAGAATTTGACAAAGATAATTATATAACTGCATTTAAAGAAAAACCTAAACCTGGTGAAACCAATTCAAAATGGATAAATGCAGGTATATATATTTTTGAACCGGAAGTTTTCCACGAGATACCCGAAAATAAAGTAGTTTCAATAGAAAAAAATACTTATCCCTTTCTATTAAAAAAGAACTACAAGATGGCAGCTTATCAATATTCTGATTATTGGATAGATATTGGAACAATAAAAAAATATATAACAGCACACTCCGATATACTGCTGAAGTGCTATAAAAACATTGCAGAAAGAAACAAAAATTTTAAAATAAATGATTTAATCATAAAGGGCAGGAATATAAAAATAGACCCTAGTACGAAAATAATAGGTCCGGCATTTTTAGGCAATAATATAACTATAAATGAAAATTGTAAGATAGGACCCTACACTGTTATTGGAGATAACTCAAATATATCTTCCAATTGCACTATAGAGAAAAGCATACTGTGGAACAATATACAAATAGATGAAAATGTTAATTTAAAAAATACTGTAATTACATCCAACTACAGAGTAAAATCTTATTGCAGTATTGAAAATAAAGCTTGTGTTTCAAATGAATATAAAAATAATCTATTAGCTATTTAAAGCCATAAAATTTAATAAACATAAGGAGTGAATCATATGGATAAAAACATAGTTTTCCTAAGTACTTATCCACCTAGACAATGTGGAATAGCCACATTTACAGAGGATCTAGTGAAAAATTTAAAAACATTATATCCCTTAAATTCATATAAAATTATAGCCATAAATGACACACATTATAACTATGGAGATGATGTTTGTGGAGTTTTAAATCAATTTACAAAAGATGACTACAAAAAATTGGCATGTAAATTAAATAGCTCAGATGTAGATCTAGTTGTTATAGAACATGAATATGGCATATATGGCGGAGATACAGGGGAATATCTACTTGACTTTATAAATAATCTGACAATTCCTTTTATAACTACCCTTCATACTGTATTGTCGGAATCTTCTGAAAAGCAAAAATATATACTTACTTCTATAGGTAAAAAAAGTAAGAGAATTATAACTATGGCAAAAAATTCTTCAGAGGTATTAAAAAAAGTATACAACATACCTGAAAGTAAAATACAAATTGTGCACCATGGAGTTCCAAACATATCTGTTAAAGACAAAGATAATCTAAAAGATACTCTTGGTTATAAAAACAGATGCATTATTAGTACTTTTGGATTATTAAGTCCCGGAAAGGGAATAGAATATGCTATAGAAGCCATAAGCAAAGTTTCAAAAAAGCATCCTGAAGTACTCTACCTTGTATTAGGTAAAACTCATCCTTGTATAAAAAATCAACATGGAGAAGAATATAGAGAAAAGCTTCAAAAAATGGTTCAGAATTTAAAAATACAGGATAATGTAAAATTTATAAATAAATATCTGTCCAAGGCAGAAATAGTAAACTATCTGAATTTATCCGATATATACATGACACCGTATCTCAGCAAAGAACAATCCGTAAGTGGAACTCTTGCCTATGCAGCAGGATATGGAAAAGTTATAGTATCTACACCATACAGATATGCACAGGAAATGCTAAATAACAATAGAGGTATACTTGCTAAATTTAGGGATTCTAATTCACTATATGAAGCCGTAGAATTTCTATTAGACAATCCAACAGAAAGAAAAACCATGGAAAAAAACATGTCTAGACTAGGCTTAAATATGAGATGGCCTAACGTAGCAAGCAGATATGAAAATCTATTCTCAAATATAATAAAAGACAATAAGTGCAAAAAGCAGGTGGTGTAATTTAATGTTTACCGAAAAAGATGCAGAAGCATTATTCATAATTACAGATGATACAGGAATGATACAACACAGCAGTTTTACCATACCCGATCCAAATTCCGGATATACTACAGATGATAATGCTAGGGCTCTTATGACATCAGTTATGCTATATGAAAAATATAGCACTCCAAAATATCTGAAACTTATATATAGATACCTTTCATTTCTTCTATATGCTCAAAATAAAAATGGAGGTTTTAAAAACTTCATGGACTACAATAGAAACTTCATAGAAGAAAACGGATCTGAAGATTGCTTTGGAAGATGCCTTTGGTGCCTTGGTTATACGCTTAATTCAAATAGTCTATCAGATACTGTGAAATATGCTGTTCTAGATATGATAAAAAAGGCTATTCCAAATATATATAATTTGAATTTTATAAGGGGAAAGTCCTACTCCCTAATAGGACTATGTTTGATTTTTAATTTTATGAATGATAAAGATAAAATTAAGGATACAATAGTGAAAATATCCGATCAATTAGTCAATAATTTCAAAATCAACAGTAATGCTGACTGGAAATGGTTTGAGGATAAATTAACTTATAGTAATTCAATTCTTCCATTCAGTCTACTAAAAAGTTATGCTCTAACTAAAAATCAGGAATATCTAAACATCGCTATTGATACTTTAAGTTTTTTAGATAATATATATTTCAAAAGTGGTTATTTTAAACCAATAGGTTGTAATGGATGGTTTGAAAAAGGTGATATTTCGCCAGCAGAATTCGATGAGCAGCCAGTAGAATCCTGCAGTTCTGCTTTTATGTATTTGGAAGCATATAAAATAACGAGGAAATCCATATACTTAAATAGACTAAAATCATGTTATGAATGGTTTACCGGAAATAATTCTTCTAAAAAGTCTCTTATAGATAAATCAACTCATGGAAGCTATGACGGTATAATGAAATCCCGTATAAATTTAAACACTGGTGCAGAAAGCATACTGGCCAAAATAACAACTCAATTACTATTAAGTGAATACTTATAATTTATTGCTCTATTTAAGCTCAGGAACTATATACTTTGGAATTTTACCAATTAGACCTGAAACTAAGTTTTCAGCTGCTGTCATATCCATGTTAAATCTAGTTTTTTCAGTGGCAGACCCTATATGTGGAAGAGTAACTACATTTGACATTTTAAGAAGAGGATTGTTCTTATTTACAGGTTCTTGGGCATATACATCAAGCCCAGCTCCTAATATCTTCTTATTTTCAAGTGCATCTATAAGAGCTTTTTCATTTACGGTTTTGCCTCTTGATGCATTAATAAATATAGCAGTATCCTTCATAAGATCAAATTCTTTATAATCAATTAAATGCATTGTTTCTTGAGTAAGTGGTATCATCAAAACTATATAGTCAGATTGTATTAGAAGTGTATCCAAACTAACATACTTTACACCAAGTTTACTCTCTATATCAAATTTTCTACTTCTATTATGATATAACACATCCATACTAAATCCTAACCTTGCCCTTTTAGCTACCTTTTGTCCTATTCTTCCCATACCTATAATTCCTAAAGTGGCATGATATACATCTACTCCATACAAATTTTCATTATCGGATGACTTCCACTTGCCATGCTTTACATATGAGTCCATTTCAGGAATTCTTCTAGCTGTTGAAATTACGAGAGAAAATACTAGATCGGCTACAGTATCATCAAGTACAAAAGGTGTATTTGTACCTATTACACCTTTGGATTTCATTGATTGCAAATGAAAATTATTATATCCTACAGAACTGTTTGATACTATTTTTAAATTTGGCGCATGTAAAAGTAACTCATCATCAATTTCTTCTCCTGATTCTAAAAAGCCTTCAACATCTTTTAATTCTTTAAATAGCTGCTGTCTTGATATTGCATTATTGGAATTCCAATATTTACACTCACAATATTGTTCCAAATAATTCTTTACTTCTTCCGGAATTGATTTTCCAATAAATACTTTTGGCTTGTTCACTAATATTCCCCCTATTAATCATTTTCTTTTTATTCTATGTTTTTGTGGCTTCAAAGTAATATCAGTTATAACTACACCATAATCCTGGGTTAGTATACTTTGAACTATATTTGCTATAGTTTCACAATTTATATAAAATTCCTTCTGGCTGTTGTCTTCTCTAAAATTTGCATTTCTGTAAAAATTACTTTTTGTCATATCAGGATGAATTGATACAACCTTAACTCCTGTTTTTCTAACTTCTGCAAAAAGACTTTCTGAAAAATGGCTCAGACCTGATTTTGTAGCTGAATAGGCACACCCATAAGTACTTACTTCCCTTGCAGTTACAGAAGATATATTTATTATTGTACCTTTATTCTTTTTTAGGTTCCTTAAAAGTATATTTGATAATATAAGTGGTACTTCTAAATTTGTTGATACCATCTCATGAATTTTTTTAGGGTTCAATTCTTCATGAGGTCCAAAATATCCTACTCCAGCATTATTTACAAGTAAACTTATTTCATTGTCACCTTTTATTTCTTCTATAGTTTTACATAATTTATTTGTATCTGTTATATCACAAATTTTTTCTATAAAATCTTTACTGTATATTTTAGACTTTGAAAAATCTCTTCCCAAACCATATACCTTGTAATTCATACTTATAAGTTTTTTTGAAATTTCAGCACCTATTCCTGAAGATGCTCCTGTTATAATTGCAGTTTTCACAAAGTTACCCCTCTTTACTATATAAAAATCTTTTCTTTTTCAACATATTTGCTGAGTAGGTTATACACAAAATCTATCATTGTTTTATGATGTATATCAGCATAAGTACATACTCCATTTTGCACTTTAAAGGGATATGACAGTACTATTGAATATGGATTTACTTTTTTCATTCTCTTTAGATAATCTTTGGAAATTCTAAATACACCTATGCTTATATCTTGAATTTTTTCAGAAGGAACAGCCTCAAAAGTCCTGTCTATACAATCTTTATAATATATTGCCCAATTTTTCAAATATAAAATTGGATCAAAACATATCCTTAAATTCCAACCACTTGATACCGCACTTTTAATACTTTCCAATCTTGAATTAAATTCTGGAGCACCAATCTCATATGTTTTTGATATTTCTTCTGGAGAAAGTGTCCATGCAAGTATTACATTTGAAAAGGGCTCCAATTTTTCTATGCACTTAAAATTGGCACTCTTAGTCCTTATTTCTATCTTCAAATTTTTATGAATGCCAGCAAATTCTATCCATCTTTTGGTGAAGCCTGTTATATGCTCAAATGCCAGTATATCCGTATCATAAGATATACACAAATATACTGGATGTTTTTCTAAAAGAGATTCTACTTCATGAAATACATCATCTAAATTTACGAATATAACTATATTTGCCGATGTATACACTCCCTGTAAATAGCAATATTCACAATTATAAATACAATTCATTATGGAAGACGTATAATAAAAATACTTATTTCCAAAATCCTCACATACTTGTGCACCGTCATAGATAAAATTTCCATGTTTTACTGCAAGTATCAATTTAGGACTGTGTTTCTGAACTGCAAAGTCCTGATTTTTCCTAAAAAATACATCTTTATAATGACTTATTTTTATTATATTTGACTTTTTAAAATGAGATAATATATTTTTTGTGTTTTTATTTTCCAGTGCTTCATTCTCCACATAAATATGAGAAAAATTAGAAAAATTCAAGTTGTTTGACAAGTCCTTCAAAATACATCTTCCCCTCATGTTTCGACTTGCAGTAAATTTGTGTAAAAGGCTCCAGAGCCAAAGTAAGATTATCATTTCTCAATTTATATATTTCTGAAAGTTTTTTAAGCTTATTTTGCATATAAACAGATAATTTTAAATTTTCCACTATTTCATTTATATAATCCATATCCTTTTCAGAAAGAATCCCCTTTGTCTTTACACTATTATCTTTTATATCAAGAATCCACTTGACTATATTATGTGAATTCTTTTGAATTAATTTTTCTACATCATCTCTATTTAAATTTTTACTATCCAAATAGTCAGATACAATCTTTAAAGTAAAAATTCTATGCGGAGGCATGAATATTGATACAGCCTCAAAAAATCCAGCTGCTTCCATATCTACAATATCGCCTTGTATGTATTTAGTGTCGGCCTTTTCTACTATTTTACTAAAACTCTCTATACTTCCCTCTTTAAATGGATGTTTGAATATCATATCTGGATAAAACTCTCTTTTACTGCTGTTGCTTATAATCTTATTGCATAATATAGTTGTTCCAATACTCATATTTTCATCCAAACTACCACAAATCCCAATATTTATAAAAGTATCATATTTACTTACTTCAAATGTACTTATTAAATAAGTACATGCACAGGCCATATTTATAAAGCCACTTCCTGTAACCACAAGAATTATGTCATCACTTTTAAATACCTGAAACTTGTTTACGGAATTGTCTTTTTTAAGTGAAAAACTGTCTATAAACGGTTTTGCTTCACAATATAATGCTGTTGCTAAAACAATCATTCTTTACCTCACCTTTTTCATATACAATATATAATGATACTATAAATTATACATTAAAATTAATTTGAATACATCTGTACTCTATATTTTTAATAAGATAAAAATTGCGCAATCTAAAATATAAATTTTAAATTGCGCAATTTCTTAAATTACAAGGTAGCTTTGTATTTCTTCTTTCCAACTACTATATCGGCCACCGGACAAACATTTGCACATAGATGACATCCAACACATTTATCTTCAATAAGCTGAGGTTTCCTGCTTTCATAATTCCATTTTATAGCCTGGTGGCCACCATCATAACAGGATATGTAGCATCTTCCACAACCTACACAATCTTCATTTTTAAACTTGGGATATATTATATAACTTCTATCAAGTGCTTCTGCTGACACTATATTGTCAAGTGCTATACCTACCAAATCCTCTAATTTATCAAATCCTTTTTTCTCCATATACAAACTTAATCCATCAATTAAATCATTTATTATCCTATATCCATATTGCATAACAGCCGTAGTAATCTGAATATTGGAACATCCAAGAAGCATAAATTCCACTGCATCTTCCCAATTTTCTATTCCACCCATGCCACTTATAGGAATTCCATTCAATTTATTGCTTTTAGCAAGATCATGTATAAATCTAAGAGCTATTGGTTTTACAGCTTTTCCGGAATATCCAGATACAGATGATTTTCCATCTATTATTGGATATGGAGTGAAATTATTCAAATCCACTCTTGTTATACTTTTTATAGTATTAATTGCAGCTATAGCATCTGCTCCACCTTTCACTGAAGCCACTGCAGGAATTACCATATCAGAAATATTTGGTGTCATTTTAGCAAGTATCGGAAGTGATGTTCCGCGTCTTACAGCCTTGCAGTACTTTTCTACTAATTCAGGATTTTGTCCTACATCAGATCCCATAGAATCTTCAGCCATTTGAGGACATGAAAAATTACATTCGATTATATCAGATCCTATTTCTGTAACTAATTTTGCAAGTTCAGTCCATTCTTCCTCTGTTCTACCCATAATAGATGCTACTAAAACTTTATCCGGATAGCTCTCTTTAAGAGCTTTCATATATTTTAAATTTTGTTTCAACGGATGATCTGAAATCTGTTCCATGTTTTTAAAGCCGATAAAAGGAGTATTCTCCTTACCAATAATATCAAATCTAGGAGATACTTCTTCTGGAACATAAAATCCTATAGTTTTAAATACTACACCAGCCCAGCCCATTTCAAAAGCTTTAGCGCACATCTCATAGTTGCTTCCAACTACAGATGATGACAGGAAAAATGGATTTTCACATTTTACACCACAAAATTCTATAGAGAGATCTTTCATCTATTTCACCTCCTCATATACATTTTCTTTGTATAATGATTCTTGTACAATCTTTATTTTTATGGGTCTGTCTATTTTACCCCTTATACAATTTCTCTGACAATACATCTTGTTGTTACAAGCCTTTCCACATTGTCCTGCTTTTTTTAAATACTCAATAGATTTGTAAGAAGCACCTTCATAATTTTTAAATCTCAAAGACATAATTATACTTGCGGGATCCTTCTCGGCTGGACATGCCTTGCTGCAGGGGGGATCATAACACAAAAGACATCGTGATGATTCTTCTATAAGCTCATTGAATTTTTTATGATTTTTCATATATAACTCCTCCCTTTTTAATTTATGATTTATTTTCTTTTTCTCTTTAAAAATTTTCCCCAACCAGGTTTTCCTAAAAATTCACCATCTTTATAAACTAATTTTCCTCTTGAAAATGTCATAACAGGATATCCTTTTAGTTTTACGCCTTCCCATATGGTATGATCTGAATCAGAATGCATATTGTTCTGGGAAATAGTAAATTCCTTTGTTGGATCATATATTACAATATCAGCATCTCCGCCTATTGTAATACTTCCTTTTTTAGGTGCACACCCATATATCTTTGCTGGATTTGTAGAACAAATTTCAACTACCTTATTAAATGATAGTCTGCCCTTATTAGCTTCACTAAGCATATAAGGATACATATTTTCTATACCGGCACAGCCATTTGGTATTTTAGTGAAATCATCCTTTCCCCAATCTTTTTCATAACTTTGAAATGGGCAATGATCTGTGGCAATTGTAGCAATATCACCAGTTTTTATTCCTTTCCAAAGTGAATCCTGACTTTCTTGTCCTTTCATAGGTGGGGAACATACAAAATTTCTTCCATCCTCTCTTTTAAATACTTCATTTGTAAAATATAAATATTGTGGACATGTTTCTGCATATATTTCATATCCCTCATCTCTTGCTTTTTTAACTTCTTCCATTCCCTCTTTATTTGCAAGATGAACTATATAAAGTGGTGCATCAAGTTGTTTGGCCCAATGTATTGCCCTCTTGTCCGCTTCAGCTTCTACAAATTCAGGTCTTGATAAATAATGATACCATGCAGATGTATTGCCTTCCTTTAAGAATTTTTCAGTTCTTATATCTATTAAATCAGGATTTTCTGCATGAACTGCCAATATAGCTCCTACTTCCTTTGATTTTTTTAATACACTATAGAGCATACCGTCATCGGCCATTAATCCCTCTTTTTTATATACCATAAATACTTTAAAGCTGGGAACACCAAAATTTACAGAATCCTGAAATTCATCTAAAATTTCAGGTCTTAAATCAGTTATAACTACATGAAATGCATAGTCTACACATGCCTGTGGTGCACAAAGAGCATCTCTTTCCTTAGCAGTCTGTATTAATCCATGTCCTTTTTGTTGAATAGCAAAATCAAAAACTGTAGTTGTTCCCCCACAAGCTGCAGCCCTCGTACCTGCCTCATAACTATCGGAAGATACTGTACCGCCAAAAGGCATTTGAAGATGAGTGTGTCCGTCTATAGCACCTGGAAGTACATATTTTCCTGATGCATCAATTATATCTGCACTGCTATCGTCCAACTCAGACGCTATTGTTACAATTTTTCCATCTTTTATTCCTATATCTGCTTTATAAGTTTCCAATGCTGTTATTATAATACCATTTTTTATAATTGTATCCAAAATTATCACCTCTCAAAATAATGTGTAAAAGATTTTCGGCAAATACCAAAAATCTTTTACTTGATAAATCAATTTTCATATTGTCTTTATCTTTAAACAGCTTCATCAATATTCTTACTCTTTATAGAAGATATATTTAATACATAATATACTACAAAAGATACACCAAACCCTACAAACCATGCATAGCTGAATAATCCACTTAATCCAGGTACAATCTTTCCTATTAATGCTGCAAAAATTCCTATTGCAAGTGCAATAATTGCCTTTGGATTAAATCCTTTAGAATAAGTATAATCTCCTTTAGTCATATATAAATCCTTCAAATTCAATTTCTTTCTCTTTACAATCCAGTAGTCACATATAATTATTGCAGCCACTGGTCCCAAAATTCCTGAATATGTGTCAAGCCATGAATATATGTATCCACTTGGATCTGCAAGCAACTTCCATGGCATTATAAGTATTCCTATTATTCCTGTAATAAGTCCGCCCATTTTGAAACTTATATGCTTCGGAGCCACATTTGAAAAGTCATTTGCAGGTGATACGATATTGGCAGCTATATTAACAGACAAGGATGCTACTACTATACCGAAGAATCCAATAAATATTACTATGGGATTAGTAAATTTGGATATTATCTGTACTGGATCCCACATACTTTGACCATATATTACAGCTGTAGCAGAAGTTATTATTATTCCCATAGCAGAGAAAATTGTCATAGTTACTGGAAGACCTATAGCCTGACCTATAACTTGTTCTTTCTGACCCTTTGCATATCTCGTAAAATCTGGTATATTCAATGAAAGAGTTGCCCAAAATCCTATCATACTTGTAAGCGATGCTGGAAATACTTTCATAAAGCTTCCCATAGTTTTTAATTTTCCACCTTCACTTAAAAGAGGACCAAAACCATGTGCAGATGAAATTGCCCAAACCATTAAAACTAGTGCAAGAACCAGTACCAGAGGAGCTGCCCAGTTCTCAAATTTTTTAAGTTGTTCCATTCCCTTAAATATAATAAACATTTCAAGAGTCCAGAATATCATAAATGTAATTCCTGCCGGCAAACTCAAACCAGCTATTTGAAAACTTCCTCCAAGTGTCTTCCATCCCGGTATCACGGCTGAAAGCAGCACATTAAGTGCACTTCCTCCAATATATGTGTTTATACCAAACCATCCACATGCTACAACTGCCCTGAGTATTGCAGGTATATTGGCACCAAACACTCCAAAAGATGCTCTTGAAAATACTGGAAAATTAATTCCATATTTAGTACCGGGATGTGCATTTAAAAGTATTGGTATCAAAACTATAAGATTACCGATAGTAATAGTAAATAATGCCTGTTTCCAATCCATTCCAAGTGCTATTAAACTTCCTGCCATCATATATGTAGGTATACAATGTGCCATGCCTACCCAGAGAGCTGTAAAATTATAGGTGTTCCAAGTTCTATCTTTAATCGCTACCGGAGCAATATCATCATTATAAAGCTTGCTTTCTTTTATTATTGAATTGTCTTCCATATCCAGTTCATGAACCTTTTTATCTATAGCTTGTTCCATAATAATCCCTTCTTCCTTTTATTTAATATAATCCATAGTTTTATATTTTATATAAAGCTATGGATATAACCCTCTTGCTTGCATTGTTATTTTTTATCAATGTCCAATATAGTTCTGAGAAGTACATTAGCTCCCTTTAAACAATTATCAACAGGAGTTTTCTCTATTTCACAATGACTATTTCCTCCGATACTTGGAACAAATATCATAGTTACAGGGAGCATGTCAGCTGCAAATTGAGCATCATGTCCTGGCCCACTATACATTCTCATATTTGAATATCCATATTCATTTGCATTTTTTTCAACTAAATCTACCAGTTCTTTGTTGAAGCTGATGGTTTTACGTGACCATAATTCTCTATAGCTAACTTTACATTTTGCAATCTCAGAAGGAATATTTCTGATAATTTCAACTACCTGTTGTATTACTTTGGGATCCTGATGTCTTGCATCCAAAGTGAATTTAACATCATCTGGTATAATCGTATGTACATTTGGTGAACAGTTAATTCTACCAGTAGTATAAACAAGCTTATCATCAAGCTTATCAAGTTCTCTGTGAAGATATTGAATGGCTTCAGAAGCTGCTAAAAGAGCATCCTTTCTCATCTTCTGTGGAACAGTTCCTGCGTGTCCAGCCTGTCCTATAAATTCGAATTCATAATTTACCATTCCAACAACGCCTTCTACAACACCTATATCCATTTTTTTGGATTCAAGAACTGGCCCCTGTTCAATGTGAAGTTCCAAAAGAGCCATATAATCCTTAGGATTTATCCTGTTACTTTCATCGCCCTTGTAACCACTTGCATCCAAAGCTTCACCAAAAGTCACACCTTCTACATCTTTTGATGCCAGCATCTTTTCCTTGTCAAATTTACCTGTAATAACACCAGATGACATCATTGCAGGATCAAAACGTGCTCCTTCTTCATTAGTCCAGATCATGACTGTAATTGGATGACGGTGAGGTATATTTTCTGTGACAATAGTTTCAGCTGCTTCCATAGCTGTCATTACTCCTAAAATACCATCATAATTTCCACCTTGCACTACAGAATCACAATGTGAACCCATCGCAATATGTGGAAGATCCTTTGCTCCTTTGAAAGTAGCATACATATTTCCCATATCATCTGTTACAATTTCCGCCCCTAGTGCTTTCATTCTCTTTGTAAATTCCGATCTTGCTTTAAGGTCGGCTTCTGATAATGCAAGTCTTGTTATTCCACCTCTTCCTGTATCACCAAATTTACTAAATGTAACTATTTTATCTTTCATTCTATCTTTATCACAATTTATATTTTTCATTTTAATACACCTTCTCATATTTTTATTTTAATTTTTCTACATATTCATCAACAGAATTCATTACATCATCTAAAATATCCAAAGCCTCTTCCAGTTCTTCCTTATTTATGATAAGAGGTGGAGCTATCATTATAGAATTTTCATGAGAATATGTTGAAAATCTTTTTTCTTTAAGCATTCCAATAATTTTTGTCATCCTTCCTTCTGGATCTTTTCCATAAGGTACTAGTGCTTCTCTAGTATTTTTATCCTTAACAAGTTCTACTGCTGAGAATAGGCCTATATATCTTACATCTCCTACACTAGAATGCTTTTCCTTTAACTCTTCAAGCTTTTCACCTAAAATAGCTCCCATATTTCTTGAATTTTCTATTAATTTTTCTTCTTCATAAACTTCCAAAGTTGCACAACCTGCAGCGCAGGCCAATGGATGTGCATTATAAGTAAGTCCACACATAAGTACATTATCATCAAAATATTCTGCTATTTTTTTATCTACCAAAACACCTCCAAGTGGCACATATCCACAAGTAATTCCTTTTGCAAAGGTGATTATATCGGGTTTTACATTCCAATTGTTGCAGGCAAACCATTCTCCTGTTCTTCCCCAACCAGCCATGACTTCATCACATATCATTAGTATTCCATATTTGTCACATAATTTTCTTATTCCCTGTAAATATCCTTTTGGTGGAATAATTACTCCATTACTTCCAGTTATAGTTTCTATAAACACAGCTGCTACTTTATCAGCACCTTCATATATAAGCTGTTCTTCCAACTTTCCAAGATAGAATTCTGTTGCCTTTTCTTCACTTGCAAACTCTATTTTTTCTCTATAAATATATGGATCGAAAAATTTTACAAATCCAGGAATTCCAGGTTCACATGTATATCTTCTTGGCTCACCACTTAAATTTGCAGCACCAAAGCTTGCACCATGATAAGATCTATATCTTGAAAATATTTTAAATCTGCCTGTATACATTTTAGCTATTTTTATAGCATTTTCATTGGCATCCGCACCACCCAGAGTAAAAAATACTTTACCCATATTGTCTGGAGCTTTTTCTATTACCTTTTCAGCAAGTTTTGCTCTTACATCAACTGCATATCCGGGACCCATAAATGGCATTTTATCTGCCTGTTTCTTTATAGCTTCTATTACTTTCTTGTTTCCATGTCCTATATTTAAATTTACCAATTGAGATGACATGTCAAAATATTTTTTTCCTGTACTATCCCAAAAATAAATTCCTTCAGCTTTTGTAATAACAATTGGATCTATTTTTTTCTGTGCACTCCATGAATGCAAATTATACTTTCTGTCATATTTTTTTATAGTATCAGCTGTCAAATCCAATTCATTATTTTTTAAAGTTTCCATTTTGATTCCCCCTGTTTAATATATGGTTTTATATATTTTTACAAGCTGCTCTACTGTTGGTTTTCTTGGATTAAGTAAAGTAGTCCTGCTCTTTATGGCATCTTTAGCCATGTTTTCAAAATTATTTTCATCTACTCCAACTTCTCTAAGCTTAATTGGCAGTCCAGTTTCCAAAAATATGTTCTTTATAGTATCTATGGTCATATAACTAATTTCTCTTGTAGATTTTCCATGTGTATTTTCTCCCATAGCTGCTGCAATTGTCTTAAATCTATCTGCGCAGGCAGCTCTGTTGAACTTCATAACTTCTGGAAGGAGCAACGCATTGGCAAGTCCATGTGGAACCCCATAATATGCACCAAGAGGCCTTGACATAGAATGAACGAGTGCAGTAGAAGAATTACTAAAAGCTAATCCTGCATACATTTGTCCAAGCATCATATTTTCTCTGGCTTCTAAATCGTCTCTCTTTAATACTGCTTTAGCCAAATTACTGCTTATAAGTTCTATGGCTTTTATAGCATATAAATCAGAAATTCTCTGGGAAGCTTTTGATATATACGCTTCAATAGCATGAGTAAAAGCATCCATACCAGTGGCAGCTGTAACACTAGGAGGCATCATTAAAGTAAGTTTCGGATCTAAAATTGCTACTTTAGGTATTAATAAATCACTTGCAATCAGCATTTTGATTTTTCTATCAGTATCTGTTATTATGGAAAATTTGCTTACTTCACTTCCTGTGCCTGCAGTAGTTGGAATTGCTATTATCGGAATTCCCTCTTTGTCAGGAATCTTATCTTCATAATCTACAATATCCCCTCCATTAGAAACCACCATGCTTATAGCTTTGGAAGCATCCAAGGCACTGCCTCCTCCTAAAGCTATTATTATATCTATGCCATTTTCTTCAGCTACTTCTATTCCTTTTCTTACTGTATTTGCACTTGGATCTGATTCAATATCATCAAAAACTATAAAATCCAAATTATTTTTATTCAAACTGTCAAGAACCTTGTCCAATGCTCCAGTTTTTTTAGAAGAATGTCTTCCTGTAATTATCATAACTTTTTTTCCAAATTTTATAGCTTTTTCGCCTACTAAATTTACCGTATCTTGTCCATAGAGTATATCTCTAGGAGATTGGAATATGGAATAATTCATAAATATCGCCCTACCTTGTGTCTTATTTGTTAATTAATTTATTGTTTATTTAGTAAATCATCAATTAATATGTATATAATTTATCATATTTTCAAATAAAATCATATGTCCACAATGTACAAATATATTTAATATATTTTGTACATGATTATGTTTTTATCAATTTTTATGTATGAAAATTGTATTATTTTTAATATTTTCATTTTATTTTTAGCATTTTAAAAATAAAATTACGATTTAATGTATTAAATTTAAAAATATTCCAATCTTTATGGATAACTTGATGTCAAAAACAGTATTTTCATCTTTTAGATCACAGCCTAGTATTTCTTCAATTCTTTTAATTCTATATTTTATAGTGTTCCTGTGAATATATAATTTTTCAGCCGTATTTCCAAGATTTCTATTTTGTTTTAAATATGTAATTAAAGTTTCCATTAAATCAGAAGAATTTTTCTCATCATAACTTTTTAATTTTCCCAAATTTTCATAAAATATATTTTCCATTTCTACATGATTATTCATATCAAAGAATAGTCTAAATATACCAATCTCCTTGTAATTTACTATACAGTTAGCTTTTTTATATATTTTTGCTGTTTTCAATGCCTTTCTTGCTTCCAAAATAACTTTATTAAAATTTCTTAAATCATTGCAAACTCCACCTATTCCTATACTTACAGTTATAGGCTTTATATTTATAATAATTTCTTTTTTTACAGATTCAGCTATATATTTTATATGATCTTTAACATCATCCATATCATCTAAAGGTACCATGAAAAAGAAAGTATCGCTTTGGATGGCATAGAGATATTTCTTATTGTTTTTATGCATTACTATATCCACAGTTTCTTGTATATTGTTTTTTATATTGGAAATTATATCTTGTTTGGAATTATCTGTGAAATTATCAATATCCACTACCATGGCACAATAAAATTTTTTTGGATTATATCCATACAAATTTGCTCTATTTAACACTTCTTCAGTAATTTTTATATCTTCAAATATTATTTCCTTCATAAAATTGTTCATTGATTGTTTTTCTAATTTCTGAGTGAATATATTTCTACATATATTCTGCGTTACATCTATTAATCTAACTTGAAATGGCAGCTCAAATATTGGAAAATCAACACTATTTCCAAACTCTATAACTTCCTTTGGAGTTTCTTTAATATAGGGTCCTACATTAATAACAAGTCCTGATAATTTTCTCATATTAATATCTTTTACAAATTTTAATAATATTTCTGTATTATTTCCGATAGCTACTCCAGTAGTAAACAGGAGTTCCCCACCCTTTACCCATTTGGCAACATCCGTAAGTTCAACTACATGGACCCAACTAATAGGTCTATTTAAGCCATTTTTTCCAGCTACTATCTTCATTTCTTCAAGACCAGGCAAATTTAACATACTTTTACAAGTAACAAACATATTTTCATCTCCACAAATTCAGTATAAAAAAATGGTATTATATCTATTTAAATATAATACCATAATAACAAATACTATTTTATTCCTCTTTTTAAATACCTTGTTATTCTAAAACTCCAATCATCATAAACTTCATTGTATTCACTATAAACTACATTTAAAAAATCTCCAAGTACTCCAAGTTTATTCAATCCCTTCATTAAATGCCTAGGATAAATACAATGTTTGGAATAATTATTTTTTGGATCAATGACATTTAAATATAAGTTTTCATCTAAGTACAAATCTTTGCATCTTATGTCCAATTTGGTGAACTTAAGTTTTTTAAATTCTTTTAAAAGTCCAACAATACTATGTGCAGCATCATAGTCAAGTCCATTTTCCTTAATGTAATAATCAAGTCTCGCACCTTTTGCATAGCTTCTAACAATATAGTTGGATCCGTAATAGTAAATCTGTGGAAAGTGTTTGCTTTTAGTAGTTTTTTTTAATATATTATACTCACCTTCACACACTCTTTTATCTTTAAAAATCTTTATAACTTTATCATTTGGAAGCAAATACACTATACCATTGTGTCCTTCTCCTAGAAACCGCCCACTTCTTAAAAACTCTTCAGCTCTATCATCAAGTTGAATATAGTAACCGCATTTTTTATTACTCATAAATTTACCTTTCATAAATTGCTGTTACTATATTGTATGAAGAACGTACAATATAATTTACTTCTGATTCTATTTATATTCTGAAAATATGTCTAGAGTATCTATATTTATATTTTTTGATTTTACATAGGCCATTGCTTTAAATGTATCCAATGAAGTTATAACCTCTATATTTCTCTCAATTGCAGCTCTTCTTATATGGAATCCATCTCTTTTGGAGTCATTTCCCTTTGTTGGAGTATTCACTACCAAATCTATCTCTTCATTTTTTATTATATCTATGATATTAGGTCTTTCCTCATTGACCTTTCGCACTTCTTTAACTTTCATTCCATTGTCTTTCAAAAGCTTTGCAGTATTTTTAGTTGCGACAAATTTTATTCCCAATTTATTTATTTCTTTAGCTATGGGTAAAAACTCTTTCTTGTCATGGTCACTTATAGTTGCAAGTATAGTATTTATTTTATTGTAAGAAAACATTTTGGACGCTATAAACCCTTTGTAAAGTGCTTCCGTAAGTGTTTTCCCAACTCCTAGTACTTCTCCTGTAGATCTCATTTCAGGTCCAAGTGAAACTTCTACATTTGGAAGTTTCTGAGTTGAAAATACAGGTACTTTTACTGCTACTATATCAGGTTCTTTCGAAATTCCAACACCATATCCTATTTCCTTAAGTTTTTGTCCCAGCATTACCTTGGTTGCTATATCTACAATAGGAACATTGCTTACTTTACTTATATAAGGAACTGTTCTTGATGCTCTAGGATTGACTTCTATTACATACAATTCACCTCTATATTCTATAAACTGTATATTTATCATTCCATGAATTCCTATGCCAAGTGCCAATTTTTTAGTATAATCCAGTATTCCTAATTTCATGTCATCATTCACATTCTGAGTTGGATACATAGTTATACTATCACCTGAATGTACGCCGGCCCTTTCTAAATGTTCCATAATTCCTGGTATTAAAACATCTTCTCCATCACATATTGCATCCACTTCTATTTCTCTTCCCATCAAATATTTATCTATCAATATAGGATTCTTTCTATCTTTCACAAAAGCCTTTGATAAATAATATGTCAACTCATCTTCATTATAAGTTATCTCCATACCCTGACCACCAAGTACATATGAAGGTCTTACAAGTACTGGAAATTCAACTCTTTCTGCTTCTTTCAAACCATCTTCAATAGACCAGATTCCCTTTCCTTTAGGTCTTGATATATCCAATCTTTCAAGTAAATCATCAAATTTTTCCCTGTCTTCCGCCATATCTATTTGGTCCGCTGTAGTACCAAGAGTAACTATATTTTTCTCCTTCAAAAACTCTGCCAGCTTAATTGCAGTCTCTCCTCCAAATTGAAGTATTACTCCATAGGGCTTTTCCTTGTCTATTATATTTAGAACTTCTTCTTCAGTTATAGGCTCAAAATACAATTTATCTGAAATATCAAAATCCGTACTTACAGTTTCGGGATTATTATTTACTATTATAGTCTCTATTCCAAGTTTTCTAAGTATTTTTATACAGTGTACAGATGCATAGTCAAACTCTATTCCCTGGCCTATTCTTATAGGTCCAGAACCTATTACAACTACTTTTTTATTTTCTGATACATTAACTTCATCATGTTCTTCATAAGTAGAATAATAATATGGTGAAAGTGCTTCAAATTCTCCACCGCAGGTATCTACCATTTTATAAGCTGGTCTTATATTCCATATAGTTCTAAGTTTGTATATTTCATCTGGTGATATTTCAAGCATATCAGCCATACCTTTGTCTGAAAATCCTTTTTTCTTAAGCATTCTTAACCTATCTTTATCAATATGATCTATAGTACTGTTTTTTAATTTTTCTTCCTGATCTATTATCCACTTTAGCTTATATATAAAGAATTTATCAATTCCTGTAATCTCTGATAATTTTTCTACTCTATATCCCCGTCTCAGCATTTCTGACAATGCAAATATTCTCTCATCATCAGCATATATAATTATGTTTTTTAGTTCTTCAAGACTAGAAGCTTTAAATTTTTTATAATCAAGCGAATAGGCGCCTATTTCAAGAGATCTTATACCCTTTAAAAGTGCAGCTTCAAAATTACTTCCTATTGCCATAATCTCCCCTGTAGCCATCATCTTTGTTCCAAGTTCCCTGTCTGCATTCTGGAATTTATCAAAAGGCCATTTTGGAATTTTTACTACTACATAGTCCAATGAGGGCTCAAAACAAGCAAATGTTTTTTTTGTAACTGCATTTTCTATCTCATCCAGTCCATATCCCAAAGCTATTTTTGCTGCAACTTTTGCAATAGGATATCCTGTAGCTTTTGATGCTAGTGCAGATGAACGGCTTACCCTGGGATTTATTTCAATAACTGCATATTCAAAAGAATTGGGATTTAGTGCCAGTTGCACATTACATCCACCTTCGATTCCAACTTCATTTATTATATCTATAGATGCACTTCTAAGCATCTGATATTCTTTATCAGACAAGGTCTGACTTGGAGCTGTAACTATACTGTCCCCTGTATGTATTCCTACTGGATCTATATTTTCCATATTACATACTGTTATACAATTTCCAAAGCTGTCTCTCATAACTTCATATTCTATTTCTTTCCATCCTTTGATACTCCTTTCAAGAAGTACCTGATGAATTGAACTCAGTTCCAGTCCCGACTCCAGTATAGTGTTTAATTCATATTCGTCATTAACTATTCCGCCGCCTGTTCCTCCAAGGGTATATGCAGGTCTTACTATAACAGGATAACCTATTTTCTTTGCAAATTTTCTGCCACCTTCCATATCAGTTATTATGGCACTATCCACTACAGGCTGACCTATCTTTTGCATAGTATCCCTGAATAATTCTCTATCCTCGCCCTTTTCTATAGCCTCTATTGGGGTTCCTATTATGTTTACATTGTATTTTTTAAGTATCTTTTTTTCATACAATTCCACTGTAAGATTTAAAGCTGTCTGTCCGCCCATTCCAGCTAATAGACTATCCGGTTTCTCTTCTTTTATAACTTTTTCTACGAATTCCACTGTCAATGGCTCTATATATACTTTATCTGCTATTTCCCTATCTGTCATTATTGTTGCAGGATTACTGTTTATAAGTACAACTTCTATGCCTTCTTCTCTTAAAGATTCACAGGCCTGAGTACCTGAATAATCAAATTCTGCTGCCTGACCAATTATTATTGGACCAGATCCTATAACTAGTACTTTTTTAATATTTTTATTTAATGGCATTTAACCTATCTCCTTTCAACTTATTTATGCTTTAAAGTGAATACTTCATAAATTCATCAAATATGTAATTATTATCTACTGGTCCCGGCCCTGCTTCTGGATGAAATTGTATCGAAAATATAGGTAGTTTTTCATGTCTCATACCTTCAACAGTATTGTCATTTACACTAACATGAGTGATTTTCATATCTTGTGGAAGTTTATTTACATAATATCCGTGGTTTTGTGAAGTTATATAAACTCTATTTGTATCTAAATTTTTAACAGGATGATTACATCCCCTATGACCAAATTTCAGCTTTGATGTTTCTCCACCAAGGGCTAATGCCAAGAGCTGATGTCCAAGACATATTCCAACGATAGGTTTTTTCCCTATAAGTTGTTTTATATTTTCTATTTCAGATTTCAGATCACATGGATCTCCAGGTCCATTAGACAAAAAAATCAAATCAGGATTTACTTCCAATACATCTTTTGCTGGAGTAAATGATGGAAATACAGTAACCTTGCATTTTCTATCTACAAATGATTTTATTATGCTGTTTTTTATTCCAAAATCCAAAATAGCAATGTGTTTACCCGTTCCATTTATTGAATAGACATTTTTAGTTGTAACTTCAGAAACTGCATTTTTATTTGAGAAACATCTTATTTCATCTTTTACAGCAGAAAAGCTTAAATTTTCAACAGTTATTATTCCCTTCATAGTACCACTATTTCTAAGCAGTCTTGTAAGTGCCCTTGTATCAATTCCAGACATTCCTATAATCTTATTCAATTTCAAATAATCTTCAAGCTCTAATTCAGATCTAAAATTGCTGGATTTGTTGCAATTTTCTCTAACTATAAAACCTTTGACGGTAGGTTTTGAGGACTCCATGTCATTTAAGTTTATCCCATAGTTTCCTATAAGTGGATATGTCATTACAACAATTTGACCATAATAAGATGGATCTGTAAGTATCTCTTCATAACCCGTCATTCCAGTGTTAAATACTACTTCTCCTATACTATCTTCTAAATACCCAAAAGCTTCACCTTCAAAGATATGTCCATTTTCTAATATAAGCTTTCCCTTCATAAATATACCTCCTGTATTTTTACAGCAAAAACACACTTATCTATTAAAAAAATAAAAAGGTAACAAAAAACTATTTATAAAATAATTTTTTCATTACCTTTTTATAAGTTTATATATAACTAACCTTTTTTTTAATACATAAAAACAATTATTCATTATATACCTCTTTCTGGCCTCACAGGACCAATTTAAAGTGTATTTTTCACTTAATTTCTAACGCTTATTGTACGTTAAAAATCCCTTAATGTCAAGTATAAAATATAAAGAGAGGATAATTTCTATCCTCTCTTTATATTAGAGATAAAACATATAATTTATATTATAAACGACATCTTTCATCTTTCTTTACATTTTTAATAGTTGTTATATTTATAATCTCTGTCTGAAATGCTTTAAGCAACGCCTTTTCAAGAACTTTTTCATGGTCAAAATTAGTTACATCGTTACAAATTGCAAAAACTTTATTTACATCACCATATAAATTCTGATAGGTTAAAGTTACATTAGGATTATCGAACTCTACGTTCACTATTTTTAGCCCCCAGGAGATTTGAGCAAACTTGTCTTTCACTTCTAGTTTAGTTAAATTCTCCAGCTTTTTTGCATCCTCTGAAGGATTTGTCACTATTATTAATTCGTCTCCAACTTTATATTTACTCATTCCAATCAACTCCCTTTAATTTTCTAAACTATTGTTAAGCTTTTCTTTACCTTAATTATACACTATATAAGTTATTTAAATCAAGCTTTTTTGAGATATTTTTAACAAACTTTTTTGTAAATTAATATTATGCCCTAAATTGAAAATATTATCAATTTCCAATTTGTAAATACTATAAATTTATTTGGAAAATATTTATATATTTTATGACAATACTTTATACAACTTTCTTTTTAAGGAAATAAGACCCATAATCCTTGTGATAATATTTTATCACTAATTTCAATTTTCAAACCCAAGACTCTTCTTTAAGCCATTCTGTCCCAATACAGTATTGGAAAAAATATTCCTAGTTTTTTGAAGATATTCTTCAGGATTAATCATAGATGGACTAAAATGTGTCAACCAAAGTTCTTCTACATTAGCTTGTTTTGCAATTTCAGCTGATTCACTAAACAACATATGCTTATACTCTACTGCCTTTTGAAATTTTTCTTCATCTCCATAAGTACCTTCACATACAAATAAATTGGAGTTTTCAACAAATTGTATTAAATCTGAAGTTGGTCTTGAATCAGTACAGTAAGATACTTTTATTCCTCTTCTCTCTTTTCCTAAAACCATATCTGGGGTATACACAACATTTTGGTATTTACAATTTTCACCCTTTTGCAGTGTATTCCATAATTTAATAGGAACATTATTATTTTCGGCCATTTGCCTGTCAAATTTTTTATTTCTTGGAATATAAATAGAATACGCAATACATGGTATACCATGATCTACTGGAAGTGCTCTTATATTAAAAGCACCCATTTTTTGTGAACATTTTTCTTCTGCATTGAACTCTATAAGGTTTAATTCATATGGCAGACTGGGAGCGATAACCCTCAATCCTTCTATTGTATTACATAATCCAGAAGGCCCCATTATAGTTATATGATCTTTTCTTCCTGAACCTGCTATAGTCAAAAGCAGGCCTGGAAGCCCAGCTATGTGATCAGCATGAAAATGTGTAAATAATATTGTATCTATAGATTTAAATCCTAATTTATAGATTTTCAAACTTACCTGAGTTCCCTCCCCGCAATCTATAAGTAGTTTTCTGCCATTATATGAAAGAACCATAGAAGTTAAAAATCTTTCCGGGGTGGGCATACCTCCTCCACAACCAAGCAAACATAAATCCAACATAAATATTTATCTCCTTGTCATATGTTAAATTAAGACTGCAGCAAATATGAGTTGCAGTCCCAACTGTTTTTCATTAATAATTTTATCACCAACGGGTACTTAATTAAATTCAACGAGAAGTCTCAAATCAAACACTTAATATTAAATCATCAATTTTGCATCCCAATATTCTAGCAATAACAACAACTTTGTCAAAACTTGGATTTTTCTTGTCTCCTCTTTCTAATTCCTCAAGATAGGATTTAGATATTGAAGTCCCAAAGCCAGCATCTTTTGTAAGATTTTGAATATCCAATGTTGTATACCCCAACCTTTCTCTTATATGACGAATTTTTTTACCATTCAGCATAAAAAGACCCCCTATTTAATATTGACTTCCCTAATTTTATTATATCCCTTCTGAAGATTAAATAAAATATACAAATTTCAAAATCATTTTTCTTCTATATTTTTTGCAACTGTAGTATAATACCACTGTATGAAAGAAAGGTGATTTTTATGAAAGATGCCATATTAAACTTATTGAAAAAAAGTACTGAAGATTTTATATCAGGACAAATGATAAGTGAAAAATTGGGAGTTAGCCGTACAGCTGTATGGAAATATATAAATATACTTAGAAAAGAAGGATATACTATAGATTCATATTCTAAAAAAGGATACAAATTAATATCCTCACCTGACATTTTAACTTATGAAGAAGTAAAAAATACAATTCATACAAAATACATAGGTAAGAAATTTTTTTATTATGATAGTATAGATTCTACAAATACAGAGGGAAAAAAATTAGCTGAAAAAGGTGAACCTCATGGAACCGTAATAGTCTCTGAAGAACAGACACTGGGACACGGAAGATTGGGGAGAAACTGGTCATCTCCAAAATACAAGGGAATATGGGCTTCCATAATTTTACGTCCCAATGCAGATCCAATAAATGTTCCAAAAACAACTCAAATAGCTGCCGCCGCAATGATAAGAACGCTAAAATCATTAAAAATAGATGCATTGGTAAAATGGCCAAATGATATAATCATCAACCATAAAAAAATATGTGGAATACTTACAGAAATGAGTGCTGAAATAAACAGAGTAAACTATGTAGTAGTAGGCATGGGTATAAATGCAAACCTTGATAAGACAGATTTTAATAAAGATATTTTAAATAAAGCTACTTCTTTAAAAATTGAAACCAATACATCTATAGATAGAAAAATTTTTCTTGGAACTTTAATAAATGAATTTGAAAAATTATATGATGAATTCCAAGAAAATTTTGCTGTAACAAAATCAATAGAGATATGCAAAAAATATTCTGCAGTAATTGGGAATGACATAAAAATACTTCATTCAGGAAAAGAATTCTATGCTAAAGCCATTGATATAGAAGAAAACGGTGAACTTGTAGTTCAGTACAAAGATGGATCTATAGAAAAACTAATATCAGGCGAAATATCAATAAGAGGATTAAATGGATACATTTAATCCTCTTTTTTAGTTACCTAGATTTCGTACAAATAT
>NZ_JAHHUY010000036.1:0-28568 GCF_019144085.1 Clostridium tyrobutyricum
TAAAAACCAAATCTATACCCATTCCCTGTTTTAATCATATCTTTTTTGTGTATTAATTCTGTTCAGTTAAAACCAAAGGTCCGTTTTTAGTTATTGCAAGAGTGTGTTCATATTGTGCTGAAAGACTTCCGTCTTCTGTACGTGCAGTCCATCCATTTTCATCCAAGGTAGTTCTATAGCTGCCTATATTTATCATAGGTTCTATTGTAATAACCATTCCCTCTCTGAGTTTAAGACCTCTTCCGGGTTTTCCGTAATGGGGAACGCTTATATCATCATGCATTTCCTGACCAATCCCGTGTCCTGTATAATCTCTTACTACCGAGTATCCAATAGATTCTGCATAAGTTTGTATTTCATGTCCTATATCGCCAATATGATTTCCTATAACAGCTTTTTCTATGCCTCTGTAAAGGCAATCTTTAGTAACTGTCAAAAGATCCTTTGATTGTTTGGATATATTTCCAACTCCATAGGACCATGCTGAATCAGCCAGCCAACCGTTTAAATTTACAACCATATCTATAGTTACAATATCGCCATCCTTTAAAGGAGTATCAGACGGAAATCCATGACAGATTTCATCATTTACAGAAGCGCATGTAGCATATGGAAATCCCATATAACCCTTTTGTTCAGGTGTGGCGTTATGCTTTTTTAAAAAATTTTCTACAAAATTATCTATTTCCATGGTAGTTATACCTGGTTTTATTATTTTTGCAATTTCCCTATGGCATGCTGTTAATATTTTTCCTGCAGCGGCCATATAGCCTATTTCCTTTTCTGTTTTTATATCTATCAAATGTATCGCCTCTATTCTTGAATATTGTATGCACAATATTATTTTAACATATTCATCAATTAAGAAAACTATTATCGGGAATTTAATTATTTATTTATGCAACTTAAAACATATGCGGGAGGTATATTTCTGAATTCTCGCTTCACTTTAATATTTTTAAAATAATGTTTTAGAAATTTAACTTTTAACAGTGTGTATTGGAAAGTTATAAATCTTCCATTGGATTGATTAAGCAGTTGTTTTGTCTCTTTCAATATATTTATTGAGGTGGATTTTGGCAGGCTTGCAAAAGGAAGACCTGATATTATATAGTCTATATCTTCAACATTGTATTTATTTAGGTATCTCTCAATATTTTCACATGAATCATGTACAATAAACAAGTTGTCTTCATTTTTGAATTTGTATTTAAGTAAATTATAAAATTTTTCATTGTATTCAAAAAGTATTACCGTAGTTTCCGAATTTCTGTTTTCAAGTATTTTTTCTGTAAACACTCCTGTACCTGGTCCATATTCAACTATACATTTTGCCCTTTTAAAATCAATATCCATTATCATTTTGTTGGCGAGATATCTTGAACTTGGTAATACAGCCCCTGTTGCTCTTGGTTTTTTTAAGTATTGCATCATGAATGATAGTTCTATCAATTTTTACTCCCCCTAGTTATGAAAATTACTTAATATTATAACTCAAAAAATAACAAAATCAACATATAAGTAAAAAATTTTCATAAAATGTTATCTTGTACTATAATACTTGATTTTTCATTGTATAATATGGATAAAGTAAATTAGAATACTATATTAATTTCATTAAACTATTTATAATACAAAATAGGGTTTATAATTAGAAAATATATAAATATTTAAGGAGTGAGAAAATGAAAATTGTAATTGCACCTGATTCATATAAAGGTAGTTTAACTGCCATGGAAGTAGCAGATAGCATAGAAAAAGGTATATTGAAAGTTGTAAATGATCCAATTATTGAAAAAATACCAATGGCAGATGGAGGCGAGGGAACAGTTCAATCCCTTGTGGACAGCACTGGTGGTAAAATAATTTATAAATCGGTTAAAGGACCTGTTTTAAAGGATGTAAATGCTTTTTATGGTATTCTTGGAGATGGAAAGACTGCAATAATAGAGATGGCGGCTGCATCTGGGCTTCCTCTTATTTCAAAAGAGGAAAGAGATCCTATGAAAACGACGTCCTATGGGACAGGTCAGCTTATAAAGGATGCAATGGGCAAGGGATGTACAAATATAATAATAGGACTTGGAGGAAGTGCTACTAATGATGGAGGAATAGGAATGGCAAAGGCGTTAGGTGTAAAGTTCCTTGATATAAATGGAGAAGATATTGGACATGGTGGGGGAAGTCTTTGTAAACTTCATTCTATAGACATGTCAAGTATAGATTCTAGAATAGGCAAATGTACTGTAACAGCCGCCTGTGATGTTGACAATCCACTTTGTGGCAGGGAAGGAGCTTCCCATGTATTTGGACCACAAAAAGGAGCTGATGGAGATATGGTTGAGATTCTAGATAAAAATCTTGCTCATTATGCCAATATTATTAAAAATAATTTAAAT
Organism: Clostridium tyrobutyricum; assembly: GCF_019144085.1. GTDB lineage: Bacteria > Bacillota > Clostridia > Clostridiales > Clostridiaceae > Clostridium_B > Clostridium_B tyrobutyricum_A. The sequence continues at coordinate 2,400 of NZ_JAHHUY010000036.1, forward strand.
ATGGATATAGTAAATATTCCAGGTTCAGGTGCAGCCGGGGGACTTGGTGCTGGAGTGATGGTATTCTTGAACTCCAATTTAAAGAGAGGAATAGATATAGTTATAGATATTACAAAACTTGATGAAAAAATCAAAGATGCAGATTTAATTTTTACGGGAGAAGGCATGATAGATTTTCAGACTGCTTTTGGAAAGACGCCTTTTGGTGTTGCCAAAGTGGCCGACAAATATGGAATTCCTGTTTTAGCTATTGCAGGTGGAATAGGAAAAAATGCAGAAACACTTTATAATAAAGGATTTGAGAGCATTTTTTCTATAGTAGATAAACCTATGTCACTTGAAGATGCCATGAAAAATGGGAAGATGTTGATAGAGAAAACATCTGAGAGAATAATGAGAATTTTAAATATATAGCTTGAAGTAAATGGATGCTGATTTTGTACCAGCATCCTGAATTCTAGATTTTTTAAAGTTCATTTAATAATTTTAAGGCTGATCTGCTTAAGACCTCCATCCCATAAATCATTGCATCTTCATCTATATCAAATTTAGAATGATGCTGCGGATATACAATGCCTTTTTCAGGATTGCCAATACCAACAAAGAAAAAGCATCCTGGTACTTTCTGCAAATAATGTGAAAAATCTTCACTGCTCATGAAAGGACTTATAGGATGAGCAGCATTTCCAACTACTTCTTTTCCTGCCTTTAGAACTATACTTGTGATTTTTGGATCATTTTGAAGAACATAGGTACATGGACTTCTGGTAATTGTACAATGTGCACCCATTGCATCGCACATATGGTTTACTATTTTTTTGATGTGATCATATACCGATTCACGTACATCCTCATCAAGGGATCTTATTGTTCCTCTTAATTCAGCTCTTCCTGCTATAGCATTATATATGCTGCCAGATTGAAATACTCCTACTGATACAACTGCCTGTTTCATAGGATCTACATCTCTTCCTACAATGGTATTGAGAGCAACTACAACTTCAGCTGCTGTCAATATGGCATCTATTGTTTGATGGGGCATTGAAGCGTGACCTGCTTTCCCCTCTATATTTATGGAAAATTGATCGCTGGCTGCCATTACAGGTCCTGATGAAATGCCAATTGTACCCATTTTAATAGGCTGCCATAGATGAAGGCCTATTATTCCATCAACTCCATCCAATCCACCATCTCTTATAATTGCATCTGCACCTGATCCATTGAAAACTTCTTCCTCGCTTGGTTGAAATATGAACCTTATATTTCCATTTATTTTATCACGTATCTCACAGAGTATTTTTACTGCTCCAAGTAATATTGCTGTATGTCCATCATGACCACATGCATGACAGGAGCCTTTAATTTGTGACTGATAAGGCTTTCCGCATTCATCATCTATTGCAAGGGCATCTATATCAGCTCGTATAGCTATAGTTTTGCCGGGATTATTTCCTTTTAAATCTGCAATCACGCCGGTTTTTGCACATTTTCTAATGTCTAAATCGAAGTTATTTAATACTTCTAATATCTTTTTTTGAGTATTGAACTCCATTTTACTGAGTTCTGGATGTTTATGAAAGTACCTTCTTAACTCTACTATTTCGGGGTAATATTTCTGTGTAAGTTGGCTTATACGGTCAATTTCTTTTACACTATTCATAAGCATAATCTCCTATATTTAAATTTTCTATTCTTTATTACATAATTCTCTTATGGTATTACTTATAATACCATAAAATGTGGAATTGTAAATACAATATTATATAAGAAATTTTATTTTTTAATATATTGAATTGACGAAATTTTATTTTGAATATATTATATATAATATAGGTATTTTAAATTAATCAAGGGAGTTATAAAAATTGGATAATAGACAAAAAAATGTACTGGATCAAATACTGGAAACTTATGAACAACTATATGAAGCTGAAAGAAAAGTTGCAAATTACATTGTAGATAATGAGAAAAAAGTTATAGATATGACTACTTCCGAGTTGTCATTGGAAAGTGGAGTTAGTGAAGCTACTATAATAAGAATGTGTAAAAAATGTAATTTCAAGGGATTTCATCATTTAAAAATACAGTTGGCAAAGGAAATGGTAATTTCAGAAGAAAAAAACATATCCAATGATATTAATTCAAATAATATAGAACAATCACTCAAGAATATACTTGCAAATAAAATTCAGGAATTAAAACAGACTATATTGATGATGGATGAGGATTATATAAAAAGAATACTGTATATAATCAAAAAAGCTAGAATAGTTGAATTTTCAGCTTTGGGCAATTCCATACCTGTAATTTTAGATGCATCATATAAGTTTAACCAGATAGGAATACCATCTGTTGCAAGCACTATATGGGAAAACCAGCTTGCTTATGCATATACACTTGGTGCAGAGGATGTATTGATAGTTGTATCTGATTCCGGATCTTCAAAGAAATTATTGACTTTGCTTGATATTGCAAATAAAAAGCAAGTTGATACAATTTGTATAACTAGTCATAAAAGATCTCCATTGGCCAATAAAAGCAAATATATAATAAATACAGTTACGAGAGAAAGGCTCTTCTTTGATGAATTCAGTTTTACAAGTCTGCCGGCTATGGTAGTTATAGAAGTACTATTTCTTTTGCTTACTGATGATAAAAAAGATTCTTATAAATGGATCAGCCAGCATGAACAGTCAATGGCAGATGATAAATTTTAATAAACAGGAGATGAAAAAATTGGAAGATGATGAACTGAAGAAAAATTGTGCCAGAGAAGCTTTAAAATATATAAAAAATAATTCTATAGTAGGGTTAGGCGGAGGAAGTACAATATCATATTTAATACAATATGTAAAAGAAAACAAAGCTGTGAACATTAAAGTAGTTACTCCCTCATTTAAAACAAAGATGTTGTGTATAGAAAATGGTATAGAAGTTCTCCATACTTGTTCCGTTGATAGAATAGATATAGCTTTTGACGGATGCGATCAAGTGGATAAAGAATTAAATGCTTTAAAAAGTGGAGGAGGAATTCATACAAAGGAAAAATTAATTGCCGCCATGGCAGAGGACTACATATTGCTTGTAGATGACAGTAAATTTGTAGATACTCTTACTTTCAAGTATCCTGTTGTACTAGAAATTTTAAAAGATTCTTTAAAATATGTTATAAAAAAAGTTGTAGAATTAGGTGGTGAACCATCCCTTAGAGAAAGTGGTGCAAAAGATGGACCAACTGTAAGTGATGGAGGAAACCTGCTTCTTGACGTGAATTTTAAAAAGGTCAGTGATATTAAAACACTTGAAAGAAATTTAACAATTATAAATGGAGTAATTGATACATCACTTTTTGTTGGTGTAGTTACAAAAGTATTGATTTCAGGTAAAAATAGTATTAATATAATTTCAAAAAATAATTAGATGAGGTGAAAAATATGAATAACATAAAATGGGCTATACTTGGACCGGGAAATATAGCTTCAGAGTTTGCAAAAGCCCTGTGTGAAGTCAATGGAAGTATATATGCAGTAGGTTCCAGGTCACTGGAAAAGGCAAATAAATTTGCCAGTAAATTCAATGTGGAAAAGACATATGGAAACTACGATGAAATGTTAAAAGATGATAAAATTGATGTAGTATATGTATCCACACCTCACTGCAGTCATTATGAATACATAATGAAGAGTCTTGAAAACAACAAGCACGTTCTCTGTGAAAAAGCTATAACTGTAAACAGAAATCAGTTAAATGATATAGTTGAACTTGCACAAGAAAAAGGTCTTGTTGTAGCAGAGGCAATGACTATATATCACATGCCTATCTATAAGAAGTTAAAGGAAATTGTACAGTCAGGGAAGATAGGAAAACTGAAAATGGTTCAGGTATCTTTTGGAAGCTGTAAGGAATATGACGTAAAAAATAGATTCTTTAATATGGAATTGGCGGGAGGAGCTATTCTCGATATAGGGACTTATGCACTTTCATTTACTAGATATTTTCTTTCCAGTCAGCCAAAAGAAGTATTGACCACAGTGAAAAAGTTTGAAACCGGCGTAGATGAACAGTCTGGTATAATACTTAAAAATCCAGATGATGAAATGGCAGTTGTCTCACTAACTATGAGAGCTAAGATGCCAAAGAGAGGTGTAGTTGCAGGGGAACTTGGATTTATAACTGTAGATAACTTTCCGCGGGCAGATAAGGCAGTTATAACTTATGTGGATGGAAGATCAGAAACTATAGAAACGGGAGATACATCTAAAGCATTGAATTATGAAGTTGAGGATATGACAAGATACATAAAGAATAAAAGCAGTATAGATACTCTGAAGTTATCTGTTGATGTAATGGATATAATAAGTGAAGTAAGGACTCAATGGGGAATAAAATATCCTTTTGAATAGTTTAAATCTGCCTAAATTATATGATACAATTAAATATATGTATAGCTATACATAAAAAAGGAGGCAGCATTATTATGAATTCTATAAATAATAAACTTGTAATAGTTGGAGTGGGAAATGTAGGTACTGCTGTATTGAATACTGCATTATCTTTTGGATTTGCTTCAGAAATTGCACTAATTGATATAGATAATGACAAGGCAAGAGGTGAAGCATTGGACTCAAGTCATACTACACCTTGTACATATAGTGTCAATGTGGACATACATGAGGGAAACTATGAAGATTGCAAAGATGCCAATGTTATTATTATAGCTGCAGGTCCAAGTATATTGAAAGATGATAAAAATGATGATAGAACAGTTCTTGCAGAAAGAAATGTAAAAGTAATGAAAGATGTAATGGGTTCTATAAGCAAGTATACAAAGGATGCAATAATAATTATAATAACAAATCCATTGGACACAATGGTATATTATGCTGAAAATTTCTTTGGATATCCCAAAGAAAAAGTATTTGGAACAGGTACAAGTCTTGATTCAGCCCGTTTTAGAAAGATCATAGCAAATAGATACAATCTTGACCCTAAGGATGTTCATGGTTATATGTTTGGTGAACATGGTAATACTTCATTTCCAGTATGGAGCCATTTGAATGTTGAGGGAGTTTCAGCAGATGAGCTTGATAAATTTTTTCCTCATGACAAACCATTGGATAAGGAAGAAATAGCTTCAGATGTAGTAAAGGTTGCCTATGATGTACTTCATTTGAAAGGGTGTACAAATTCGGGCGTTGCTATGGCGGCCTGCAGAATTGCCAGGGCAGTATTTATGGATGAACATAGTATATTGCCTGTTTCCACTACTCTTGAAGGAGAATATGGATTAAAAAATGTAGCACTCAGTTTGCCATGTATTATAGGAAAAAATGGAGTTGAAAGAAGGCTTGAAGTTTCTCTTACTGATGAAGAAAATGACAAACTTTATAACAGTGCAAAAAATATTTTGGCTACAATGAAAGCTGCAGGATTAATAGAAGATAAATAAAAAACATGTGGTTTTTGGGTCAATGCTTTTATAGGGCATTGGCTTTGACTATGTTAATTCAAGGATACGTTTCTGTGAGAATAGGTGTGTTGAAGGCACGTACTATGAATGATTTGGGAATTGCAGGCGTAATGGCAGCTGTAATAGTTGCAAGAGGAGCTACTTGGGGACTTGCAGTTGGTGTAGTATTGAGTTTGTTAATATTAATTGGTAATAAAAAGGGCTTAGATGTAAACATATTTACTAAAAAAGATGAGAAAGCAGAAGTTAGTGAAGAAGTTTAGACTATATATTTAAAATTAAGAAAGGTCAATCTGAAAAGATATAAATGTATCTTTTTAGTTTGACCTTAGTTTAATTTAAAAATTAAAAATGTTATAATTACAATAACAGAAGGACAGCAGAGATTATTGGAAAATAGCTATGAGCCATTTTCCAGACAGGATATAATAAATACATATAAAAAACTATACTAATCAGTTTAAATAGAGAGTAGATTTATTTTTTTATAAATTTACTCTCTATTCAATAACTCTTATATGCTGTTTAATATCGTTTTAACCTTAGATTGAAGCACTTTAATAATAGCGTATCCTATAATACTCCCACCTGTAGTGCTTATTAAAAAAGGAATTATAAATGCAACGGCACCTACACTTTTTCCCATTATAAAATTAGCTATTGGAACTGATACAAGAGATCCTAATATTCCTGTCCCAAAAATTTCCCCTATAACAGCAGTTATTGGCTTCCTGAATTTTTTATATAATATACCGGCAAAAAATGCTCCAATCATGCTTCCTGGAAATGCCAGCAGTGATCCTGTACCCATGAAGTTCCTTAAAAGGGATATACAAAATGCAATAGATACTGAATAAAAAGGACCGAGTATAATTGCTGCCATTACATTAACTGCATGTTGTATAGGATAACATTTTGCAATTCCGACAGGAATATATATGGAAGTTCCACCTAAAACTCCTACTGCAATAAATAGTGCTGATAAAGTCAATCGTTTTACTTTCATTAAAATTACTCCTTTGTATTAATATGATTAAAATTCCATAATAAAAAAATATATCCAGAATAAGTGGTAATACTAATATATTTTATCACAAAAAAATATTAATTTATTCAAAATTTCTATAAAAATTATTGTATTAATGTTAGAATAGTTAATGTCATTGTATTTTAATGAATTTTATAATGGATGGAAGGGAGAAGAATTAATGCTTAAATATAAGTGGTGTGTATGTGACATGGATGGCACTCTATTGAATTCTAAAAAAGCTATATCAGAAGAAAATGAGAAAGCATTAAAGAAACTTCAGAAGGAAGGTACGGAAATCATCATTGCTTCTGGGAGAATAGATCATTTGCTGAAGTCATATATAGAACAGTTGGGATTGACAGGTCCTGTTATATGCTGTAATGGAGGCTTGATAAAAGATATAAAGACAGGAAAGGTACTTTACTCCAAAGTATTGGATAGAAATTTAGGAAAAGAAATGCTGCAGTATTGTTTTGAAAATAATTTGGAATTTCTAATATATACTGCAGATTACATATATGCTAATGAGGATAATGCAAAAGGTATACGCTATGTAAATCTTAATAAATCTTTACCTGACAGTTTGAAGATACCAGTTAAATTTGTGGATGAAAACATAATTGAAAGTGTAGAAAAAGATTCTATGGACATATTAAAGATATTGTTGATTTGTGGTGATACAGATGAAGTTAAAGTGGTGAACGATAAATTTTCAGCATATGATAATCTTACAATTGTGAAGTCTGCAGAACTTCTTTTGGATGTTATGGCTTCAAATATATCCAAAGGAAATGGATTAAAGATTCTATCTGAAAAATTAAATGTAAATTTAAGTGAAGTTATTTCATTTGGAGACAACTATAATGATGTAGATATGTTTAAATATACAGGCACACCAATAGCTATGGGAAATGCAGTTGAGGATGCTAAGAAAGCAGCAAAATATGTTACTAAGACCAATAATGAATCAGGCGTTGCCTATGCAATTAATAATTTTATACTTGCGGATCAGAAAATTTAATAAAAATTCTGATGCCATTAAAAACAGTTTTAATGACAGATTGGTACATTTGAGATTTTTATAAAGAAAAAAGAGCATAGATTTGGATTTTATACAAATCTATGCTCTTTTTTGATAAATTCCTTGAATGAATTTAATTCCCGTATTCTTTCCAATTCTTCATCTTCAAGAACATATTTTAAAAATTGTGGATATAATTCTAAAGCCTTAATTATATCTTCACAGGCATTATTTTCTTCATTTATTAAAGCATAAAAACAACTTCTGTTATAGTATAAAAAGTCCACATTAATACAGTTATTGATTCCCTTAGATAAAATTTTTATACCTTTTTTTGTATCTATATACTTATAAATTACTGCTAAATTTAAATAGCTGTATTCGTAATTTTTATTTTTTCCAATTGCTCTTTCATAGAATCTAATGGCTTTTTTCAACATATTAAATTTATAACAAATTACCCCCATGTTAAATAAAGCAAGATAATTATTGGGATCTATTTTTAAAGCTGTTGAAAATTTCTTGTATGCAAGATTGTTTTGATTTTCTTCTTCATAAATGCTCCCCAGATTCAAATTTGCCCAAAAATCCATGGGGTTTAAACGTAATAGTTTTTCATAAGTTTCTGTTGCTGAAAATTTTTTACCAGATACATCATAGGCATTTGCCAGAAAAAAGTAAGCTTTATGATAATTTGGATTTATATAAATAGCTTTATTGTACAGTTTTATAGCTTCTTCATAGTTTCCTTCATCATCATATATTGCAGCCAAACCATAATAGGCCCTTTCTTCATATTCATCTATAGTTAAAGCTTCTTTATAATACTCTTTAACTTTTTCTGATTTTCCCAAATAGTCATATATTAAAGCCAAACCAATTATTGCATCTACATCATTACCCTTTGAAAGTTTATAAACTTTATTATATAAATCAAGTGCTTTAATCAGCTTGTTTTCTTCAAAAGCTTGTTCTGCTTTTTCTAAAGCTTTATTAATTTCTATATCATTATTCATAAATTCACTATTCCTCATTTTATTTGAAATTAAAATATTCATAAATTAAATTATCATCAATACGAATTAATTTCAAGGGTTTTTTAAATTTTTCTTTCTTAAGTGTATATCAAATGGGGGAGCTGTATTGAATGTTATATCATTAATTAGAAACTATTTGAGTAATTTCACATAATATTCTATTAATAATAAAGTGAGTTTTTAGTAGTTTGCTAAGCTTGAACTTCCTGTCTGTGAGGATGATGGATATGAGTGGGTATGGGTGATATTTTTTACAATATTATAATATTATATATTATTAAGTTGTTTAGAAGGTGGATTATATGGCAGTCAAACCACAGATTTTACGTACAGGAGATACTATAGGAATAGTTACTTTAGGGAGTCCGTTGTCTGCAGATGTCATCAATGCTGGCATACAGACTCTTAGGAATATGGGCTTTAATGTAATTTTAGGGAAACATGTATATTCTTATGGTGGATATGTAGCATCTACAGAACAGCAGAGGGCTTCTGATTTGATGGAAATGTTTAAAAATCCTGATGTGAAGGCAATTATACCAACAAGAGGTGGAGTAGGTGTTGCAGGTATTATACCATATCTTGATTATCCTGTTATTGCTCGGAATCCCAAGATTATTACAGGTTACAGTGATATAACAATTTTATTAAATGTTTTGTATATATGGGCTAACTTAATTACTTTTCATGGTCTTCTTTTAATAGATTTTAGATCAAATATGCCTGCATACAATATGAATCAGTTTTTTACTGCCACATCAACAATTACTGCACCAAGAAAGCTTGAAAATCCTCCTGGAATGCCACTAATAAGCAGGGTTTCTGGCAACGTAACCGGCCCCATAGTAGGAGGTAACCTTACATCATTTGTAGATAATCTTGGTACAACTTTTGAAATTGATACAAGAGGAAAAATACTCTTAATCGAAGAAGTCCACGAACCTATTAATACAGTCTACAGGTATATAAACCATCTGATATTAGCAGGCAAACTTAGGGATTGTGCAGGTATCATTATGGGAGAATGCACGAATTGCGAACCTGCATATGGTAAGTCATATGAAGATTTAATTAATGAAGTTATAGTTCCACTGAATAAGCCTCTTATGACAAATTTGGCATCAGGACACGGCACATACAAGATGACTATACCTATAGGTGCTCAAGCCAACCTTAACACTTATAATAATACATTGACAATACTTGAACCAACAGTGCGTATATAAATAGTGCAATATTTTTCGCTTTAATAGTGCACTATTTTGATATTTTACTATAAAATTTTTCTGTTTCCGTCTTCATCAAATAATTTTCTGAGATGAACTTCTGTGTAAAATATGATATTTATAAATAGAATAAATAAGATTACTATGGATATTCTTAATTGCAGGGATTGTTCTAATATTGTTAAATAGCTTATAAATATTGAAAATAGAGTGAAAAAGATTCCAGTTAATACTATCATAAATCCAAAGAAACGATTTGCTTCATACCAGGTTTCTTTATTTTTCATGGCAAAGGATGTTCTATACCCTATACTTTTATTTTTATATTTTGAAGAATATAATTTTAGTACAAGTCCAATAATTATTATGAATATTCCCATTAAACATATACTTAATAATCCCATAGAAATTACCACCTATAAATACTAGCTTTAATATTAGTATACTGATTTTATGATAATGTGTTAGTATATAATTAAATTGATTATTAGTTATGGAGGATTATAAATGAGAAAATTTAAATTCAGAATCTGGGATAGGGAAAATAAGAAGTTTTGTATAAGTGACAATCCATATCCAAAGGGATATTCAGATACTGAAGATAGATATATAGTTACTGAATTTACTGGGCTGAAGGATAAAAGTGGTAATAATATTTATGAAGGAGATATTATAGGGATAAACAAGGAAAAGAGTTCCTTGAAATTACCGGTTAAGTTTGGAAGGTATTCTTTTGGAAAGTATATTGGAGATTGTGGAGAAATCAGTGAAGATACTGAATTATATGGATTTTACGTGGAAAATGAGTATTTATACATTCAGATGTTAAAAGAAAATGTAGTAATTGTAGACAATATATTTTAACTGTCTACAACTACTGTTTAAATTAATTCTTTTTGAATGGTTTGATTTCCTCCAAAAGTTGAGAAGCTTCAAAGTCTGATGTCTGCATTATAACTATTTGAGGATATTTACTTGCTGCGTTAAAATATGATCTTATATTGCAAAATTCTTCACTGGTTCCCATATGCCACCTAATCATCATTATTTCAACATCTGTAAGTTCAATATATTTTTGAATCATTATAACAGATTTTTCTCCATGACCAATTGGAAAATTATCTTTGCATAGATAAGTATCATATGATTTCCATGTTCCATTGGAGTCCTTTAACCACCTTTTTCCTGTGGTATAGAAATCTATTTTGCAGAAGTCATGAAGCAAACCTGCTATATTTACAGTTTCTTCTGGTATACCAAGGTTGAATCTTTCATTTTTCTCTGCAATTAAATTTCTTACATTTAAACTATGCATGGCAAGACCACTTGGTATATTACTATGATATTTTGTACTTGCAGGAGCAGTAAAATAATCAGAAGATATTAGATATTCAATTAGTTTATCCATATTTTTTCTGTGGGAATTCTTAAGTAGATTAATTATAGTTGATTTTATTATTTCTGTATTTATCATATATACCTCTCTTAAATTTTATTGTTTGATTATAAATAATACTTTTCTTTTTCAAGAAATATATTATAGGTTTCCTCATCATGATTGCACATAACAATTGTTTTTAGACCTACATCATTTCTGCTTAAAAATTGTACGGAAACTTCCAAAAGTATTTCAGCACATCTTTCCTTTGGAAAGCCAAATATACCAGAACTTATAGCCGGTATTGATATAGATTTTAGATTATAGGATTCTGCTAGATTAAGTGCATTTAGAACTGATTTTTTTAGTTTGTTTTCTTCATTGCCTTCTCCCATTTTAGGGCCCACAGTGTGTATTATAAATTTTGCCTGAAGATTATGACCATATGTTATAACAGCTTTTCCAGTAGGCAAAAGTCCTATATTCCTTATAAGCTTATCACTATCTATCTGTATTTCGATTCCACCAGATTTTACAATGGCAGCAGCGGCTCCACCTCCATGTTGTAATGTGTCATTTGCTGGATTTACTATAGCATCGCTGTCTTCCTGCGTTATATCCCCTTTTTTAATTAGTACCCTTTTATCCTTTATTTTAATCAATGAAGTACCCCCTAAAAGTATTATTATACCTAATTATATTGTATTTCTAGAATGTTAGAAATACAAGGACAATTTGTATGAATATTGACAAAATAGCAGTTAGTACATACATCAAATAGAATTGAAAAATCATTATCAATATTTAAATTATATCAATCTCGTATATTTGATGTTTGTATTTACAATGATGACATTCAATCCTTATACTTTGATTGTAGTTTTAATAGTATTATATTATGTATTTGGAATTAACAAAAAACAATCACATAGATAATACTATTGATTTATATTGCTGTATTCCTGCAATTTTTCAAGAAATAATTCTATTATCTTGGACATACTTTCATTATGAACTAAATATGAGAAATATCTTTTGTATTTAGTTCTGGTGGGTATTATCTTTAGTCCATTATTTTTAATATCGGGTTCAATAACTAAAGATGAAATAAAAGTTATTCCCAAATTATTTTTTACAGCTTCTTTTATAGCATAGTTGCTTCCAAAAATTATAATGTTTTTGGGACATATACTATTATGATTTAAAAATATATTCAGATTCTCACCTGTTCCGGACCCATCTTCCCTATGTATCCAAGTCTGATTTGACAAGAATTTTTTTAATGATGAATTTTTTTCATATTTAAAAGAGTTAGGTACTACTATAACCATTGTATCTTCATAAAAATTTTTTAGTATATAGTCTTGTTTAGGTACAGTGCCTTCTATCAAGGCTATATCTATAATACGATTTCTAAATTTATCATAAATATTTTTCGTATTTTCTATGACTATTTCAAATTTTATATTTGGAAAATTTTTGGTAAATTCACCTAATAGTGAAGGTAGAATAAACTCACCTATAGTCATACTTGCACCTATTTTTAAAGTACCTGAAGGAGAGTTGGAGTAGTCATTTAATTCATTTTTGGTTTCATCTAAAATAAGAAGAAGTTGTTTAGCACGCTTATAAAGTATTTTACCTGTTCTTGTAATAAATATGTTTTTTTGTTTGTTTGATCTTTCTATTAATCTTGTATTAAAGTATTTTTCAAGATTTAGTACGTGCAAGCTTACACTTGGCTGGGATATATTAATAAATTTTGCAGCTTTAGTAAAGCTTTTTTTCTCTACTATTGCAATAAAAGTCTTTAATTCATCTATCAAAATTATCACCTTACCTATTAGGAATATTAATCGATTCTATAAAAAATATATATTATACTTATTGGTCAAGCAATAGTATACTTGAGTTAAACAAAGTTTTCAATAGTAAAAATAGAGGTGACATATAGTGAAAAATTTAAATGAAGTTCTTCTTGGCGAAGTAGAAGGATTTAGAGAGACAGGACATAAATTTTTAAATGGCGAAATTAGCAGAGGTGAATTTAAAGCAGCTTCTGGGGGAATGGGTGTATATGCTCATAGAAGTGGAAAAGAATTTGTAATAAGATTTAGAATACAATGCGGTGTAGTTTTAAGAAAAGATCTTGAGTTAGTTTATGATTTTGCCAAAAGGTATAGTCTAAATAGTATACATCTGACTACACGTCAGGCAATTCAGCTTCATGGAATGAATATTGATGACATTTGTGACATTATGAAGGAAGGTATAGTTAAAGGACTGTACTCAAGAGGAGGAGGAGGAAATTTTCCAAGGAATGTCGCAATGTCTCCTCTAAGTGGGGTGGACAATGACGAAGCCTTTGATGTGTCTCCTTATGCATTGGAAGTTAGCAATTATTTCTTAAATAAAATATATACATATAAACTTCCTAGAAAATTAAAGGTTGCATTTTCAGCAAATAAAAAAGATGCGGCACATACGACAGTGTGTGATCTTGGATTTTTGGCGGTATTTCAAAATAACAGAAAATATTTCAAGGTATATTTAGGAGGTGGACTTGGGAGAAATGCTAAAATAGCTGCTGAATTTCCTGAACTTGTAGAACCAAAAGATGTTTTATATCATGTTGAAGCAATGACAAGGCTGTTTATAAATGAGGGTGATTACAAAAATAAAGCTAGAGCTCGTATAAGATATATAATGGAAAGAATGGGGCAAAAACATTTTATAGATTGTTATAATAAATATCTCGAACAAGTAAGGCAAGATAAAAATTTAGAAGTACATGTTGAAGAAAAAAAGTATGATAAAAGCGGTGTTGAAATTTTTATAGAAGACCCAAGAATAATTTGTCAAAATAAGAAAGGACTATATAGTTTATATGTACATCCATTAGGTGGGATATTATCATTAGAAGATTTGAAGATTATTTTAGATGAAACCAAAAATATAGAAGATGTGGAAATAAGATTGGCTATGACAGAAGGACTGTATATTAGAAATTTAAATGGTATGGAGGTAAAAAAACTTTTGGAACTTACTAAACATATTGGAGGTACTACTCGTCTTGAAAATTCTGTAGCCTGTATTGGAGCTAAAATATGTCAGATGGGTTTTTTAGATAGTCAGGATGTGCTAAGAAGTATAATTGACTATTTTAAAGAAAAGAATTTTAGTGAAGATGTATTGCCTAAAATTCATATATCAGGATGTCCAAATTCCTGTGGTGTACATCAGATAGGTGAAATTGGTTTCTGCGGCAAAAGGAAGGATGTATTTGAAATATATCTGTATGGAAAGCTTGGATATGGAAATACAGTGTTGGCTTCTTCTTATGGAGATATACATAGAGAAAGCATACCGAAGTTTTTGTATGAAATTGCAACGATTTTACAAAGTTCAAATGAACAGTTTTACTTATGGTTAGAAAAGAACAAGATGAAATTTGAGAATATTTTAGAAAGGTATACAATGTAATTTGGAAAAATGCCACACATTTAAATACAAATGTGTGGCATTTGCTATAATATATGTAATAGTAAATATGGAGGAAATTATATGCTTGAAGTTATAATTTGTGAAGACAATTCAGTATATAGAAATAAATTAAAATTATTTATTGAAAATACTATACTAAGAAAAAATTTGGATTTGAAGGTGACCATTTCTACTGGAGACCCTCAAGATGTTATAAATAGTATAAATAAAAATAATATTACAGGAATTTATTTTTTGGATGTAGATTTAAAAAATAGTATAAATGGTATAAGACTTGGTGAAAAGATTAGAGAAGTAGATCCTTTAGGATTTATAATTTTTATAACTACTCATATGGAGATGAGTTATCTTGCTTTTAAATATAAAGTTGAGGCTATGGATTATGTAATAAAGGACGATGCAGACTTTAAGGAAAGAGTAAATAGTTGTCTTTTAAAATCATATCATACATATTACAAAAACAAGAACAGCGAAGAATATATATCTATAAATTCACAGGATAGAATTATAAATATAAGGATGGATGATATTTTATTTATTGAAACAGCATCATCACATAAAGTAAAAGTTCATGAAGAAAATAGACAAGTTGAATATTACGGAAACTTGAAGGATATACAGGAAAAACTTACACCTAATTTTTACAGATGTCATAAATCATATATTGTAAATAAAAATAAAATTTGTGAAATTGATAAAAAACATAATAAAATAATAATGATAAATGGAGAGAAGTGCTATGTTTCATTCAGATATAAGAAGGGACTTTTGGGATGACCATCAAATATTTTATAAATAATCTCTTAATTTATGAAATCGTACCATCTATACTTATGAGTATTATATGTTTTATATCCATATATACACTATATAAAGATAAAATAACTGTAAAAGAAATGAGAAAATATTTTTTTATCTCTTTTATAGTTGGAATAGTAATTTTCATAGGTTCATATTCAATAATTCTTCCTATACTTTCAGTTATTACTATTATTCAATTGAAAAATAATGAAGATAAAATTAGAATAAAAATATTGATAATGATATATGTCATTTATTTTATAAACAATATATATGGAATTATATATACATTTTCAGGTCAAAAAATATTCAAAATGTCATTTAAATACTTTTTTATTGAATTTGTAATATTATTTATTATTATAGTTTTTATATTTTTGATAATAAATAACAGAACTTTAAAAAGAAAAGTCCATATAGAAATTTCCCAATCACAGATAAGATTAAGAATGATTTTAGCAGCAAGTATACCAGTAACATTTATTATGTTTATAATTTATTTAACTATAGGAATTAAAAAAATAAGTAGGGACAAAATTTATTTTTTACTTGGTAATTTTGTGCCTTCAGCACTTCCTTTAATATCAATTATTCTCGTAAGTATAATTATTTATTATTATGATAGAAGTGTTGAATATAGAGTAAAATTGAAGAGAGAGGCTGAAGAAAAGTGTGAAATAGAAGAGTACACTCATATTATAGAGAATATGTATGGAGAAACAAGAAAATTTAAGCATGATTATATAAACATGATTTCATCACTTAAGGAATATATAGACAATGGAGAAATAGAAAATTTGAAAAAATTTTTTTATGGTAATATAGTTGATATGGACAGGAATATTAGATGGAATAATAGTAATATTGATAAATTAAAATATATTAAAAATATGCCAGCATTAAAAGGATTGATATCTACTAAACTTATAAATGCTTTGTCCATGAATATAGATATAGAAGTAGACATGATTGAAAATATTAATTATATATCTATGAATATAATGGATTTGTGTAGAATACTCGGTATATTAATGGACAATTGTATTGAAGCGGCAGAAAAATGTATATATCCTAAAATATGGATATGTATGGTAAATAAGAATGATTATGTAGTAATTGTACTGAAAAATAATTTTTCAGGGAAAAAACCAGAAATATATAATATATACAATAAAGGATTTTCTACCAAGGGGAAAGACAGAGGTCTGGGACTTTATAATGTGCGTTGTATTATAGATAGTAAATATGAAAATGTATTTTTAAATACATCAATTGAAGATAAAATATTTATTCAGGAATTGTGGATAAAAGGCGAAAAGAGGATGTCTTAAAAGATGTCCTCTTTTCATAAACGTTAAATTTTATTACATGACTGTCTAATAATTTATTTTTATGAATAAATAAACATTACTTGTGAAATGGTATGAAAAAACACAATGAAAATTTGATAATATATATTCATGAAATGAAAACAGGAGTGAAATATACAATGGAACCAATATTGGAAGTGAAAAATTTAAGCAAAAGATTTAAAAACAATAAAGTATTGGACAATATTAGTATGAAAGTATTTAAAGGTGATATATATGGATTTATAGGGCCAAATGGGGCAGGTAAAACTACTACTATTAAGTGTATTTTAGGACTGCTGAAGCACATAAATGGAAAAATTTACATATGCGGTAGAGAAATTTTAGAAAGTAAAGAATATATAATGTTAAATATTGGTGCAATGATAGATTATCCAAGTTTTTATACTAATCTTTCTGGATATAAAAATTTATTATTATATGCCAATGTATTAAATTTGGATGGTAATAGAGTAGATGAAGTTTTGGATTTAGTTAAATTATCAGAAAATAAGAATAGGAAAGTATGTATTTACTCTATGGGAATGAAACAAAGATTGGCAATTGCAAGGGCATTTCTAACAAAACCGAAAATTGTTATACTAGATGAACCTACTAATGGACTAGATCCAGGTGGAGTTAAGGATATGAGAAATTTAATAAAACATTTAGCTAATGAAAATAATACAACTTTTATATATTGTTCTCACATTTTAAATGAAGTTCAAAATTTATGCAATAGAGTGGCAATTATAAATAAAGGTAAAATACTTGTTGAAGATTCCATAAATAATTTATTGAATGGTGATAAGGAATCGTATCATATAGTATCAAATGAAAAGGATAAACTCAAGAGCATATTAAGAGGTTTAGCTTTAAAAATAACATATACGGATACTGGAATAAATGTTGAAATTAAAAAGGGAGATTTTAGAGTGATTAATAAATTAATAGTAGATAGTAATGTAGATGTTAGAGACATTTCAAAAAACAATATATCTCTGGAAGACTATTTCCTAAAAGAAACAGGAGTATAAATATGATAAAAAATGAATTGATAAAAATTTTTACTCCTTTAAAGATTTTAATATATGGAGGATTTTTACTAGTATTTGTTTTATTGAATAATATAATATTTGGAGGACAGATAGCTTTAACAAAAACACTTTATGATTTTATACATGATAATATATTTGATTTAATTATTATTATACCTATAATGTTATCATCAATAGTTTCTGAAATATTTACTTATGATTATCAATGTGGATGCATGAAATTTTTTCTTATTTACAAAAAAAGATATCAAGTATTTATCTCAAAAATTATTTCTATAATTCTAATAACAGCAGTATTAATAATAGCCGCATTTTTTGTTTTAACGTTTGTTTATATTTTTAAAGATTCAAATTACGTAAATATTTCCAAGGAAGATGTATTGTTAATAATAAAGACAATTATATTTTTCTTGATTGCTTTATTACCTATTCTTCTCATATATGTTGCAATATCTATAATATTTAAAAATAGTGCAATTATATCATTATTAGTTTTCTTGTTAGTAATAATGTCTGATTTCTTTTCCAAAACTATTGGAGATATAACTCCGAGAAGATTTTGCATTGATTTTTTGTTGCACAATAGATTTGATAAATTTTCTATTATTCTATTTGCATCCTACTTAATAATTTTTGGATTATTTGATATAAGTATATTTACTAAAAAGGAGATATTACGTTGATAACTAAATTTTTAAAAAATGAAATTATTAAAATGCTCAGTTCAAAGAGAAATTATATATTATTGATTTTTATGGCTTTTATGATTGGAGCTATAATATATATGATTTATTTATCAAGGGGTAATATAATAAATAATACACCTAAAAGTAAGCAATTTAGTTCAGAAATCAAATGGCAGATTATGAATATGAACAGTATTATATTTTTAAGTCAATTTAGTGTTGAATTTATTTTCAGATCAGCTGTACCATATTTTTTGTTCTTTATGACTGTATTTTCAGTAGAAAGTTTTGGTGAAGATTTTTATAGTGGAAATATGAAGTTTTTTGCAAATATAGATAAGAAATGTACAAATATACTTAAAGCTAAAATATTATGCTTGATTATTTATTCGTTTTTGATAGTAATGATTAATTTGATTTTGGGATTTATTATTAGTTCTTTAGTTTTTGGAGTAAGTTTTAATGGATTGTCAAGAATCATAGTAATTTATTTATCTGCCATTATTCCAGCAGCTTCGTTTGCTTTGATTATTGGCATTATATCAATGTTTATAAAAAATAAAACTATAAGTTTAACAGTGGGATTTGCTAGTTCAATATTTATAACTGTTTCTGATAAAATTACAGTTAGCAGAAATTTTTCTCCTATTGGAATAATAGGAATTATAGAGAAATTTGGAACAGAAAATGTTTATTCAAATATGCCAGTGAAAAGTTTAATTATGCCTAATATAATAGCAGGTATTTATCTTGTATCATTTTATTATATAGGGAAAAAGATTTTTAGTAATAGAGAATTCATTTATTAGATCATAACAGAGGAAGTCTTTTTTTAGTTCCAATTGATATCTGTAGTTTATAGTGGTTAAGTATTTTTGTAACACATTAGCCTAAACTTTTTCTTAAATTGATTCTTAAAATCTGTACTTGATTAAATTTGATTTATATAGTACAATTGCTATAATTCAAATATGCGTCTAATTGCAATGACAAGAAGAGTAAATTATAATTTGACTATTATAGAGAGTGTTTCCCTTGGGTGAGAGGAAATTCTAGTTGATAATAATTGAAGTGCATCTTGGAGCTCTGAATTGAATTCTAGTAGATTTCAGCGAGTATGCTCGTTAAAGCATTGAGGTATGATTGTACCAAAAAAGAGTTACCTTATATTTGTAAAAATTAATTTTTATACTTTATAGGATAAACAGAGTGGAACCGCGGAAGTAACCTTCTGCCTCTGAATAGAGGCAGGGGGTTTTAGTTTTATAAACTTAAAAATAAATGATATTTGGAGGGATTTATTGTGAAAAAGGAGTTTGCAACAAATCTTATACATAATGGTGAACAAAGCCAAGATTCTGTTTCAAAATCAAAAACTCTGCCTATTTTTATGAGCTCGGTATTTGCTTTTGACGATGTGGAAACTCTGGACAGTGTATATGAAGGACAGTCCAAGGGATATGTATATTCAAGAAATGGGAATCCTGGGCATGATGCTTTGAAGGAGATAATGTGCAGTATCGATGAAGGAGAAGATGCTCAGGTTTTCTCTTCAGGTATGGCAGCTGTCACTATGTCAATTTTATCTTTGGTAAAGTCAGGAGACCATATAATAGCAGATAATGTGTTATATGGAGGAACTCATCAGTTTCTAAAAGATGAGTTGAGTAAATTTAATATAGAAGTCACGTTTATTAATGTTGTTGAGGACAATATAGAGAAATATTTTAAATCAAATACGAAATTAGTATATTTAGAAACTATATCAAATCCATTGATGGAGGTTGCAGATTTAACTAAAATGTCTAAAATAGCTCATTTGCATAATACAAAATTAATTGTGGATAATACTTTTTCAACTCCTATAATATGTCAGCCACTGAAATTGGGAGTAGATATAGTTGTATATAGTGCTACAAAATATTTATGTGGTCATAGTGATGTAACTGGTGGAATTGCAGTTTCAAGTAAAGAATTTATTCAAAATATAAGAAATATATCAGCACTTTATGGACCTATGATGAGTCCTTTTGATAGCTGGCTTTTGGTAAGAAGTCTCAGAACATTGGAACTTAGGATGATGCAGCATTCAAATAACGCTTTGAAATTAGCAGAATTTTTAGAAAAACATGAAAAAATCAAAAATGTATTTTATCCTGGATTAAAATCATCACGTGCTAATAAAACAGCTATTAAAAATTTTACCAATAATTTGTTTGGAGGAATGATGAGTATAGATTTATATGCTGGTGAAAGAGGAGCTTATGAACTTATAAAAGAACTTGATAGTATAAAATTTGTACCTAGTTTAGCTGGAGTAGCTACATCCGTATCATATCCTGTAAAAACTTCTCACAGAGCATTTAGTGATCAGGAACTTTTTAAGGCAAATATATCAAAGGGGCTTATACGTATTTCCACTGGATTGGAAAACATTGAAAATTTAATTTCTGAATTTGATAGAGCATTGAATAATATATAATTTAATAATATATAAAAGTGCAATTTATAATTTAAAATATAGAAATTTTACAATATACAAAAAATTTTTTATTTTATACTTGATTAAATCATATTTATATAGTATTATCTTAAATAAGTTAATTAAAAATATAAATTGTGATGATGAGAAGAGTAGGTTATGATTTGACTATAAGAGAGGATCTCTCATGGATGCGAGGAGATCTTAGTCGATAATAATTGAAGTGCATCTCGGAGCACTGAATTGAAGCTTAGTAGATTCTAGCGAATATGCCCGTTAGAGCATTGAGGTATGATTGTACCAAAAAAGAGTTGTCTTGTATTTATATATTGATTTTCATATTGTATACAGGATAAACAGAGTGGAACCGCGGAAGTAACCTTCTGCCTCTGAATGAGGCAGTGGGTTTTTTATTTTTGGAGTCCGGAGTCCAAAAATAAGCTATTATATATAGTTAAACTATTTGTAAAAGGAGATTAAGCTTATGAAAATAAAAAAGTTATTGGTATCATTTTTAGCTATAACATTGTCCATAGGTATAACTGCGTGCTCCAAAAGTTCACAAAATAATTCATCTTCTAATAGCAAGTCAAGTAATAAAGAAATAGTAATAAAGTACCCTAATACTCAATGGTATGATCTTGTATACATAGCTGATGCAAATGGATATTTTAAAGAGCAGGGAATAAAGATAGATTACGTTGGAGAAGTACCTGCACCGCAAATTGTTCCATCTGTGGCGTCTGGAAGTATTGATTTTGGATTGAGACATACCCCACTTGTTGCAATGGCAAAGGCTCAGGGCTCAAATCTAAAAATAGTTGCAGCCGGCACTCAAACATTGGCCAAGTACCCTCATATGAGATATATGGTAAGAAAGGACAGTGGTATAAATAGTATTAAAGATATTGCAGGTAAAAAAGTTGCTATAAATTCATTTGGTGCGTGTTCAGAATTTGTTACAAGGGAGTTTTTAAGAAGCCAAAATATTGATCCTAATAATGTGCATTTTGTTGTTCTTCCTGATTCACAACAAGAACAGGCTGTTGACAATGGTGTTATAGATGTTGCAATTGTACATGCACCATATACTAAGAAAGCTGTTAAAAACCCGAATTTGAAAGAATTAACTAATGACTATGCATATAAAGAGGGTATAAGTGGAATGTGTCCATATTTTACAAGCGAGGAATTTGCAAAGAAAAATCCTAAGGCAGTAAAAGGATTTGTGGCTGCTGTAGGTAAAGCGGCAGATTGGTCAAAGACACACGAAAATGAGGGTAAAGAAATTATAGCAAAAAAATTGGGTATTAAAGCTGATGATGTTGAAGCATGGAATTACTATCCTCATCAGGTTATTCAAGAAGGTGCAGTAAAATGGTGGATAGACTATTTGGAGAAAAATGGTAAATTAAAGCCAGGTCAAGTTAAAGTTGATGAGCTATATACAAATGAATTCAATCCTTACAGTAAATGAAAATATTAGTTGTATATTAACTTCATTATCAGTAAGCATAGTAATTACTATGCTTACGTTATTTATTATAGGTTAGGATGGAGATGGAAAATTTGGAAAAAATATCAGTAAGAAATGTAGAGCAATTTTATCAGCATCCTACTGACAAAAAAGCTTATATCAAAGTTCTGGAAAATATAAATCTTGATATTTATGAGGGACAATTTGTATGTTTGGTAGGACCAAGTGGATGTGGAAAATCAACGTTGCTTAATATTATAGGAGGTCTTATAAAACCTACCAAAGGGGATGTTCTAGTTGATTCGAGTAAAGTGAATGGTCCAGGAAGCGACAGAGGAATGGTATTTCAGGGATATGCACTTCTTCCATGGAGGACAGTTTTAAAAAATGTTGAGCTTGGACTTGAAATAAATAAAGTACCTAAAAAGGACAGGAAAAGAATGGCAAGGGAGTTTATAGATTTAGTTGGACTATCTAAATATGAAAAATATTATCCTGGTCAGCTATCAGGAGGTATGAGACAGAGGGTGGCCATAGCAAGAGGACTTGCATATAATCCCAAAGTACTTTTAATGGACGAGCCGTTTTCTGCATTGGATGCTCAGACTCGTGAAATTCTTCAGTATGAATTACTTAACATATGGGAAAAAACTAAAAAGACAATTGTTTTTGTAACTCACAGTGTAGATGAGGCCATATATTTAGCAAATGAAGTTGTTATATTGGGATCTAATCCAGGAAGAGTAGTAAAAAAACTTAATGTTGATCTTTCATATCCACGCAGCCATGATAATAGTGAGTTTCAGAAGTTAAGAAAAGAAATATGGTCTGAAATAAGTCAACAGGTAAATAAAAGTTCTAATACAGAGGACAGAAAGAGAAGTGATGATTATGAAATTGCTTAAATTAATTGGTTCAAAGCTTTATTTACTTATTTTTTCAAATTTATTATTGATTATATTTCTTGTTTTGTGGCAGATTCTGCCTCAAATAGGAGTACTAAAAGAAAACTATACAAGTACTCCAACAAGGGTGTTAAACTCTATTGTAACATTACAACAGAATGGACAGCTTAAAGTACATGTATTGATAAGTTTAAAAAGAATCATGTTTGGTTTAGGTATTGCTATTATGGTTGCAGTTCCACTTGGTTTATTTATTGGTAGAATCAAATTCCTAGAGTCTCTGCTGGATTCTTTCCTACAATTTTTTAGACAAATATCTGCATTGGCACTTTTTCCTGTTTTCATATTGTTCTTTGGAATTGGAGAAACTTCTAAAGTAGCAATTATATTTTGGGCCAGTTTATGGCCGGTATTAATAAATACCATTAGTGGAGTAAAGAGTGTTAATCCTATATATATAAAATCTGTATTGACGATGGGGTCAGGAAAATTTATGACTTTTGTAAAAGTTATCCTTCCGGCTTCAATTCCTTCAATTTTAACAGGAATTAAACTTGGAAGTGCTTATGCCGTTATGGTTCTGGTTGCAGCTGAGATGATAGGTGCACAATCTGGATTGGGATTTTTAGTCAATAATTCTCAGGAAATATTTAATACTTCATTGATGTATGGAGCAATAGTCTTGTTATCTATATTGGGGATTTTATTAAATTTTATTTTAACTTTTTTTGAGAAGAAGTTAGTTTTCTGGAGAAAATTCGATTCATAATTTAGTATAAATCAGGTATACACGAGGTGGATTAAATGTCAAACTTTTCAAATAAAAATTATCAATTAAAATATAATATTGTAGATAGAGCAAAAAAATTAGGTATGAATATTGTAGGCTTTGCATCTGTAGATAGGTGGGAGAAATATAGAGACACAAATCCAGAATATTATCCACAGAATATATGGCCTGGTATGAAAACAGTTATTGTATTTGGAACACAAATATATTTACCAATGCTTGAAACAACTCCATCTATAGTTTATTCAGAATTATATAATACAACTAATAGAATTTTAGATGAAACTGCATATAAAATAGCAAATTATTTAAATACACTAGGACATCAGGCACTTTTTTTCCCAAGAGATTGTTATGGAGATATTTCTGTTCTTGTCAGGAAACCTGCGGCAGCATTTTCTCAGGTACTAGCTGCAAAATATGCTGGACTTGGAACTATTGGATATAACCATACTTTATTGACAAAAGAATTCGGACCAAGAGTGAGATTGGTTTCTGTCATAACCAATGCTGTTCTGCCACCTGATCCTATGCTTAAAAAAGATCTTTGCATAAAGTGTGAAATGTGCAGAAAATGTTGTCCTACAATTTCTTTCACTACTACAGAAAATTTAGTTGCAGATATGAACAAGAAAAGATGTGCTGAATACCATGCTAAGTTAAAAGCTGCATTCTGTTATCCCTGTGGAGTATGTATAAAAGTTTGTCCTGTAGGTGATGATAGAAAAGTATATGGATATAATCCGAAAAAATATCTAAAGGAAAGAGAAGTATTGAGAAAGGATAAAAATAATTCTGAATATGCTGGATGGGTACATTGTAGAAATCATGGATCTAATCCAATTGAATAATAAGGTATCTTAAAGAAACTAAGATGAGTATGGACTTGTATTAAAAACAGGTCTATACTCATTTTAGTTTTATTTATATTTATTTAAATATCTATATATAGTAGGCTCTGACACTTGAAGAGCCTTGGCAACTTCAACTACAGCGCCTTTCAAGTTGAAGGCTCCCTTATCATATAAATGTTTTACTACACAGGTTTTTTCATCAACTGACATTCTCTCAGGTAAAATATTTATTTCAGATATAGCTTCTTCTATCATTGTATACAATAGATCATCTACATTGTCGTAAAATTGTTCCTGAGTTTTTATATGTTGTTCATTCTTATTTATATCTATATTTGATATAAAACTTAACTTGTCCATTAAATCCTTGACTTTATTATAAGGTTCAATATCTATGTTCACACATAAAACACCTATTATTTTATTATTGTCATTTTTTATAAAATAACTTGCAGACTTAAATGTTTTAAAATTTCCAACAGCCTTATAGTTTGCTGCAAAAGGTTTCTCTTTATATGTTTTATTTTGAATTATATTAAGAACTAAATCGGTGAGAGGTCCGCCTACACTTCTTCCCGTAAGGTGGCCGTTTTTTATAAAAATTATAGAATTGTTAGGAGCAGTTACATCCTGTATTACTACTTCACAATTATTTCCCATGATTTCAGAAATAAATTCAGCAATGGGTATATATTTTTTCAGTAATTCTGTGTTATTCAAATTTTTCACCTCAACTATTATTTAATTTATAACAATAAAGATAATAAATAAAATGAAAATAACAAGTAGTTACCTAATAATAAAATTATCCCAACATAAAATACTTAGTTTTAATTATATCATTAAATTTATATATTAAAACCCATATTTATAAAATACTTATAAAATATTTTTAGTATAAGAATTTATATACTAAAAATAAAGTATAAAATTATTAATTTTACAATATGTAATTTTAATTGAAATCATAAGAAAATTTAAAACTGATTTAATTATAAAATCACTCATATTTTAATAAATTTATATTTTACTATTGATTTATATGGAATTTCCAACTATAATTTAATAATATATTATTAATTTAATAATATATTATTAAAT
>NZ_JAHHUY010000037.1:0-28268 GCF_019144085.1 Clostridium tyrobutyricum
GGTAGGTAGTTGCCAGGTAATTTGGATCTTTAGCTCAGTTGGTTAGAGCAACCGGCTCATAACCGGTTGGTCCGGGGTTCGAGTCCCTGAAGGTCCACCATATGGGGGTATAGCTCAGTTGGGAGAGCATCTGCCTTGCACGCAGAGGGTCAAGAGTTCGAATCTCTTTATCTCCACCAAAAAGCAATTAACTTTTTAAAGTTAATTGCTTTTTTGATATATGTAAAATTATATTTTAAGAGGTGCTTAAATGAAACTTTATAGAATAAAACAGTTTTATTGGAGTTTGTTTTCAAAAATAGATAAAGATGATAGGAAATTTGTAAAGTATATATTAAATGAAAGTGAATTAAAATTATTCTATAAATTATCAATTTCAGAACAAAAGCATTCAATAAGGGTAGCATATGATGTAAATAATATATGCAGTATTGAAAATATAAATCCAACAGTTCTTTTAAAGGCAGCTCTTTTACACGATATAGGTAAGATTTATAAGAGAATGAATATTATTGATAAATCTATATTGGTTTTATTAGATAAAATAACAAAAGGAAATATGAAAAATATGTGTAATTTTTCAAAAGTTAATGTGTATTACAATCATGCAAAATTGGGAAGTAAATTGTTAAATCAAATAAGTACTAATAAAAAGGTGATTTATTTAGTTGCTAATCATGATAATAGTAAAGTATGTGATAATAAAGAACTTAATATACTTAAAGAATGTGATAATAAAAACTAAATTTAGATTATAATTAATACCATAGCTTAAATGGTAAATGTATACATTAAATATTAGTTTTTATGATATAATTATATAGAAAGCTATAATTCAATGGAGGTATTTATGAATTCACAGGAAAGAAGAATAAATATAGAGAATATATTGAAAAATAGTGATAAACCCCAAAAAGGACATATTTTGGCGGAAAATCTTGGGGTGACAAGACAGATAATAGTTAAAGATATAGCTATTTTAAGGGCGGCAGGTAAAAATATAATGGCAACTCCAGAAGGATATCTAATTCCTAAAGTTGAAAAGAATGTAGTTAGGAATGTTATAGCAGTTTCTCATAAACCAGAAGATATGGAAAACGAGCTTAAAATTATAGTCAAATTTGGTGGAATTGTTGAAGATGTTATAATAGAGCATCCCATATATGGTGAAATTAAAGGAATGCTTATGCTTAAATCTTTATACGATATAGAGAATTTTATTTTAAAAGTTAAACAGACTAAATCTGAACTTCTTTCTGTATTGACTGATGGAGTACATTTACATACTGTTTCAGCTGAGAATACTTCTATAATAGAAAATATAAAGCAGGAACTAAAAAATCAAAATTATTTAATATATAACTAAAATTAGGGGATTAAATTATTTAATCCAAATTAAAAGAGGTGAATATAAATGAAGAGAAAGGGCACTCTAGGTTTAAGTGTTATTATCATAATTTTAGCAATAATTTTTCTGTTTTTAAACAGAATAGTAAACTTTGCAGTTAATGTTGAGTGGTTTAAAGAAATAGGCTATTCATCTGTTTATTTTACTAAAATTATAGCTGTTATAAAACTTATGGTACCAACTTTTATAATATGTTTTTTATGCATATGGTTTTATTATAAAAGTATTAGATTGAGTGTTATGAAGTATAGGAAAGTTATTGAAGTAGATAGTAAAAAAGAAAGTTTCCACAAGAAAATGGCAATTTTTTTAGCTATTATAGTGTCATTTTTAATATCATATGGATTTTCAACTATATATTGGTATAGAATCTTACAATTTAATAACTCTGTTTCATTTAACATAAAAGATCCAATATTACATTTAGACATATCTTTTTATGTATTTAAACTTCCACTTATACAATCTATATACAATGTTATTTTGAGTTTAGTTGTATTTCTAACCATTCTAACATTTATTGTATACATCATATTAAACTTAAAGGATAATTTTGTTTCAACAAAAGGTTTTAGAAACCAGTTTAATAAGATAAACTTTAAAAGTGGAATCACACGATTTGCAGGAAGACAATTAGCTATTTTATCAGCACTTATAATGTTATGTATTTCATTTGGATTTTTCCTTAAATCTGTGAATCTTGTATATAGCAATAGAGGAGTAACTTTTGGCGCGGGATATACAGATGTTCATGTAAGTTTTTTCTTATATAGAATTATTTGTGTTGTATCTGTAGTTGCAGCAGTTGTTATATTTATGAGTATAATTAAATCAAAAATGAAGCCTATTATAATATCAATAGTAGTAATTGCATGTTTAATTATTACAAATAATATTGCAGTTATTATTGTACAAAATTTTGTAGTTAAATCAAATCAGAAGACATTGGAACAGCCATATATAAAAAATAACATTGATTACACAAGAAAGGCATTTAATATTCAAAATATAGATGTAAAACCATTTGAAGTTAAAGATAATTTAACAATAAATGATGTTAAAAGTAATATGGATACTATTAATAATATAAGAGTGAACTCATATGAGCCAACACTTGAATTTTATAATCAAGTTCAGATTATAAGATATTACTATAATTTTAATGATGCTGACATAGACAGATATAACATAAATGGAAGATTAACTCAAGTTTTTTTAGGAGCAAGAGAGATAAATAGTGATTCTATAGATCCTGATACTTGGCAAAACAGACATCTTATTTATACTCATGGTTACGGATTAGTTATGAATAAAGTTAACTCTGTAACATCTGATGGTCAGCCTAACTTTGTAATAAAAGATATGCCTCCTCAAAATTCAACTAATATAAAGATAGATAATCCAAGAATATATTTTGGTGAGAGTACTAATGACTATGCTATTGTAAATACTAAATTAAATGAATTTGATTATCCTAAAGGAAGCGATAATGCTACTAATAAATACAAAGAAAATTCAGGAATAAACATGAATTTTTTTAATAAGATATTATTTTCACTATATCAGAAAAATGCTAATTTTATATTGTCAAGAGATATAGATAGCAGCAGTAAAATATTAATAAATAGAAATATAAAAGATAGGGTAAAAAAAATAGCCCCATTTCTCAATTATGATTCAGATCCATATGTAGTTATAAGTGGAGGTCAGTTATATTGGATATTGGATGGATATACTGTATCAGATAAATATCCTTATTCACAACCTCAAAGTAATGGTGTGAATTATATAAGAAATTCATTTAAGGTAGTAGTAAATGCATTAAATGGAGATACAAATTTTTATATAGTTGATAAAAATGATCCAATAGCAAAAAGTTATTCAAAAATATTTCCTGGGCTATTTAAAAATTTAGACACTCTTTCTCCAGATATTAGACAACATTTTAAATATCCAGAGGACCTATTTACAATTCAGAGCAATGTTATTGGAAAATATCATATTACTGACCCTGGTGTTTTCTACAATGGTGAAGATGTTTGGGAAGTTGCTAAAAATCAAAAGCAGGTTAACGGAGATAAAAGTTCTATGGAATCTCCTTATGTGGTAATGAAACTTCCTGGTGAGAAAAAGGAAGAAATGATGTTGATTCAATATTTGAATATGAAAAATAAAGATAATATGTCTGGCCTATTTGGAGCAAGAATGGATGGAAATAATTATGGAAAAATGGTATTATATAAATTTCCACCTGAGAAAACAGTATATAGTCCATATTTATTTAAGCAAAGATTAAACCAAGATCCAAATATATCTCAGGAGTTATCACTGTGGAATAAAGATGGATCAAAAGTTCAATATGGAGATACAATAATACTTCCAATAGACAATTCACTTCTTTATATTGAACCAGTTTATCTGCGAGCTAGTGGCAAGGATAGTATTCCTGAAATGAAGAGGGTAATAGTATCCTATGGAGATAAAATGATATTGTCTCAAAATATAGATACTGCAATGCAAGAACTATTTAACTATAATCAAAATGATAATTCTCAACCAGATTCTAATCAAAAAAATAGTAATGATTTAGATGATAGTAAATCTAAAATGCTACAGAATATAAAAGATTTATATAACAAAGCTATAGATGCACAAAAAAATGGTGATTGGTCAAAATATGGTGATTATATAAAGCAGCTTGGAGAAAATATAGATAAACTTAATAAATAATCTAAAAGTGAAAACTGCTGATAATTTTCGGCAGTTTTTAAATTTTTACAAATTATGAATAGAGTATATACTCTAATGGTAAAAAGGTAATATAATATAAGTGTTACAGGAATAAAAATAAAAGGAAGGTAAAGTATGGATTATGATGTACTTATATTAGGTGGTGGCATAGTAGGCTGTGCAGTTGCATATGAGCTTTCAAAATATAGTTTGAATATAGCCTTAATCGAGAAAGAATATGATATAGCAAATGATGTTGCACTTATAAATTCTTCAGTAGTTTATGATGGTGTTGAGTGTGAAACAACTTTATTGTCACGATTGGAGTCCATGGGAAATAGTATTATAAGAAATATTTCTTCTAAGTTTAATATAAATTTTAGTAAGAAAGGTTACCTTATACTTTCAGATAATGAAAGCAGTGAAGAAAAACTTAATAAACTATATAATAGAGCATTGGATAGAGGAATTAAAAATATATATCTTTTAAATGAAAAAGAGACTTTGAAAATTGAACCAAATCTTAATACTAAAGTTAGAAAATCCATATATTCTAAAAATATTGGTATTATATCACCTTATGATTTAGCAATTTCCTATGGTGAAATTGCATTTGACAATGGGGTGAATTTTAAGTTGGAAGAAGAGGTTTTAGATATACAATCTATGTCTAAAGGTTTTAAAGTCGTTACTAATAAAAATAAATTTACTTGCAGTGTAGTTCTAAATACTACTCCTAAAGAGGATTACAGTATTGATAATATAAATATGGCAAGTATTAAAAAAGGATATATAAATTATTTTCTCATAGAAAATATAGGCAATAGATATAATAATAACAGTGTAATATCTGCATTAGAAAAAAATAATGGTAGAATATATATAATCCCAACTGATAATAATGGACTGATGGTTGAAATAACTACAAATAGTAAGATAAGTTATGAAGAGGGACTTAAAATAATAAAAAAATATATTGGCGAAATAGATGAAAATAATATAAATATTTTTTATGAGTCTAGATATTATAATGATGATAATATTATAGATGATAGCTTGATTGATAAAGGATATATAAAAGTAATAGAAAAGCATAGAGGTCAAATTACTATGACACCTGCTATTTCAAAAATTGTATGTGAAACTATAGTAAATAATTTAAAATGTATACCAAAAAAAGATTTTATAGATAAAAGAAGAGAATTTTACAGATTTAAGGATATGACAAATGATAAAAGAAAAGAGATAATAAAATTAAATAAAAAATATGGAAAAATAGTATGTTACTGTGAAAAGGTAACTGAAGGTGAAATTATAGATGCTATAAGAAGACCACTCGGTGCACGTACTATAGAAGGCATAAAAAGAAGAACTGGAGCTACTTTTGGAAATTGTAGAGGAGCTCAGTGTCTTTATAAAGTAGCATCTATTTTATCTAGAGAGACAAATAAGAATATGAGTGATATAGTTAAAAATTCTAAAAATTCGAAAATAATACTAGGTAGAATAAAGGAATTTGATGAGATTTAATACTGGAGGAATAAGAATTATCTATGAATAATATTATTGATAAAAAATCAAAAAATTGGATAAAATATAATAGATATGATATATTTACTAGCATTGTAAGAATAGAAGGAGCTAATTGCAATGTTATTCCTGTAAAAAGCAGTAAACCAATAGATAAAAAATTATGGATAGAGTGCTCAAAAGCACTAAGCAGGTTGCATGTAAGAGCACCTATATTTATAGGTGATGCAATTTGTACTAATATACTTAATACAAAGGTTGATATAATTGCTACCAAGACTATAGATAGGCTTAATGAATAATTTTTGGTTGACATAAAAATATGTTTAATATATAATGAAAGCAAAAATTAAAAGTAACTTATGATGAGTTTAGTAGTAATATAGCAATTTTAAGAGAATCGATGTTTTGGTGAAAATCGATATTGTTTTATTATGAATCCAACTCTGAAGTAGCTATTAAATTAGTTCGGTATAACCGTTATATTTTTAAGAGAACCAATTCTAGTTGGTTAATTAGGGTGGCAACGCGGAGTTTTTCGTCCCTTTACAGGGAGATAAACTCTTTTTTTGTGGCATAAAACTAAGGAGGTCTATATATGTTAGATTTAAAGAAAATAAGAAATAATCCAGAAGAAATTAAAAAACTTCTATCAAATAGAGGAGAAGATTTTGACTTATCCAGTATAGATGAGGTTTTAGATTTAGATGAAGAAAGAAGAAATATTTTAGTTAAAGTTGAGGAGTTAAAGAAAAATAGAAATGAATCTTCATCTAAAATAGCTAAAATGAAAAAGTCGGGGGAAAGTGCCGATGAAGTATTGGCTGAAATGAAAAAGTTATCTAGTGAGATAAAGGAATATGATGTTAAACTTTCAAGTATTGATGATAAGATTCAATACATAATGCTTAGAATACCTAATATTCCCAATTCACAAGTTCCAGATGGTAAAAGTGATGCAGATAATGTAGAGATAAGAAGATGGTCTGATCCTACTAAATTTGATTTTGAACCAAAAGCTCATTGGGACATAGGTACAGATTTAAATATATTGGATTTTGAAAGAGCTGGTAAAGTATCTGGTTCGAGATTTACTTTTTATAAAGGTTTGGGATCTAGACTTGAAAGATCTATTATAAGTTATTTTTTGGATGTTCATACTGAAAAGCATGGATATACAGAGATGATGCCGCCTTACATGGTTAATAGGGATAGTATGACAGGAACAGGTCAGCTTCCAAAGTTTGAAGAAGATGCTTTTAGGATTTCAAACAATGACTTTTTTTTGATACCTACTGCTGAAGTACCAGTAACTAATTTTTATAGAAATGAGACTTTAAAAGGAGAAGATTTGCCTATAAAGTACGCTGCATATAGTGCATGTTTTAGATCAGAGGCAGGGTCTGCAGGAAGAGATACCAGAGGTCTTGTAAGACAACATCAGTTTAACAAGGTTGAGCTTGTTAAATTTGTTAAACCAGAGCAATCTTATGATGAACTAGAAAAACTTACAAGAGATGCAGAAGATGTTTTAAGAGGATTGAAGTTGCCATATAGAGTAGTTAGAATATGTAAAGGTGACTTAGGTTTTACTGCAGCTCTTAAATATGATATAGAAGTTTGGATGCCAAGTTATAATAGATATGTGGAAATATCAAGCTGTAGTAATTTTGAGGATTTCCAGGCAAGACGTGCGAATATAAAATATAAAGAAACTCCAAAAGATAAACCAAAATATATTCATACTTTGAATGGATCCGGTGTTGCCATAGGAAGAACTGTAGCTGCCATACTTGAAAATTATCAAAGAGAAGATGGAACTGTTGAAATACCAGAAGTACTTAGACCTTATATGGGTAATAGGGAAACAATAAGTTAGATATATTAAAAGTTTAAAATGCAGAATTGCTTTTTAAACTTTTTTTATTATTATATAGAAAAATATTGACTTTTATAATTGATGATGATACAATAATATCTGTTAGCGGTCTTGGAAAGATGGTCGAGTTGGTTTAAGGCACCGGTCTTGAAAACCGGCGTACGGGTGACCGTACCAAGGGTTCGAATCCCTTTCTTTCCGCCATTTTTTAATTTTAAATTATAATTTGTAGGGCATGGAGAAATACTCAAGTGGCCGAAGAGGCGCCCCTGCTAAGGGCGTAGGTCGGGTAACCGGCGCGAGGGTTCAAATCCCTCTTTCTCCGCCAATTTTATTGAAGATCATTATATAAAACAATATAATGATCTTTTTATATGAAATTTAAACTAAAGTTATCTAATTTATTTGACTACACAATTTAGATATAATATAATATTAAATAGGGTATTTATTAAATACTTTAAAATTTATTATGCGCTAGTAGCTCAGTTGGATAGAGCAGTTGGCTACGAACCAGCGTGCCGGGGGTTCGAATCCTCTCTGGCGCACCAATAGCGAGGCTTTCACTTGTATGTGAGAGCTTTTTATTTTATTTTTATATAAGGGCTAGTTTAAAATTGGAGGTATACTAATTGAAAATAGAAAATGTAAAGGTATATGATTTAGAAGAAAGTATAAAAGCAAGTAAGTACCCTATGGCAATAAGTACTGATAAATGTAATTTTGATGTTACAGATACAGTTAAAAGATTAGCCAAATCTCCTAAAGGAGAGGCACATGATCAATTTTTATCAGGTATAAGAGTAGCGTTTGATTTAACTTTTTCAAATAAGGCATGGATCGAATTAGAGAGATATAGGTTTATTACTTTTGTTAGCAGTCAATCTACTATGCATAGAATATCCAAATTTGATTTATCACAACAATATAATGAATATGTAGATAAAAGGATTATTTCTATTATGAATGAACTTAAGGACCAATATAATAAAACTCAGGATATGGAAGATTATTTAAAGTTACTATATTCTAATCCATCAGGATTTGAATTAACGGCAAGGTTAACAACTAATTATAGATGTTTAAAAGGTGTATATAGTCAAAGAAAGAACCACAGATTGCCTGAATGGAGAAAATTTTGCAATTGGATAGAAACACTACCATATGCAAGTGAATTGATAATTTAGTTAGAAAGAAGAGATATTAATTTTATCTCTTCTTTTATTTTAGAGGATTTTTTAAATATTTGTAGAATTATCTATTTAAGAATATTAAAATTTAGTGGTAGATAATTTTTATATACATATAGTATCTATATAAAGATTTTTATTATTTTGTGTGAAAAGGATTTCAAAAATAAAAGGGGTGTGGTTTTATGAAGGGAGAAAAATATAACTTTGATGATATTAAAGAACTCAAGAATGGTACTAAAGTTTGGGTAGAACAGGAACATAAAAATTCTGATCTATTCATTATAAAAAAAGTTCAGTATGGAATCAGTATTAGTATTTATAAAGAGCCAGCCGATTTGATTAGCTTTTTCTTACACTATAAGAAATTAGAAGTAAAAATGAATAACGATGATATGAAAATATATGAATGGTTATCTTATGAAGAATATATGGTTAATAAAATAAGAAATTTAAGAAACAGTATAGAAGTTTCATTAATGCTAGGAAATAGAAAAGAATTTCTTACGTTAACTACAAAATATAATAAATTATTAAACAAGATTGAAGAAAAAAAATTAGGTAGTTATTAAAAAGTACAGTAGAGAATATTTGAAAATATATCCTCTACTGCATACATATATAATTATGATTTAACTTCATAATAAGCTGATTTATGTGTAAGAACTTTATCAGTTGTCTTATTATTATTAAATTGCACAATGTCAATTCTATGTTTACCTTGTTTAAGGGCACTATCTTTAATATCTATATTGGATTTACTATTTGATAGCTGTTGTTTAGTATTTAAAATGCCATCTACAAATATATAACTTGAGTTTTTAGCACTAAAATCAGTTGTATTTAATTGAATACGTTCAACTGTATCATTATTTTTTTTATTGACAATAGGTGCAGCTCCATTTTTAGATGTACCAGATGCAGTAGATATGTAAAAAGTTCCAGTACCCATATCAGCATTTAAGTTCTTTGGTATTGTTAGTACATCATTTTTTGCTTGCTGAGGTGCATTTTGTACTTTATCTTTCACTTTGTTAGCATTTTGATTAGTTCCACAACCAACTAAATTTAGAGTAACTAATAACGCTGTTATAATTAGCGAAAATTTCTTTTTCATTTATATCTCTCCTTTAAATTAAAATACTTAATATATTTTTATTATGCTTATTTTTAAGAATAATATTAATCTATTTTAAATATTTTAATATTAAAGTTTGTATTTAGCACCTATTTTTTCTCCCATTATGACTTTTGTTTCATAGCCTATCCTTGTCTGATCAATTATATCTTTGTCAATTGTGATCTTATCTTTTTCAAAGAATAATATTATAGTAGAACCTCCAAATTTAAAATATCCTTTTTCATGTCCTTTATATACCTTATGTTTAGGAGTATATGTTTGAACTATAGATCCTACACATGTTGCACCTACTTCTATATAGAGGATATCTCCAAAATTTTCAGAATTAAGTGTGCTCCATTGTCTTTCATTTTTACAAAATACTTTTGGAATTTTTTTTAATGATATTGGATTTACTGAATAATAATCTCCTTTAATTCTATGTGAAATACTACAAGTTCCATTGTCTATAAAATGAAATCTATGATAATCTATGGGAGCTAATCTAAGTATAATCAAATTTCCAGATTTAAATTTTTCTGCAATGCTTTTATTTTCAATTAAATCATATAGATTGTATGTATATCCTTTTACTTGAATAAGTTTATTTAAATCTATATTTGAATAAGCTAGAACTCTTCCATCTCCAGGTGAAATTAATATATTGCTGTTTTTATCAGTTGGTCTTGCAGACTTTTTTAGTTTTCTTGTGAAGAAATCATTAAAACTTTTAAAATCATATATATTATCTATTGATTCTTCCATATTAATATTAAAATCTTTAATAAAGGTATATATTTTTTTCTTGCTTAAACTAGTATTACAAAAACATCCATATAATTTAGAGAAAACTTTTTTTTTCACTATTAATTCTAAAAATTTCATTCCTATAGGTGAAGAATAAATCCATTTTAAGTATTTATCTCCTGCAATATGTTCTATTTCATATTTTTTCGATTTTCTGTTATAGTATTTGATCATCTTAATTAGCTCCTTAATATATATTTTCATGTATATTTATTATAATTTTGATATTGATCATGGTCAATTTATTTATAGTAGTAGATTTTAAGTATTATTTATACTAAAATTATATATGACATAATTATTATAAATTAATATGATATATATTAAAAACCTGGGGTGATATATATGAATAATACTAAAATGGCTATTTTTGAATCTGCTATAAAGATTTTTTCAAAGTATGGATATGATGGTGCTACCATGGATGCAATAGCAGCTGATACTGGAGTTGCGAAAGGAACATTATATTATCATTTTAGAAGTAAAGAAGAAATATTTAAATATATAATATCACAAGGAATGAATATTATAAAAAAAGAAATAGAAGATATGGCAAATACTAAACAAGATGCATTATCCAAATTGAAAGTATTATGTAAAATACAATTAGGATTGGTATATGAAAAAAAAGATTTTTTTAAGGTAATAATGAGTCAGCTTTGGGGTCAAGAAAGTAGACAATTAGAATTAAGAGAGTCTATAAATAAATATATTATGTACATACAGAAGTATTTGGAAGATTCTATAGATGAAGGAAGCATAAAAAAAGATAATACTTATTATATGGCATATGCTTTATTTGGTTCTATATGTTCAGCTGCTGTATATGAACTAATAAATCAGGATAATGAAAACGTAAATAAAGATAAAAAAAATTATAATCATATGATTGATAATATTATAGAATATATTTTAAGTGGAATACAAATTAAAATATAAGTATTAGAAAATGCTGATAATATTTTATCAGCATTTTAGTATCAAATTTTATCAAATTTGATTATTGATATTATAAGTATTAAACTTATAAATAATGAGATAAACATTCCTATACATCCTAATAGTGATATATTATAAATTTTAGGTCCTATATTTGAATTTAAAATTAGTGAAGAACTTATTAGCATGGAACATGATATTAAGGCTATAGAAAGTCTATTTGTCATTTTATTTAATTGTTTTATAGAATTCTCAATTTTATTGAATTTCAACTGAATTTTAGCTCTTCCATTCAGCATTCCATCAATTAATTCAATAAATTTTGTAGGTAACTTTATTGAATTTTTTGTAAAGTTGTAGGAGTTCATTAAAATATCATCTAAATTTATACTATCTAGCAGATAAGTTTTGCTACTGTTTTTTACAAATGGAACAGCAATATCCAAAATTTGAATTTGAGGCGATATTTCTGTCACTAGACCTTCTACTATAATTAAACTTTTTACTAGAAGAATAAAATCTTTAGGTAATGTTATATTATTGTTTTTGGCACAATTAAAAATTTCTCCTATTAAAACAGAAATTTTTATATTTTCTAAAGATGCTTCAAGATAGTTTGAAAGCAAGTTATCTACATCTTCATATAATTGATTTTTGTCCACAAGACCTTTCTTAATGCCTATAGACATAATTACTGATATAAGCTTATCCAAATCTTTATAAACTATGGAAATGATTATTTCATTTAATGATAATTTTAATGAAGATGATATATTTCCCATCATACCGAAATCTATAAAGCATATTTTATTTTTTTGTATAAGTAAATTTCCTGGATGAGGATCTGCATGAAAAAAACCATCTGTAAAAACTTGTTTAAAAAAGGATATTGCAAGTTTTTTTCCTAAGTCGTCTAAGTCATAATTGTATAATCTTAATTTTTTTAAATCATTTATTTTGAAACCGTGAATTTTTTCCATAGTTATTACTTTGTTTTTGGATAATTCTTTTATTATATAAGGTACATGGCAAAAAGCTACATTTCTATTTAGAAATTTAAATTTTATCATATTTTTTGCTTCTAAATTAAAATCAAGTTCCTGGGTTGTAGAGAATTTTAATTCATCCAATGCTTCCTCTGGATCAACTATTGAATTTTTAAATTTATTTTTTGCAAGCTTTACTATTTTATATAGTATGGATATATCAGTATCCATTTTTTGTTTAATATATGGTCTTTGAATTTTTACAACTACATCTCTTCCATCTTTTAAAGTAGCACTGTAAACTTGAGCAACAGATGCAGATGCAAAAGGTGTTTTCTCAAAATGTAAAAAACAGTCTTCTATATTTTTGTTAAAATCACTAAAAAATACTTTATTTATATCATCAAATTTTTCAGGTGGTACATCATCTTGGAGTTTTGAGAGTTCTTTAACGTATTGTACAGGTAATATATCTGGTCTTGAACTTAGAATCTGTCCTATTTTAATAAAAGTAGGACCTAATTCTTCAAAAGCCTTTCTTAAATTTTCAGGGGAGTGTTTTCCTCTGTTTCGTATAAATTTAAAACCATATTTACCTAGTACTTTTATAATTTCTCTAAAGCGTGTGGATGAATTCTTTGGCATTTTATAATAGAATAACTAAAGTCTAAAATGACTTTAGTTATTCTTTATCTTTTCTTCTAGTTTAGTTAGTCTCTCATTTATAGATGATATATCTTCTTTTGAAGCAAAATTTGAATTATTTAATGTAGAAATAAGCTCATCCTTAGTCAAAGGTTTCATTTGATTTTTTTTGTTTATTACATTTCTCTTTAACTCTTCAGTTAATTGCTTACCTTCATCTACTGTGATTTTACCCTTTTGAACCATCTCGTCAATTAATTTTGAAGCCTTTTCGTAGGTGTAGGCAGCTGATCCAATACTTGCTAGAAATAGTTTTTTTAATTCACTAATCATAGTATATACCTCCTAAAATTTTTATTTAGTTATATTTTAATTTTGTCCAATTAGTTATGATTTTACACAATACCTAATTATATTATTATGCATGTATAAATTATGTATATGTTAATGGAATAAAAAAATTGACAATACTAATAATCTGTAATAAAATATTAAGGTAAAGCAATGTGTACTCGTAGCTCAGTAGGATAGAGCAGTGGTTTCCTAAACCACGGGCCGGAGGTTCGACTCCTCTCGAGTACACCATAAATAGTATTTTAAGAAGTATGACATTAAGTATTTTAATTCCTGTAAATATATTTGCAGGAATTTTTATATAGAAATAAAATTTATCTTGTAATCTAATTTTAAATGAAAACCTTATAAGTTTCAATACATATAGTTAAATTATATTACAATATGGAGATAAAAATGGATTTTATGCAGGAAGCTATAAAAGAGGCAAATTGTGCATTAGAGTTAAATGAAGTTCCTGTAGGAGTAGTAATTGTAAAAGATAATAAAATATTGGCAAGAGCACATAATTTGAAAGAGAGTAAAAAAGATGTTACCTGCCACGCTGAGATGCTGGCAATAAGACAGGCTTCAAAGATGATTGACAATTGGAGACTTTCAGGATGTAGCATGTATGTTACTCTTGAGCCATGTCCCATGTGTGCAGGAGCTATAATTCAGAGCAGGATAAGTAGTCTTTATATAGGAACATTTAATATGTCTTGTGGTGCATGCGGTTCTGTTTTAAATTTAATTCAGAATCCAAATTTAAATAGTTTTGTGAATGTAAAATGGCTTTATAACGATATATGCAGTAATATTTTAGAAGAATTTTTCAAACTAAAAAGATCAAATTAAATAATTAGTTTGATTTATTTAATTTGATTCTGTATAATATTAATGTGAATCTTGGAGACGTATCGAAGTGGTCGTAACGAGCTTGACTCGAAATCAAGTTGTCCGCAAGGGCACGTGGGTTCGAATCCCACCGTCTCCGCCAGTATTGGAGCTATCAGCTTAATGGTTGATAGCTCTTACCTTTTTATTGTTTAAATAAGCAAGGTATCAATGCTTGTTATTCATGATGGAAAGTTATAAAATATGATTTATGAGTGAAATTTAGAAAGTCAAGTTCGGAGTGGTTTTATGAATTACATAAAGAAAGGTACAAAAGAATTCCGTAATGTTAATATGGCATTATTTGCAGGAGGATTTGATACATTTGCGATTTTATATAGTACTCAGCCCATAATGCCTAATTTATCTAAAGAATTTCATATTTCACCTACAGTTGCAAGTTTATCTCTTTCATGTACTACTATTGCTCTAGCATTTAGTATGCTTGTTTTTGGATCTTTATCTGAAGTTTTTGGAAGAAAGAAAGTTATGAGTTTTTCACTTATGTCAGCATCTATACTTGTAATATTAACTGCATTTGTGCCTGGATTTCATTATCTTTTAATTTTCAGAATACTTCAAGGTCTTGTGTTAGCGGGATTACCAGCAGTTGCAATGGCCTATATAGGAGAAGAAATTGATCCGAAAAGTCTGGGTGTAGCTATGGGATTATATATTAGTGGAAATTCCATAGGTGGAATGAGTGGGCGTATTATTATAGGAACTCTTACTGATTTTTTTGGATGGAGAGTTGCATTATGCGCAATAGGTATACTTAGTGCAGCGGCAAGTGTTTTATTTTGGAACAAGCTTCCAAAATCACAGCATTTTGTTGCACGTAAGATGGAAATAGGAAAGTTATTAAAATCAATGTTGAACCATCTTAAAAATCCTAGATTACTTTGTCTATACGTTATTGGGTTCTTAATTATGGGAAGTTTTGTTTCGTTGTATAATTTTATAGGATATCAGTTAATTGCACCACCGTATTTGCTTAGTCCAACTTTAGTTAGTTTTATATTTATAATTTATATTATAGGTACCTTTAGTTCTACTTGGTCAGGTAAATTAGCAGATAGAAGGGGACACTCTAAAGTACTTTGGATTATAGTTTTAGTTATGGCTGTAGGAGCAATTATTACATTAAATGTAAACTTAGCCCTAAAAATAATCGGAATTTGTATATTTACGTTTGGATTTTTTGGAAGTCATTCAATTGTGAGCAGTTGGATAGGAAAAATTGCAAATCACGATAAGGCACAGGCATCATCACTTTATCTATTTTTTTATTATGTAGGTTCAAGTATAGGAGGTACTACAGGAGGTACTTTCTGGTCTAAATATGGGTGGCCAGGTGTAATAGGTATGATTTCATGTTTCCTTATAGTAGGAATACTTTTTTCACTTCATGTTGCCTTGATTACTAAAGCTAAGAATAAAGTTCTAGATAGGTTTTGATGATTAAATATATTAAATTTAATGTTGGAGGAGATAATTATGCCATATATTCAGACAAAGGTTAATGTGGAAATTACCAAGGATAAAGAAAAAAACATAAAGCAAAAACTTGGAAAGGCTATCGAACTTATTCCAGGAAAATCCGAAAAATGGCTTATGCTTTCTTTTCAGGATAATGCAAATCTTTATTTTAAAGGAAATAATGAGGAATCAATTGCCTTCATTGAAGTAAAAATATTTGGAAAAGCAGACAATAAGGAATACAATAGTTTGACAAAGGAAATTACCAATATCTTTAGTCAGGAGTTAAATATAAAACCTTCGCAAATATATATAAAATATGAAGAAGTGGAACATTGGGGATGGAATGGAAGTAATTTTTAAAAAAATTTTTTATAAACTCTTGAAATATTACTATGTCTCTAGTATAATATTGATTGTTCGTGTTATGTGTATAGATAAATTAAATATATTATTTCATGAGTAAATGCCTTGGAGAGATGTCCGAGTGGTTTAAGGAGCACGCCTGGAAAGCGTGTGTAGGGGAAACTCTACCGGGGGTTCGAATCCCCCTCTCTCCGCCATTTTAACTTTGTCGTGCTAGATGGGGAGTTAGCGGTGCCCTGTACCTGCAATCCGCTATAGCAGGATTGAATTCCTTGCTTAGGCTGTAAGCTGTTGGGTCTGGCCCATACAAGTGACGTTGATAGCCGGGTCCCACGCAACGGAAACTCATGAACTCCGTCAGGTCCGGAAGGAAGCAGCGGTAAGTGATACTTTTCGTGTGCCGTGGAAAAACCTAGTTTGAGTTAACTATATGGGTAACGCTTATAGTTTATTAGACGAGGCAAGGTGCACGACTTTAATGATAAAGATTTTAAGATGCCTTAGGGTGTCTTTTTTGTTATATTTAAAAGCCTATATTAACTCTTTGAATTATATAGGTTATAATATATAAAAGAAGGTGATATTATGGCTTATAAGGCACTTTATAGAGAATGGAGACCTAAAACATTTAAAGATGTAGTTGGTCAGGAACATATAACTGTAACGTTAAAAAATCAAATACTCAATAATAGGATAGCACATGCATATTTATTTTCAGGTACCAGGGGAACGGGAAAAACATCCACTGCAAAAATTTTAGCAAAAGCTGTAAATTGTATGGATTTAAAAGATGGTGAACCTTGTAATGAATGCGAAATGTGCAGGAAAATAAATTCTGGTACTGCCATTGATGTCATTGAAATGGATGCAGCATCAAAGAGGCGACTGGAAGACATAAAAGATGTAATAGAAAATGTCAAATACCCACCTCAAGAAGGAAAATATAAGGTATATATAATGGATGAGGTTCACATGCTGACTCAGGAAGCAGTCAATGCATTCTTGAAAACACTTGAAGAGCCACCTAAAAATGTCATATTCATACTTGCAACTACAGATCCTCAAAAATTACCTTCTACTATATTATCGAGATGTCAAAAGTTTGATTTCAGAAGAATAAAGAGTATAGATATATTTAAAAGACTTAGATATATCGTAGATAATAAGGGTGTATTTTCAGATGATAAAAGTATTAATTTAATATCCAGAATGTGTGATGGGGCTATGAGAGATGCTCTTAGTATACTGGATCAGGCAATATCCATGGGAGATGGAAAAGTCGA
This sequence comes from Clostridium tyrobutyricum, assembly GCF_019144085.1. Lineage (GTDB taxonomy): Bacteria > Bacillota > Clostridia > Clostridiales > Clostridiaceae > Clostridium_B > Clostridium_B tyrobutyricum_A. The sequence goes on from NZ_JAHHUY010000037.1 coordinate 17,593, forward strand.
ATATAAAAATGTAATTGATATGCTTGGTTTAGTTACAAATGAAAATTTATTGAAACTTACAGATAGTATAATAGAAAAAGATATAGAAAATTCCATGAAAGTAATTGATGATATAGTTTTAAGTGGAAAGGATATCTATAATTTTGTAAGAGATATGATAATTCATTTTAGAAATCTTTTAATGGTAAAGGTATCTCAGAATCCTGAAGAAGTTTTGGATATGTCAGATGAAAATATAAAGCTCATAAAGGAACAATCTCAGCGTATAAGAGTAGAGGAAATAATGAGGCATATAAGAATACTTCAAGATGCAGAAGAACAGTCTAAATGGACTAAACAGAGTAGAATATATCTTGAACTTTCAGTTATAAAAATGTGCAAAGTAGAGTATGATACGTCAAAGGAAATTATATTGTCACGATTAAATAAACTTGAAGAAAGTATAAAGCAAGGTAAGATTAAAATAACCAAACAAATTGACAATCCTAAAACTAAAGAGTTGAATAATATAAATCATGATACTAAAAAGACAATACAAAAAAAAGACAATATAAAAGTTCAAGAAATAGTACAAGAAAATACTTATTCAAATATGACGCTTGATATAGTAAAGAAAAACTGGAAAGATATACTAGAATCTTTTAAAAGCAAACATCAAATGGTCCTATTTGCAGCACTTACTACAGGGGAAGTTGAAAATTGCAAAAATGGTATTATCACTATAGCCTATAATAAGAATTATGCATTTCATAAGCAGAGACTTGAAAAACCTGAAAATCAAAAAATAGTTGAATCAATATTTTCAGATGTATTAAAGGAAAGAGTTGGTGTTAATTATATAATAGATACTGGGGAAGATGAAATTTCAGAGTCCAAAGAACAAATATTAAAAGATACTTTTGGAGAAGATATGGTAGAAATACTTGATGAATGATAAACTATAAAAATACTTAAAAAATATGATATAATTATAATCAACAATAGTTAATTGAGGAGGAAATTGTATGGCAAGAGGCGGAATCCCTAACTTTGGTGGAGGGGGAAATATGAATAACTTAATGAAACAGGCTCAAAAGATGCAAAAGCAAATGCAGGATATGCAGGAAGAGCTGACAAACAAGGAATTTTCAGCTACAGTTGGTGGTGGTGCAGTAACTGCAACCGTAACTGGTAAAAAGGAAATAAAAAGTATAAAGATAAAGCCTGAAGTAGTTGACCCAGAAGATATTGAAATGTTAGAAGATCTTATTCTTACTGCATGTAATCAAGCATTGAAAAATGCAGATGAAAAATCTGCAGAGGATATGAAAAAATTAACAGGTGGACTTAATATTCCAGGAATGTTTTAAAATTAACCCCGTCTTATTAAGATGGGGTTTTAAATTGAGGTGATATAAATGGATTTTTATCCAGTTGCTATAGAAAAGTTGATAGAGGAATTTGCGAAGCTTCCTGGCATAGGTTATAAAACTGCACAGAGACTTACACTTTATACGTTGAATTTACCTGGTGATGAAGTCAGGGAATTTGCAGAAGCTCTTATTAAGGCAAGAGGTACTATAAGATACTGTTCGGTGTGTGGAAATTTTACTGATTCAGATCCTTGTGCCATATGTTCAAATCCCAATAGGGACAAAAGTACGATTTGTGTAGTTGAACAACCCAAAGATATAATGGCAATGGAAAAGATAAGGGAGTATAATGGTGTCTATCATGTACTTCATGGGAATATTTCGCCTATGGCTGGAAGAGGCCCTGAAGACATAAAACTTAGAGAACTTATAAAGAGAATGAATGGAGATATAAATGAAGTTATAGTTGCAACCAATCCTAATGTTGAAGGTGAGGCTACGGCAATGTATATCTCTAAAATATTAAAACCTCTTGGTGTAAAGGTAACAAGAATAGCTCATGGAATACCAGTGGGAGGAGATTTGGAATATACGGATGAAGTAACTCTTTCAAAGGCATTGGAAGGTAGAACGGAGCTATAACCTTTTTTGTATATTTTTCCTAATTTGTGTCAAAAATCTATGTAAGGACTATAATTAGGAGGAATTTTATGAATAAGAAAAGTATAGTGAGAATTTTACTTATGAGAAATTCTAAGTATACAAAACAGCAGAAAAAATTATTAAGAGATATAGAAGATGCAAGGCAGGAAATAGAAAGATGCGGAATTTATTTTAATACTGTAAAAGATTCACATCTTATAGATTATGCCATACACATGGAAGAAGCAGCGAAGTCAAAATATATGTATTTGTTAAGTGAAGCTAAAAAGAACGGAATTAAAATTAAAGTTGAAAATATGTTTGAAAATTTTGGACCGATTAAAAGGTATTCTTAAAAAAAAGTTAACATACTCATTTTGTATTAATAGTTTTTTATTGATAGAATATAAATTAATATAGAGGGATTATTTAGATTTACGATATTGATACTAGGAGATGAGTATATGTTCGAGTATATAGGATATTTTTTAATTGCTATCTTGGGATTATATATATTAGTCAAGGTATTCTCCTGGCCTATAAAAATACTTATTAAATTAATCGGAAACGCCATTTTAGGAGCTGTTCTATTAATAATAGTAAATTTTGTAGGTCAATATTTTGGACTACATATAGGAATAAATGCTATTACTTCTTTTATTGCAGGTTTTTTTGGAATACCAGGAGTTGTTTTCCTTGTAATATTCAAGTTATTTTTTTAAAAAATAGATTTTTAATATTAAGAATATGTAAATAATAATATTCTTAAAGAATATTATGGGGATGATAAAATGATTTTTGATAAAAAAATAATAAAAGCTGTGTTTATAAGAAGGCCTAACAGATTTGAAGCATATGTGGATATAAATGGACAGAAAATTCTAGTCCATGTTCCAAATACAGGAAGATGCAGCGAGATTTTAATTCCAAATGTTCAAGTATTATTAAGGGAGGAAAATAATCCTAGACGAAAGACTCAATATGATTTAATAGCGGCTTATAAGAATGACAAACTTATAAATATAGATTCTCAGATACCTAATAAAGTTGTATATGAAGCTTTAAGTAAAGGAAAGATAAATTATTTAAAAGAATATAATAAAATTGAAACAGAGAAAACTTTTGGAAACAGCAGATTCGATTTTAAACTTTCAAATTTTAAAAATCAAGAATATTATCTTGAAGTAAAAGGGGTTACACTTGAACATGATGAAGTAACTAGTTTTCCGGATGCTCCTACAGAAAGAGGTAAAAAACACTTAATGGAACTTATAGAAGTAAAGAAATCTGGAAGGAAAGCTGGTATTTTATTTTTAATTCAAATGCAGGATGTTAAATATTTTACACCCTATGATGAAATGGATGAAGAATTTGGGCAAGCACTTAGATATGCTCAAAGAGAAGGTGTATGTGTAAGTGCATATAATTGTAATGTAGGAGAAAGTTTTATTGAATTAGACAGAGAAATACAGATTAAACTTTAGAATTTATATAGAATATAAACTTTATGTTTGAAAAATATTACATATAAACTTATAATATAATCAAATACTATATTTAGAAAATCAGAAGTATAAACCATGTAAAAATAGATTATTGAAAAATTAATATAAGGGGGTGTAATCTGCTTTATTAAAGCGGTATAATTTATGAAATTTAATTATTGTCCTATATGTGGAGGAAAATTAGAAGAAAGATACAGTTGGGATGAAGGAGGAGTACCATATTGTCCTAAAGATGATATATTCTTTTTTGATACGCCCAAACCTTGTATTATTGTGGCGGTAATAAAAGGTGACGATATTTTATTGCTTAAACAAAGCTATATATATAAAAATTCAAAGGTATTGCTATCTGGATATGTAACCAATGGTGAGACTGTAGAGGAAACTGTTCATAGAGAGGTACTTGAAGAATCTGGACTTAAGGTAAAAGATCTTAAGTATTTAGGAAGTCAATATGTAAGTAATAAAGAGATAATTATGCTTACTTTTATGGCTAAATATGATGGTGGCAAGATAACAAAATCTTCAGAAGTAGAATTTGTAAATTGGTCCAAACTAGAAAATGCCATCTGTGAAATGAGTGAAGATGTGGTTGGTAAAAAAATAGTTAAAAGAGTTTTAAACGAGTTGGGATATGAACAGGAAAGTTGTAAAAGAAAGTAGGTAAGATAAATTTAAGGGGGGTATATTATGAGTAGGTATATGCCAGAGATAAAGGGGATTTTAAAGAGACATAGTATTCAACTACCGGAAGCAATAAGAGAGGCCAGTGGAATTAGAATATTTGGCAAGAGATTAAAATCGTTTGTATTTAGTACAGATGTTGCTGTAATAAAGAATACCAATGCAGATGCTGTTATAGCAGTATATCCTTTTACTCCTCAGCCTCTTATAACACATGCTATAGTTTTAGCAGCTGATATTCCTGTATTTTGTGGTGTAGGAGGCGGATTTGCACCAGGAAGAAGAGTTGTCAATCTAGCATTAGATGCAGAATTTAAAGGCGTTATGGGTGTGGTTGTAAATAGTAATACATCCAATGAAGTTATAAAAGAAATAAGAGATACCATAGATATACCTATAATAGTCACCATAATTTCTGAATATGAAAGTGTAAAGGAAAGAATAGAAGCTGGTGCCACCATAATAAATGTGTCTGGAGCAGAAAACACAAATAAGATAATACAAAAAATAAGAAATGATTATCCTGATTTTCCTATAATAGCTACAGGAGGATTTTCAAATGAGAGTATAAGTAAAACTATAAAAGCTGGAGCAAATGCTATAACTTTTACTCCACCTACAGCTAGTGAAATTTTAAGTACTATTATGAGTAAATATAGGGATAAATATGAAAAAGAAAGATTTAAACGATAGATTTATTAAAAATAGATTAATGATGAGGATGCAGGGGAGTTAATATGAGAGGTGTTTTATACTACTTTAGTGGTACGGGAAATACCAAGTGGGTGGCAGATAAATTTAAAAGTAGTTTTTCAAATTATAATATAGATTTAAAATTAATAAATATAGAAGATAAAGAGCAGGTTAAAAATGAGTGTTTTAAAAAAAATGATTTTATAATTGTTGGATCACCTGTATATGCAGAATTTCCACCTAAAATTGTATGTAATTTTTTGGAGAAAATTAAATGTGAAAATAGACGTATAAAAGCAATAGTGTATTCTACACAAGCAGCAAAATCTTCTCCTGCCGCTCATTTTATGGCTCAGTGTCTTAAGAAAAAAGGATTTAAGATTATAATACAATCTAATATAAAAATGCCAAACAATTATTATTTTTCTATAGGGAAAAAACCTACTAAAGACAATATTGAATTATTACTTGCAAATGCTGAAAATAAAATTAAATTTATTTTCAAAAAATTTATTGATGATTCAGTTGTAGTTGAATCAAATTCTGAATTAAGACTTCACTTTAGCAAGTTTTTTTGTAAAATTTTCATAAGAAAACTCCCTAAATTGTCTAAAAATTTGACTTCTACTGATGAATGCGGTAAATGTGGAATATGTCTTATGAATTGTCCGCAAAATAATATAACTTTTGAGAACGGACATGCAATATTTCACAGTAAATGCATACTTTGTATGAGATGTATACATATCTGTCCTATAAATGCAATAAGGTATAAAAATAAAAAAATAGATCAAACTCAAAATAAAATTATAAATTCATTGAATTTAAATAAATAAAATATTCACTCTTAACCATTGAATTACATACTTATGTACTAAGATTAAAATTAAAATTTCATATAGTAAATAAAAAAAGTTTTAATTTAGGTATTGACATACGAAAATTGAAATTCTATAATAATTACAATCTCATAAATAAATTTTGAGATTAAATTTATAAAAGTTTATATTTTCCTGTGAAGAGAATAGTAACTTGAGTTAGGTTTTAGAGAGTCAGTGTATGGTGTAAACTGATACTTATACTTTAGTGAATCCGTCTTGGAGGTTTATTGCGATGAGTAATACGGTATTAGCCGTTAATTATACGAGAGGATTATATTATATAAAACCAATAATATAATCAAGAAGGGTGGCAACGCGAGTCAATCGTCCCTAAGTGGGGATGATTGACTCGCGTTATTTTTTTATATTAACTTTAGCAAATTATAACTTTAAATAAATAAAGTAATACAATTTTGGAGGGAAAGAAATGCATAAAAAATTATTTATTCCAGGACCAGTAGAAGTAAGAGAAGATGTGTTAGAAAAAATGGCTACACCTATGATAGGTCATAGAAGTAAAGAAGCTTCACAACTTCAAAGAGGAATTAGTGACAAATTAAGAAAATTATTTTATACAAATGAAGAAATACTTCTATCAACATCTTCGGGTACAGGACTTTTAGAAGGTGCAATAAGATGTAGCACAGTTAAACGAGCAGCTATTTTCTCAGTAGGAGCTTTTGGAAAGAGATGGTATCAGATTGCTGAAGCTAATAATGTGCCTGCCGATTTATTTGAAGAGGATTTTGGAAAAGCTGTAGATGTAGATAAAATAGATAAAGCATTAGCTACTGGTAAATACGATGTACTTTGTATAACTCATAACGAGACTTCAACAGGAGTTATGAATCCAGTTGAAGAAATATCAAAGATTTTAAAAAAATATCCAGAAGTAGTATGGTGTGTTGATACTGTTAGTTCTATGGCAGGTACAAAAATTGAGGTTGATAAGTTAGGAATAGATATATGTCTTACCTCCACTCAAAAAGCTATAGGACTTCCACCAGGAATGTCAATATGTTCTTTTTCCAAAAAAGCAGTTGAAAGAGCAAAAAAAGTTAAATTTAGAGGATATTATTTGGATCTTTTATCACTTTATAATTATATTCATAAAAAAGATTATCAATATCCTTCAACACCGTCATTATCCCATATGTTTGCCCTCGATTATCAGTTAGATAAAATTCTTGAAGAAGGACTTGAAAATAGATATAAAAGACATTTGGAGATGGCCGAATATGTGAGAGCGTGGGCAAGAAAGTATTTTGAATTATATTCGGATGAAAGATATTTATCAAATACAGTTACAAATATAAAAAATACTAGAAATATTGATATTGGAGAATTAAATAAAGAGTTGGGAAAACGTGGATTTCAAATATCAAATGGTTATGGAACATTAAAAGGTAAGGCTTTCAGAATAGCTCATATGGCTGATTTTACTCTTGATGATATAAAGGAACTTTTAAATAATATAAATGATATATTAAAATTATAGTACTAAGCGGTGAATAGAATTAGTAATTTATACATTAACAAGTTTGAATATTCTTAGTTTTTTAAATTATAAAAATTTGGAGGCATATTAAAATGACAAAGATATTAGTCAGTGATGGAATGGAAAAAGCAGCTATAGATAAATTGCAGAAAGATGGATTTGAGATTGTAGATAAACATTACAACGAAGAAGAATTAAAAGATCATATAAAAAATTTTGATGTAATAGTAGTAAGATCTGCCACTAAAATAAGAAAACCTCTTATAGATATTGCTAAAAATGGAAGATTAAAACTTATAATAAGAGGCGGTGTAGGACTTGATAATATAGATGTTGATTATGCAAGAGAAAATGGGATACAAGTTAATAATACACCAAATGCCAGCACTATATCAGTAGCGGAGATGACTTTAGCTCATATGCTTACTATATCAAGATATATAAATAATTCAAACATTACTATGAGAGCGGGAAAATGGGAAAAGAAAAAGTACAAGGGAGTTGAATTATTTGGAAAAACACTTGGACTTATAGGTTTTGGAAGAATAGCAAAAGAAGTTGCCAAAAGAGCAACTGCAATGGGAATGCAAGTAATATATTATGATAAACTAGGTGCTGCAAATGGATATAATGATTATAAATTTTATGAATTAAATGATCTATTGCAGAGAGCGGACTATGTATCAGTTCATATACCATTTGGAAAAGACAATAGAGCAGTTATTGGAAAAGAAGAACTTGCAATAATGAAAGATGGAGTTTATATAATAAACTGTGCAAGAGGTGGAGTAATAGATGAAAATGCACTTTTAGAAGCTCTTAACTCTGGAAAAGTAGCTGGTGCAGCACTGGATGTATTTTGTGGAGAGCCAAAACTGAATCAAGATCTTATAAATAATGAAAGAGTATCAGTAACACCACATATAGCTGGTTCTACAAAAGAAGCACAGGAAAGAATAGGAATGGAAATATTAAATATAGTTGAGGATTATTTTGATCATGCAAATAAAGAACTTGCAAATGCATATAAATAATATATTAAATTAGATGGAGGACAAAATGGCTGTTTTAAGAGCATTTAAAGCTATAAGACCAAGGATAGATTTAGCTGATCAAGTAGCTGCACTTCCTTATGATGTTATGAATAGTGATGAAGCAAGAGAGGAAGTAAAAGGTAATAAATATTCTTTTCTTCATGTAGACAAAGCTGAAATTGATTTAGATAAAAATATAGATCAATATGATGTTAAAGTATATGAAAAAGCAAAAGAAAATTTACAAAGAATGATTTCTGAAAATATATTAATGCAGGATAAAAAACCCTACTTATATATATATAGATTGACCATGAATGGAAAAAGCCAAACGGGCATAGTAGGATGTACATCTATTGACGATTATATTAATGATGTTATAAAGAAACATGAACACACTAGAGCGGATAAAGAAGCAGACAGGATAAATCATGTTGATTATTGTGATGCTAATACAGGACCTATTTTTATGACTTATAAATATAATGACAGTATTAATAATATAATAAAAAACTGGATAGAGAAAAAGCCTATATATAATTTTAAAGCTGAAGATGATGTTATTCACACAGTATGGATTATAGATGATGAAGATACTATATCACGCATATGCAATATATTTAAACAAGTAGATAATTTATATATAGCTGATGGTCATCACAGAGCCGCATCAGCTGTAAAAGTAGGAATTAAGCGTAGAAAAGAGAAAGAAAATTATTCTGGAGATGAAGAGTTCAACTTTTTTCTATCTGTAATTTTTCCAGACTGTGATTTAAGGATTATAGATTATAATAGGATAGTCAAGGATCTAAATGGTTTAACTGTACAAGAGTATATGGAAAGAGTAAATCAATATTTTAAAGTTACATTGTGTGAAAATGATGAAGCATATAAGCCATCCAGCAAACATACCTATGGAATGTATTTAGATGGAAAATGGTATAAACTTGATGCTAACTGTGATGACTATAAATCAGAAGATGTAGTTTCAAATTTAGATGTATCTATTCTTCAAAATAATTTCTTGGCTCCTGTTTTAGGTATAAAGGATCCAAGAAGTGATAGTAGAATTGATTTTGTTGGAGGAATAAGGGGACTTGAAGAATTAGAGAAAAATGTAGATAATGGAGAATATAAGGTAGCATTTTCCATGTATCCAGTTACATTAGATGAATTAATGAAAATTGCAGATGAAGGAAAAGTAATGCCTCCAAAATCTACATGGTTTGAGCCAAAATTAAGGAGCGGTTTATTTATTCATAAATTAAAATAGTTGTATAACAATTGGCAAGGGAGTTAGTTTCCTTGCCAATTGTTATAGGAATATTATGTAAAATAAGAAAAAGATTATCTAATTTATTTATGTTATACTATTAATGTAGTTAAATTTATATTTATATATTTTTGAAGTTATAGTTTAGGAGAGATATGCATGCTAAAACACCAGCTTGTAAACATTAATTTAGCCAGAGGCACTAATAGTGAATATATAATAAGGGATAATTTAGGAATAACTATAGGTAGAGTATTTATAACCGAATTTTCTAAAGAAAACAAATTTTGCACATTGAGAATAAAATTTTATAAGTATGGAGATTTAAGTTATAAACTTCTTGAAGATTCACTTCATATATTAATGAAACAAATTTTTAAAAACATGAATTTGAATAAGATAAATATAATAGCAGATGAAGATATAAATATTTCTGCATTTACTGATTTGGGTTTTGTGCTTGAAGGTATAATATCAGACAGCATAAAAGTGGATTCCAAGTATAAAAATGAAATATTATTTGGACTTCAGATAGATAGATTTAAAAATATAAGTATAAATAAAGGACTTCATATAAAAGGTGATAAAATAGATCTCTCAATATTAACTCCTAAAAATGCCGAAGAAGTACTTGACTATTATATAAGAAATAAGAAATATCTTAGTAAATTCGAGCCTGATCGTGAAAATAAGTTTTATACACTGGAAATGCAGAAGAAAAATTTAATGGATAGTTATAGAGACTTTCTTGGCGGTAGAAGTGTTAATTTTGGAATATATAAAAATAAAAAATTTATAGGTAAAATACAGATATCAAATATAATTATAGGGGTTTTTAAAAGTGCTTTTGTAGGATATTCCATAGATGAAAATCATCAGGGAAATGGATATATGAAAGAAGCGTTGAAATTAACAGTTGAATATGCTTTTAATGAAATAAAGTTACATAGATTAGAAGCTTCAACATTAGTAGACAATACAAGATCTCAAAGTGTACTTAGAAGCTGTGGGTTTGAAAAAATTGGGACAAACAAAGAGTATCTATTTATAAATGGAAAGTGGAGGGATCATATAACCTTTTATAAGGTCAAACTTCAATTCGTAATTTGAATAT
>NZ_JAHHUY010000038.1:0-27318 GCF_019144085.1 Clostridium tyrobutyricum
TATTATCCACTATTTATTTTTTGAAAACTATTTTATGGAAATTATCAATATTTCGTTTGTACGAAACTTAGGTAATTAATACTACTGATTACTTTTGAAAGAATTATGAAAAAAAACGAATGATTTTAGAGCAAAATGATTGATTAGTAAAAAAATTTATATTATAATGTTTGCATAAGGAGTTAACATTAATAAATTCAATTTGGAAGAGGATGAAAAATCTTGCTTACAGAACAGCGCTATAGAATAATATTAGATGAGCTAAAACAAAAGGGAATTATAAAGATAAATTACCTTGTAAATATTTTAAATACATCTGAGTCTACTATAAGACGTGACCTTAATTACCTGGAAAGCATAAATGCAGTAAAAAGAATTCATGGTGGAGCTGCTATTCCAAAGGGAAGACTTATAGAGCCAAGCTATAGCGAAAAAGAGATACAGAATGTACAAGAAAAGAAAAAAATAGCACAATTTGCATCATCTTGCATAGAAGATGGAGATTGTATATATTTAGATTCAGGAACTTCTACATTTGAAATAATCCAATATATAAGCAACAAAAAAATAATAATAGTAACTAATGGATTAAAGCATATAAATGCCATTATTGAAAATAATATAAATGGTTATATATTAGGAGGTAAAGTTAAAAATAATACAAAAGCCGTTATAGGCATAGATGCGCTGAAGTGCATGGTTAAATTTAGATTTGACAAATGTTTTTTAGGAATAAATGGAATTCACCCTGAATATGGATTTACAACCCCTGATTCTGAAGAAGCAATACTGAAAAAAAATGCTATTGAACACTCAAGACAAAGCTATATTCTTGCAGATGAAAGTAAATTTGGAGAGGTTAGTTTTGTAAAAGTAGCTGATTTGGAAATGTCAGATATAATTACCTATGGACAAATAGAAAATTATGAAAGATATTCAGAAAAAACTAATATAAAGGTTGTGATGGATTCATGATATATACAGTAACTTTTAATCCTTCAATAGATTATGTAATACAGACTGAAAATTTGATTCTAGGAGACATTAATAGAGTTGACAATGAAAAAAAATTTGCAGGAGGAAAGGGAATAAATGTATCTCGAGTATTGAACAATCTTGGAGTCTCAAGTAAGGCACTTGGATTTATAGGTGGATTTACCGGAAAGTTTATCAAAGATTCCTTGGTGAATTTAGGAATTTTTACAGATTTTATAGAAGTTAAGGAAGACACCAGAATAAATGTAAAAATTAGATCAAAACAAGAAACTGAAATAAATGGTGCAGGTCCTGATATAGACAAGGAAAATTTAGAAAAATTATTTAAAAAAGTAGAAAACCTAAAAAGTGAAGATTTTATAGTACTTGCGGGTAATGTGCAAAAATCAGTACCTAGGGATATATACTCTAGAATTCAGCAGAGATGTAAAAATGGAAAAGTGGCAGTAGATACTACAGGTTCAGCTCTTACTGCTACATTAAAATATAAACCATTTTTAATAAAACCCAATATACATGAGCTTGGAGAAATATTTGAAAGAGAACTTAAAAGTTCAGATGAAGTAATTAAATATGCAAATGAATTGAGAAAGATGGGAGCGCAAAATGTAATAATTTCCATGGGAAAAGATGGAGCAATGCTTGTATGTGACGAAGGAGTATATAAGGCATCGGCACCTAAAGGTACAGTTCAAAATTCTGTAGGTGCAGGAGATTCTGTTGTAGCTGGTTTTTTAGCTGAATATACAAGAAGTCACAGTATAGTTGATGCATTTAAATATGGTGCAGCTTCAGGGAGTGCCACTGCATTTTCAATAGATTTGTGTAAAAAGGATTTTGTAGAGCAATTGCTAGCTGAAATATATGTAACCAAATTGTAGAACAAATTTTATTATTAATTAGATTTCTAGGTATATATTATATATGCCTATGGCAAATTTGAAAACCTTTAATTGGAAATAGTTATTTTTTAGAAATTATAAATCCAATAATATATTATAAATTTTACCAGTTAAATGTCTTTAATAATTTGCCTTATATATATTTTAAGACAATGGGAGGGAAATATTATGAAGATTACTGAACTCTTACAAAAAAATACTATAAAATTGAATTTAGAGTCAAATACTAAATCCGATGTAATAGAAGAACTTGTAGACATACTAAATTCTGCAGGTAAGCTCAATGATAAAGAGGGATATAAAAAGGAAATATTAAAAAGAGAAGCTGAATTTTCAACTGGAATTGGAGAAGGTATAGCAATACCACATGCAAAGACAGATGCAGTCAAGATTCCCGCATTGGCATTTGGATTAAAAAAAGATGGACTTGATTATGAGTCACTAGATGGGACTAAAGCTCAATTGTTTTTCATGATAGCAGCACCAGAGGGTGCAAATAACGAACATTTAGATACTCTTGCAAGATTATCAAGTATGCTTATGAATCAAGAATTCAAAAACAATCTTTTAAATGCTCAATCTGAGTACGAAGTTTTGGGAATGATAGATGAACAGGAAAAGGCTTATATAAAGGCTCAAGGTGGAGATAAAAAAACAGATGAAATTGACAGCTCAGAAAAGTTTGTATTGGCAGTTACAGCCTGCCCAACAGGAATAGCTCATACTTATATGGCTGCAGATGCACTTAACAATAAAGGTAAAGAAATCGGAGTCAACATAAAAGTTGAAACAAATGGTTCTACTGGTGTTAAGAATAAATTGACAGATGAAGAAATAGAAAAAGCAGATGGTATAATTGTAGCTGCTGACAAACAGGTTGAAATGGCTAGGTTTGATGGAAAAAAACTAGTGCAAGTTTCTGTATCCGAGGCTATTAAAGATCCAGAAGGATTGATAAACAAGGCTGTAAATGGTGATGCACCAGTGTACCATTCAGATCAAGAGGGAAAAGTTTCTAATTCTAGTGGAAAGCAAAGAGTTGGATTTTACAAACATCTTATGAGTGGTGTTTCAAATATGCTTCCTTTTGTTGTTGGCGGTGGTATTTTAATAGCTATATCTTTTATGTTTGGAATAAAAAGTTATGAACCTAATGATCCATCTTTTAATGTTATATCGAAATTACTTCATGACGTAGGTGGAACTTATGCATTCTCATTAATGGTTCCAGTACTTGCAGGATTTATTGGAATGAGTATAGCAGATAGGCCTGGTTTTGCTCCTGCTATGGTAGGCGGTTTTATAGCGGCTAAAAGTGATGCTGGATTCTTAGGTGGTCTTATTGCTGGATTTATAGCTGGTTATGTTGTATTGCTTTTGAAAAAGGTATTTTCAAAGCTTCCACAGTCGCTTGAAGGAATAAAGCCTGTACTTTTGTATCCACTGTTTGGAATATTGATTACCGGCGTAATAATGCTACTGTTTATAGTAAATCCTGTAAAGGCAATAAATTTAGGATTAGTACATTGGCTTGGATCTATGGGAAGCACAAATAGGCTTATTTTAGGGCTTATACTTGGAGGAATGATGGCAATAGATATGGGAGGTCCTATAAATAAGGCAGCATTTGCTTTTGGAATAGCTATGATAGCCAATGGAAAATTTACTCCTCATGCTGCAATAATGGCTGGAGGAATGGTGCCACCACTTGGAATTGCCATTGCTACTTCAATGTTTAAAAATAGATTCACTAAGGAAGAAAGAGAAACAGGTAAAACATGTTATATAATGGGCGCTACGTTTATTACAGAAGGTGCCATACCATTTGCAGCATCTGACCCTGGAAGAGTAATTCCTGCTTCAGTAGTAGGAGCTGCAGTTGCAGGAGGACTTTCAATGATATTTAATATAGGATTGCCTGCACCACATGGTGGAATCTTCGTAATACCAGTAATAAATGGAAATCCGCTATTGTATATACTTGCTATAGTAATAGGATCATTTATTACAGCTGGATTACTTGGAGTTTTCAAAAAACCTTTAGCACAATAATTGGCTGGATGGTTGGGGACAGTTAACAACTTTTAATTTTGAAAGTTGTTAACTGTCCCCAAAACGTTAGAAAACGTTAGGAGGAAATATGAAAATAAAATATGAGAGCAAGTTTATCACTTATCATATAATCAGAAAAAACATAAAGAATATAAATATTAGAGTAAATAATAATGGAGATATATGTGTAACTTGTCCGCTAAATGTTGCTAAATCTGCTATAGAAGAAGTTATAAATGATAAAATTCAGTGGATAGTTAAGAGATTGAATTTAGTTAATAATAGAAATATAAAATTAAATGAATTACAGATTGATAATATGAAAAAGGTATTATTTTTAGGAAAAATATTGCCAGTACAGAAATTTTACATAAATACAAATAAAACATATGTAAAATTTAATAATGATAATGCAATTATTTGCGGAAATAATTATATACTATCTAATTCAGAAAACATCAAAAAAGTTATATTAAGTGAATTAAGCACTAAGTTGTATATTATACTTAAAGAAAGAATAGATATCTATAAAAATATAATAAAAGTTAATCCTAACAAAATAACTATAAGAAATCAGAAAAGCATATGGGGAAGTTGTTCTTCAAATAGTAACTTGAGTTTTAATTACAGATTAATTATGATGCCATTAGATATAATAGATTATATAGTTGTACATGAGTTATGTCATCTAGTTTATATGAATCATTCTAAGGAATATTGGGATTTAGTTAGTTCTATAATTTCAAATTATAAACTGAAAAAAATTTGGCTCCATAATAATGGATATATAATCAATATTTAAAACTTTAAGTATTAGTAATTTGTAATTGAGATGATTTGCTGTAAGCTATAAAGCTATTGATAATATTTTTATATTTTTTGCTACTAGCCAGAAATAATCCATTTTCATAAAGCCGTAGAGTATTTGAATTAGAAATATTTCCAATTATATTGGATATCTTATTAAGTTTGAAATTGCATAGGCATCTGAGTAAAAATACACATAGAGATTTTAATTCCATATTTTTATGATTGTATTTTCCATTTATACAGAAAGGTTTTTTAGTAAAATGTTTTATAAAATCTATGATTTTTTCTGGCTTAAAATGTCTAACTAATATATGATTATCTTGTATATAAGTATTTTCTTTTTTTATAAGTTCAATTTTATTTTCAATAGCCTTATTTACTGAGTTTAAAATTAAATCAAGGTAATTTTTTATAGCTTCATATCTATTCAAACTGAAATGATTTAGAATAAAATCTGTATCTACAAGATCATTTTTAGAATTTTTTTTATTTAAATATGCATGGATACTTGAATATTTATATTTATTAATACAATTTTTATACTTTGAAATGTCTTTTGGATTATTGTGTATATATAATGATACAACTACCGCATATCTGTCACTTTGTATTGGTTTACTTTTAAAACGATCTGCAAATACATGACCATGCCTGTTATATTTTTTATTATAATATTGAGCATAACTCTGGTTGATAGATTTCATGAATTTTGATATATCTGCACCATTATCATTAATTTGAAGATGATAATGTGTATCCATTATTATATATGAATAAATTTTTACCATATAGGCTTTTTTGTACTTTCTTAATAAGTTTAAAAATCTTTCTTTGTCATTAGAATCTTTAAAAAGTGTGAGTTCACTTATACCTCTACTCATAATATGATGAAGGTTTATTCCATTTTTTTGACGGGAAGTTCTTGACATCAACAAAAATTCCTTTCCAAAATAGACTTATTTGATAAATATATTATGATTATTGACAATATAAATAATTTTTAAACGAGTTAAAGGGACAGTTAACAATTTTTTCGTTTTAATTTATAAAAAATTGTTAACTGTCCCCACATTATTACCACATTAAACTTAAAAAAGTATATAATATATGTAATATATATTAAAGATATTATGCGTGTAATGAATCATATTTATATTTATAGTAGTAAAAGATAATAAATATGTAAATAATCTTGTCCATTAAATATTTTTAAGATTTGAGGTGATTTTGTGAATGATATTGAAGAATGTTTAAGAAAATATAATATGAAAGTTACAAAACCTAGGGTAAACATACTAGAAATATTTTTTAAAAGTGATAATGCTATAACTGCTGAGGATATTTTTAATAAATGTAAGTCGAAAAATGTTAATGTAGATATATCTACAATTTATAGATCTTTGGATCTTTTTGAAGATAAAAAGATAATAAAAAAATTTGATTTAGGATTAAATAAATCTGCTTATGCCATAATAAGGAAAAAGCATAAACATATAATACAATGTAAATTGTGTCACAAAAAGGTTGAAATAGATTGTCCAATGCAGGAAATAGAAGAGATAATAAAAAGTAAAACAGGATTTATGCTTTCCGAATCGGATGAAAAATTGGATTTTAAATTAGACGGAATATGTGAAGATTGCAGAAATAAATTATTGAAAGAACATATTAAAATATAGTAAATTTTACTTTAATAAGGGTAAACCTTGGACACTTTCCATATTCCTTTCTTGTTTTTTTCTAAAAATACCTCATAATTAATAGATCTGTGAGGCTTACCATTTGAAAGTCCATTTACTTTTACAAAAGCATCAACACCGTTAGAAAAATATAGAGTTTTATTACTAATGTCATACATTTTATATTCATTAAAAATTCCAGTTGTAAAATACTGTTCAATAGCATAATTTATATCTTTAGATTTATTTAAGTTATATTGATGTAATATTATTATACCTGTAAATAAAATAAAGATTATTAAGCATATAAATTTTTTCATAATTTATTCCCCCATATTGTGTTATAATTATTGAGATTTTATTTTGTAGCCTAAGTAATAAAAAGTATATAATATAATAATAACTTTTATTTGCATATAAGTAAATATATGCAAATAAATTTATATTAAATATTTATCTTAAAAGTACGATATAGTATAGTGCAAGGTATTAACGATATTTAGTGGGTACATTACAAGGAGATGTTAAATTGGATTTTTCTACATTAGTTTTAATAGAAAAAGATAGAGATACAGGACTGATAAAAAATCGGCTTGGAAGCTATAATGCAGTAGACGGAGCACAATATATAAGAAAAATGTATTACGATGGCAATTGCGTAAATGTTTATTTTAATACAAATAAAGACGTGGAAGATTGGCAGTATTATGCTATCTTTGATATGTTTGAAAAATATAAGTTCAATGAAAATAATTTTGAAATTGAGGAAGTTGAAGATGAATATAATCCCACGTGGATAGTTAAATTTGACTATAATAATGATCATAATTTAATGGAAAATAGATTAAATACACTGTGTAATTTGATAAACACTTGTATTAATAAAGTTTTCAATGATATAGAGGATAAAAGACAAGAATATGAAGATTAATTTTCTAATAGAAGTTGTGTACTAGTAATAATAATAGGTATACTATATACTTGTTATTATAAAAAAATTAAGTATGCATTAAAGTAAATATTTATAACTTTATTGAGGTGTAACTAATGAGAATGGAGCATATAAGTAAAATTAGAGAAGGGCAGGTCCTTGGAAAAAGTATACTTACATCAGATGGACAAATTTTATTAAAGGCGGGAGTAAATCTAAGTGGGATATATATAAATAAATTGAGAAACCTTGGGGTATGTTATATATATATAGAAGATGAAATGTTAGATGATGTATATGTAGAAGATGAAAAATTGACCCAACTTAAACAAAGTGCTATGAAAAGTATGTCCTCCATAGTTGGCAAATTATATGATTGTAATGGAAAGGGTTTTGAAAAAGCTATAGCACCAGTTCAAGATATGATGGATTATATACTTAATATGGGTGATGTAAATAAAAGTTTATATGATATAAAAACATATGATAATTATACCTCTATACATTCTTTGGATACTTGTGTTATGTCGTGTTTTTTAGCTATGACATCAGGAGTAGATTCTTGTGATCTGAGAGAGGTTGGAGTAGGAGCAATTTTACATGATGTTGGGAAAACAAAAGTTCCAATTGAAATATTAAATAAAAAAGCTAAGCTTACCTATGAAGAATTTGAAGAGATAAAAAAACATCCTATTTATGGTGTGGAACTTTTAAAAAAAAATCTTACGATTTCTAATAGAATTATAAAGGTAGTTGAACAGCATCATGAAAGAATTGATGGAAGAGGCTATCCATATGGATTAAAGGACAAACAGATAACTAAATTTGCAAAGATAGTGTGTATATGTGATGTATATGATGCGGTAAGCAATGATAGAGTATATAGAAAAAAGTTTAAATTAAATGAATCTTATGAACTAATACTTTCTGGAAGTGGCAGTGCTTTTGATAAGCAACTTGTATTGAATTTCAAAAATACATTTGCCATTTATCCACTTGGATGTCATGTTAATTTGTCTAATAATGAAGATGGATATATAATAAAACAAAATAAAGGTTTTCCAGATAGACCGGTAGTAAGGGTTATAGAGAACAGTGACAATATTTCATGTTTTCATGAAATAGATTTGCTTTATAATACTAATATTGTAATTTTAGGAATAATATAATATTAGTTTTTAGGGAGAATTTTATGGATAAATATATACAAAATTTAATTAAAGAATTATACCATTTATACAATTTTAATATTTTGGAAATTGGTAGTGTTGCTGGATCCATTAGTGACTGGGGAGTTTATGGTGTACATAATAATAATTTAAATATAGTTCTTTTTTCAGATTTGGATCATTACAGGCATATAGATACTAATATATTAAAAGTTAAGCTTCATAATATAATTGGATGCAGTAATTTAACACTCACAATTGTATTGTTGGAAAATGATACTTCATCCATCCAACAAAAAATCGGTGATTGGATTAGTTATCCACAATGTGAATTAATTTTAATAGATGTTAATTTAAATAGGATATTATATTATAGTGAATCTGCCAATACAATTGCATATAAAATAGGTAATTGTATAAATAAGCTGGACAATCATAATAAGCGTAGAGATAAACATAGTAGGTTTATCATAAGAGGATCAGAAATAACATATTTTATTGTGGCCTTAAATATAATATTTTATATTATAACAGCTATTTTATCAAAAAATATATTTAGCAGTGATAT
This sequence comes from Clostridium tyrobutyricum, assembly GCF_019144085.1. GTDB lineage: Bacteria > Bacillota > Clostridia > Clostridiales > Clostridiaceae > Clostridium_B > Clostridium_B tyrobutyricum_A. The sequence goes on from NZ_JAHHUY010000038.1 coordinate 9,108, forward strand.
AAATGTATTAGTTTATATGGGTGCTAAAGTTAATCAACTTATTTCATCTGGACAGTATTATAGATTAATATTATGTATGTTTTTACATGGAGGTATTATACATTTAGGGCTTAACATGTATGCACTTGTAGCTATTGGACCTTTAGTGGAAAAGATATATGGTAAGTTGAAATATATATTTATATATATTTTTTCAGGTATTATTGCTTCTGTTTTTAGTTATATTTTTTCACCTAGTATATCCATTGGAGCTTCAGGTGCCATATTTGGTTTGTTTGGAGCAACTTTGATATTTGCTTTAAAGATGAAAAACAGAATAAATAAAGAATTTATATACAGTATTTTTTCTGTAATTGCCGTTAACCTGATTTTGGGATTTTCGGTAGCCAATGTAGACAATTTTGGCCATGTTGGGGGACTACTAGGTGGAATAGTATCTTCTTTAGTTTTAAGAAACAGGAAAAACGGGGACAGTTAACAACTTTTACTTTTAAAAAGTTGTTAACTGTCCCCTACTAAGCTATTTTAAATCAAATCATCTTCAAAGAGAGTTTCTTTTTCTATAAGTTTTTTTGTTTTTAATTGGAGAAAATCCATATTTTCAAGAATAAGTTTTTTGGTATTTTCATAAATCTTATCTACCAGGTTCTTACATTCTATTATGATATTATCCTGATTAATATTTAATTGTGAGAGTTCTTCCATATTCAATAATCCTAGAGTTTTACCCATTCCATATCTAGTCACCATATTATAGGCTATATTTGTACACCGCTTTAAATCATTATGTGCACCTGTTGTAATAAATTCAGGACCGAATACAATATCTTCCGCAGCTCTACCGCCAAGGAGTACCATCATTTTTTTTGTTAGATAATCTTTATTTTGATACAATCTGTCTTCTGGAATACTCAAAGTATATCCACCGGCTCCTTTTGTGCTAGGTATTATAGTAACTTTGGATACTTTTTCATTTGGGAGCATCTTTAAAGATGTAATAGCATGTCCCATTTCATGATAAGCTGTAATGCTTTTATCTGTATTTTTTATATAATTTCTGTTTTTTTTCTCATATCCTGCTAAGGTTATAGAAAATGCTTTGTCCATATGGTTGTTTTCAATAGTTGGATTGTTCTCTTTACACGCAATAATAGCTGCTTCATTTATTAAACTTTCAATCTTGGCACCTGAAAAATAGGATGTTTTCTGAGCCCAGTCTTTTATATTTATATTTCCAACAGGCTTATTTTTTAAATGCAGATTAATAATTTTTTCTCTTGCAGATATATCTGGAAGATTTATTTCGATATGCCTGTCAAATCTTCCAGGCCTCAAAAGAGCAGGATCTAATGTATCTAATCTATTTGTAGCTGCAATAACTACTGTGCCATCATCTTCATTAAATCCTGAGATTTCCGTTAATAAAGCATTTAAAGTTTGATCTCTTTCATCAGAGGACGAAGCAGCTCCACTTTCTCTTTTTTTACCTATGGCATCTATTTCATCTATAAATATAATGGACTTTTTCTTCTTGTTGTTTCGTGCTTTTTTGAATAATTGTCTTATACGGCTGGCACCTACGCCTACATATATTTGGACAAAGTCTGATCCTGATACAGCATAAAAAGGAACTCCCGCTTCACCTGCAATAGCTTTTGCCATCAAGGTCTTACCCGTACCTGGTTCACCATAGAGTATTACTCCTTTAGGTATTCTAGCTCCATATGATTTATATTTTTCAGGATTAATTAGAAAATCAACTATGTCTTGAACACTTTCTTTTGCTTCTTCATTTCCAGCCATATTTTCAAAGGTAAAGTCTGGATTTTCTATTGCTTTAGTATCTATTGCATCTACAGAAAATGATTTTTTAGTTTTTACTTTGGCTGATCTTAAATATGTGGCAATTATACAGACAATAGACACTAACAAACCTATTAAGGAAAATTTTTCTGTATTATTTAATGGATATTGTTCTAAAACTTTTACATTACTACTAAGTAAAGTTTCTTTGAAATTATTTGTTCCTGGATTATCTGTTTCATATACTTGTCCATTTGTTAGCATAAATTTAATTTTATTGGAATCTATAATGTATACTGTAGATATTTTTTTCGATTTTAGTTCATATTTAAAGGAAGTATATGCTTTGTAAGTCGGTTTTGGATTAGTATATTTTGAAAATATCAATGTAGATAGTGAAATTACAAGTACTATAATTGGCAATATTAAAAATCTATTTTTTATTTTCCCCATTTAATCACCTGTTCCCTTAAGATATTTTTATATGCAATTTTAATTTAATTCTACCTTCTTTTAATATAATATAATATAGTTATTTATTAGTCTAATTAAAATCATAAAATTTGCTAAAGCAATTTTTAGAAATGAAGGGGACAGTTAACAACTTTTGCAAGATTAAAAGTTGTTAACTGTCCCCCAAGCACCCCAAGCACCCATCTATCGCTAATTTTTAATTTATTGTATACTTTATTTATAAATTGAGGAGGAAAATTAAAATGAAAATATCTGCTGCTAAATTTAAATTAACAGATCAAGATGTCTTAAGCTTGATAAAAGATTATATACATTTGAATGGAGTTGAAATAAAAAATATATTAATAGATGAAGTTATAACTATAGAGGGTAGCTATACAAACAAATTAAACATGTCCTTTGAAATAAAAATAGGGCTAGGAAATATAAAAGACAATATTTTAAATCTAAAAATATATAATTTAAAATTATACAAACTAAAAATTTTTAATTCTATTAAAGATATTATTTCGAAGAATATTCTCAAAGATTTTTTTTATTATGGGATAAAAGTAGACAAGGATACTGTAAGTATAGATTTGAATACTGCTGTGAAATTAATACCACATTTCAACTTGAAATTGATAAAAATGGATATTTCTTCTGGCCAAATAAAAGTGGAAGTTAAAAACATAGTATATAAAAAAGACAAAAAATTTCCTAATTTAAATAAAACTTGTGAACTGTCCCCAAAGAACCCCAAAAACTCACCAAAGAACTCCTTAACAAATTCAAATAAATACGTTAAATTGAGAGAAACTATTATTAAAAAACTCCCAGGTAAGTTTTCCAAACTAGCAGAGTACGTTATGTTTATGCCTGACATAGTAATACTTTTTTGGAGATTATTCAAGGACAAGAGAGTAAGTCCCAAAATAAAAATTGTTCTGGTAAACGCAATTTTGTATATTATAAGCCCTGTGGATCTTATACCAGGTTTTATCCCAATAATTGGACAAATGGATGATGTAGCAGTGGCATTTTTCGCACTAAATTATATAATAGATAAGGTTCCAAAGGAAATAATACTTGAAAATTGGCAGGGGAAAAATGATGTTATTATTATGACACAGGAGGTAATAAAATATATAACTGAAATAGTGGGTATGGGAAATATTTCGAAAATATCCGATTTAATAAAGAGTATGTTGAAAAAACCATCTAAAAAGTTTATTACCAACAAGCAGTATAGAAATGTTTACACAGGAAATAATGGAAATAGTAAATCATAAAAAATTGTATTAAAAGATAAGTTACAAAGGAGAATGTATAAAATGGCCAAGAAACTATATGCAATTCACGAGGGATTTGACCCAAAGACCAATAAAAAGATTGAAAATAAAATAGTCAACACATGGGCTGAATGTTTAAAATATGTAAAGGGGGTCAAAGGAGCTAAGTACAAAAGCTTTACAGATATCAACAGTGCAAATCAATATCTGAATCAGGGAAGCAAACTTCTCAAAAAAGGGCAGAATACTTATCCGAAAGATTGTCTGCACATATATGTAGATGGCAGTTATAACACAGGTACTCAGATGTATTCATATGGTTTAGTTGCTGTTAGAAATAATGTAGTTGAATATATTGAAAGCGGAGCATGTAAAGATAAGTCTGAAAAAAATATAAGACAGATAGCTGGTGAACTTCAAGGAGCTGTAAAAGCGGTCCAATATGCATTTGATACAGGAAATAAAAAAGTCGTGATATTCCACGATTATGAAGGTATATCTCATCATGCTACTGGTTTCTGGGAGAGAAAGGAAAAATCCTCAATAGAATATTACAACAAAATGAATGAGCTAATGAACAAGGGTATTGAAGTGATATTTGTAAAAGTTGATAGTCACACGGGGGATTTATTCAATGAACTTGTTGATGAAAAATGCAAGGAAAAATTGTCCATACAATCAGATAGAACAGTGGAAAAGTGGCTCCTTGCAAATAAAATAAATGTGTCCACACAGTATGTAAAAGATGAAATTTTAAAATTAGCTCCAAATGGAGATAAAAATATAGTTGTTATAGGCCATGAGGATCTTCATAAAGCAGATAACGAAAATGAAAATTATTTTAAAAATATTATAAAAAAATATAAAGAGGATCCAATATCAAATCAAAAACTCATAGCTAATTTAAATGGCAAACAAAAAACAGAGTTAATTGAATACTTGTTAAAATAGGTTAGTATGTTATTACATTCTGAAATACTGCTCTCTTGCTATTTGGATTTTTATATGAATGAGGTTTGTTTCCTGTAAATCTAATAGAATTACCCTTCTGAAGGACAAAACTTGTACCACCTATAACTAATCCAAGTTTTCCTTCTGTAACTATTACATATTCTTCAACATCGTCATTATGAGGAGTAGATACGTGGTTGCATCCAGGTTCTAATTCTATAGTAAATATTTCTAAATGCCTTTTACTGTCAAATGGAAATATAGGGTACAACTTCATTCTATTATTATCCTCAACCAAAGGGGTTATATTTTCTTGATATACTATTTCATGTCCATCATTTTCTTCATCTATAAAGGACGAAAATGAAACCTTTAGTCCAGTGGAAATTTTCCATAGTGTAGATACTGTAGGGTTTGACTGACCTCTTTCAATTTGACCAAGCATAGCTTTGCTTACATTTGTCAATTTGGCTACATTATCCAGACTTAAATTCCTCTTGGTTCTTATATTCTTTAATTTAGTACCTATAATTAAATTCAAATTTTTCATTCTATCTAGTCTCTCCCTGTAAAATTTTCATAATTAATATATATAATTTTATAATAATTTGTGACTTAAGTAAATTATATAACATATCAATTGTAAGATATAACATACATATGTATAATATACAATATAATATGTTCATGAAGATAGGGGAAATAAGAATGAGAAAATCAATTATATTGGGAATAATGGCTTCATTTTTTTTTGCATTTACTTTTGTACTAAATAGACAGATGGATATTCAGGGTGGGAATTGGATATGGAGTTCCTCACTTAGGTATATATTTACTCTCCCAATTTTGCTAGTAATTATGATTGCAAAACGTCAAATGATTGATGTTTTGAGAGATATAGCAAAAAAGCCTGTACAATGGATTGTATGGAGTACGGTAGGTTTTGGACTATTCTATGCTCCACTTAGTTTTGCCTCTGCATATGGCTCCTCATGGCTTATTGCAGGAACATGGCAGATAACTATAATAGCAGGAGCACTATTGTCACCATTTTTTTATAAAATCATAGAAAATCAAAATGGACTTTTTAAAATAAGGAATACAATTCCTAAAAAGGTACTGGGTATTTCTCTGATAATCTTATTTGGTATATCTTTAATGCAATTTCAACATTTAAAAGAAATCTCCAGCATAAAATCATTAATAGGAATTGTACCGGTAGTTATAGCTGCATTTGCCTATCCTCTAGGAAATCGTAAAATGATAGAGCTCTGTGAAAATAAATTTACTACATTTCAAAGAGTATTTGGTATGACACTTTGCAGTATGATATTCTGGGTGATTTTATCTGTATTTGGCTTGGTATCTGTTGGAATGCCAGGTAAAGGACAAGTATTACAATCTTTTGTGGTAGCTGTTTGTTCTGGGATAATTGCCACTGTATTATTTTTTAAAGCTACGGATATGGTTAGCAGTGATGTGCGCAAGCTTGCAATAGTGGAATCCACTCAGTCAGGTGAAGTTATATTTACTCTTATTGGAGGTGTATTTGTATTCAAAGATAAATTGCCAACCTCAGTGGATTTATTTGGAATATTATTTGTAGTAGTGGGAATGCTGATAAATAGTCTTCTTCCAAGTAAAATTCAAATAAAAAATGTGGTAAAAAAATAATTTTATTATTTTTAATTTTTGTCTATAAGTTGACTTAATTTAGATAAAGTAAGTATAATACCTAAAATGATAAAAAATACGTATACAATGAACATAATATCAACCTCTTTTGTTTTTATTTTAATAAATTTATTCTTTTGAATATATAAATATAATTATGTTTAATAAGTCATCTATATGTAATATTATACCATAAACAATCCAATATTATACATTAAATTATTGTTAATTTGTTTAATAAAGTATATTCAATGTTTAAAAAACATTAATTTACATATCATAATTATATAAACATAAATTTAATTTATTATAATCAATTAAAAAGGAGTGTGTAATTATGAAACATAGTAAGTTTATAGCAGGAACTTTAGTTGGTGCAGCAGTAAGTATGATGATAATGCCTGAAATAGACAGATCAACGAAGAAGAAGATAAGAAGGACATCAGATCGTATGAAAAATGCTGTAATTGGCTGGATAAAATAATATTGATTTGAATGCATATCACCCTATAAAAGGTTCAGTATAATTAATGCTTACTGAACCTTTTATTTTTATATAATTTAATGAAAGGTTTTTTAATACTATGTCTAAAAAATATGATATAATACTAAATATGTATTTAAATTAAATTAAATTAAAATATTTAAATATATTTAAATATTTTATATGCTTAACAATGTGAAGTCTATTGAAATAGTAAAGGAAGATTTGACAATGGAGATACTTTCTTTGGGGGAAAAGATAAAGAAAAGAAGAAAAGAACTTAATATGACATTGAAAGATCTGGCAGGAAATAGAATAACACCAGGGCAAATAAGTCTTATAGAATCTGGAAAGTCCAATCCAAGTATGGATTTATTGCAATACTTAACTGACATATTGAATATATCCATTGAGTATTTAATGGAAACAGAAGAAACTCAAGCAGAAAAAAACTGTATTTATTTTCAAAATATTGCTGAATCCTATATAATTAATAAAGACTTGCTTGAAGGAGAGAAGTATATTGATCGAGCAATATACTTTGCAGAAGAATATACTTTAGAATACAGAAAAGCAAAAAATTTATATCTCAAAAGCAAAATATTTATAGCAAAAAAGCAATATCCTATAGCACAGCAGTATCTTTTGTCTGCCAACGTTATTTTTATAGAAAATAACAACTACAGGGAGATTGTAAATACTTTTATGGACCTTGGAAAGATAACGATGGAGTTAAAATCATATCATTCCTCCAATAGTTATTTTAGACAAGCAGAAAAAGTATGTAAGGACAGCGGAATACAAGATGATTTTTTACTTGGACAAATATATTATAATATAGCATTTATATATTTTAAGCTTGAAAAGACTGAAAGTGCAATGAATTATTCCTATCTTGCTAAAGAAAAATTCAATAAAATGGAAAATCGAAGTGGATATGCTAGCTCACTTATACTTCTAGCAGATGAATACAACAAAAAAAATGATTTAAATAATGCTATCAGATATTCTAAAGAAGCTCTTGTAGAATATAAGTCCATTAATGATTTAATAAATATTGCAAAAATAGAAAATAATTTGGGACAACTATTTTATGAATTTGACAATATAGAAGAATCTTTTATACATTTAAACAAATCAAAGAAAATTAGACTTAAACTTAAAGATGAATCCGTAATAGAGACTATCAAAAATATATGTGAAAATTACATAAAATTAAAAGATATTAAAAATGCAAATGAGGCACTTGAGGAATTACGGTCCAATATACACGATGGCAGCAATAAGGTAATGCTGGAATACTATTTATTAAAATACAGAATCTACATGCTTCAGGGAAAGTTTCATCAAGCTGAGAATATATTACTGAAGGCATTGAATTTTGCGAAGAATATGGAGCTTACAGAACAGATTGCTCAAATAGCTATTTTCCTAGGTAAGTTTTACATGGACACAGGAAATAACATAAAAGCTGCTGCATATTTAAGTGAGGGAGTAGATATGTTCAAAACATTGGGTATAATAGATGAACCCTAATCTAAATAGGTGATAAATAATGGAAATACTTTCAATTGGAGAGAAAATCAGAAGAATAAGAATATATAAAGGATTAACTCTAAAAGATTTATGCAGTAACAGAATATCGATTTCAAAGATGAGCTGCATAGAAAACGAAAAAATAAAGCCCGATGATTCAATCTTAAAATTTATAGCAGACAAGTTTGATGTAGATGTAGAATATTTGAAGCAAAGTATAAGAGATCAGATAAAAAATAATATAAAGGTAATAATGAATGATAAAAATAAATTTAACTATGAAGCTGAACTTGAATACAATTTAAAGCTTTCAGAAAAAAATAATTACAACGATCTTTGTATTGAACTGCTGCACTTGTTATTCAATTATTTTATAGGAAAAAATCAAATAGATTCGGCATGGATTTTAGTCCCAAAATATTATGGATATATTCAAAAATGCTTTAATGATAAAAACACAGCTATATATTATATTGATATTGGAAAATATTTATTTAAAGCTGAAGAATACATGCAATCTCTCAATTATTACAATAATGTCATAAATATTTCAAAAAGAATATGTAATAATTCTATACTGGTAGAGGCCTTATATAGCAAGATGAAATGTCTTTTGATGCTTAAAAAATATGAAGAAGTTTATGCATTGTTAGATAAACTCATAAAACTTGCAGACTGTGAAAATGAAAAATTGCAGAAAGCTAAGATATATCATTTGATTTCTGTAATTTATTTAAGACAGAATAAAAATGGTTTTCAAAAATTTAGAGACATGGCCTATTCTCTGTATGAAAAAAACTCGGTTGAAAAAGCTAATGCAATGCTTAATTATGCAGAAATTATGTTTGAAATGAATATGAAAGATGAGGCATTGGACAATTTAAAAAACACATTACAAATATATCCTGATGAGGATAAAAAATCAAAAACTAAATTTGTATTGGATATAGTGTGTAAACTAATAAAAAATGATATATTAAATATTGCAGAGACGTTGTGCAATAATGCATTAAATGAATCAATAGAACTAAATAATATAGTGTTTATTGAAAGATCTTATTATTATAAATCACGTATATTTGAGAAAAAAGGTGACATTGTATCTGCAGAAACCTATATGAGTTTTTCTATGGATGCACTACTTAAATTTGCCAATAAAAAAATAGTATATAAAAGATATATGGAAATGGGAAATATGTACTACAGGATGAAGAATACTTCTGAATCAATAAAGTACTTTAATTTTGCAGTACAGATTTGGAAAAAACTTTAAATTTAATTTTATTATGATAAATAATTGGAGTTGACAATATGTGAAATATTGTCAACTCCTTTATTTTAGTATAATTAAGATAAATTTAGAATAGCACATATAATTATTGATAATCACGTTAAATGATTTAATATAGTAAAATATGAGAGTTGAATAAAAAAATATAAAATAATATTATTTAGTTAAGGTCAAAGAAGGTCAAAACATTGAGGAGGTTTTGAAAATGGATATAGATAAACTTACAGTAAAGGTACAACAATCGTTGAATAATGCACAGCTTGCAGCTGTTAAACATAACCATCAACAAGTTGATGCAATCCACCTGTTTTCTGCATTGATTTCCGAAGATGATGGGTTGATCCCCAATATATTTGAAAAAATGGGAGTAAACATTGATTCACTTAGAAGAGAAACAGAAAATGTTTTGGATAAGATGCCTAAAGTTTTAGGGGAAGGAGCTCAAAATTCTTCTGTATATGCTACTAGAAGATTTGAAGAGATTCTTGTTAAATCTGAAAAAATAGCTAAGGAATTCAAGGATTCATATATAAGTGTAGAACATGTAATGCTAGGAATCATGGATATACATTCAAGTGATGTTGACAGTATATTGAATAAATTCAATATAAATAAAAAAGATTTTTTGGAGATACTTTCAAAAGTAAGAGGAAATCAGACAGTAGACACTCAGGACCCTGAAGGAACTTATGAGGCTCTTGTAAAGTATGGAAGAAATCTTGTAGAAGAAGCCAAAAAGCACAAATTGGATCCTGTAATAGGCAGAGATGAAGAAATCAGAAGGGTAGTTAGAATTCTTTCAAGAAGAACAAAGAACAATCCAGTACTTATAGGAGATCCTGGTGTTGGTAAAACAGCAATAATAGAAGGATTGGCTGAAAGAATAGTGAGGGGAGATATTCCAGAAGGATTAAAAGACAAGATAATATTTTCTCTGGACATGGGTGCACTTATTGCAGGTGCTAAATTTAGAGGAGAATTTGAAGAAAGATTAAAGGCAGTATTAAAAGAAGTTGAAAAGAGTGAAGGAAAGATAGTACTTTTCATAGATGAGATACACACTATAGTTGGAGCAGGAAAAACAGAAGGCTCAATGGATGCAGGAAACCTGATAAAGCCAATGCTTGCAAGAGGAGAACTTCATTGTATAGGTGCTACTACATTTGACGAATACAGAAAATATATAGAAAAAGACAAGGCACTTGAAAGAAGATTTCAGCCTGTAATTATAGATGAACCTTCTGTAGAAGATTCAATATCAATACTGAGGGGACTTAAAGAAAAATTTGAAATATATCACGGTATAAGAATACATGATTCTGCAATTGTAGCTGCTGCAAAGCTTTCAGATAGATATATAACTGACAGGTATCTTCCAGACAAGGCCATAGACCTTATCGATGAAGCTTGTGCAAAGATAAGAACTGAAATTGACAGTATGCCGGTAGAGATGGATACAGTAAAGAGAAAAGTATTTCAGCTTGAAATAGAAAAAGAAGCACTTTCAAAAGAACAGGATGAATCTTCTAAAGAGAGATTAAAATATGTAGAAAAAGAACTCAGCAATTTAAAGGACAAAGACAAACAACTTACTGCCAAATATGAAAAAGAAAAAGGCGGTATAACGGAGATAAGAAATCTTAAAGAAAAATTGGATGAGGCTAGAGGTCAGATTGAAAAAGCCGAAAGGGAATATGACCTTAATAAAGTAGCGGAATTAAAATATGGAGTTATTCCTGAAATTGAAAAGAAAATAGAAGAAAAAGAATCTACCATAAAGAAAAATGACGAAAATGCAATGTTGAAAGAAGAGGTTACAGAAGAGGAGATTTCTGAAATAGTATCAAAGTGGACTGGAATACCTGTTGCAAAACTGGTAGAAGGAGAAAGAGAAAAACTTGTAAAATTAGATGAAGAATTGTCAAAAAGGGTAATAGGACAGAGTGAAGCAGTTACTGCTGTTTCAAATGCAGTTATAAGAGCAAGGGCTGGCATGAAGGATCCAAAAAGACCTATAGGATCATTTATATTCCTTGGACCTACTGGCGTAGGTAAGACTGAACTTGCAAAAACTCTTGCAAGAACATTATTTGACAGTGAAGACAATATTATAAGAATAGATATGTCGGAGTATATGGAGAAGTATTCAGTATCCAGATTAATAGGAGCACCTCCAGGATATGTAGGATATGAAGAGGGAGGACAGCTTACAGAAGCAGTTAGAAGAAAACCATATAGCGTAGTTCTCTTCGATGAAATTGAAAAGGCACATGAAGATGTGTTCAATATCTTTCTTCAAATACTTGATGATGGAAGACTTACAGATAATCAGGGAAAAGTAGTGGACTTTAAAAATTGTATTATAATAATGACATCAAATATAGGAAGCAGCTATTTACTTGAGAATAAAGAAAATGATGTAATAGACAAGAATATAAAAGACAGAGTAATGAATGAAATGAAGTCAAGATTCAAACCTGAATTTCTAAATAGGTTGGATGATATAATAATGTTTAAGCCATTAAGTACAAATGAGATAGAATCAATAATAGATATATTCCTTCAGGATATTAAAAACAGACTCAATGAGAAAAATATATCCATAGAAATAACTCATGCTGCTAAAAAAGTTATGGCCAAAGAAGGATATGATCCTGTATATGGAGCAAGACCTCTTAAAAGATATATAGAAAATACCCTTGAAACTTCAATAGCCAGGAAGATAATAAAAGGAGAAATTCATGAGGGGTCCAATGTAGAAGTAGACTTTAAGGATGGAACCTTTGAAATTAAGTAGAGAGCCCAAATCTTTGATTTGGTGCGAATCAGTTAAGCAGGCATACAAAATCTATGATTTTGATATGATCGCTTACTCAGATGAGTACTCCTAGGACCGAAGGAAGTAGGAGTTACCAAATTGAGAGCCCAAATCTTTGAAAATAATGTTCTTTCTTTTATAGAAAGGGCATTATTTTTTTATGGCTGTTTTGTAAACCATAGCATTGTTAAGTTATTTTCAGCTATAGCTATTATTTTGATAATAACATTGATGTAATTATGTTATTTTAACTAAAAGAAAATCATATTAATTTTGAATAAATGGACATTATATAATATAATATTAAAAGGAAGTTCAGGTTGTATACTATACAACATCTATTTTTTTACTCATAATTGTAGTTTTTTTAACAATCATAATGGTAGTTAATTATTAAATTTTACATAATTTATGAAAGGGTGGTTTTTATGAGTTTTGAAGAATTGTATAAGAGTAAAGTCGTTAGTGCAGATGAGGCAGTATCTCACATAAAATCTGGAAATAAAATAGTATTTGGACATGCATGTGCTGAGCCACAAGTACTTCTTGATGCTTTGGTAAAGAATAAAGAGAAGTATAAAAATATTGAATTGTATCACATGATACCAAAAGGTAAAACTAGTTATGCAGAACCTGGAGTAGAAAAATATATTCATGATAATTCATTTTTTACAGGAAAAGGTACAAGCGAAGCAATTCAAGAAGGAAGAGCTGATTTCATTCCTGTATTTTTCAGTGAAATACCAAGATTGTTTAAAAAAGGATATATTCCAGTAGATGTGGCACTTATTGAAGTGAGTAAACCTGATGAACATGGATATTGTAGTTTTGGAGTATCAAATGATTATATTCATGCAGGAGCAGAATGTGCAAAACTTGTAATTGCAGAAGTTAATGAGAATATGCCAAGAGTGTTTGGAAATAACTTCATACATGTATCTGACATAGATTATATAGTGGAGAGTTCACGTCCGGTTGTTGAAATGCAGCCTTCAAAAATTGGAGATATAGAAAAGAAAATAGGTAAATACTGTGCATCACTTATAGAAGATGGATCAACTCTACAACTTGGCATAGGTGCAATTCCTGATGCAGTACTCTTGTTCTTGAAAGATAAAAAGGACCTTGGAATACACTCAGAAATGATATCTGACGGTGTAGTAGAATTGGTAAAAGCAGGAGTAATTACAAACAAGAAAAAGACTCTTCATCCAGGAAAAATAGTTGTAACATTCCTAATGGGAACAAAAAAATTATATGATTTTATAGATAATAATCCAGAAGTAGAATCACATCCAGTAGATTATGTAAATAATCCTACGGTTATAATGAAAAACTGTAAGATGGTTTGTATAAATTCATGTGTTGAAATTGATTTAATGGGACAAATATGTTCTGAAAGTATAGGAATTAAGCAGATAAGCGGAGTAGGTGGACAAATTGACTTTACAAGAGGAGCAAGTATGGCTGAAGATGGAAAGTCAATTATTGCAATACCATCTACTGCAGCTCATGGAAAAGTTTCAAGAATAGTTCCATTCTTAAATCAAGGTGCAGCAGTTACAACTTCAAGAAATGATGTTCATTATGTAATAACTGAGTATGGTATTGCACAACTTAGAGGTAAGACATTGAAACAAAGAGCTAGAGAACTTATAAAAATCTCTCATCCAAAATTCAGAGAAGGATTGATGGCTGAATTTGAAAAAAGATTTGGATGTAAATTTGATTAGCTTTCTCAAAAAATATTTTTAAATAAATACTTTAATATAATTACGCAAATAAGAAATGGTGAATTCAAATATTTGAATTCACCATTTCTTATTTCTATTTATCCTTTGTTTCTCTGTATATTATAAATTCTTTTGCCTTGGTCTCCAAACTGTCATTTAGAGGTTCTAAATCTATATCTTTTCCATACTTGTTAAAAAGGGCAGTTTTTATAAATCTATCTGCCAATTCAGGATTTTTCGATAAGAGAGAACCATGAAAATAACTTCCAAAACAATTTTTATATATACAACCTTCATAGCCATCTTCACCGTTGTTTCCATAGCCTTTAAGTACTTTTCCAAGAGGTTCCAAATTTCCTATATAGGTTCGTCCAGAATGATTTTCAAAACCTACATAAGTTTCATTGAATTTATCATTGTGAATTACAGTATTACCTATAAAACGCTTTTTACCGCCTTCTGTATAGATATCTATTACGTCCAATCCTGCCAGCTTTTCACCTTTTGGAGTAGTGTAATATTTCCCAAGAAGTTGATATCCTCCACATATGGATAAAAATACACGGTTATTTTCAATATACTCTTTTATGGCATCTTTTTTATTTTCTATTAAATCCTGTGATACTATGGATTGTTCGTAATCCTGACCGCCTCCAAAAAAGGTAATATCATATTTTCCCCATTGAAATGGATCGCCTACAGATATATTTTCCACATTTATATCTATACCTCTTTTTTCTGCCCTGTACTTTAATATGCGTATATTTCCAACATCCCCATATACATTCAACAAGTCAGGATATAAGTGACATATATTAAGTTCCATCATAACACTCCCTTATTTTACCATAACTTTTTTATATAGCCTTTTGCATTAAGATATTTTCTGAAACCTATCATAGAAGTATAGGTAGCTAGTACATATACTCTGTTTTCAGCACAGTTGGTTATTTCGTCAGTTAATTTTTTATATCCTTTGCACATGACGAAATTATCTTCTTTAAGACCAGCTACTTTTAGTCTTACAGCCATGTCGTATAGCCTTATACCTGAAATCAGTATTTTATCTATGTTTAAAGAAGATAGTTTTTCAAAATTTACATCCCATATCCATGATACATCACGTCCATCTGCATAATTGTCATTTAAAAGTACAGCAAGATTAAAAACTCTTCCATCAAGGCTTATACTGTTGATTGCTTCATCATAGCCAGCAGGATTTTTTACAAGTATTATTTTGACTTGCTTTCCAGCCACATTAATTACTTCCTGTCTTCCAAAACTACTTTCTTGATTTTCAAGAGAATTATGTATTACAGTATCAGATACATTACATACCTTTGCTATTGAATAGGCACATAAAGCATTATAAATATTATATGCTCCAGGTTGATTTATGTAGTATTCCTCTCCATTTATTACAACTAGGGAACCATCCTGGGATTTGTTCTTTATCTCATCTAAACTGTAGTCGAGCTTTGGCCTTTTATATCCACAGTTGTCACAGTAAAAGTCTCCTAGATGACTGTATGTTATGAAATTGTATTTGTAAGGATGTTTACACTTCTTACAAAATTTAGAATCTGCATTTATATCTACCGTTTTGCTTTTTCTTAAACCGCAATTAAAACCATAGTATATTGTTCTGTTTTGCAGTTCCAGGTCACCAAGAAGAGGTTCGTCTCCATTTAATACCAGATTGGCCAGAGGCACTTTTTTTATACCATCCAAAATCTTGTTTAATGTGGTATAAACTTCACCATATCTATCCAGCTGGTCTCTAAACAAATTAGTAACGCTTATTACTTCGGGAATCACATAATTGGCCAGTAAAGTTAAATTAGCCTCATCACATTCTATAACTGCATAATTGGTTTTGCTACACTGCTTGAATGAAAAATTTTCTACAAAGCAGGATACTATTCCAGGCAGCATATTTGCACCTGTACTGTTTGTTATTACATTTTTATCATCATCTTTTAGCATATTGTATATCATGCTTGTAGTGGTGGTTTTTCCATTAGTACCCGTTATAACTATGACTTTATAGTTCTTACAGAGCGTTTTTAGAACATTTCTATCAAGTTTTAAAGCTATTCTTCCGGGAAAATTACTTCCACCTTTAAATAGAGCTTTTGAAATCCTTATTATAATTTTTGAGATTATAATGCTGAAAAAAGATTTTATATTAATTTTTCACACCACCCTTTATCAAAAAACAACACAAATGTTATTTTTAACTCTTAAATATTATAATACAATATCAAGTATGATACAATTATAATAGAGTAATGTGTGCAAATATACTAAAGTAAGGATGTGGTCTGATCTGAGACGTGGATATATCTATTCAATATTGGCCTCTATCATGTTTGGATCGGCAGGAATATTCGTTAAATTATCATATAATATTGGCTTGGATTCAATTAATATATTAGTGGCTCAGTACATTATTGCTGTTATTATAATGTTCCTGTTTATTTTTATAAGAGATAGAAAAAAACTCTTGTTAAATAGAACACAGATATTTCATCTGGCCGTTCTTGGAATATGCGGTAATACATTTATGACATTATTTTATTATGAGGCCTTTAAATATTTAAGTGTGGCCATGGTAACAATGCTTTTGTTTACTTATCCCATGATGGTTTTTATATATTCTGTGCTGCTTAAAAATGAAAAGATTACTTTAAGAAAATTTATTGCCATTTTAATTTCCTTTGCAGGATGTATTATGGGACTTAATATATTTAATGAAAATTTTAATTACTCCATAAAGGGAATCGTTTTTGGATTGTTAAGTGCTGTATTCTATGCTTTTATGAATTTGTACAGCGAAAAGAAATTGAAGGATGTAGATTCTATGAGTATAAATGCCTATTCTACAGCGTTTTCTCTAATAGTACTATTGATATATAGATCACCCCATTTATTATCTGGTGAAAATTTGAATATGCACAGCACGCTTTATATATTGATGCTTGCTGTGTTCTCTGAAATAATACCTTTAACGCTTTTATATTCATCTATAAAATATATAGGAGCAGTCAAGACCTCTATAATAGGAAATCTGGAAATACCAGCATCCATTGCTTTTTCTACTTTATTATTAGGAGAAAATATAAATATAGTACAGATTGTTGGAGCGGTATTTATAGTGTATGCCATCTATATTATAAGGGGGAGAAGATATGCACATTAAGCCAATTGGAATGAGAAATATAAAAACTGCCATTTCAGTTATGATATGTATGTCTCTTTCATATGTTTTTAATAGAGAATACATATTTTATGCAGTAATCGCTTCAATTATAGCTATGCAGAGTTCTGTTTCAGATTCCTTTAAAACAGGTAAAAATAGAATGCTTGGAACTGTAATGGGAGCCGTTTTTGGAATGATATTTGCATTCATAAGTCCTGGAAATATTATATTCTGTGGTATAGGTGTAATTCTTATAATATACATATGTGATTATCTTGGATGGAAAAAGTCTGTTGTAATATCCTGTATAGTTTTTCTTGGAATTATGATAAATTTAAATGGTAGAAGTCCTGTAATCTACAGTATGAATAGAATAATAGATACATTTATGGGCATAGGAGTTGCGGTAATAATCAACTATTTTATATCACCACCAAAGCATGGAAACAAATTGCACAGAGAATATATACTTACTCTCGATAGAGTATTTATCATTGTAGAAGATAGATTCTGTTTCAATAATTTTCTGGATTTAAAAAGCATGGATACAGAAATTAAAAAGCTTGAAGAGGCACTAAAACTTTATGTATCTGAATTTAGAATCAACAAGATAGGATATTCTGGTGAGAAGATAAAAATAATGCTGGATGTATTTAAGGAAATATACATGCATATGAAAATAATAGACTCTTTTGAAAACATATATGCTTTAAATAATGAAAATAAACAGAAGCTTGAGAAGCTCTTCAAATGCACACTGGAACAAAAAAACATTTCAAAAGTTTCCAATGAAATAGACATTGTATTCAATTACCATGCACACAAAATACTGGAGAATTTATACATTCTTAAAAGCAATTAATTCATGTTAAATTTTTAAAGATTATATTGGTAATTGCCTTAAATGATAGTATAATAACAATTGTTGTTAAAAATTAATTGATGGAGGACGAATAAAAATGTATCTGCTACTT
>NZ_JAHHUY010000039.1:0-24423 GCF_019144085.1 Clostridium tyrobutyricum
AAAGAAATCGATAATATTTGTAATAATATTAGTGAAGATGTAGATTTTATGAATATACCTTTATTAGAAATAAAAAATTGTTTAAATAATTTATCTAGTGATTATTTTGAAAATATAAAAGAGGGGCATATGCAATATTTTTATAAAATAGACAATTTTTTAAAAGATCCAAAAAATAAGCAATATTTAAAAATGTATATGAATACAATTAATGAATTAAAACTTAAGATAACGTCTTGTAGAAATGATTATGACAAATTTGACAGAATATTTATAGTTTTATATGATTATACTTTTAATAAACATGAAGATGAATTAAGATTAGATAGAAACTTTATATTTGTATTTTTACATTTTATGTATTGTAATTGTGATATAGGTAAAAAATGTAAAGAAGAGATGATTAAAAAATGATAAAACCACATAAATATTTAGATGTTGATAGTAGTGTTATAAGAGTTGGAAGTTTGATATTAAAAGAAATGATAGATAATAAAATTATTAGTTATAGTGAATTATATAATAAGATTTATAATAAAGTTGGAAAAAATGTTGAATATACTTTTTTGCCATCGCTTAGTTTTATATATTTATTTGGAAAAATAAAATATTATAAAGAAAGTGATACATTGGAGCTGATATTATGAAATTTATGCAAATATATTCAGATAATGATAAATTTAAAAGTTTTAGATTTGTTGAAGGTTTAAATGTAATTTTAGGTAAAATAACTCATGAAGAAAATAGAAAAATAGATACTCATAATTTAGGAAAATCTACACTAATAAATGTATTAGATTTTATGCTGTTAAAAAACATTAATAAAAAACATATGTTTAAAAAGCATATAGATAAATTTAAAAGTTTTACATTTTTTCTAGAAATAAAATTAAATAATGGAAAATATATCACTATAAAAAGATCTGTGAAAAACAATACCAAAATTTCTTTTAAGTTGCATAATAATAAATATCAGAATTACATAAATGAAACTATTTGGGATTATAAAGAGTTGTCTATAAATTCTAAGCATCCTGAAAAGAACCCAATAAATATATTAAATAATTATTTATCATTTGATGTTTTAAAGAATTATAATTATAGAAAAACGTTAAATTATTTTTTGAGAACTCAAGATGATTATAAAGATATATTTCATTTAAATAAATTCAAAGGTAGTGATATTGAGTGGAAGCCATTTCTATTTCAATTACTTGGATTTAACGGAAAATACTTATATGATAAGTATGAGTTAGAAGATAAAAAAAATTCTAAGAAACAAGTTATAAAAGATATAAAAGAAAAATTTTCAATAGATTATGAAGAAGTAGACAAAATAAATGGTACTATTGGAATTAAACAATTAGAAAAACAAAAATTACAGGAATTAATTGATAATTTTGATTTTTACTTAAAGGAAAGAAATATAAATAAATCTTTGATAGATAGTATAGAGAATAAAGTAAGCGAACTTAATACATTAGAATATAATCTTGAATATGAGATTAGAAATATACAAGAATCTATAAGATTAAAATTAAATTATAATGTTGAAGATATTAAAAAAGTTTATAATGAAGCAAAAATATACTTTCCAACACAAATAACAAAAGATTATGATGCTTTGATAGAATTCAATAATAGAGTTACTGAAGAAAGAAATAAATATTTAAAAGAAATATTTACCAATAAAAAGAAACTTTTAGAAGAAACTAAACAGCAATTAAAGGAGCTTAACATTAAAAGATCCAATATGTTATCTTTTGTTAAAGAAAAGGATAGTTTTAAGAAATTTAAAAAATATCAAATGGATATTGTAAATATAGATAGAGAAATAGCTAATTTACAGAGTCATTTAGAAAATATAGATATAGTTAAACAACTGAATGATGATTTAGATGATACAGTGATAGACATAAATAAAGTATCTTCTTCTATACAAGATCAAATAAAATTAGGAAATGATTTATATACTAATATAAGAACTACATTTTATAATCTTACTAAAGAAATACTAAATAAATCAGGGAGACTTTCTATATATCCTAATAAAAAAGGTAATGTGGAATTTAATGCTGATATATTAGATGATGAAGATAATGAATTGACCTCTCAAGGTGATGGTAATAGTTACAAAAAAATTCTATGTGCCTGTTTTGATTTATCACTTTTAATATGTTATTCTAATAAATCTTTTTATAGATTTGTATATCATGATGGAATTTTTGAAAGCTTAGATAATAGAAAGAAAATGAATTATATAGATGTATTAAATAAAGTGTGCGATGATTATGGAATACAAATTATAATCACATTAATAGAAGATGATTTACCATATTTAGAAGATAAAACAAAATATACTTTTTCTGATGAACAAATTGCTTTGGAACTAAATGATAATCCAGATAACTCAGGTAAATTATTTAGTATGGAATTTTAGAATGAGGAATTAATAGAAATAATTCCTCATTTGTAATTATTTTGAGTGTTAATGTTATTTATAGTAGATGAATCATAGCTTATTTGATTTTTTATATTAAAAGTATTTTGAGATTTGGTATATATATTAAAATTATGTTCATTTTGTTTTATCCATTCTGAAATACAATTACTAAATTGTTCTGGCATATCAGTATTAGTTAGGTTTTCATAAATAGATCTTATATCATTAAATGGTCTTTTTTCACTTAATGATTTTTTAGTAGAAATTTCTTTTATGTACTTTTCTGTTAATCTATCATCGTTGTTGAAAAATTTTCTAAATTTATCAATAAAAGACATTCTTAATGCTCCAGATTTAACCAGTTCCCATGTTAGCTGACTAGCTATACTTGTACCTATAAACTGAGCAACATTAGTTAATATTGTATTGTCCATTTGTATAAAACTCCTTTAGCATAAAAATATGATTTAAAAATCATAAAATGTGTTATAATATATTTAGAAGAAGCCGTTACGGTTTTAAAAGTTGTTTAATTTTTTGAGTTGATTAAAATGCACTTATGCGAGGGTGTATTTTAATTTTTTGAGTTTTTTTCTTCAGCAGTTATGGAAATTTCATTTTCAGATAACTTCCCAATCGAAGATTTACTTTTTAGAGTTAATTTATCCTTAAAATATGTTCCTACAATCACCATAGCCGTTAAGCTTAATGATGTAACACATACTACTATTAACGCAATTAAAGTATCACTCATCCTGTCACCCCCTCTGATGTCAGATTAACCGTAACGACTCCTTGGTAAGAGATAAACTCCGGGGGGATGACAACTAAAAATATTTTTTATTCTCTTGGGACTATTATATCATATTTTTCAATTGAAAAAACAGACATATATTCTCATATAATGGCATTTACACAGAACTTATGTTCGTCTTAAAAGTAAAAAAATAATAGCATTTAATTGTTATTAGTCCCACAAATCATGTCAGCTATATCATCAGCAGATTGCTCCATATTTGTATGCTGCATGTCCAATCCTATCATATAGCCAATATTAGGCATATCATCAGTAATGTGCTTGATTTCATGTATGAAAACTCTGCATTGAGTTTTATAATTTATAGAACCATTAAGAATCAAATGATAATTTCCACGTCTACTTACGTAAACAAATCCTAATAAACCGGAAGGCATGTTAAAACCTATAGTTGTTTTAATATTGAATGCATTCATAACTTCATAGAAGGGTATATCCTGATTTAAAAGAGCCTTCAGGAGTGGCTTGTCTAGTATATCCATAAAATCATCCTCTCAAGTATGTATTTAATAAAATCTTTATTTAAAATATCATTAATCCACCTGATACGCTAATTTTCAGATGAAGAAAAATTATTGAAGTTTTCAAGGAAGTCATAAGCCTTTTGACCTTTGATAACTGGAGACTTAATCGATTTTACATCACCAGATATTTGGGCAGCAGTATGTGTCAAGTTATCTATTTCAGCTTTATGTATTTGTGAATTGTGTTCCAATGCTTTGAGAATTTGAGTATTTTCAGTTGTTTGAGATTTGAGTTCATCAAGCTGAGATTGTATTAAATTAAATCTATTGTCAATTGAATCAACCTTACCTGTAAGATTGCCTAGTAGGTTTAATATTTTTTCCTCATTGTTCATTAAATCATATCCTTTCAAATTTATTTTCTAGTCATGGCTATTATATGAAATTATACCATATATTATTTAAACTGTGGTATTAAAATATAAAATTAATATTTAGTATATTCAGCTGTTAATATAATAAATATAGTTTTTATTACATCATATATAGCAAGTACACATAAATTTAAACTAGATAATTTAGAATACCAATATATTTGACTTTTACTTATAATTTTTATATTCCATGTTATATTAGGAATATCCATTGAATAAAATATAGAAATTAAAATAACAAAAACTAAAAATTTGAATATTAAAAATGTATCATCTTTAATCTCTTTTATGCAGTTATTAAGTAATTTATTTAAAAGAGCTTCTTTTTGTTTTGGAAATTCTTTAAATGATTGTTTAATAGAATTAATAGTTGGATATAATAATGCTATGGTGGCTACACTTAAAGATAATAAACCTGTTATTAAAGTTATTAAAAAATCGTCTCCTAATACTTTTACATCATTTAAATTAATATTATACCTTACAATTATAAATGGTATCAATAAACATAAAAAGACAGTAAAACATAATTTGTATATTTTAGGATTTTTTGGTATCATCATTTCTTTTATCTTTTTTATCATTACTTATGGTATCACCTGGCTTTTTATTTATATCTGATAATATTTTTTCTATTTTATTAGTATTTTCTTTAATAGTATTGTCATTTAATTCAGAGGGGAGTTCAACTTGGTTCAAATTATTAGAACTTGTATATGTTTTAGCTTTTTTTCCAAAAAACTTAGCTTTTGCAGACCACTTTCCACCACCACATGCTATATATTCTATAAATGATTTAAAAAAATGTTTCTTTAATCTAAGGTTGCCTTGATCATTTTTAAGATTTATATTATTTTCAGTAGAATTAGATACTTCTTTTAAAGTTTTTGCAAATTCTTCAGCATTAGTTATTCCTTCAAACATATTGGGTGATTTTAAATTTAAGTCTACTTGATATACATTTTCTGCTGTATCTATAATTTGCCAAAAATGCTTAGGATCACTTAATTGATCAACTGTAATCTCATATCCGTGCGAAAGTAAAAAAAGATTTATATATTTTTTAAAGGCATTTATTGTAAGAGAATAGTTTTTAAATACAGTTGTTTTTTTCTGTATAAGTATAATTTGAAGCTCTGTATTTATTATGATATGTACAAATGGATTATTTTTAATTATATTTTCTTTTATATCATTTCCAGTATCTTTATAAGTTGTTGTGTAAGTTTGTTTACTAAATTTAAAAAAGTATAAATTACCAATATTTTCAATAATATATAACTTATATTTTATGTTATCATTAGTATCTTCAATTTGAGTATCATTATTATTAATAATAGATTCAAAAAGAGCTTTTCTATCATGTACCAACATTTGAGACATAGATATTTGATCAAATGGTACTAAAAAATACCTGTAACAGCCATAAGTACTATTTTTCATGTGCTTTTAAATCCCCCTCAAGATATTTACCCATCATTTCTATCTTCTTCATCTTCTATAGCCTTTATAATTCTAATAATCTTCTTTATATCACCCGGAGTCATTTCCTTAGTCTGCTTGAAAAGCAATTTCAAATCCTCTCTGTCTTTTAGGGTATCCCAAAATTCAGTTAACTCAGGATCATCATTTACTGATTCAGATATTTTATCAGCAGAGGTACGTATATTAGTTCTTCCTAGTAGGTAATCTAAAGAAACTTTAAAATAGGTGGCAATATTTTTTAATGTTTCTTTATCGGGAAATCTAACATTTGTTTCGTATTTAGATAGTGCTGAATAAGTTATACTTAAAGCATTTGCAAGATCTTCCCTTGAAAGCCCATTTTCTTCTCTTAATTGTTTTAATATGTCACCAAATTCCATTATTAACACCTCTTGAAATTATATTAACACAATGTGTCCAATTGAATAACAATTTTTCCAAAACGGGAAAATAATTATTGACATTAGACATATTGTCTAGTAAAATAAAATTAAATTGATGGACAAAATGTCTAAAAGGAGATGAGTTAATGAGAAAAAATTTAAGAAAGTGCAGGTTAAATAAAAAATTGTCTGTAGAAGATATATCACAAGTGTTGAATATATCAAAGTCTTATTATTATAAAATAGAAAGTGGATTAAGAAATCCAACAATGATTCTAGCAAAACAAATGGCAAATTTACTAGAAGAAGATATAGAATTTCTTTTTTTTAATAATAATTTAGACAAAATGTCCAATAAGGATAGCTATATTTCACTATAAAATTTAAGCTAATTCTATTATAAAACCCATAGTTCTATATCACCATGATATGAGTTTCAGGAATGATATGGAATATGTGAATTGAGTTGCAGAGTTTTTATGAAAGGGGAAAAAGATAAATGGATAATGAGAATTTAGAACAAAGAAAAGCTACACCTGAAGGAAAAGTTCAAGTACAGCTAATAGGTAAATGTAATCATTGTAATGTAAAGAATATTTTATCACATAATATACAAGCTAAACCTAGATTTTGTATGCAATGTGGTAATAAAATTAATTATTCTTTATTAAAATAGCCTTCTTCATTAAAGGTTGAAATAGAGCCACAATAAGGACAAAATTTTGCATTATTAGGTAAAGAAAATTTTTCATCGTTATTGTTTGTTTCGCATTGATCATTTGAACAATTGTTTATTAAATATATTCCACATTCTTGACAGAATTTAACTTCTTCGTCAAGATGGTCCTCAAAACCACAATTAGGACATTTCATAGATTATCACCACCTTTCTTGATAGTGATAATTCTACAAGGATATGTAAAAACCTTTAGGAAAAAATGTAATTTAAGTAACCAGGCACCATCTATTTGAATACTATAATATTAGTAATTTTAGGAGGAATTTTTATGGCCAAAAGAGAGAGGATTAGATATGAGGACATAAAAGTAGTTATCATGAACCCGGAGTGCTTACCTATAACCCAAAAGAAAATATTTGATTTCTTCTATGAAAAAGTTATGCGTGAACAGGCTCAGAAGCAGGCAGAGAATGAAAATAAACTTAAAGAAGTAAAGTAGTCTACAAGGCTGAAAGGCCTTTTATAAAAAATATTTTTCTGAAAAGAGATAAATACTTGCTCAATATATTCTATGATGAATATTTAAAAATAGTACCAAAAATAAATAATTTTCAAGGAGGATTAAAAATTGAAAGAATACAGCTTGGGAGAATTAATAGATAAGTTTGGAAGAAATAACAATTTGAAATTCAAGTTTGTTGCAGAAGAATCTTATAAGACGAATGAAGGAGCCGTAATTGCTTTGGATGCAGAGGGAAGAGTTGTAAATGAAGAAGGTGAACCTATATTATCAAATTTTAATTTGAGAAGTAAATTCAGATTGGTAAATGAGCCAGTAGATAAACTGGAAGCCTTTAAAGCATTCAGTATGGGTAAGACAATCTATTGTTCATATGCCAACAACAAATATGAATATATTCCTTGTCATGATAGTGAGTTTACTGCTTTGAAAAATAAGTTTGATGAACCTGTTTCAATTGAAGAAATTTTGTATGGTGAATGGTTCATAGAGGAGGACTAGAAGGATGTATAAGAGGGCAAGAAAAAAGTGTAATTTAAGTATTGAAGAGGCAGCGTTTAGATTAAATATATCATCAAGGACTTTAATCAACTATGAATCAGGAGATACAACACCTTCACCTGATATAGCACTTGCCATGTCAAGATTGTACAAGCAACCTTTTTTAACACAGATTTATTGCAAGGAATGTTGTGGAATTGGAAAAGCTTATAGTTATTCAGTTCTTGATAATGTAAATTTGAGTATTGAAAGTGTACTTTTGAGTTTACAGGAAGAGGCTGTTGAGGCAATGGACGTACTTCCAGATATGTTGAGGTTAATAAGAAATAAAAAGATCAGGTCTGATTTTGCTGATAGTGACTGGCGTTGGTTTATAAAAGGGCTTCAGGAATGGCTTGACCTTGAACACAATATTGAGTGCCTGAAGATATCATTTAACAGATTTGCAGATATGGAAAAACTTATACAGGAACATAATGCAAAGTGTATTGCAAGGCATTATTCTTTAATATCAAGATAAAAAAAGAACCCTTAACAAAGGGTAAAAACAAGTTTATTTGCTAAGATACTCGGCAAAGTATCTTAGCTCCATTATATCATAAAGGAGCGTGTATTCAAAGTGAAAAAAATATTTACAATTATAACCACTAAAAACAAGGAAACCTTTTTTAATCAAGGTAAGTTTATTGTAGCCTGCGGTAAGAATTTTAATATACGCCAGTCAGGAGACACTCAGGATGTGATCCGTAAATGAGCAGGTGGAAGAAAAAATCTGTTGACAGCTCAAAATCTAATTTATTGCCTGGGCAAATGAGTGTTTTTGATATTGGATATGAAACCATGAAACTTCAGACTGCAGAGTTTATACATAATAAACCTGTACCTCACACTGATTCAAAGGATATAACCCCTATGCAGGAAAAAACTTTGAAGAGATTTATATCAGATTATGAAGTTTCAAGAGCTGCCAAATGCGGAAAAAGCCTTGAAATAGAAGTTGTAAATGCAGATGGGTTTATTGCCTACTGGATAGGTGAAAATGGCAGGGAGGAGTTTCATTTTAACAATAGGGCATCAATACTGCCCTGGGATAAAGTTGTATATTATTCGGAGAAATTTAAAGAGCCTCCATTGACTGAAATTCAAAAACAACATTTTGATGAGTTTTTAGAGGAGAATGATTGTAAAAAGATTGAAAGAGTAATTCATAGAAAAGGTGACCTGAATATTCTTATAGAGTATTCGGGCAAAATTATAGATATTATTTCTAACGGTTGGGTTTTGGAATTTAACAATATAAAGCATATAAACTGTATAGAAGGTGAAGTTGTGAAAGATTATTCAAAGTCTAAAATTCATTCTGAAATCACTTCTAAAACAGAAGTAAAAGTAGGGGATTTGGTACAGGCTTTGAATGGTGAACAAACTATAGAAGGCAGAATAACACGTGAATACGGTATGGATAATGACATACTCAATATAGAATTCAAGAAAAACAATGGATATGCACGTACCGCCATAGGTAGAAGGCATGTTTTGAAAGTACTGCAATCTGTTTAAAATAAAAATACACAAAAGGAGAATATAGTATGGCTCAATTTAGATATGTTTACACAAGTTTCTGGGAAGATCCAGATGTAGTTGAAAGTTTTACACCGGAAGATAGGTTGTTTTTCATATACCTTTTGACTAATCCTCATACAACACAGATAGGTATATATAAAATAACAAAAAAATTAATATCATTTGAACTTGGATATTCCATTGAGTCTGTTAATGCACTTATAGCTAGATTTGAAGAGCATCATAAGGTAATAAAATATAACACCCAAACAAGGGAACTTGCTATAAAAAACTGGGGTAAATTTAATTTAAATAAAGGTGGCAAACCTGTTGTAGATTGCATTAAAAAAGAGTTTAAAGCTGTAGAAGACAAGAGTTTGTTGGCATATATAGCTGGAAATATTAAAAATCCCAACATGAAACTTTTATTCATGCAGGAATTAAGCAAATATTATTCTGAAATCAGTGAAGAAATAGTACCTGAATCAGACGATACGTTAGACGATAGGTCTGACGATTCGTCTTGTGGCTCGTCAACGATACGTGGACAAAAAGAAAATGAAAACAAAAAAGAAAATGATAATAAAAATATAAATAATATATATAGTCCAAAGGAGCAGGAAGAAATTCAGGAAGATAAACCTCAAAGAGACTCAGTTCCCTATGAGAAAATAGTACATGCTTTTAACTCTTTGTGTCCATCAATGCCAAAAGTGCAGAAAATATCCAAGCAGAGGAAGTCTGTTATAAAGGCAAGGTGGCAGGAGTATTCAAGCCTTGATACATTCTTGAAAGTGTTTAAAATGGCTGAGACAAGTGATTTCTTGTCTGGAAGAGATGGAAAGTGGAGTGCATGTAGCTTTGATTGGATTATTAAAAGCCAGAATTTTATCAAGGTCATGGAAGGCAATTACAGAAATAAAACAGCCAATAATTCAGAGCAATGTAATTCCAACAGCACTTTTAACAATTTCAAGCAGCGTGATTATGATTTTAAGTCTCTAGAAAGAAAACTTTTAGGATATTGAATATAAATCTAAAGGAGACAGCAACTCATATGAAAGAGCCAAGTATTCCTAATGACATAATAGAGTTGTTTGACACTATTTTGGATTATGCAATGACAGTTAAGAGTGTTACAGGATATAAATGTGCCAATGAGCCTGATTTGTTGGCTGCCTGCAGGATTATGGAGAAGATAAAGAAAAGGGATTAGTGTATACTGAAGATTTGAGAGGTGGAAAAATGGACACAAGAGTAATTGAAAAAGTAAAAAAGCTATTGGCTTTAAGTGAAAGTAGCAATGAAAATGAAGCTAAATTGGCAATGCTTAAAGTTCAAGAAATAGTAGTGAAATATAAAATATCTATGAAAGAAGTAGAAAATTATAAAATTTATAATACCAAAGTATTAAATAAAAAGACCAAGATAAGTTTTAAATCTGCAAAATGGAAGGGGCTATTAGGTTCTTTGATAGCAGATAATTTTGGATGTTATTGCTATTATAATACCAATAAGACACATATAATAACTTTTTTAGGCAGAGAAGAAGATATAACAGTATGTAATATAGTTTTGGAATATGCTATTGATTGTATTTTAAGCGAGACAAATAGAATTAGGTATCGATATAGAAAAGATGGATATAGTACAAAAGGAATCGTTAGCGATTATGCACTTGGTTTTATATCAGGCTTAAATGATAAATTTGAAGAACAAAAGAGAGATAACCAAGAATGGGGACTTGTTTTACAAAAGGATTCAGAGGTTATAGAACGATATGAAAATATTAAATTTAAGGGATATATTAACTTAAATCAGAAATTTGAAGGTAATTCAGATATTATGCAACAAGGAGTTGAAGATGGAAAGAAATTCAGTATCTCAGATAAAGTTGAGCAGGGGAAGTCAGATGAAAGTGTGTTGTTGAACAGCTAATTAATAACCAAAATCAAATTATTGTGAAGTAAATAGTTCTTTGAAAATTGAATAGTACGGTGTATGATAAATGTAAAAAGTTATTGACATTTATCCATAACAGTTGTTAAAATATAAATGTAAAAAGATTTTTACATTTGTACTTTATAAATAATTATAGGAGAATGATTGCTATGAGAAAGATGGATGAAATGGAAATGAGTATTAGTTTAAAAGCAATAAAATGTGCATGGACTTATACGATAGTATTTTTAGCAGTTTGGCTTATATATAATTTTATTCATACAGGAAACATGGGGCTAGCAGGTTTCTTATTAATAACACAGAACTTTGTTTTGATTTCAGTACAATTTTTTTTGAAATGGAAGCTTGGAAGAGATGAAAAATAATATAAGAATTTTAAGAAAACAATTTGGACTCAGACAGGAAGATGTAGCCAACGCTTTGAATGTAACAAGACAAACAATAAATGCCATTGAAAATAATAAGTATAATCCAACGCTAGAATTAGCAATGAAATTGGCTAGATTATTAAATACTACAGTAGATGAATTATTTATGCTTAATGATTAGAGTAACTTCTATACACCGTATTATTCAAAAGAATTTTACGGTGTTTTTATATTTGCAAATAAAAAAGCCAGGGGTGAAATCCTGGCATAGCAATGGTTATAGGGGAACTATGATTATTAAAACACCGGAGATTGATCATCACCAGTATAAAGGTAACTATCAATATACTTCAGCATAATATTTAAGTTTGAGTAAACATTGAATATTAATAGATTCAATATATTAATAACCTTATGTGAAATAGGATGTACAGAAATTAGATATATTATACTGGAAATTTTATGTAGCATATAAAATAAAAAAAGACCAGGAGGAAAAATCCTGGTAATGCATAGAAAAAAATATGGGGAAACATTTATAGTATTTACATAATTGGGATTATTATACATGACAGGAGTGAAATTATGGAAGAATTAACTGAGATGGAAAGATTAAAGCTTTCTTTGAAATACAGTACTTCGGAGAAACATAGAAAATTACTTGAAGAGAAAATAAGTAAAATTGAAAATAAAGCAGACAAGAAAATTAAGAAGATTAATATACAGGAGAGTTTTTTGTAGAAATATAAATAAGATTCAGGGGAGGAGTTAAAATAATGGATAAAATTCAAATGGCTAATATGGAGAGTAAGCTCAGAGATTATTTTAATAGAGATAAGAGAATGAGAGCACTTAATATGAAATTAAATATCCTGAAAAAACAGATAGATGAAATAGGGTACAAGCTCAGGAATGTTAAAGTAAACCTCCCCGAAGAATCTAGATCAATGGTATATGAAGAAAGAGTTCAGACAAGTCATACAGGTGAAAGCTATGCCGAGAGGACTTTACTGCGTATAACGGATAAGTTGCTGAGGGAACAGTCATGGAAGATAGAACAGATTGCTGACATAGAAGAACGGTTACGAAACATGGAATCCAGTAATTCTGTAATTGAAGTTAATATAAAAGATTTAAGAATTGAAGATAAGGATTTTTTGAAGGAAAAATATAAATATAGGAAAGCAGACTGGCAGATAGGTATGAAATTTAATATGACACAGGGTGCAGTTACTAAGAGAAGGCACAGACTGATTGAGAATATTGCTAATTGGGAACCTTGGGTTAGTACAGTTAATTAATGTATGTTATAATTTTTACAACATGATAAATACTGGAAGGATAGGAGTGATAAAATGAATTTAAATATAAAGAATGTTATTGGAATTCCTATTGCCATTGTTATTTTAATTATAATTATAGGTGTCATTGGTAATTTTTTAATTAAACGTAAATAGTGATTTATCAGGAATTATTTAGGAATTAAATTGGAATTACATAGGAATTAAAATATTGCCAAAATGTAATATAATGATATTGTGATAATGCATCAGGGATTACAACTGATGATAACTGTTAAATTCTCCTTTTTTGATAAGCCTATGGCTCCAGGGTTAAATGGAGCTACCAATGCGGGAAGCCGTAAATAAATTAATACTATATCTTGTGCAGGGCATCTAATTATTCAGGTGTCCTATTTATATTGTTTATAAGATCTTAAAAAATTAAATAGATAGTTAATAAATATGACGTCAATTTGTAACATAAAACCTATATCATAATAAGTGTCCTAAGGAAATACCTTAGAGAAAATGGAAATAATGCTTTTACATAAATGAAGAAAAGTAATGGTAATTACCAGACTGGTGCCTGTAGTTGCAGGGCACACTAAACTCAAGTGCAACTGCCACTTAACAGAAATTGTTGTTCCCCAACAATTAGTTATAGAATAAGCATCCATCATTCAGGATGCTTATTTTTATGCATGAAAGAAGGTGGAGAGGTGTGAAAGTGAAAGAGATATTGAAGGATAAAATAAAAGAATCAAATAAGAATAAATCCAGGAGAGGTGAGCACCTCTCCTTTTATGATTATCAGAAACTTATGCAGCATGATACATTTAAAAGAGTTAGAGGTGCTATTAGACAGATAAAATAAAATAATTTCATAGTGAGGTGGTGATATGAATGTAGTTGAGCCAATAAAAAATATAAATAAAGTTCAAGATATTTTGAAATATGCCAAACAAAACAACGAAAGAGACTATGTAATGCTGGAACTGGGATTTCATACAGGGCTTAGAATCTCCGATATATTAAAACTTAAAGTTGGTGATATAAGAGATAAGAACAATAACATCAAAAAGTACTTGATCTTACGTGAAGGCAAGACAAATAAATTCAAGCGTATAAAGTTGAATCAGGAAGTTAGAGAGTGCTTGAAGAAATACTGTGTTGGCAAAGAATCCTATGACTATTTGATTAAATCTAGGGAACATATGAATAAACCAATAACAAGACAAAGAGCATATCAGATCATAACAGAAATTGGAGGTATGCTTGGCATAGAAGATCTAGGATGTCACTCTCTTAGAAAAACATTTGGATATTTATATTATAAAAAGACAAAAGATATAGCTTTATTACAGAAGATATTCAATCACAGCAGTCAATTTGTAACTCTTAGATATATTGGAGTAGAACAGCATGCTATAGATAAAGCACTAGATAGTATGAACTTTGGAATTTAAGTAGTACTCTAATTTGTCATAATGAGTATATGTAAAACTCATTGAAATACATGATTTGGTTTAGTGCTTATAAGGCTACTGAATATAAGCCATAGAGCGTATATAAGATAGGTTTAAATAAGTTTTACACAATGTATATTAAGTCAAATTCAAAATACGAACGAAGGTGGTAAAATTCCTAAGAATGTTTGTGCTTTTGGAGATTGTCACAGAATTATTCCAGGTAATGAGAAGTATTGTGAAGAACACAAAATGGCATTTGAAACAAATCGTAAAGAAAAATATAAGCACTATAAAAAATATAGAAGGGATAAAAAGGAACAATCCTTTTATAATTCAAGACAGTGGAAAAAGTTAAGAGAGTTTATTTCAGTAAAATATAAAGGCCTTTGTCTTTGGTCATATTATATTGATGAAAGTATAATTTTGGCAGATGCATATCATCATATAGTTCCAATCAAGGATGATTGGAATAAGAGATTGGATATATATAATATAATTCCATTAAGTAATAGATCACACAATATGATTCATGATATGTATAAGAATGATAAAGAAGGTACACAAAGATTACTTGTGAATCTTATTTGGAAGTGGAATAAGATTGGAGGGATAAAGTAAATGGACAGGGATATAGTTAAAGCAAAGAAGTTCTTTACTGATATGAGAGATGTATCACAAGATATGTTGGATATCATACAGCAGGAAGAGCAGGGGAAACAACCCAGTGAAGACCAGGTTACCATGATACTTGGAAGATTTGCCATCTTACAAATGCAGGATAAGTTGTAGCAATATTCATCCTGCAGAGATTATTTACAAAAGCTGGATTATATTAGGGCAGGGGGGTACAAAAAAGTTTAATATGAGCCCCAAAAGGTCGCGTGGCCTCTACTCTGTGAGTTTTTCTCGGTTTTTGAAAGTTTTTAGATGGAATTTGGAGGTGTATAAAAATGCCAGGAAGAAAAAATATGTCTGTAAAATCTATCCTAGAAAATGGAAACAGAAGTCATTTGACAAAAGATGAAATTGAAAAAAGACAGGAGCAGGAAAAAGTACTTGAAAAATTGCAAAGCAATAAAATAAGACCTCCGACCTGGATGAGCAAAATGGGTAAAAAGATTTTCAAGGACATTGTCAAGAATCTTAAAGAAATTGATATTCTTGTTAACGTTGATGTATATGGACTTGCCATTTGTGCTGATGCCATGGATAAATACATCAGATGCACCATAGCACTTCACACTGAACAATTAAGAATAGAACAGGTAAGTAAACTTGGAGTTAGTGATGTTGAAAATCCTCTTGTAAAAACTCAAATAAGATATGCTGATGTTTTTAAAAAGTATTCCAGTGATTTTGGACTGTCTCCTGCATCACGATTGAAAATAGTTCAGGCCAATACTCCTGAACTTGATGAAGATGAACAGGAATTTGAGAGTGATTTTGGAGATGTCTGAATATAATACAGTTCTTGAAGAACTTATCGACTATAGCAATAAAATTATTTCTGGAAGTATACTTGCATGTAAAAGACATAAACAAGCCTGTCAAAGATTCTTGAACGATCTCAAGAAAATGGAGACGGATACTTGGAATTATTACTGGGATGAAGTAGAGGCGGAGAGAATTGTCAAATGGTTCTCCTATTGCAAGCACAGTAAAGGACCACTTGAAGGTAAACCTATAGTTCTAAATAGCTGGCAGAAATTTGTTGTATGCAATATAGAAGCATGGAAGTGCAAGGATACAGATTACAGAAGGTTTAGATTTGCTTTTATTCAAGTTGGAAGGAAAAATGCAAAGTCACAGATGGAAGCTGGAATGGCTGCCTATGAATGTGGAGCTAAAGGTCATAATGCAGCGGAAATTTATACTCTTGGTGTTGAGAGAGATCAGGCTAGATTGGTATTTGATGAAGTGGACCTTATGCTCAGCAAGCCACTTAAAAAAAGATTTAAGATAGTGCAGAAGGAAATAAGGCATAAAAAAAGCCACAGCTTTATAAAACATCTTTCTCAAAAAGCTGGAAAAACTGGTGATGGTAAAAATCCTCAGATGGCAATTATTGACGAGTATCATGCCCATCCCAATTCAGCCATGTATGATGTTATGAAGTCAGGTATGATTTCAAGGCAGGAACCATTGCTGGTCATTATAACAACTGCAGGAGTAGATTATGAAGAAACACCTTGTTATTATGAATACAAGGACTGTTGCTCCATTCTTGATGGTACTATTGACAATGACAGATATTTTGTAATGATAAATGAACTTGAAAAAGAAGATGATCCATATGATGAAACTGTATGGATAAAAGCCAATCCTGTTGCAGCAACTTATAAAGTAGGTATTGAAAGTATAAAGGAACTTATGGTACTTGCTAAAAGTTCTAGTGATGAAAGCAAGAAGACGGATTTTCTTACAAAGAACTGTAATATATATGTTGCTGCAGGTGAAGACAAGTATATTGATATTGAATACTGGAAAAAGAATCAGAGGGAAATATCTTTTGAAGACTTCAGAGGACAGAAGGTAAATATAGGTGCTGACTTATCAAAAACAGGTGATTTGACATCCAATTCATTTGAGTTTGATTTTACTGAGATTGATAAGAAACAGAATAAAGATATAATCAAATATGCTGTATTCAGCCATTCATATATTCCTGCAGCGGTTGTTGAAGAAAAATCAAAGACAGATAATGTACCTTATGATCTTTGGATTAGTAAAGGATGGCTTACTAAAACTACTGCCAACGATGGATTGATTATAGATTATATGGAGATGGTAAACTATATAGAAAATATAGTTGAGAAGTATGATCTTAAACGAGGCAAATTGGGATATGATCAGCATTATGCTAATTTCTTTGTAGCTGAAATGGAAAATAGAGGTTGGGAATGTGTTAAAGTTCCACAATCCTGTGCTAAATTGGACAATGCTACAGTAAGTTTTAGAGACTTGATAAAAGTTGGACATATAGTACATGATGGAAATAAACTTTTTACATGGTCATTGGACAACTGTGAGAAGGATACAAATAGTTTTGGAGAGATAAAATTAAAGAAAAAAAGCAAGTTTAAGAGAATAGATCCTGTCGCTTCAGCTATTTTCTCACATGAAATGTATATCAGTGAATTGAATGATTTTGAACCTGATACAGAAGAATACCTGAGGATGATGGGTTGGGACAAGGAGGTGAAAGATTGAATGTATTCAGTAAAGCAATAAAAACTATAAAGAATGTAATAACTCCAACTCCCACAGCTAATATGCAAAGTGAAGATTTGCTTGAATGGCTGGGAATAAGTAAGACACCAAAGAGATTGGTTAGTGAGGTAACTTATTTTACTTGTTTGAAAATGCTATCTGAAACCTTAGGAAAAATGCCATTAAAATTTTATCAGGATACCAATGATGGTATAAAAAAAGCTGAGTCAAATACTGCTCATAAACTTTTAAAATTGAGACCAAATCCATTTATGACTCCTTCAATATTCTGGTCTACTGTTGAACAAAACAGAAATCACTATGGAAATGCTTTTGTGTGGATCAGAAGAAAACTGACTCTCTATAAATATGGTGGTGATTATGAAATACAGGATATGTGGATCATGCCTTCTGAAAGTGTACGTGTAATACTTGATGATGAAGGATATTTTGGAGATAAAGGTCAGATATATTATTTTTATACAGATAAATATTCAGGTCAGACATATACATTCAGAAATAATGATGTAATGCATTTTAAAACATCCTATAGTTTTGATGGAATAATGGGTGCACCGGTTAGAGATATTCTAAAAACTACTTTAGAAGGTGGACTTGAAAGCCAAAATTTCATGAACAATCTTTATAAAAGCGGACTTACAGCTAAAGCGGTACTTGAATATACAGGAGATTTAAAAGAACCTGCAAAGAAAAAATTAATTGCAGGGTTTGAAGCTTTTGCAAATGGTTCTGAAAATAGCGGAAAGATTATTCCTGTACCTCTGGGAATGAAACTCACGCCACTTAATATAAAACTTACAGACAGTCAATTTTTTGAACTCAAAAAATTCAGTGCTTTGCAGATTGCAGGTGCTTTTGGTATAAAGCCCAATCAAATTAATAATTATGAGAAATCAAGTTATACAAACTCGGAAATGCAGCAGTTGAGTTTTTATGTTGATACGGAGCTGTTTACATTAAAACAATATGAGGAAGAGATAACTTATAAACTTCTTGAAAAATGGGAAACCGATGAGGGTTTCTTTTTTAAATTCAATGAAAAAGTTATATTGAGGACTGACAGCAAGACACAGATGGAGACACTGGCATCAGGAGTCAACAATGGTATCTATAAGATTGATGAGGCTAGAGAAATATTGAATCTTCCAAAGGCAGAAGGGGGAGATATAATAATGGTAAATGGAAACTATATTCCTGCCACCATGGTAGGCAAACAATATAGTGGAGGTGATAATAAAAATGAATAAAAAGTTTTGGAATTTTATAAAAAATGATGCTTCAGAGGAGTCATCTGAAAACATAGAGCTTAGAATATCAGGTGATATAGTTCCAGATAATGATGCATGGATATATGAGTGGCTTGAAGAGGAGTCTGCTTCACCTAATGCATTTAGAGAAGAGTTAAATAATTATAAGGATAAGGACATAACTGTATGGATTGACAGTTATGGAGGAGATGTATTTGCCGCAGCAGGTATTTACAATGCTTTAAAAAATCATAATGGGAAAATTACTATGAAAATTGACGGAAAGGCTATGAGTGCAGCAAGTGTTATAGCCATGGCAGGAGATGAAATACTCATGTCTCCAGTTGGAGTAATGATGATTCACAATCCACTTACTGGCGTAAAGGGAGACATGAGGGATTTGAGAAAGGCTGCAGATGTTCTGGATATAGTAAAAGAAACTATACTCTAGCATTAAAATCAGGTATGAGCCTAACATCTATTCAACATCTGCTGGGACATGAAAGCCCTGCAACTACACAAATATATGCACAAACGGATAATGAATCCGTAAAACAAGAATATAAAAAATATCTTACTCAGTAGAACTTGGATTATCCAGGTTCTTTTATTTTGTTCAAAAATACTTAATTGGAGGTGCTATATGAATGATATTAACATAGCAGCAATAACCACTGCTGTAGGACTTTTATGTACTATGGTAGGGACTTTTGTAGGATACAAGAGTTTTAAAAATGATACTGAAAGAAATTCTAAACAGGAGGTGAGAGAAGATGCAAAAGGTGATACTCAACTTAAAATGCAGCTGGATTATATAAGCAGGGGAGTTGATGATATCAAACTTGATATCAAAGATCAAAACAGAAAAATATCAAGTTTGATAGAAAGAGTTGCTAGGATTGAAGAGAGTGTTAAGTCAGCACATCATAGGATTGATGATTTGGAAGACAAAATATAAATTTAGAAAGGAAATGATTATATGAAAACGACTTACGATTTTGGTCACGGAACTGGCCAGGATAGGGGAGCAAGTGGCTATCGAAATGAGGAGCATGACTGCAGAGAATATGGAGCACTGGTAATTAAGAAATTGCAGGCTCTAGGTCATACCTGCTATAATTGTACGCCGCCTGCAAGTCCAGCACTTACACTCGGACAATCTCTTGCCTATAGGGTAAATAAGGCTAATTCTATTGGCTCTCAATTGCATCTTTGCATGCATGTCAATGCATTTCAAACAGACAAGGCCACTGGATGTGAAGTTGAGTATGCAAGCAATTCAGGAAAAACTTATGCAGACAGGGTATCAGCTGAAATTTCTACATTTCTGGGACTTACAAATAGAGGAGCAAAACTGCAGGGTGGATTATATGTATTGAAGTATACCAGTATGCCTGCAATATTGGTAGAGCCATTCTTTTGCGACAATAAATCAGATTGCAGTAAATACAATGCCGAGAAACTTGCAACTGCTATTGTTAAGGGTATTACTGGGATAGATACATCAGTACAGGCCAAAACAACCAACACTACTGTAACTCCTGTAAAATCAGCTCCAAAGTATGATGAAAGTATTCCAACAGGAGCTAATATTATGAATATATCGGGTGGCTATATTGAGAAAGCTGCTGACGGAAGATTAATAATTCATCTTGATAGAGCAAATTATGTTGCTATTGGTAAGGGCTTTATAGATGCATATACCAATGACAATAATGGTCATGGCGATCATAAAAGAATATGTGGTTAATTAGGAGTCTTGATTTCAAGACTCTTTTAAATTATAAAAATAAAAATTTATGGAGGTAATATATTATGGTAAGTAACGAAATAGCAAATATAATAGCAAGTGGAGTATTGAGTGTTTTGGGAGCTTTAGCTTCTTATGGAGTAACAGTTGGAGTTAATTATTTAAAGAAAAAGAGAGATGCTCTTATAGCCCAAATGGGAGTAGACAAGTATAATGAGAATTATAAACTTGCTCATGATTTATATTATACTGTAGAGCAAAAATTTAGATTTATTCCAGATGCAGGAAAACAAAAGGCAGACGAATTTAACAAGATTTTAGTTGAAAAGATTCCAGGTATATCTCAAGAGGAAATGGATCATTTCAGGGAGGCCATTTGTGGAAAGATAAATTTTCAGGTTAAAGATAGTGGAGTATTAGCTCCTGCCTTTGATGAAAATAAAGACATATCAGATGTAATAAATAACAATGTGCATGTGTCAAGTGATGCAACTAACTTAGAGATTAAATAAATTTTAAATTTATCATAGTGGCCATACTAGGTCACTATTTTTTTACTTGTTAAACGAACGTGGTTCTAAAAAGAAAGGAAGATGTTTAATATTAAAGTCACCTATAAGTAGAATGGGAGGAAAATCAATATAAGAAAGTTTAAAGAGTTAAT
Organism: Clostridium tyrobutyricum; assembly: GCF_019144085.1. Taxonomy (GTDB): domain Bacteria; phylum Bacillota; class Clostridia; order Clostridiales; family Clostridiaceae; genus Clostridium_B; species Clostridium_B tyrobutyricum_A. The sequence continues at coordinate 21,264 of NZ_JAHHUY010000039.1, forward strand.
TGTAACTAATTATTAAAATTAAGAGTGTGATATTGTATAATAATTATGGATAAACAATTTAATAAAAAATTGTAATTTGGAGGAGAACTATGTGCCATTTCTTAAATTATATGGATAGTGTATATAAACAAGCAGTATTAGATATAAAGGACAAACATCCTGACTGGAAAATAGATAAAAATTTTATTATCTATAAGGAAATAATACCTGATGTAGAAGGTATTGTTTTTAAAACAAAATTACAATTAAAAAAGAAGGGAAAAAGAACTAGTGTATTATTTCAACAAGAATTTAAGAAAAGAAAAACTAGGTACTACTTAAGTGAATATGATATAGTACGAATGCTTATTTATATATTTGATACATTTAAAGAAGAAAGCAATACTATTTACTTATGTATGTGCAATTTAATAAATGATACTGGACAAGACGTAAGTTTTAAGATTAATGATAAAAAATTTAAATTTAAAGGAATTCAATATTTAGGTCAAAATGATAAAAAAATCTTAACTCATTTTGATTATTATATTGGAATTAATGATTTTATATCTTTACTAAATCTTGTAATAGAAAAAGATAGATACAGTGTAGAAAATCAACATGATAAAGGTACAATACTTAAATATATAGTATTTTTAGTTCTTTTTAGTAAAAGATCACAACCAAAAAATAAGTCAACTATGAATCAGATATTAAAAGATAAAAAAATATTTATAGAAGGAGCTAGTTTAAAGGAATATAAGGAAATCATTAATAATACAGGTAGAAATAAATTGTATTTTGATACTAGTTTAAGTGATAAGATTTTGTGTTATAATATTACATAGAGGAATCCTAGTATGGCATTCAGCCAACCTTAGAAGTTAAGGTAGTTGTAAATACAAAATTGTAAAATTATTATCGGACTACCGCCGATATATATGAGAGTGAAAATTTCATATTTTATTAAGATAGAACAAACTGGTTCTATCTACAAAAATATGAAATTTTACGATGATTTACTAATAATAATTTTAGTAGGATTCCTCTTAAAGGTGATGAATAATTATGCAATATTATTTTAAAAATATAGCAAAATATAAAAACCCAGTTCCACTGTATTTTTTATGCGGAGTTAAATATAATTTTGTTAATCCTAAGGATGATAAGAGGGTTGTATTGAAAGAATATTTAGAAGGAAAGGGTTACCACTGTATAATATTAGAAGAAAATTTTGTTATTAATAAAGATAAGAATGGTAAAATGTTAGGTTATAAATTTATAAATTTAGAAAACCTTAATGATGTTGAAACCTTAGCTTGTATGGCTGTTGACGGAATATTTATAATACATGAAAGTCATTCAACCGCAGCTGAAATAGCACTATTTGCATCGAACAATTGTATTGCAAAAAAAACATTTGTTTTGATTCCAGATAAGGAAAATGCTGAAATAAATCATTTTTCAGGATTCTTATTATGGGGCTATAGTGACTTAATAGCTAAACGAGAGATATTTTATCCAGTTACTGAAAAGTATATCAAAAATCGGGTTAATGTAGAAATAAGAACTTATTTTAATAAAAACATAATAGGAAAAAATTTGAGTGCTAAAATAGATAAATTTATTGATAATAAACCTGATAATAAAAATCTTGAAATTATAGAATCTAGTTATGGTAAAAATATTAATAATTTAAACTCCTATCGTATTGAGTCGAATAAAAAAATACATATTTCTATAGACTTAGAAATTTTACGATATTATACAATAGCAATTTTTAATATTCCTGAGTTTAGAAAGGATTTTAGGAGTGCTAATAATTTTTTCGAAGGATTAACGATATGTCAAAAATGGTTAAAAAAATTATTTTTAAATACAGTTCAAAAACATAGAAAAGAAGATATTTCAAGTTTGGATTGCGTTTTTGAAATATCAAATTCAATAAATGCTAGGTTGAATTTTAGAAAAGCTATTTCTTTCATTTTATATATTCTTCATGCTATGGAGTGGATTAAAATTGATCCAAGGAATGAAAAAGGAATATCAATTTCAAAGAGAACAGATACTTCAAGAGGATTTAAATATATCTATGAAAAGTACAATAACATAATATCAAAAGAAGATTTATTAGATAGAGGAAGTATGTATTTATGAGAAAAATAAAAGGTAAAATATTTTTTATTCCGAAAAAGCATGGTTATAGAAAAATAATAACCTATAATCAATCTGATTCTGATATTGAACTTAGAAAATTTCACGTAAAAATTGCTTCACTTTTATATAAAAGAGTATTGCCTTCAAAATTTGCTAAAGCATATATAAAAAATAGATCTATTATTAAAAATGCTAAAACTCATATGTATAATGATATTTTTATTATGTTTGATATAAAAGACTTTTTTCAAAGTATTAACCATAATAGGTTAATAAAGAAATTATATTATGAAATAAACCTAAACAATAGAAAAAAACTTAGTATGGTTAGTTGTAGTGATATTATTAAGTCATGTTCAATATCAAATAGAGGGTTGGCTGTAGGTCTTATTCCGTCACCATTTCTTGCTAATATTTATTTAAAAGATTTTGATAATATTTTATATGGAAATTTAAAAAAGTTAAATTTAAAAAATATTATGTATACAAGATATGCTGATGATTTAACAATTTCATATAAATCAGATACTCCTCTAAAAATAGAAAAAATAGAAAAAATAGTTTGCGAAAATTTGAAAAAATTCGGATTAAAGTTAAATTGTAGAAAAACAAGAAGTATTAATCTAAATAAATCTAATCATGTAAAAGTAACCGGAATTAATATAATTAAAATGTTTGATAATTATAGACAGTTATCTGTTGGTCGTAAAAGAAAAGATGATTTATATAATTTAGCAATTAAAATTTCAAAGAAAAATTTTAAAGAACACAAAGAAAATGAAATAAATAAAATTAAAGTAAAAGGCCTACAATCATTTATATTATCAGTTGAAGGAGAAAAATATGAACAATGCTATTCAGAAAACATGATGTCAGTAATTCATGATTTAGGATATAAAAGTTTAAAGCAACTTATTGATAATATATAACAAATAAAATTAATATAAAAATTTTTATTAAACCCATCAACCACGCCATTACCCAATACAGTTTATTAATCCGGTCAGGAGGTCCACCAATGGCC